>NZ_LBIY01000098.1:0-682533 GCF_028128625.1 Bradyrhizobium sp. CCBAU 45389 | reverse complement strand
ATCGCCTAACGCTCTCGCAGCTTCGATCTCGGCCGCCTTCTGATCGGCGAGCTCGAGTCCTTCTTCGTCGGGATAGAGGTCTTGGCCGTCTCTGATGTCGAAGTAGTACCGGGTCATCACGCGCTCCTCTGCAGGCGGGAGCGCGCGTTGTCTCTCAGTCACCAACGCCCATAGTCGGCTGTTGTCGGTGATGCCTGACAATATGAGTAAGGCGACGACGTTCCAAGCTAAATTCCTTTTCGCTCAGAGCTTTCCTGGGGAACTCGTGATCGAACAGCGGATTGATTTGGACAGGCATGCGAGCAGCTGCGCCCGACGAAGCAATGGACGCAACTGTGATGGTGGCCAGCCATTACGATCGATCGATCTGTTCGCACGCGCTATTCGCCTCAGAAAATCAGGCTGCGAACGTGACCGGCAGGCGCAGTACTGGTGCTTTTGAGTCGCGCGCGTTCGTGCAATTTGAGGGCAACAAGATGATGAAGGACGAACACGCGGCTCGGGCCTTGCGCCAGGCCAACGAGCTGTTCAAGCAGGTCGACGCGACGAAAGAGGTGAGTGACTACGAAAAAGCGCAACAGTCATTTCATGAAAACCGCGAGCGTTGAAAGCGGAGCGATTGGCTCGCGAGGCCAAACCGAGTCGTCGACCTGATTAGGAACCCGTTCGTGCGCCGGCGGTACTCGACGTCTGGAATGGAGAGGCACTCCAGTGGAAGAGGAGGGCCATCGTCAGCGCCCAAACGCTGACAGTTGAAGTCGCGATGTTTTGGGGGCGCACAAGCAACGATGCAGCCGACACGCAATTTGCCTGCCTATCGGGCGAGGCTGAGTAGCGGCAAGGCGATCGTAACGTTCACGCCATCGTCGAGCCACGAAACCGGCGTGGCAACAAACATCGTTTGGCGAGAGCGCAGACGGCGGGCGCAGGTCATGCCACTATTCTGATGCTTGATGTATCGTAATCCTCCCATAAGATCGCGTGCGGGAGTATAAACCCTGCTCAGGCTAGGCTGCCCGCCAAAATTCTTCTCGATCGAGATCGGTTGACGTCTCGAAATCCTGGGTTGCTCGTCGACCCGCTCCGTATCCCAGCCAATTCCGCAGGGCGCGATCATTTGTAAACGATGCCCCTAGAGCGGTGAACACTGTGCTACTGATCGCTTGTTGCTGGCTGCGTAGGTGATCTTCAAGAAGCTTGTGTCGAGTAACGTAGCCAGCATTAACGCCGGGGATCGAATGGTTCATCAAGAGCTTTGCATCGAACTCGGAGACACCAGCGGCTGTGGCGATGGTTCGAAATGTTTGACGTAGATCGTTCCCCCACTTCGAAAGCGTGTCTCGATCCTCCTTGGTTTCTGCTATGTGCCCTGACTCGCTGTCGGCGGGGAATACCCATTCTTTCGCTTGGGTCGGATACATCTTCATACCGAACCGAATTGCGCGAACGAGACACAGGATCATCTGCCGCGACAGCGGAATGTCGAAAGCCCGCTTCCTACCACCCTTGGGCTTTGAGATGTGCAGCGTTCGCCGCCGAAAATCAATGTGAGCCGGCTTAACCTCCTGCAACGCGGTTGGTCTGGACCCCGAAAGCAGCGTGAACAAGTGGAATTCGCGGCGGACTGGATTGTCGAGGGTAGCCAACTCCGCGAACCATCCCTTCAGATCGCGGTTGCCCATTCCGGTGTCGCGGCGCTCCTCACGGTTCCAGTCGACAGCGTCTGCGGGATTGTCGGGGGGCAGAGACCGGTTAGTCTTGCGGGCGTGATTGTAGATTGCGCGCAGCGTTCGCATGCTGCCGTTCGCCATGTACGGGCCATTCTTCTTAGTGGTCTCGTCGTGTTTCTTGGCCACTCGCGCCGGGTCCATTCCGAGCTCCCGCAACGGAGCGTCCAGCCAGTCAATAAAGACCCGCTCGACGTGGTCGCGATAGCCACTTATCGTCTTTTCGCTCCGACCTTTCCTAATGAGATGGGCCTCCAGATATCGTTGCCAGGCCTCCCGAAGCGTTATTTCGGCCGCGGGCATACTATTCGGGACGGTTTCACCAGCGTTGGGCCGAACCTCTTCTTTCGCCGGTTTTGGGTGCTTCCCCTTACTGATCTGGGCCAGGTATTCCTTCGCTGTCGCGCGCGCAGTCCGGGTCGACATCTCCGAAGTGTCCCCGATAGACACCCTGACAGATGAGGCGCGCTTTCCATTCTGTCGGAGATCGCCCTGGACCGTAAATGTCCGTTTTCGCTTTCCGACGACGACGAAGAAGCCCTTGAGCTCGGTGTCGCGCGCCAGATACCAGCCATCTTTTGGAGTAGGCAATTGGGCAATCGTTTTGTCGGTCAGGAGAATGCGAATGTCGGCCATATGAGTGTCCTGAGGCGCTAAAACGGTTCTCAAACGGTGATGATGAATTGAGGTGTTTGAAGGTTTGAGTGCGAAGGACTGCGAAGCTATGCGAGAAAGGCCTGCAAACAAAAGGGGATTTGAGAAATCGTCGTAGTGTGGCGCGCGTTCAGAAACAGCAGCGAATTGATCGTGTTGAACTCTTAATCAGCGGGTCCCAGGTTCGAGCCCTGGTGCGCCCACCATATAAAACGCCTTCCTTTTCAATAAATTACGAGAATAGTCGTCAAGAACAAAACGGGTCTTGTGCGACGTTGTAGTCGAACGTGGCAGCGCGACCTTGCTTCTGTGTCTTCACCCCATTCGATACAGCGCGCAAATCCGATGGTATAGGCCGACCTACGTGCTCGGCGTGGAGTAGGATATTGGGGGCGAGCTAAACGGACGACCTGTTCTGCCCGCCGCCGCCGGGCACCGCTTGCTGAACAACCAGAACCGGAATGTTCCATTTGCTCTCCCGCTACCAATCGTACGATTTTTTTAAGCCAGTTTCCGTTACCCGATTCCCGAAGATCCCAGTCTTCCCTGATCGCTGATGAAGACCAATCAGACCGTAACGCTACACCGCGGCGAGGCGGCACCGCGCCGTTCGCCTTGAGCGGCCGGCCGCGCGGGGGCTCTGATGGTGCGCCTCGTCAGCGACGGTACAGTGCGCCAACCGTTCCGGTCTCGCTAGCACACGCAGGAGGAAGGAAGTGGAGGCTGCCTTTCAGACACGCCGCTGCACAATCCACTCTGAAACCTGGACCGCAAGTGAGGGGTGACTGGCCAGAGTGAGGCGCCGAAGATGGCCGCTGTCCAGTTCGATAACCACGGCAGAGGGTGACGAGGCCAACACAATGGTGTTTATGATCGTAGCGTCTCCCAAAACGATAGGCAGATCAGTGCCGACCGGCGGAAAACGCTCCAGCTTGACGCTGGTCGTCAGCCAGACCGAGGCGCCAGTTGACAGCGTCCAATAATGGGTGTGCGCCGCCCAAGCCAATGTTTCACCGCTATCGATTGCGGGCCGTTGGTAGGTAAGTTGCCCCGAAGAAACCTGATCGATATCAAGGCCGGATCAGCGACAGATTGTCGCTCGCGCGTCGTTCATGCGGCCCGTGTAGAGGTGACGTTTCTTCGCACGGCAGAGTCATCGTTCTGGTTCCAGTCACGCTGCGTCAGGTCCCGATCTCGGTGGCGAGATCCATCGCTTTACGTTCCAGCTTCACGGCAGCACGCAGAAGCGTGCTGAAAGAAAAATGGCGCGGTGAGGAAGAGCTCGCGCGGAGGTTTCTTATCTCCTTGTTGGCCGCTTGGGGCCCGCGCGAGTCGGAAATGGAGACGATGCCAAATCCAGTTGGACGCGCGGTGGGAGCGCATACGTGGCGAACACCGTCTGCTCTGTAGTGTTGCGCACTTGAGCGTCGGGCCTCTCTCGCTTCGCAGTGCCTGACGGATTGTGACGAGCGGATGTTTGGGACATCACCGAGTCAGTACCTCGCCCAGATATTCCCGCGCTCACTCCGGCATGAATCTCCCCGGCGCGTCGACAATTGCTGTCCGTGCGAAAAGCGACTTCAATAAGCCGCTTCGCTCGAGAGCGTTATCACGGTCAACGCGATGATACGAAGATCTAGCCAAATGCTCCAATTGGTTACATACCAAACGTCGTATTCAACACGCTTCTTCATCAATTCGATGGTTGGTGTCTCGCCGCGGAACCCGTTCACCTGGGCCCAGCCAGTCAGACCGGGTTTTACGTAACGGCGGTAAGCATAGTTGCTGATCGTCTGGTCGTAAAAATTATCATGTGCGAGTGCGTGCGGGCGCGGACCCACCAGCGACATGTCTCCGCGCAAGACATTCCAGAGCTGAGGCAATTCGTCAATGCTGGTCCTCCGCAAGACACGCCCAACTTTGGTGACACGCGCATCCTGTTTGCTTGCCTGTCTAATCTCGGGACCATCCTCCGAGACCGTCATGCTGCGAAACTTCCAGATGTTGAATGGTTTGCCATTGAAGCCGCGACGTGTCTGTTGAAAGATGACGCGGCCGGGCGAATCCAGCTTGATCAGAACTGCCGTCAGGATGAGCAAAGGTGGCAGCAGCAACAGCCCCAGAGAGGCTAACCCAATATCGAGGCCACGTTTCAGGGCACGTTCGCCGATCGAAAGAGGTGCTCGCTGAATTTCGACTGCCACCGTTTCGCCGATGGGCACGAAAGGGCGCGACACGACGTCCGCGATAGTGGAATCCGGCAACAAGCGAACGGCATTCGGCACTTGGCGCAAATGTTGGCTCAGCTTCTTCAACGTCGGGAGCTCGGTCCAGTCGAAGGCGAGGAGAAACTCATCTGCCTCTGCCGAACGGGATTCTCGAACGATTTTCAGGACATCTCGATCCCACTTGGTATCGTCATCCTCCAGCGTCACGTTCAGAACGACGTGACGCACGACCTCGAAGCCGTTTCTACGCAAGTCCTTGAATCGCTCTGATGTGAAGTCAAGCGGCTTTTGGCTGAGTAAGACAACACGCCGCCTGAAAGAGCGGCCTCTGGCAGACGACGAAGCCAGGGTAACCCGCCACGCCGCGCGGTGCGCACCCAGGCCAACGAGGCCCATCACCGCGAACAGGATGATGGTGCCGCGGGACAGAACGGCTGTAGATTTCAGGAGAAAAGCAGTGAATGCGAGAATCGTCAGTGACAACATCCAAACGAGAAGAACCTTACGCGATTGCCAACTC
This sequence comes from Bradyrhizobium sp. CCBAU 45389, assembly GCF_028128625.1. Taxonomy (NCBI): domain Bacteria; kingdom Pseudomonadati; phylum Pseudomonadota; class Alphaproteobacteria; order Hyphomicrobiales; family Nitrobacteraceae; genus Bradyrhizobium; species Bradyrhizobium sp. CCBAU 45389. The sequence continues at coordinate 677,404 of NZ_LBIY01000098.1, read as the reverse complement.
GCATTGAGCAAATTGTGACGGTCGTAACCGCCCTGAATGAATGCGATCGCGCAAAACGCAATCGACACGATCAGGCCGACGCCGACTGAAAGGTCCGGGTCGGGCGGAGCCCCTATGAGCCTGCGATAAATCAGGGCGGCGCCAACATAGCTGAGTAGAACCAGAAGAAAATCGCCTGCCATGATAACGATCGGAAGTGGCGTCTCTAGCGAGCCGCCGCGACCGATCGCGGTCGGGGATACGTGCCTACCGTAAATGACTGAGGACATGATAAGCCTCTTCGAAAAGTTGGCTGCTGCAATGCACTATCTCAAAGCGGAAAGCTCCATGATGAGCTAAGGTCGGTTCGTTGAGAACTGAGCGGCGGTGGTGGGCCGCAGGCGTTGGGTATTTTGAGTGCCGATGTCTATCGCGGTTCGAATCATGAGCCCGGTGCTGCCAGATTTATCGAGGTGCCAGGATGCGAAGGCATGGCGATGGGGAATTCGCGGCGTGCTGCGTGCTCGTCGGCTGCGCTGAGAGCGGCAACTCGGCCAACGGCGGCGGTGGGTTCGCAGCGAATTTGGCGGCACTGCCTGAAAAGAAAAAAAGCGTAGACCAATCCGGGGACAGCTCTACCCAGTTGCTGTTGCCGGCGCCTCTATTGTTAGCGGCGCTGTGCGGCGCGTCCGGAGCTCGCCACCAGTCGGCTCCAACATTGGCGACAACTTTCATGTTCGGGTCAGTGGTCTTCATGTCCATCTGCACATAAACGGAATCCACGCTACCGGCAGCAAAGTTGCCCCGTCTCACCATCCACATCAGATCGTTGCGACCGACTGGAGGACCATCGACAAGAGTGTCGCCGTCGGCTTGCACCTCCGCCTTCATTTGAACAGCCAGACTTTTGGGAGTCATGGCGTCGAAATGAGCGCCTACGATCTCGTTCTCGCTCTGGTCTTGCACGAGGATCCATTCCTGCGTCGCGCGAAGACGCACATAGGTCTTGCTGTTCGATACGAGTATTTTTCCGTTGGGATTGGCGGATGCCGTCGCGCCAAACTTGGGAAAGACTGAAGCTAGTCCCGTGACAGCTGTGAAATCCGAAGGAGGTCCGCCGGCTTCGGGCTTGGAGGTGCCGTTGCACCAGGAGGACGTGTTGGGAACCCCGGCGGGATAAGCTTGACTGTAACCTGGGGTATTCTGTTCGATAACGTTCATCGAGATCCCGGCAATGATCGCTCCGTTTGACGAGCCTTTCGCCGCCAAGGCGCTCTCTGGGGTCGCGACGAGAATTGCGGCTATTCCAATTGGCAAAAGCAAGGTAGGGAGCTTTCGCAACTCGATGTGCACTGCGCATCCAGGCGTCGCAGATGGCAATCGCAGGGCGGAAGAATGGCGCGTGTCAGACATAGCCACCGACCCATAATCAGTTGAGCCTCTCTGCCTGCACTGTAGGTGTCGGAGGTGTCGCGGACTTGACGGACCTCAATATGGGCTGCGCGATTGGTTCTGACGTCATTACCGATGCGTGTAGGTCAATCGGAGTCGCCAGGCCGGACGTCTCGCATTGAGTTCCTCGCCAAGCCAACGTGCCGCGGCCCGCGGCCGAGGGGCGCGCTTGGAAAGCACGGACGTCAGGCCCAATACTCCTGCCATTAGGCAATTACAGGCTATTGCTCGGTTGCGCGCTGTCGTCCTCGGCTTGTCCAATACGTAGATCGTTCGTGATAGAATACCGCGGCGCCGAAAAAGCCGAACGCACCCGCCTAGAAATAAGACTGTCGATGTAGCGACGGGCCGGAGTTTCGATGACAAAGTACGAAAAATAGGCGACGACGAAGATGATGGCATAGCAAATCACGCAAAACATCAACATCCAGCTGGGGGAAGCGTGGATCAGCTTGTCCGCCACTGCATTCATGACCATCAGGACGATGAGCGAGTGCCACATGTATATCGAGTAGGTGAGTTGCCCAAGAGGAGCAGACCGTTTCACAAAAGCCGGAACGGCATGTTTGGGGCATCGGCCGCGACGGCGGTGATCGCGACGACGTAGACGAGCCCCAGTGCAACAAGATGATGGGTGTAGGAGATCATGGCGGCCAGCGACAGTGCCGCCGACAATAGCAATAATGGCCCCGGCGCGGCGAGCTTGCGCGCCTTGTCGCGAAAGCAAAATAGGCAGACGCCGATCATGAAGGACGGGAGCGCTCTCAAGGGGGGCCACAGGTCAACCCAGGAGCGATCGATCGCGTTCCGAGCAAGGTCGATAACGATCGTGGCGACTAGAGTAAGAACCGTTGCGAGCAGAAATCCCAACCTTGATCTCACGCTCATCCAGACGAAAATCGGGAATACAAGATACATCACCATTTCGGCGCCAATCGACCAGGATACGCTGCTGAACGAGATCCCGTTACCGCAGGTCAACATTGCATTCAGGAGGAGCGCAGTTTCTGCAATGCATCGCAATTCGAACGACGGTTCGTGGTTTCCGGCCTTACCAATGGCGACGAATCCGGACCAGAGAACGATTGAGACCAGCAGGGTCAACCAGTGGAGCGGCATCAGCCGCCCTACGCGCCTTCGGAGAAATAAACCGTAACTCGAAAGGGTATCGACCTTTCCGTAGTACACGTGCGCGATCACAAATCCGGAGATCACGAAGAATAGATCGACGAACAAAGCGAGGCCGCTCGGCAGCGTGGATCGAGCAGATTCGGGAAAAAAGAACTCGAAAGAATGGCGAACGACGATGCCAACTGAGGCAACGAATCTTAGCAGGTCCAAGTGCAACATCTCGTCGGATTCGACGCGCAGCGCCGGCAAGTTTCGCCAACTTTTGGTCATGGTATGCCGCTCCATCGCATTGCTCGAGCCAGTGAGACTCCTCGACGAAGTTTGACCAGTGCGCTTAAAGCCAACGCGAGCACAATGAGAGAGTCGTTCGAAAAGGCGTCCGCCACTGCGATCGAGCGGGCAGGGGTAGGGCGCGACCCGGCATTCATGACCTGCTGCTGGTCTTGTCCTGGATGATATGATTCATCATTGCTGCTGGAAACTTTCCGCCCGTTCGAACCAGACGTTGGCTCGTACAACTGATCCATCATGAGATTGTCGCCGCTTCGTGTCGGCCCCGGAGGGAACGGTGGTGTCTTCCTGGGTGGCGTTTCGTTCGCGGAGCTGCGAAATGGTGGAGCGGGACTCGCGCGAAATTCCGCTTCACTCATGGAGTAGAAGCCGATCGTCTTCCACTGGATCGAGAGCGCGATCCAATTACTGCCGCCGACGCCCGGATTGTTGCTATGATCCTCAAGATATGGAGCTGTGGCGTGGCGCCACCAGTCGGCGCCCACCATCGCAATAAGATGCAAGTTCGCGTCGGTGACCCGCATTTCCATTTGAACATAGACGGCATCAACGGTTCCGGCGGGGTAAGTTCCGCGCGCCTTGTACCAAAAGTGGTTGTTATAGCCGGCAGGGGGCGCGTCGAAGGAAATGGTCGTCCCGGGCAGAGTGGTCGCCTTCATGGGAATGGCGACATTCCCGGCGAAGTCCTGGACAAAATGCCCTCCGGTGAGTTGGACCTTCGCCTGGTCCTGAACCAGTTTCCATTCGCCGGACGGCTTGAGGCGAACGTAGGTTTTCGCGTTGGCGACCTCGAGTGCGGCATTCGGATTCGAATAGGGCAGCGCTCCCACCTTCGGATAGACCTGTCCCCAGCCCTCTACCGCACTGAAATCCGCAGGCGGCGACCATAGCCCGCCATCATTCCAGCCTTGGTACCAGTTGTAGCTCGGAGGCACGCCTGCGGGGAATCCTTCACTGTTGCCAGGGGTATTCTGTTTGAGGAGCTCGGAGATCGAGAAGTCCATTGGCCGTGCCTTGCTCATGCTGTGGTTGAGCTGCGCGTCATCCATTTCGGTGATGTAAACCGACCCGCGTAAGAGAAGAACAAGGTCATCGACGTGAAGTTGTCGATCAAGTTCTCGGACAGAAAGTAGATGAGAAGCACGGTATACATGGTTTTCGCCGACCGCTCTTTCAGTGAAAAAACGATGCTGAACACGAAAATCGCAAAGATGATGAAGTTCAACAATCCGTACTCTGCGAGGACGCGCAGGTAATCGTTGTGTGGCGGCAGCGGCAGCACGGTCAACAGACCGGTCTGGCTTGCACCGTAGCCGAACAATATTCCTCCGATCCCCAGCGACGAATAGATCTGCCAAATGTTCGTCCAGTGCGTGATCCGAAAGAACGCCGACATGTCCGTCGTACCCGTTAGATCAATCAACTGCTTTGTTGACATCCGCGCAACGGTGCTCGGATCGAGGCTCCAGATGAGGGCTATCGCATTCAAGCCCGTTAACAGTCGATCCAGTGCACCGACCGCATAGGCCGCCAAGCTGGCTATCACCAACAGCAGAAGGGCGACTAAGACCTGCGGCCTCAACGGGAAGAAGGACCAAAGGCCAATGGAGATGATGGTCGCGAATGCGGGACCAACACGGTTCATGATTGCAGCATTTATGAATTGCGCGATCAAGACCCTGGTTCCGAGCCAGGGGGACAAGGCAAAAAACAGAGCGGAGAAGTAGAGTGCTGCCGTATTCGTGTTCGGAAAATAGGAGAAAACGTCTGGATATTCGATGCCGGTGTAGACCTTCGTCTGGCCGACCCCCCTGAATAATAGGGGCAGAGCGGCGAGTGCATAGATGCACCGCTTCTCCGACCGATGGAGCCGTTCGGGTGTGCTCCGCCCTGCTAGGAAGAACGAGTATATTGATAGCAGTTTCAAAGCATCCGGAAGTTCGAACGCGCCAAAATTCACTAGATAGCTCGTGCCCGTGAACGCACAGGCAAGCAGCAGGAGGATCGTGTAAGGTCCATCTCGCTCCTTCGCTATCAGCACGTGATAGGCTGACCACGAGATGAGCAGCAGGCTTATCGAATTGCTCAGGACGTTGAATACGCTCGACCCGGTAAAGTGGTAGATGAACGTGAGCCAGTTCAGGAACACGAGGCCGAAACAGGTCACTACGAAGAACCGCCCTTGGACGGCCGTCGAGGTGGGAACGAGGTGTGACGTCCCTTCTCGTCCTAGAGTTAGATCCTTCACAGCAACCTTATCCCACATCCTAGGCGTTGCGGTTCCCACGGTGCGCAACTCGACACGCCTAGCCTGCTCGAACTGGCCGGACGCGCAGCGGTCAAGATGTCGACGATCGCTGAATCCGAGTTGACGGCCGTCAATACCGGCCTGCTCGCTTCGGTAGACGCTGCGGTGTCAGAGAAGTGGAGTCGGCGGTGGAACGTAGTAAAGGCACCATACTCGGTAGAACGTTCGGTCTATTATGGCGACGACAGTGGGTTATCTACCTATGCCTGTTCCTGACTTCCAGTGCAGCTTTCCTCTACTACGCGGCCGTTGGTGAGCGTTACGAGGCATATGTACTGTTGCGCGCCGGGCAAGGGATCAAGGAACGTTCGTCCAGTACCACCGGCGCGCCTTTCGGGGAGGGCGTCGACCTTCAAAGCCGCATGGAATCACTGTCGCGCATCGCCAAGATTGATCAGGTGATCTTAGAGGCGGCAAAGAACGTCGGCTACGACAGGCTATCGTCCGATTCGAATCCGACGCTCCTGGCAAGGTTTATGGCATGGGGGAAGGAAATCGATCTCAGGGACGTGTTCGCCAGGGAGCCGGCGGGATCGAAGCCACAGCCAAATGCGCAACCGCCGGAGCCTGCCGAGACGGAGGAAGACATAGAGCGCAACCAGGGGGGAATTCTCAGTCTGCGGGACCGCATCAATGCCAAGCAGGAGGGCCGATCCGACCTGTTGAAGATCACGTTCCGTCACAAGGATGCATCGATTGCGGCGAGTTATCTGAACGAGCTCGCCAATGCATTGGTCGCTGTTCAAAATCTGGACGTTCAAATGCCCGGCGCGCAGGAGTTCTTCCAGCAGCAAACGAAGCGGCTCGAAGAAGAGTCCGAGATCGCCGCTGCCAATCTGAAGCGGTTCTCTGTTGAGGCCTCGATTTATGCCGTCGACGATCAGCGCCAGCTCCTGCTGAGGCGCGCAAGCGACCTGGCTACGCAGATCTCCACTACACGGAGCGCAATCGAGGACAAGAGAGGGCAGAAGCTAGCGATCGCGGAGCAATTGGCGGTCCTGCGGCCGGTTACACAGAACAAAACGGTGAATCGAATGGTGAGCACGCTTGCCGGGCAGGACTCTCGAAGGACCGTTGATGCGTCTGCCAAGCCGCCGGATCAGTTTGAGGATCAACCGCCGTTACTGCTGATCAAGGTCTATCAGGACAATATGGCGACCCTTATGAGATTGAATGCCGATCTTAACGGCCAGACCGAACTCCTGAATCAACTCGGCTCCGAGCTTGAGAATGTGAACAAGGAATTGGCATCGCTCTCTGCAAAGGAGGCCGAATACGGAAGATTAAAGCGCGTTCTCACGACCGCGTCGGCAGCTGCGGCACAATACGCAGGCCGGATCCTCGAGGAGCAGATAAGCTCGGAGGTTGCCAAGAAGAGCCAGCTGTCCAGCCTCAGAGTGGTGCAGAAAGCGATAACGCCAACGGCGCCGGTATTCCCTCAGGTCCCGCACCTCATCGCCTTGGCGCTGACCGGCGGCTTTCTGCTCGGCCTGGGAGGCATTTTCGGGCCAGAACTTGCGAAAAGCACAATCCAAGCCCCGTCAAGTTCCGACGTGAACACGGGAGAGGACGACCCAGTGAATTTGCTCTTGGTCGCTCGGCAAAGGAAGGAAGGGGTGAAAGACCCTCAACTTGCCGGATGGTCAGACTTTAGGGAAGACCCCGGAGGGAGGACACCGGCATCGGTCCGGTAGGCAGGTCGCCCCGACTGCCTCCGCCGAAGGGATGAGCGTAGGAACGGCCGGCTTCCATTTCAATGTCGTGCGTGGGTTTCGGTGCCAAACAAGTGTGACTTTAGCATGAAGATATTCAGCATCTGCTGCGTTCGAGACGAGAACGATATCGTCGGTGAGACATTCGAGGCTGCGCTACGTTGGAGCGATAGGATCTTTGTCTTCGACAATGGCAGCGTCGACGGGACCTGGGAGACGGTTCAGTCCATCGCGGCCCGCAGTGATAAGATCGAGATCGTCGGTCATGATGACCGCACGTTCACCGACGAGCTCCGCGGGGAGATATTCGAAACGCGTCGGAGCATAGCGTCTCCGGGAGATTGGTGGTGCAGACTCGATTCCGACGAGATCTACATTGACGACCCAGCCCGCTTCCTCGCGCGGATCCCCGGCAGCTACGGTTTCGTCCATTCGGCGACGTTCAACTTCTATTTCACTGACGTTGATCTTCGCGACTACGAACAGAGTCCGTCGGATTGGCTCGGAAGGTCGGTGCAAGACAGGCTCAAGTACTATCAGAACAATTGGAGCGAGCCGCGATTCGTCCGCCACCAGAATGATCTCCGCTGGGGCGGGCTGATTTGGCCTCATAATCGCAACCGGACATATCCGTCACGAATCCGGCTGAAGCACTTCCCGTATCGTTCTCCGACGCAGATAGCGAGTCGGCTGGAAATAAGGCAAAGGCAGCCGGCGCTATTCAAGCACGAAGCCAACCGAATGCTCGCGAAGGGTTTGCAGCCCGATTGGGCAGACAAAGGCCCGGCGCCGATGCGCGAGACAGCCTCCTGGCGGGATCGCGTGCGAAAGGCGGTCGAATGCGATGTGGATCGCGGGGATGGGATTTTTCCAACGCGCGACGATCTGATGCCTCCACTTCCGTCGGCGGCCGTCGATCTGGTCAAGGTTGGCTTGCGGCGGACCCACATGGGGCGGGCGATATTGTCGCCGGTGCTCAGGTGGCATCGGCGCCAGTTCAGTTGGCGACGATGATTTTCTTTCCATGCGCGCAGCATTGGCGGCGGCAAAAGCAGGACTCATGGGAGCGGAGACATGATGGTGAAGGACCGGCTTAAATCGATCGTGAGGTCAGCGGGGTATGAGATCCGTCGTCATCATCCAAATTTGGTGGAGTTTCTGCACTCGCGCTCTATCAACCTGGTGTTGGATGTCGGCGCGAACGAGGGCCAGTTCGCGCAGGAAGTCAGGTCGAACGGATATACGGGCAAGGTAGTCTCCTTCGAGCCGGTCGCCGAAGTATTCGAACGACTCGAGAAGAACTGCGCCATAGACAAGAATTGGCATTGTCGAAACATGGCGATCGGTGAGACGATCGGAACCGTCGAGATCAATGTCAGCAAGAATACGGCGATGAGCTCAATCGCCAATCAAACAGAGATCGGTCGTAAGAGCATCTATGAGACTGACGTGATCCGCGTCGACAAGGTGCGGATTGCGACCCTTGATTCTATATACCCGGAGTTCGCCGACGATCGAGTGTTTTTGAAAGTCGACACCCAGGGATTCGAGCAGCACGTTTTGCGAGGCGGCAGCAACTCGCTCCGTCGGCTTCTTGGCGTCCAGCTGGAATTGCCGCTCGTGCACCTCTACGAAGGTACCTGGAAGTTTGACGAGGCGCTTCTTTTCATGCGCGAGGCCGGATTCACCCTGAGCCAGGTGCGACCTGTGACTTACTATTCTCGGGATCCTGTCTCGCTCCTCGAGATGGATTGCATATTCAAACGGACTGAATCCTCTGACGAGGTCAAGTACCACTGACTTCGGGACAAGATGTCCTTTTAATTCGCTTCGGAAATCGGGAGACAAGATCAGCCTCGCAAGAAGGCCTATCGAGCCGACATTTTGGGAGCTTCCGGCGGGGGATAAGAATAAGGTCCAGGGAGTATTTGTCGGTGTCGCAGATCGATTTGGACGGAAATTCATCGCGGATGTTGACCGCGACCACCGGAGGATCACGCCAGCCGGCAGTTGCCCCATCATCGCCCCGCTCCCCTCGAGAGGACTTCGATGAGACCGAGAGCCGATCCTGGATCGGTGGGGCGCTCGAATCGGCGATCTATGGCATCCTGATCGTTCCGCTTGCGATCGTAGTCTGCGCGGTCGTCGCGTTCGCCATTGTGCCGCTGCACTCTGATTCCAGGTGTGACGACAGCTACGAATAGTCCGCGGACGGATGTAGGCCTTATGCGGATTCGAGCGGCCCGAAAGGACCGGCGGCGTTTAGGCTCCCACCCGGCCGGATTCGACGTTCTTGAGTGAGAAACCGAACAAGAGCCAATAGCGCCAAAGTGCTATGATGAGAGAGGTCAGCAGGATCGCTCCGCCAGCTCCGTGGAGGCCGGCAAGTGGCAGCAGCGCTAGCTGCGCCAAAACTAACACACAAACCGAAGCGACATTCGTGACCGTCGTCAACCGATCGCGATGTGCCGTAAACAGGCTGAGGGCACCGAAATCGGCCATGTAGCGAACCGCGAGCGCGGCGACGATCAACCAAAATGCCGACGACTGCGCCGCGAGAGCAGGTTGTCCCAGCCACGGCAGGAGCGCCTGGAACGCCAGGCCGACTGCTATGCTGAGCGTTGCCGTGGCAAGAGCCGTCGTCTGCATGAAGCGCCGGGCCAGTTGACAGTGTGCGGACGCTCCGCCGGACCGGTACGCGCTGATCAGGAGAGGACGCTGCTTCTGCTGAAGGACCAGCGCAAGAAAGGTGGTTGCGGAACTTCCTACCGTCCAGAAAAGAAAGTAGATGCCCGCGACCCTCAGGCCCAAGAACAAGGTGATCAGGTAGCGATCGATGTATTGGCTTGCAATGAAGCCGAGATCGCTTACCAGCATGAGGAAGGACTTCCGGATCGCTTGCGTAATCAATAAAGGCCTGAACGGAAGGGAGAAGCATGCGCGCCACGGCCAGGACCAACTCAGAAAAACGAAAAGTGCGACCGAAACGATGCTTCCTGCCAGCCAAAACCCGAACAGATACGGGAGTGCCCTAAGGTTCGAATCCCAGATAGCGAGCGGAACATAAGCGAGAATCCACGCCGCACCGCGAAGGAAGCCGATAGCATTCGCCGAGAGGTGCTGTTGCAGGCTCGAAAGTAGATAGAAGATATCGTTTCCGACATGTTCAAACATGATTACAGCAACGATCAAGATCCAGAGGGTGGAAGTGCCAAAGGCGATTGTGATCAGCGTAACGATCGACAAGAGCACGACGTACACCGAGACTACAAAACTCCAATAGTGGCGCATGCCGTCGATCATTTCGGCTGCGGAGGCCGTAACAGCGTCGCGCATCAGCAAATGGTTCATCCCGAGATTGACGACGATCGGAACGGCGGCGATGGCGCCAGCCGCAAGACCGTACAAGCCCAGCGACGACAGATCGAGATAACGGGCAATGAAGAGGGCGAGGCCAAATTTGCAGCCCATGACGCTGGCCCGCATGGCGATCACGATCAGATCGGCGAGGTATCGGTTGAATGAAGTAAACATGTCCGCGGTGCTCACAATGCTGATGATGAATCAAGCACAATGAACCGGTAGTGCGGCCTGCGCTCGTCCTCCCGTAGCGTGTTCCGATTCAAGCCCTTCGATCGGCTGGATGCCGGCGTTCTATGGAAACTGATGACCATGCACTCTCTTTAAGGAAAGCTACATATGCAGGATCGCCAGGATTTGAGGGGCATCAATAACGGCGTGGCGGAGCAGGGAGTACGACTGGCGATAGTGGACAAGCGCGGCCAAGGGGCGCGTTCAGGCAAGTTGCTCCGGTGTGCTGTGCCTTAGGCGGCGTAGCCGGGCGGTGAGCGATCGCGGACAAAGGGAGAGAACAACGAAGCGGAGAACGGCCTTCAGGCTCGCATCGTAAAGGTCGCGACGAAATCGCCAGGCCACCTCCAGTATCTCCTGAATACTGCCGCCGCTCTTACGAAAATCGGACAGCGTGATCAGTCCGCGACGGGCGAAGCAGCGTTTGGCCTCGATTTGGATGGTCTTGCGCAATTCTAAGTCCTGCACATGAACCTCTGCGGTCTGTGCGATCAGATCGGCCACCCGGCGTCCGTCGTTCAGAAGCTGTTCGACGCCTAGCCGAGCCGTCTCGGAATCATCGTGATAGGTATAGGTTGCGCAGGCTTCATTGATCAGTCCGGCTCGGCCCAGCAGCAGAAGCGGTGCCCAAGCGGCGACGTCGGCCGTGTGCGGCAGATCAAGCGGAATGCCTCCTCGCCTCCGCAGCAGTTCGGTACGCATCACCACGCCGCACATGTTGACCGTGATCTGATCCGTCAAGAAGTCTTTCAGAATTATCGTGCCGTCCCGAACGCCCGTAGCGCAGAGACGGCTGGCGCGGGGGGGCCTTGTATGCCCGAGTGAGGCTGCGTGAAGATTGCTCAGTGTGATCACGCTCGAGAGTTGCGGCTGCTGTCTGATGAGAGTCGCGCATCGCTCGAGCAGCCATGGCATGATCCTGTCATCATCGGAAACGAAGACGATGTAGTCGCCCCTGGCGTTCGCGAGACAGGCATTCCAGTTGGGAAGCAGGCCGATATTCGTCGCCTGATTGATGATTCTCAGTCTCGGGTCCTTGAAGCCGCTCAAGACCCGGCTGGTATCGTCCGGCGAGGCGTTGTTCGAGACGAGGATCTCGAAATGGGGATAGGTCTGCGACAAGGCGGATCCAACACAGCCCTTCAGGAGCGCAGCCCGATTGTACGTAGGAATGGCGATCGTCACGAAAGGATAGGCCCGATCGGTGGCTAGGTTGTGGTTCGCGGCCGTTTGGACGCCATTCAGGGGCTCGCTCTCCGTGACATTCGTCAAAGGTGTCATGGATCAGCATCACCGAACGTCGCACGGTGGATACCCCGGCGGCCGCCAGCCGTTCGGTAGACTATCGCTCAGATCCTGATCAGAGGTGGCCCAGCTGGCGTGCACGACCGTCTCCATTCCACAATTGATCACACGAAGGACGCACGGACGGCGAATGGCATTCTCGAGGGCGCGCCCAATGTCAACTAATGCGACCTGGGTTGGCCCGAGTTGACGATTGTCAATTTCTTGCTCGTTCTCCAGGTGAGGCGGCCTGCGTGAGCGCGCTATTCTGTCGCTTGCGTGCACTTGTGTGCTCGCCATGCGAGAGAGTGCCGGTCCGCGTGGCGCATAGCAAAAGGGTGCCGCCGCGCGACACCCTGAAGCTTCGTTCGATCGAGTGCAGCGAGCTAGTGCTGTGCTGGCAAAGCAAGCGTTTGAACGGCAGAAGAGTTGGGATCACTGGTCACGACTCTGCTGGTCTCTGCACCGGTGTTGGTGACGTCGGCTGCCGCATATTGTGTCATCAGTGCCACTGCCTGATTTACAACACTCAGCATTGATGCAGAAGCGGTACTTGTTGGCTTGGCAACCAGCGAAATGTTGTCATACAGCGCACCCAGCCCGTCCTTAGACTGGCCAGCCACCTCACGAATTGTCAGGCGATCCTGTCCTCCGGTGCCGACCACGCTGAAATCGTAGCTTTGCCAGTTGTTTCCCGGTGGAACCACGCCAATGACCGAGTCATTCCACAACACCTCGATCGAGCAAGTGGAGCTTGTGAACCCCGGCCGCGAACGGGCATCGAGGGAGAGGACGTACTCTTGGCCGGCGGTGGTCTTTACATCCTGATACAAGCCATCGAGAGCTCCGGCATAGTCCAGCTCGCCGTAATTTCCCCCGTCGCTGGCCTTTACGCCGTTGAGATTGTTCCAGAGCTCGATGGTGCCGCCACTGATGGCGTGCCAGCCCGAAACGGAATTGAAGGCCCCCCATCGACCGTCCAGCAAGGGTACCATCGAAGACGATTCGAAGGACCCGTTCGTGAGCAGGTTGGTGCCTGCCGTCGGCGGTTGCGTGACGGATTGAGACGCTGCGGCGCTCAATTCGATGTTGTCATAGAGCGCGCCCAGTCCGTCGCTACCTTGGCTCGCCAGCTCGCGGAATGTGAGGCGATCCCGGCCGCCGGTCCCGACCACCTTGAAATCGTAGGTTTCCCATGCGGCGCCGGGCGGGACGGTGGCGATGACTGAGCCATTCCACAACACCTCAATCGAGCAGGTCGAACCGGTGAAGCCGGGTCGTGAGCGCGCATCGAAGGACAAGTTGTAGACCTTCCCCGCATCCGTCTTGACGTCCTGATAGAAGCCATCTCGAGCTCCGGCATAATCCAGCTCGCCGAAATTGCCTCCATCGCTGGCCTTGATCCCACCAAGATTGTTCCAGAGTTCGATCTTGCCGCCAGAGAGCGCGGTCCAGCCGGACACGGAATCGTACGCTCCCCAACGGCCATCGGCAAAGGCCGCCAAAGTCGTGGCTTCGAACGAGCCATTGACGAGCAGGTTCGTGCTATTTGTCGGCGGTGGGGTAACGACAGGCGCACTCACGATCACACTCAGCGCAGCCGATTTGGTGCTGACATTGCCTGCTGCATCGGTGGCGGTCGCAGTGAAGGCATGGGTCCCGACCGCCAATTGAGCCGTTGTCAGGCTCCAGGCGCCGCTTGCGTTGGCCTGCGCCGCGCCAATCACGGTCGCTCCCTCAAAGACCTTCACGGTGCTGCCGGCTTCTGCTGTCCCGCTTAACGTCAATTGCTTGGCGTCCGTGGTCTTGTCACCGACGGTGCCCGTATCCGGTGTGAACGCCGTGATAGATGGCGCTGCCGGCGCCAGCGTGTCTGCCGGCACGACCGGAGGAGTTTCCGAGGATCCGAGCAGCGGCGGCGGCAAGTCAGCCGTGAAGGCCGCAGTGCTCATGGAATAGTAGCCAATCGTCTTCCACTGGGTGGAAAGCTCAACCCAGTTGCTTCCGCCGACACCCGGATTGTTGCTGTGGTCGGCAAGGAAAGGAGCCGTCGCGCTGCGCCACCAGTCGACGCCGACCATGGCCACCAGTTGCGCGTTCGGGTCTGTCGTTCTCATGTCCATCTGGACATAGACGCCGTCGACCGTTCCTGCGGTGTACGTTCCTCGCGCCCCATACCAGAAATGATCATTGTACCCATCCACAGGGGCATCAAAGCTCGCGGTCCCGTTTAGATTGGTCACTTGCATCGGATAGGCTGAATTGCCCGCAAAATCCTCGACGAAATGCCCTCCTCCTAGTCCGAGCTTAGACTGGTCTTGAACCAGCACCCATTGGCCGGTCTCCTTGATGTGTACATAGGTCTTCGCGTTGGCGACCTGGACATCTGCGTTTGGGGAGGCGGGAGCTCCTTCCTCCGTGTAAACCTGTCCCCAGCCCTCAACAGCGGTGAAGTCCGCAGGCGGGGTCAATTGCCCGCCGGGATTCCAGCCTTGATACCAGCTGTAGCTATGCGGCACCCCGTCGGGGAATGCCTCGCTTTGCCCAAGCGTGTTCTGTTTGATTAGCTCCGACAACGAAATAGCCATGTAGGATTCCTGGTAGGATGTGTTGATGTCGCGAAGGCAGGAGTCAGCACTCATCCCGGCGAGGTCGTCGCCGAGTCCCCGAAGCGTGATCAACGTCACGCCGTTCACGCTAACTGAATGCTATTTCTGCTGAGAGAGATACTCGCAAGAATGGGCTGTGCGCCGTACAGCCAACATTCGAGCGTCACGGAAATCGAGCCTGTCGAATCACGTTTGCGCCTTTCCCCAAAAGATGAACCAAGCCAAAGCAAAGTTCAATCGACGTAGTTGTACTGACAGCGCTTGAGCGCCTGCCGGCTTGCACGAATTTTGTGCGATGGCCGCCAATCGAGACGACCAGTGCAGTGCAAGCGTTTCCTTACCTGCGCCAACGCTTGCAACAGAATTTGTCGCCAATGTGATTGAGAAGTTGCCGAACGGTACGAGAGTGCGGCGTGCTTCGATCAAAGCGGAAGATGAAATGTATTTGCCTTCGCGAAGAGCAAAGGCGCTTGGTCGTGGATATCGCTACAGCTCAGAATTGTAAGCGTTTTTTGCCTTGTCCCCTCGTGCAGTGATCATGGATTCGGCTACTTGCGTCGAATTGTCCCGCGGCAGTCGGGAGTGTGCACGGCGTCGAAATTCGCGGTCTTGCGATCAGAGTTTGGTCGGACCCCTCGGCAGCGCGCGCGACGCTCGTTGAGCGGCAGTGAAGCATCTCGTCGCTGAATGTCCTGCACGCGCATTATTGAGAGGCGTCAATTCGACTGCAGAAAATCAAGACTAAGCACAAGCCTTCGTTGTTCTCGGGCTAACCCATTGATCGAGACGGAAGGTATGTCGTGATCACTTTTCGCGCAGAGACGGGAGTGTCTACCGTTTTGTCGGATTGGCTCGATCTCGCGCGCGGACTCGCGGCCGTCGAGGTTCTGGCTTTCCATTCCTATCAGCTGATGTTCATGGAAAAGGTCCCGGACGGAAGCCATGGCCCGGCGATCAGGATGGTCTATTCCATTCTCTGGGCATTGAGCGCGCATGGTCCAGCTGCGGTCCTGGTGTTCTTCGTCTTGAGCGGATACCTGGTCGGTGGTCCGGCGCTGATCAGAAGCCTGCGTGGACGGCTGCATGCGGTGGACTATTTCTCGGCGCGCTTGGCGCGCCTCTATGTTGTACTCCTGCCAGCGCTGACGCTTTCCTTTTGCATCTATGTTTCAGCGAGGCAATCGGCAGGCTGGCAGTCCTATGTTTCCTCTCATCAGGACGTCTACAACAGTGCGGCAATTTTCAACGCACCTGTCGGGGCTGCCACCGCAATCTGCAACGGCTTGTTTCTCCAGACCATCGCGTGTTCGGAATTCGCCGGCAATGTAGCTCTATGGAGCCTGGCGGCCGAATTTTGGTATTACCTGCTGTTCTTTGCGCTGATTTCGGTCCGCAGGACGCCGGCCTATCTTCTGCTGATCCTTGCGGTCTTCGGATTGTTCGGACTGGCAGAATATCACGACGCGAGCGGCACGCACATCGGTCTGAGACTCTTCTTCCTATTTTCGATCTGGTGTCTCGGTGTGATCGCCTATGCCGTGATTGCGCCGGTGTGGGTGTGGTGTTTCGGCTTCCTAGTGAGTGTCGCTGGCTTGTATGCTCTCGCGTCCAAGGGCCTGCTTCCTCAATGGGCGGCAGCGAGTCTGGCCATTGGATTGGTCACAGCCGCATTCGTTGTCGGTATAGACTATCTGAGGGTGCCGCTGCCTTCATGGCTGCGAACGGGCCGGGAACTCGCGAAATTCAGCTTTTCATTGTACGCGATCCACCATTCGATCCTGCTGCTCCTCAACGTCACCGTTGCCAGTGGCCGTCAGCATTTCACGCTCGCATCAGTCGGGCTGGACGCGAGCTTCATCCTTTTTTGTCTGATCGCTGCGGGGATATTCTATTTCGTATTCGAAAGCCGCACGTCGGTGGTCCGTGATTGGATGAAGGGCATGATGTTGCGCAGCATTGCAGGCGGCGGCCGCATATTCCGCCCGGCAGTGATTGGTGATACCGCCAGGGCGCCTAGCGCGCCTACATCAGCCCGAGCGCTGACGATTCCAAGTGTGGGAGCAAAGCCTCTCTTGCAATCCTCCAACGCCTACAGCCCTTCAACATTGCACGTCGCTTCTCCGCAAGCGCAACATGGGTCGGCCGCGGGAAACGTTCCGATGGTTCTGCTAAATGATGGTCATTCACTGCCCCAACTTGGCTTCGGCGTCTGGCAGATCGACAATGCCAACACACCCGAGATCGTCGCGACCGCGATCAATGCGGGATATCGTTTGTTCGATACCGCTGCGAGCTACGGGAACGAGGGCGGACTCGGCGCGGCCTTGAAGCAGGTGGACCTGCGGAGAAGCGAGTACTTTGTCACGACGAAGCTCCGCAATGAAGATCAAGGATACGACCGGACGATGCGCGCTTTCGATGCAAGCGCGACCAGGCTGCAACTGGATGTCGTCGATCTGTACCTCATACATTGGCCGTGCCCTCAACGTGCGACCTACGTCGAAACCTGGCGTGCACTCATCGAACTCCAGAAACAGGGGCGTGTCAGGTCGATCGGGGTGTCAAATTTTACGGCTGACCATCTGGAGCGCATCGTGGGCGAGACCGGTGTAACGCCAGCGGTCAATCAGATCGAATTGCATCCCGCGTTTCAGCAACACTCGTTGCGGAACGTCCATGAGCGGTACGGCATCGCGACCCAGGCCTGGAGCCCGCTCGGGCAGGGCAGGGCTCTCAACGATCCGAGGATCCAGGCCATTGCCGAGCGCTGCGGCTGCAGCATCGCGCAGGTGATTCTTCGCTGGCACCTTGAGAATGGCTCAGTCGCGATCCCGAGATCGGCTAACCCGGCTCGCATGGCTGCCAACATTGATCTGTTCAGTTTTGAGTTGACCAGTCAGGACCACGCCGTCATTGCGGGGCTGGATCGGCCTGATGGTCGGATCGGCCCAGATCCGGCGGCCTACGGCCAAATGCCTATCCTGCAGCGGTTGGCGCGCCGCTTTTCGATAGTCTGATCGACCTTCATGGCCGCGGCGATGGACGTTTGAGGTTCCTCAGGACGCCGAACGGCATCGACGTTTCTTACGGGGAGAGAGCCGAAGCGGTTGTCTTGCTCTCCGTCAGCAGGAGAATTTGCAGGCCTTGTTTCACTTGGGAGGCGTTGCGCGTGCTTTCGCGGAGCGACGGACCAGCAGGCCCGGGGGACCACAAGGAGATTTCGCAAGCGAACCTGGAGCGCGGCGACGAAAGCGAGAATCCGCTTTTTCCTCGCCATCACCTTGGATTCGAGCAGATGCCAGGACGCTATCGCGAAGACGAGTGTCACGGCGAGGCTGATCCCAAAGTTCATGTACCATATGCGGTGGCCCGGCATCAGTTGCGCCACTGTCTGCTGAACGGGGAATCCGTAGAGATATACGCCGTACGAGTAGTCTGCGACCTTGGTAATCGGCCCAATGCTGAAATTGAGCAGCCCGAGATACACTGTGAGGTAGGCGATGAAGATGGCGGCGAGATCTTCGCCGGCTCGGGTTGATGAGAGCACAGCGACGACGAAGCCGGCGGCGCTGATCAGGAGAAGCCAGTGCGAATACACGATCCGGCCTCGATTGAGAAACAGCGCGACCCCGCACAAAAAGGCGAGTACTAGCAGGCGGCCCGGGGGGGCGGCCGGTGAGCCCGGCTTGCCGCTGAGCATGTTGCGCAGTGCGAATGCAAGAATGATGAACAGTACGGCGAACAGGAATGTCCGGTGACGCTTGGTGAGGCCGATCATCGCGGCCGCACTGAGCGCCAGATAGCATTCGAGTTCATGTGGGACAGTCCAGAGCTGACCATTCACCATGTTCGGCACGGGCAAATCGGAAAAGACACCCGGCAAGTAGAAGTGGATGTCGCCGATCATGTTGAGGAAGTAGCGAAAGAAGTCTGGATCCGTGAAATATCGTGACAGCGGAAGGTTCGTAAGGAGCGGACCAATCAGTATCGCAGAAATGATGACTTCCGCGGTCAGGGCAGGAAAAATTCTGATGACGCGCAACGTGACGAATGACGGAAGATCGTTGCGCTCCAGGCTTCCCGCCACAAGGAAGCCGCTTAGTGCAAAGAAGGCCGGAACGATCAGCCAGACAAGGGGCTTCAGAGGGCCGCCATAGAACCATTGCTCGGCTGGCAGGCCATAGCAGACTGCGACGGAATGCCAGAGGATTACTGCAATTGCCAGTATGATGCGTAGGAGGTCGAAACCTGCGGGCCTCCCGTTCGACTCTTTCCATTTGTCATCGATCGATTTCATCGTTCGGTCCCGTCACGGGTCAGACGCGGTCGCCTCGATCTTTGATTATGAGGGTGGGGACGAGGCAAGTTGACAGGTGTCAAATCCTCGAAGCGAGCGCTCGTCACGACGCGGCAAACGCTCGTTAAATACGCTCAGTCGAGTTGACGGTTATCAACTTGGCCTGGCAGCGGCGACTTACCGTCCAGTGTGACCCGCCATCCGCACATTACGCATGCGGGGATTGAGCGGGACCCCCGAGACAGGAGAGTCATATGAAGGTGGTCATTCTCGCCGGCGGCTATGGAACGAGATTGAGCGAGCACACCTCGGTGGTTCCAAAGCCGTTGGTAGAGATCGGCGGTCGTCCGATCCTGTGGCACATCATGAAGCTCTATTCTCATCACGGCTTGAATGAGTTCGTTATCTGCTGTGGCTACAAGGGCACGGTGATCAAGGACTATTTCATGAGCTACTTGTCTCACCAGGGAGATTTCACGCTCGATCTTCAACGCAATCGCATTGAAATGCATCGAAACGGCTGCGAGCCTTGGAAGGTGACGCTGGTTGATACCGGCGAGAAGACGATGACGGGAGGTCGGCTCAAGCGGGTGCGCGAGCATCTTGGCGATTCCACCTTCTGCATGACCTATGGCGATGGTGTCAGCGACGTCAACATTCGCGAATTGATCAGGTTTCATCATCAGCAGGGCGCGCTTGCAACTGTCACCGCGGTCCAGTTGCCCGGCCGTTTCGGTGCGATCAATCTCTCCTCTGACCGCCCGCGAGCGGCGAATTTCCGCGAGAAGGACGCGAGCGACGGCCAGGTCATCAATGGTGGCTTCTTCGTCATCGAGCCTCAGGCTCTCGATCTGGTCGACGGCGATGACACGAGCTGGGAGAGCGAACCACTCGCGCGGCTGACAGAACTCGACCAACTCACCGTCTACAGGCACCGCGGCTACTGGCAGAACATGGACACGCTGCGCGACAAGACCGTGCTGCAGGAACTCTGGGACGGGGGAGATCCGCCCTGGTGCGTGTGGAGCAAGGATGGCGTTGCGGCCGGCGCGATCGCCAAGGTCACCGAGCCGGCTATTGCCGGTCGAGCCACGCTTTGAGGAGATGATCACATGCGCGTTCTCTTCACAGGAGCTGATGGCTATATCGGAGCGGTACTCGGTCCGAAGTTGCTCGAAAATGGCTGCGATGCGGTCGGCATCGACACCGGTCTGTATCGCCGCGGCTGGCTGTTCGATGACGGCAGGACGCGCCCCATGGTTATGTCGCGTGATACGCGGCAACTGTTGCGGTCCGACTTGGCGGGCTTCGATGCCGTGGTTCACCTGGCGGAGTTGTCGAATGATCCGCTCGGGGAGAATGATCCCGCGATCACGATGGAAATCAACCATCGTGGATCGGTGGAGTTCGCGCGCAAATGCAAGGCGGCCGGCATCGGGCGATTTATCTACGCGTCGTCATGCAGCATCTATGGTGCGGCGGGCGGTGGCGAGCTGAAATCCGAAACATCGTCGTGCGATCCTCAAACCGCCTACGCGCGTTGCAAGGTGCTTGTCGAGCGTGATCTTCTCGAGCTGGCGGACTCCCGCTTCACGCCGGTGTTTTTGCGCAATGCGACGGCCTTTGGGGCATCGCCGCGACAGCGCTTCGACCTGGTTCTGAACAATCTCTCCGGCTGGGCATTCACGACCGGGAAGATTCGCGTCATGAGCGACGGCACACCTTGTCGTCCGCTGGTTCACATCGACGACATCTGCCAGGCCATCTTGTGTGCCCTCTCAGCGCCACGCGAGGCGGTCTTTGCCGAGGCATTCAACGTCGGCGATGAGACTCAGAACTATACGGTGCGTGAAATTGCAGAGATTGTGAACGACACCTTCCCCGGCTGCGAGCTGTCATTCGGCTCAAGCGGCCCGGACAACCGCAGTTATCGCGTGTCCTTTGCGAAGATCAAGGCGCACATGCCAAGCTTCCGTTGTCAATGGAATGCGAAGCGCGGCGCAGGGCAACTGAGGACCGTGTTCGAGCGCATCCAGCTGGATGAAGCCACGTTCAACGCTGCGCCTTTTACTCGCCTTTCCGAGCTCCGCCACTTGCAGCACACGGAGCAGCTGGATTCCCACTTGCGGTGGACGCCAATCGGCGAATCCGTTTCAGTGATCGCCAGCGCGTGATTGTTGGTCGCTGCTGAAGGGCGGCGTCAAGATCGCGATGTGACGCGGGTGTGACGCCCCCTGGCGTGCTACCCCACCGCAGAATCATTCTAGATTGTTTCAAACCGTTGACTTTTCCTGCGCCCGCGATATCGTTTTTGCGTTGCGATATTCCGATTGGTTGTACAGTGGCAAAATGCCCGGCGGCGGTATCGAAGAGCAATATCTAGAGCGTTTTTAGTGGGCGGTGTTGCTCGCTTTTATATCAGTCTGCTGCCAGGATATGAGAATCCCGGGTAAGAGTACGGGATTGCTCGGGGTTTGAGCAGTGTCTGCTATTTTGGTAGTCGATGAGCACAGTGTTTATCGGAGCGGCCTCCGAGATGTGATCGAAAGCCGGTTCAAGAAATCTCGCGTTTTGGATGCTTCCCGGCTCGAAGGTTTCGATCTCGCCTTAAGTTTCGATCTGATTTTGATCGATCATGGTTGTCTCAATCAGCGTTCGCTTGGCGTCCTTGCCGAACTGTTCGACATAAAGCCGACAACTCGCATTGCCGTGATGTCGACCTCGAACACCCGTGCGGACGTGTTGCGATATCTTTCAGCCGGCTTCCATGGTTTCGTACCCAAGCTTCAATCAGATGAGGAATTGCTGTCCGCGATCGCGGATCTCTTATCGGGACGTATTTACGTTCCAAGGTGGCTGGCCGATGACGATGTTGGGCAACCGGAGGCTATTCATTCGGTTAGCTTTGACCTTGAGGCGCTGCGATTGACGCGCCGGCAGAACGAGGTTCTTCCGCTGCTGGCTCAGGGGATGTCGAACAAGGAGATTGCGCGCGAACTCAATATCGCAGAGGGGACCAGCAAGATTCATACGGCTGCGCTTCTGCGCGCACTCGGTGCTCGCAATCGAACCGAGGCGGCATTCATGGCCGCGAAACTAGTCGGGTCCAGGGACCGGTTGACGACGAGAATTAAGAGCAAGAGGTTTGTGGTAAACGGGGCCAGTGGCGCCGACCAAAGTTTGAGCCATATCTCCGGTCCTCGTTGGTCGAACCATTCCTTGCACGATGTGCGGGGCGATCGCCGTCTCCTGAAGTGAACGCCGTCAAATGAATGTCCCTACGGCCGGAAGTATCGACGAAACCGCCCGAAGCTGAAATTGGCCAGGTGTAAGCCATCGGCAAGAACAGCCTCCAAGGTGAGACTGCGGGAAAGCTCCGCCCCGCCGCTGTCGAGGCAAGCGAAGGACGCCGCTCGAACTCGGCGCCTCCGGATGCGCGGAATCGCAGGGGTAGCTCTTATTAATGTGGATGGTACTGCAGTCCATCTCGACACCCTGCCCGTTAAGATCCCCTGGCAGGATTGCGTTCCTGTATGATCCACTCGGGTGGTGGGCCCGTGGTGTCGCGAATCTCGCGAACGGACCGTGATGCAGAACTAGAGGCGCCTGCTGCATACACGAGCATTTTACTCGACAGTTTGCACGAAAGGTTTGCGCGATTGGGCGCGGCGTGAGCAGCGAATAGTTTTATCGTCAGATGGACTAGACCGTCCGGCTTATTCGGAACTCGCAAAATCCTAACGCAAGAGCCTGAATACCGTTCGGGGCAGGAGCGCCTACACTTCAGTGTATTGATTACATGCTGAGGTGATCAGACATGCTTACGGAATCCGCGTCCCTCGATGAGGGTAAATTATTTTCGTCAAACAATAGATTGAGCCGTAACGACGTTTCTGAGTTCAGACGGCCCTCCGCGTCCTTCATACCTCGCGGCAGGGCCCTCTTCTGGGAAGGAGAGGAAGAAGCTCATAAGATCGAAATTGTCCAGGGCGTCGTTCGGGCAGTCCGACTTCTTGAGAACGGAAATCGCCAAATTCTGGCTTTCTATTGGCCTGGCGATGTGGTCATGCCGACTCATTCAACCCACCAACAGTTTACAGCAGAGGCTGTGACAGATTGCCGCGTCATTCGATCGAAGGTCTCAGGAGTGTGCCGCAGCGACGAACCCTGCGGTGCGCACCAGGTTTTGGCCGACACCCTCACGTTGGTGATGACCATGAGCCAAAAAAATTGCGTCGCACGTATCGCCTGGCTCCTGCTCCGCATTCGACGGCACCTGCCGCCCGATTCCAAGCGTCCGGAAGCGCTCCGACTTCAGTTGCCCCGGGCCGATATTGCGGATCACGTTGGAACGTCGCTCGAAACGGTTTGTCGCACGCTCGCGGAGTTCAAGGCGAAGAAGCTTATTGACCTTCCCAATCGCAAGACCATCAGGTTTACGAACCTGGAAGGTCTGGCGCGGGTCTCCAACGGGCGGTCTATCGATTGATTTGATATCGCCTTACGAGCGTCTCGCCGTGATTGCTCTGTCAACCCCACGGCGGGCCTGCTCCTGGTGGACTGGCGACCGTACGAAGTTTGTTTGGAAGCTGCCTACCGAGCGTCAGGTTATGATCGTTTCATTGGTCTTTGCGTCGACTGACGCGCGCGCTGGACTTTTCGACGATCCGGTGGCTCGTCGGCGGAATACTGGTTGAACCGGTCGTCCGATCAGGTGAGCTTCTGGTCCGTCCTCGAGCGCCTTCTGGTATACGTCAAGTGCGCCATCAATTGCCTCGATGGTCCGGTCAATATCATCGTCGGAGTGCGAGTAGCTCACGACCAGCGAGGGCGCCAGCAAGCCGCGACGGATTGTTTCCTGGAGAAACAGCGTGCGAAAGGTCTGTGACGGCGCACCGTCGGCATCGTAGCACGTGTAGATCAAGTTGGACGTACGGCCGGCCAGTTTGAAATGCTTGGTCAGTCCGCGACGACGTGCGGAAGCGTCAACCCCAACTTTCAGGCGCTTTCCCTGGAGGTGAAGCGTCTCGACGACAGGCTCATCACGATAGGTGCGCATAACGGCCAATGCCGCAGCCAAAGCGTGGGTCTCGGCTCCATGCGTGGTTGAAAGTAGGAACACACGGTCACGACCATGCTCGAGGCCGCCCAGTTGCATTATCTCACGCTTGCCCAGCAGCGCGGAGATGGCGATGCCGTTGCCTAGCGCTTTTCCGAACGTCGATAGATCGGATTCAACTCCGTAATGGCGCTGCGCAGAGCACTTCGGCCATCGAAAGCCCGTGATCATCTCGTCGAGAATGAAGAGAGCGCCATTCCGATGACAAAGCTCGCGCAAGCCGATCAGATAGCCGGCGGCCGGCGGCACGTCCCTTTCGGCCTCGAGGATCAGCGCTGCGATGCGGCCCGGATACCGAGCGAAAAGCGCTTCGGCCGAGGCCAAGTCGTTGTATCGGAAGCCGAGCGTCAGCCGCGCCACATCCTGGGGGATGCCGGAGTCCATCGGTGTCGTGCAGATCGCCCAATCGTCGTAAGAGAAGAAGGGGTGGTCGGAGCATAGCGCTAGCATGTCCCGGCCGGTGAAGGCACGGGCAAGCCGGATTGCAGCCGTCGTCGCCGTCGACCCGTCCTTGGTGAATTTTGCCATCTCTGCGCCGGGTACCAATTCGATCAGGCGCTCCGCGCAATCGACCTCCAGCGGTGAAGGCCGTGTGAAGTTGGTTCCTTGCGACAGTTGTTCGACGGCGGCCTTTACCACAGCGGGAAAGCCATGCCCCAGCGCCACCGCGCGCAATCCCATGCCGTATTCGATGAACCTGTTACCATCCGCATCCCAGACGTGGCAGCCCAGGCCCTTCGAGATAAATCCAGGCGCTCGGAGGGGATATTGATCATCGCCCTTCGCGTAGGTGTGTGCTCCACCGGGGATAGCCGAGCGTGCTCGAAATCGCAGTTCATCGGACATCTTGAACACCTCGAGACCCGCCCGCAACGGCTCACCTGAACGGCAAGGAGAACGCATCCTCATGACAAAACCTCTCTTTGCGCACCATTCGATGGATCAACGGCCGGCACCCGTGTGGCGCGTCCTAGCTCATTTGATGGCGCTAAAATGTCACATAGTTGAGGGTTCTCAAATTTCGGGGTCTATCGCTGCAAACGTTTCCGCAAATCGTTTCGCGGCAGGAGGGATAGTGTGTGTCGTTATTGAGATTCGTCAGGTTGACGAATGCAGCGTCAGCTAGCCTGAAAGGCACCAACGTCTCAGGTGAAGGCGAACAATGTCCGAAGTCAATCAACTCAGGACCGCAAGATACATATCGGTAATCGGCGCCGCTAAAACGGTGACGCAAGCCGTCAGCTGGCCTGTTCTCGGTGTTGCGCTTGCGTTGATTAGTGTGCTCGCGTGGGATCTCGTTCTACTGTGGTTTGCAGTTCAACTTTGCCGAATCGTGCTCTTCTAGAGGCCTGAACCATAAACGTCCCTCCCGCATGATATTCTCGGAAACAATCCTTCCCGGTGCCTACACCGTGGACATCGACAGGCATCAGGATGACCGAGGGTACTTTGCCCGAATGTTCTGCGCCGATTCATTTCTGGCGCACGGTCTCAGGCCGGTGTTCGTGCAAGGAAGTATCAGCTACAATGCGAAACGCGGCACGTTGCGCGGCTTGCACTTCCAGTATCCGCCGGCGGCGGAAACCAAGTATGTGCGCTGCACGAAGGGCGCGGTGGTCGACGTCATCGTCGATCTAAGGCCGGAATCAACCACCTATTTGCGCCATATCACCGTCAACCTGTCGGCTGACAATGGACGCGGGCTGTACATACCGGAGCGCTTCGCGCACGGCTTTATTACGCTTACGGACGACACCGAGCTGACCTATCTGATTGGCAACTACTACGCGCCAGGCGCGGAAGGTGGGCTGCCTCACGATGACCCGGCCATCGCAATCGCTTGGCCGCTAGAGGTGCGTGTGATCTCGGAGCGCGACAGGAGATGGAAGCGCTATAGCGAGATCGGCGCTGAGTTGAAGGCGGGAATGAGCCTCGCTGCGCGGGAAGGTGCCTAGATCAGAGGCGCGCTTTCATCAAAACGAAGTTGCGCCACGTGCTCACCTTGATGCCGCGCCAAAAAATCAAACGCGACTTGACGACCGTCAATAGCTGGGCGCCGACGGAAGTTAGCGTCCAGGCAACCATCGTTGCTTGCCCGCCAGGAGCCGTAGAATGTTGAATGAAGTCGCCCACCCCCTCAGCGCCGTAACACCATCCACACAGGCAGCGGAGCCGAGCTGCTGCCGCTTCTGCAATGCCCCCCTTAAGCACGTGTTCCTCGATCTCGGGCTGTCGCCGCTGGCCAACTCCTATCTGCGCGACGAAAAAGCCAAAGCGGACGAGCGATTCTTCCCCTTGCGTGCATATGTTTGCGGGGAATGCTTCCTTGTTCAACTGGAGGAGTGGGAAGCGCCAGAGAACATCTTCGGCGACTATGCGTATTTTTCATCCTATAGCGAGTCATGGCTGCAACACGCGAAGTCCTATGTTGAACGAGTCATCGACAGGTTTGGAATTGGTCCCCAAAACAAGGTTGTGGAGATTGCGAGCAACGACGGGTATTTGTTGCAATTCCTGGTCGAGGCGGGTGTGCCCGTTTTGGGAATCGAGCCAGCGCAAAACGTCGCCGCTGTAGCGCGAGCAAAGGGCATTCCGACCCGCGTAGAGTTCTTTGGCGAACGCGCGGCACGTGCCTTGCGACGCGAAGGATTGCGGGCCTCTCTGTTGATTGGAAACAATGTCCTGGCCCACGTTCCGGACCTGAACGACTTCGTCAAAGGCATGAGCATCCTGCTTGACGACGAAGGTGTCATCACGATGGAATTCCCTCATCTAATGCGATTGTTTGATGAATGTCAGATCGACACGATCTATCACGAGCACTTCTCATACTTTTCCCTCATCTCGGCCGAGAGGGTCTTCGCAGCGCATGGCTTGACCTTATTTGATGTCGAAGAGCTGCCGACGCATGGCGGGTCGCTGAGGATTTATGCCCAGCATGGCAGCAAGGGATGGCATCCAATCTCGCACCGGGTGCATGATCTTAGGGCGCGCGAGATCAGCGCCGGATATGCCAATCTTGATCACTACGATGAGTTTGAAGAACGTGCGCTGCAAATCAAACGCAAGCTGATCGCGTTCCTTGAGGATGCGAAACGCCAAGGCAAACGCGTGGTGGGATACGGTGCTCCCGCCAAGGGCAACACCCTCTTGAACTACTGCGGCATTACAACGGATCTCATCGAGTACACGGTTGATCGAAACCCGCACAAGCAAGGCTGCCTCCTGCCAGGCACCCACATTCCGATCTTCGAGCCCGAGAGGATCAATGTAACGAAGCCGGATTACATATTGATTCTGCCCTGGAACTTGAAGCGAGAGGTTGTCAACCAGCTGTCGTTCGCCCGTAGCTGGGGAGCTCAATTCGTGGTGCCGATTCCGGAGCCCAGGATTGTCGATTGACGGGATGGAGGGTTCCTGGCGAGGCGGAGATATGGACGACATCGCGCGGCATGTAGACCTTGCGAACCTCACGGACGAGGAGGAAGTGGTGGATCTGTCGGCTGACGAAAGCGGACAGGCACTCTATCAGTTCGTCGTTGATATGTATCCGATCTGCCGAAGCATCACAGGGGACGGGGTCCGAAGAACGATCGACCTGATCCGGAATTACATCCCCCTTACGACCTGTGAGGTGCCATCGGGCCTCCAGGTATTCGACTGGACCGTTCCGCCAGAATGGAATGTTCGGGATGCATACATCAAGAATAGCGCCGGAGAGCGCGTGGTCGACTTCAAGAGATCGAATCTGCATCTCCTGAACTACAGCGTTCCAGTGCGAGCACGCATGACGCTCGATGAGCTCAAGCCGCATCTATACACGGACCCGGAAAAGCCCGATTGGATTCCCTATCGCACGAGCTACTATAAGGCGACCTGGGGATTTTGTCTGCCGCACAATCAATTGCTGGCGATGCGGGAAGACGACTATGAGGTGTGTGTCGACGCAAGCCTCGGCCCCGGTCATCTGACATACGGTGAACTGAGAGTGCCCGGTCGAACTTCGGAAGAAGTATTGATCTCCTGTCACATTTGCCATCCATCGATGTGCAATGACAATCTGTCCGGGATTGCAGTTGCGACAGCTCTTGCGCAGCACCTTTGCAACATGGAGCCGAGGTACACCTATCGCTTCCTATTTGTGCCGGGCACGATCGGTTCGATCACCTGGTTGGCGCTCAACGAGGCGCGTGTTGGGCGAGTGAAGCATGGGTTTGTGCTAACCTGTGTCGGAGATCCGGGGCCGATGACCTACAAGAGGAGCCGCCGCGGGAATACGGAGATCGATAGGGCTTGGTCCTACGTCCTCGAGCAGTGTGCCGATCCGCACGAGATCCAGGACTTCTCACCTTATGGCTACGACGAACGGCAGTACTGTTCGCCTGGTTTCGACCTTCCGATTGGGACCGTGATGCGAACGCCTTTTGGCAAGTTCGCGGAGTATCATAGCTCGGCAGACAATCTGGACTTTGTTCGTCCAGATGCACTGCGCGACACGCTGTCGAAGGTAATCGCGACCATCGATATCATCGAGAACAATATGTACTATCGAAGCGTGAAACCTTTTTGCGAGCCTAGATTGGGCATCTACGGCCTTTACAGCGGACTTGGCGGACTTGCAGCCGGAGACTTCCAGTTGGCGTTGCTGTGGGTCCTGAATATGTCCGATGGAGAGAACTCGCTTCTTGATATCGCTGAACGGGCTCGATTGTCCTGGGGAACGATCAAAAAAGCTGCAGTCGCGCTGAGCGAAGCAGGTCTCATACGATCGAGTTAACCGAACTAGCCAAGAGGGGCGATGGAGCTGTATCGACCCCGCTCGGGGCAGGGAGGTGTGATCCGACGGCTGTCGCTCACTCTCGGCTGGTTGACCGTCGCCTTCATCACCTTTGTGACGCTGTCTCCAATACATAATCGTCCGACGGTTGCCAGTTCGCAACTGGAGCACTTCGCGGCGTTTGCTTTCATGGGATTTGCATTTGCGTCGGGTTCGCGGCGACGTGCGATACTCATCGCTGCCATGAGGATCGCGGGCGCCTTCGCTCTCGAAACTCTGCAGTTGCTGACTCCGGATCGCCACGCCCGCGTGCTAGACGCGTTGATGAAGGCCACGGGAGGAGTCTGCGGGGGCGGCCTCAGCCGCTTGACCGCGAACTGGTTATATCGGGCCGAAGGCCGACATGTGCAGCCGGCGAAGCCTCCTAGCTAAGCGGCAGGGAATTTACGCTCTGTGCTGGCCGAAGTCGCGGTTGGCGTCGACGGGCTGCCGACTATCTCTCGCGTAGACTTTCCTGCTTGTATCTCATGATCGGTGAGAGGATATAGCTGATGACGCTGCGCGAACCCGATTTGATTTCAACAGTGGTGGCCATGCCCGGAGAAAGGTTGACACGCCTGTTGTCGATGTCCATGTAGTTGCGATCGAGCGACACCCGCGCGGCGTACACGAGCTCCTGACCTTTCGGTTCGCTGCTGGTTGTATCCGCGCCCATAAGCTTTGTATTGCCGGTGTCCGAGGGCTTGTTGCGGGGAATAGCGTCCTGGGAGATACTGACAATCCTGCCGCGCAGCAGGCCGTAGCGGGTGAAATTGAAGGTGTCGATCTTGATCGCGGCTTCCTGGCCTGCTTCGACGAAACCGATATCCTGGTTCGAGATCATCGCTTCGACCTCAAGGTTGCTGTCGGTTGGCACGATCAGCATCAATTGTTGCGCCGGTGTGACGACGCCGCCTACTGTATGAACAGCGAGCTGCTGTACGACTCCGCTGATTGGAGCTGTCAGGTTCTGCAGACCGGTGTGCCGCTCGGCTTTGATCACGTCCTGGGTTAACCCGGCGGCCTTCTGGTCCGCTTTGGCGAGCTCTTCGAACAAACTGCGCTCGTACTCGGCAATCGACTTGTTTCGGCTCTCGACGAGAACGCCAATGGCGGCGTCGGCTTCGCCGAACCGGCTTTGCTGAACGAGGATCTCTTGGCGTTGGCCGAGCAGTTCCTGGTATTCGGTCAAGTACAGCAGTTTTGAGCCCAACTCCTTCTGATACAGCTGCTCTCGTATCTCGACGCGCTGCTGAAGGGGCCCGATAGTTGCCTTCAGCTTGTCGATCGACGCCTTGGAGGTCGCTCGCTCGGCTTCCTTCTGAGCGATCTGGTGATCAATAGCGGCGATCTTGGCGTTTTGCTCGGTAGCCTGGCTGAGAAGAAAGCGACGGTGCAACTCCGACATGGCAGGCGGCGTACCGGGTGGCGGTTCGAAGGCCGAAACGGGATCGGCCTTGTTTGCGAGCAGCGCCTTGAAACGCGCGACGTCGAGCTGGGCGCTCATCTGATCGCCCTTCAAATGACTCAGCTCGGCCTCCGGTATGGTCGCGTCCAGATCGATCAAGCGCTCGCCGGCTGAAACAGCCTGTCCGTCGCGGACGTAGATCGCGCGGACAACACTGGTTTCAAGGGGCTGAATGGTCTTGGTACGGCTGCTTGGAATGATCTTGCCGGGAGCAATGGCAACAATGTCGAGCTTGCCGATGCAGGCCCAGGCCAGTGCGATAGTAAGCCCCGCCAAAATGCTAGCGACAATGGCGCGTCCCGCTGGGGAGGGAGGAGTTTCAACGATCTCCAGCGCAGCGGGAAGGAAGGCAAGCTCGTCGCTCGAGCGGACCCGATCGGTCGATCCAAGCCTTGCAACCGAACGTCCAAGCTGGCGCGCGTGATCTGCGAAGACAATCACCGCATTTCCGGTGCGGCCGCTCGGCGCCGCCTGGGTCCGCCTAGCCGACCATCGCGTAGCTCTTGCACGCACTCGACCGGCCGGACCGGAAAACAAATCGGCCAGTCGAGAGATCGCGGCTCGCGAGTAAGCCCTGAGATCCCGAATGAGGCGTTGGCAGTCCCGAGGGAAGCGCAGGAGCGAGGCGGCGATCGCGCGGCGTTGCACGATCAAGATCAGCCGTCCGTCCCAGTTGGCCTCCAGTTCAGATCTGGAAATGATGGAGGGGCGTTCGGCGCCGGGAGCAAGGACAACCGCTTCATTGCCGTGCACTTTTCCAAGCACGACGAAGCGTCGGCCGCGAAGCGCAACAATGCCGGGGAGTGGATGCTTGGAAAGTCCGTCCCAATCGGTCAGCACACAGCGCGCAGAGAGGTCGACCTCTCTCGCATAAGCCAGCATTTGCGAAACGCCGATCGGCGCGTAGCTTGACCGCCGGCGAATGTGATCGAGATTACTTTCAACGCCGCGCAAGCGAAGCAGCACGTCTAGGACGAAAAGCCCCGGATCATCGATATACGGTGTCGCTGTCCGTTCCATCGGGGTTCATTGGCCCCAATAGAGGGTTGGAGGCGAGTTGGCGAGGTCGCATGGCGCCCCGGCACGGTCGTGAAAGCAGGACGTGCTATCGAAAGTCATGGAGCCCTGCCTGGAGACGATAGAGCTTCGAATACCGGCCGCCGCTTTTGATCAGGTCCTGGTGGGACCCGTCCTCGATCAAGCGGCCGTCTTCGATCGTGATGATGCGGTCGGCTATTCGCAGAGCCGAAAGTCGATGCGCGATGATCAGTACAGTGCGGCCTTGCGACATCTTCGTCATGTTTTGCTGAACGATGTTCTCGCTCTCGTAGTCTAGCGCGCTGGTGGCTTCGTCGAAAATAAGGATCCGGGGGTCGGTAACCAGCGCGCGCGCGATTGCAATGCGCTGACGCTGTCCGCCCGACAGGCTGCTCCCGCGCTCCCCCACGACCGTGTCATAACCGTTCGGGAGCTGCAAAATGAAGTTATGTGCGCCGGCCATTGTGGCCGCCTCGATGACGCGTTCTGTCGACGCCGCAGTATCCGCGAACGCAATGTTGTCCCTGATCGATCGGTTGAAGAGGATGCTGTCTTGAAGAACCACGCCAATCTGCCGACGCAGCCAGGCAGGATCGACCTGGGCCACATCGATCCCGTCGACCAGCACCCGGCCGCGTTCGGGTACATAAAGTCGTTGCACGAGCTTTGCCAGCGTGCTCTTTCCCGACCCCGAAGAACCCACTATTCCAATGACCTGGTGCGCCGGAATATGAAGGTGGACGTCTCGTAGCACCTCAGGTCCGTCGATCTGGTAGCGAAAGGTCACGTGATCGAAAGTGATGTGACCTTGAACGGCGGCCAGCGCCATCTTGCCGGGACTGTATAGCGGTTCGGTCTCCGTATTCAGAATATCGCCGAGGCGTGCGATCGAAAGCCGGGCTTGATGGAAATCCTGCCACGTTTGAGCCAATCGAAGCACAGGTGCGCTGACGCGACTGGCGATCAGATTGAAGGCAACGAGTTCTCCAACGGTAAGATCGCCACTTATAACAAGTTTTGCGCCAAAATAGAGGATGGCTGTGCTCACCAGTTTGCTGACGAATTGAACCGATTGGCCTGCCACATTTGCAAGACTGGTCACCCGAAAACTCGCGGCGACATAACCGGCTATCTGCTGTTCCCAGCGGCGCTGCATCTGAGGTTCGACGGCCATCGCCTTCAGCGTCTCTATTCCAGTGACACTTTCCACCAGGAAAGCCTGGTTTTCAGCTCCGCGCTGAAACTTCTCGTCGAGCCGCCGCTGAAACTGCGGGGTGGCGCCGGCAGATATCGCGACATAGATGGGGAGCGAGAGGAGAACGATCCATGTCAGGGCTGGCGAGTAGAAGAAAAGCACCGCGATGAAGACCGTCGCAAAAAGCAGATCGATGACGAGGGTCAGGGCGGAGCTCGTCAGGAAGTTTCGGATATTTTCCAGCTCTCGCACTCTGGCAACGGAGTCGCCGACCCGCCGTGCCTGGAAATACCCAATCGGCAACGCCAACAGGTGACGAAACAACCGGGCGCCGAGTTCGACGTCAATCCTATTCGTGGTGTGAGAAAAAACATAAGTGCGGAGGATGCCGAGTACCGTTTCAAACAATGCGATCGCGACGAGTCCAACAGCAAGAACGTCCAATGTGCTCATGCTCCGATGAACCAGGACCTTGTCGATCACGACCTGTAAGACAAGGGGCGACGCCAGCGCAAAGATTTGGAGGCCGAATGATGCGGCCAGTACTTCGCTTAGCAAGCGGCGGTATTTGTGAATCGCACCGAGAAACCAAGTGATATCGAAGCGGCGTGCAAGATCGGAAAGAGATGCGCGGCGAGTCATCAGGATGACCGAACCGTCCCAGGTGGCCTCAAGCTCGGTCCGCAACATCATGACCGGCTGTGGGCGGCCAGGCTCCAGGGCGATGACCTTGTCCGCTCCGGCCTTTCCCAAGATCAGGAATTTGTCTCCGCGCAGGATGGCGAGTGCCGGCATCGGTAGGCCGGAAAGCCTGGACCAATTCGTCTTGAGGACGCGAGCCTTCAGTCCCAGCTCCTTTGCGCAGCGGAGCATATCGGGAACCCTGATGATCGCTCCGAACTGATGACGAATACGTTCTGGATCTATTGCGATCCCGTGAAACCGGAGAATCATGACCAGCGCGATCAATCCCTGATCGGGGATTGTGCCAATCGGCCCAGTTTGCTCGTGCATTTGCACCCCGCGCTGCATCACGCAGTTGCGGCCCGGCGATCTCTGTAGCAGTGCATTTCCATCATGAGCTGCGTCGTTCCGGTGTTGCGCCTAGCGCCAGACGCAAGCCGGTATCTGCCGACTAGGACAGCAATCCGACGCGAGAACGGGCCATCGCCTCATCTTATGCAGCGCCTCGAAAGCGAGTTGACGGCTGTCAATATTGGCGGAAGGCGGTCGCTTATCGTGTCTTGCATGGTCATAACGAGAGCAGCCACGTACCGCCCGATCGAACGCCGGCCAACCGCATTTGGCGTTCGCACCGCAGTTCGGCTCGTTCTGACCTCCCGGTCGGGAACGCCGCAATGATGAAATCGTCGTTCAATTTCAGCGAGGAAGCGGCAGTCACCTGTCCGACCGAACTCTCGAGGCCCGAACAAGATGTCCAACACGCCGGCCTTCATCAGTTCGGCTATTCGGATCGGCGTACGCTGAAAGTCCTGTTTGCGAATAAATTTCTCTTTCGCAACGGCGGCTCGGAAGTCGTGATGTTCGACGAGATGGAGCTGATGCGAAGCAGGAACGTCGACGTGGTGGAATTCTCCATGAACGACGACCGAAATGTCCCATCGCGCTTCCAGTCCTATTTCGTATCGCAAAAATCATACCGCACTGCGTCGCGAAGCGACAAGCTGAAGTCCGCGCTCTCCTTTGTTCACTCGCC
The DNA here is from genome assembly GCF_028128625.1 of Bradyrhizobium sp. CCBAU 45389. NCBI lineage: Bacteria > Pseudomonadati > Pseudomonadota > Alphaproteobacteria > Hyphomicrobiales > Nitrobacteraceae > Bradyrhizobium > Bradyrhizobium sp. CCBAU 45389. The sequence continues at coordinate 643,397 of NZ_LBIY01000098.1, read as the reverse complement.
TGAGGCCGTTGCAAACATCACTCGTCTGATTCGAGACGAGGATCCGAACATCCTGCATTGCCACAACATCTACCACCAGCTCACTCCCTCTATCATTACCGCTGCGGCTAGGCAGAGTGTCCCAGTCGTCCTGACGCTTCACGACTACAAACCCGTATGTCCTGTCTATACTCAGCTCAGCAATGGGTTGGTTTGCACGAGATGTGCGGACGGTGCCTTCGAGGCGGTTCTCACGCAACGCTGCGCCGACAGGTCGCTCGGACGTAGCGCGTTGCTATGGGCGGAGGCGCGCTATCACGCGTTGGCGGGAAGTTACCATCGCGTCGACAAGTTCATCGCGCCGAGCAAATTCATGTACCACGCCATCGTTCGCCGGTTTGGTGCGGACAAGGTGGTTCATATTCCGAACGGAATAGACGCCTCTCGTATCGAGGTCTCTGCGCATGACGAGGGGTATGTGCTTTGTTTCGGGCGGTTGTCGGCGGAGAAGGGCGTTGAGACGCTCCTCCAGGCGCATGCGGCCGACCATGGAGCCTGGCGGCTTGTGATTGCAGGCACGGGGCCGCTGCTGGAGGAGTTTCGGCGGAAGTACCCGGCCGCAGAGTTTAGAGGGCACCTGACGGGCACCGACCTGGCGAGGACGATCGCGGGTGCGGCGTTGATCGCGGTCCCGTCAGAATGGCACGAGAACAATCCCCTCTCGATTCTCGAAGCGATGGCGCACGGAAAGCCGATTGTTGCGTCGCGTATCGGCGGTATCCCGGAGCTTGTGAGGGACGGCACGACGGGCCTCCTGTTCGGTCCTGGCAACGGCTCCCAGCTGTCAGAAAAAATAGGGGCGCTCCTTGCTGATCGCGATCGCCGCGCAGCGTTCGGCCGGGGTGCACGGAGCATTGTCGAGGCCGAGTATTCACTTCAGGCGCATGGAGCCGCGTTGTTGTCGTTGTACGAGAGTCTGATTGAATCGGCGAAATCAAAGAGAGTCGGATTGTAAAATGGACCTTACTGTCATTTCGACGTTCCGCTGCAACTCAAAGTGCCAGATGTGTTACATCTGGCAGAACCCGACCGAGCCAAGAGAAGAGGTGTCGCTAGAGACCTTGTCGAAACTTCCTGCCGGCTTCGACAATCTCAATGTGTCGGGCGGTGAACCCACGCTTCGCAAAGATCTCGCGGAAATGATCGATATTCTCTATCCCAAGGCGAGGGTGACGGAGATTTCGTCGAATGGTCTTCACCCGGAGCGTCTGGTTCCGATCATCAAGAAGTATCCGAATATCAAGGTGCGCTTTTCGCTGGAGGGTGATCAGGAGACGAGCGACAGGATTCGCGGCGAGAAGGACGGCTATAGCACCAAGGTAGCAGGACTGCGCATGCTTCGCGAGGCGGGTGGCACCGATCTCGGTTTTGCGATGGTCATTCAGGACGAGAATGTCGATCAGCTCGTCGATGTGTACGAGTTCGCCCGCAGGGAGAAGTTTGAGCTGGCGACTTCTACGCTCCACAATGCGTGGCAGTTCTACAAGAACGACAACTATTTCTATGATCGGAAGTCGGTCGCGCGAAAGGTCGAAGGGCTGATCTCCGCGATGCTGCGCAGTCCGAAGCCGAAAAATTGGTTTAGAGCTTACCTGAATCTTGGTTTGATCGAAAAGATCCTGGGACATGATCGGCTGATACCCTGCAGCGCAGGCAAGGACTTCGCGTTCATCGATCCTTGGTCGGATGTATGGGCATGCAACGTTCGCTCCGATCTCCCGATGGGAAATCTTGCGCGGCAATCATGGGACGAGATCCTGAACAGCGAAGTGGCACAGCAGACGCGTAAGAAAGTCGCAGCCTGTGGTCAGAATTGTTGGATGGTGACCACGGCGCGGACCGCCATGCGATCCAATCTCGTTCCTCAGTTGCCAAAAGCCGGCCCGCTGCTCTGGGTCTTCAAGAACAAGCTGAAGGTTTCCATTGGCAAGAGCATCTGTTTTGACAGCTACATAGATTACTCCGACGTGAGGCCGTCCCCGCACGTCCAACGAACGTCCTTCTTGGCCAAGAACGTCAAAGCACGGCTGGTCAAGGGACGCATTACCCCCGACGAACATTATCCGCTGCGAACGTTCATGAACAATTAGATTAGTGGAGGAAGTCCAGATGAGCAGGCGCGAGATCTATATGTTCGGCTTCCGAGGTTTCCCGCAAGTTCAGGGGGGTATCGAAACGCACGCAGAGAATCTCGCGCCACGTGTGGTCACACTCGGTAGAAAAGTTGTCGTCGGGATGCGGTCCCCCTATGTCGAGCCGAGTATGGCCAAGACATGGAGAGGCGTCCGAATATTGCGACTGTGGACGGTACCAAACAAATACGTCGAAACGTTGCTTCACTCCTTGATTTGTGCGCTCGTTGCGGCGCTTCGCAGACCGGGCGTCGTGCACATTCACGGCATAGGGCCGGCCATCGTGACTCCGCTGCTGCGGGCCATCGGCCTGCGGGTCGTTGTCACCCATCATGGCGAGGACTACAATCGGGAGAAATGGGGGTGGGCGGCCCGCACGGTGCTCAGGGCCGGAGAGGCGATGGGGATGCGTTACGCCAACAAACGTATCGCGGTCAGCCGCAATATTGGCGATCTCATTGCGTCCAAGTATGGCAAGCCTTGTGAGGTTATACCGAACGGTGTCGCGTTTGCGGAGATTCCGCAGCAGGCCGACAAGGTCGTCGAGCTTGGATTGGAGCCAGGACGATATATTTTGGCGGTTGGTCGCCTGGTTCCCGAGAAGCGGCAACTCGATCTCTTGCGTGCTTTTTCAGCAGCCACACTGCCAGGATGGAAATTGGCGATTGTTGGAAAGATCGACCACCAGAGCGAATACGCGGAGCAGTTGGTCCGAGAGGCGGCCGGCCGCCAGAATGTTGTCATGGCGGGCTTCCAGACCGGCGACGCGCTGCGACAACTCTATGCTCACGCTGCGCTGTTCGTGTTGCCTTCGTCGCATGAGGGACTACCCATCGTGTTGCTTGAAGCGCTCAGCTACGGATTGCCGGTGCTGGTGAGTGATATTGCCCCCAACCTCGAGGTCGTAAGCGACCCCGACCACATTTTCCAGGTTGGGAATTGCGAGGAGATGGGCGCAAAGCTTTCGGCGCTGACCGTTGCCCGTCTTTGCGCAGAGGATCGGGAAGCCGTGCGCCGCGAGAGTGCCTTGCGTTATGATTGGTCCGACATCGCACTGAGAACGCTGAAAGTGTATGACGATCTGCTGGGCCGGAAGCGGCCCCAAGGCAATATTGCACGGTCGAGCGGGGCTGGCAGAAGGGCGCAACAGCTAGGGTTTGCCAAGTCGGTGGCCGGCGGATACGGCGTTTCACGCAGCGTCAACGACAATGTGACAAAGCCGCTTGCCGGAGCACCGTCCGCAGAAGTGAAACTGAAATAGTTGCAAAACACTCGGCAAGCGCAGGCACAGGCTTACGACGATCTCCTCTGATCCTCTCGGTCCGTCGCCACTTACGGCCATCGGTTTGTCAACGGACCCGTGGGCGATCTCCGCGGACGCGGCCGGCGATCGTTCTCCCGGAGAGGCGAGGCTTCGGCCGGGCCGTGTTCGACGTGACGAGGACCGCCGCACAAACGCCCATACGCCCAGGTGAGCGTGTCCAAAACAGCGGCTTCGCGGTCGTTTGCTTGGCACCCCCCGCCAGCGCCGCGAACTTTACATCCTCCCTGCCTTGATTCTGAGCACAAATTGGGCTTTCGAAAACGGCTGAGGCCTGAGAGGCTCCGGATCAGGATTGGGCGCCAGCGAAGGGCGATCCAGACGCCCGGGGCGACCAAAGCGTTGGATGTTGGGAAGATGAGCAGGGTGGACGAGCCGACCGTAAGCGAAATTGACCGGCTGATCGCGGCGATTGTCGACCTGGCCGGTGACAATCTGATAAGCTTGTCCGACCCTTCACTCGACTTCGTACCGGACGGAGTGAGGGCAGGAATCGCGACCATCCATCAGCGCTTGAAGGCGGAAGTGCGTGCACTTCTGGAGTTGAGAACTGTGTACGGCGACCTGGTTGCTTGCCAGGTTCTTGCGCGCGGATATCCGTGGGCGCGAGGCGAGTTGTCGCACTACCAACATTTGAGACTTGCTTGGTCGCAGCTCACGCGGTTGAGCGGCACGTACGATCAACTGATTTTGGAGATTGACCGTCTTCACAACGAAACGCTGGATTTGCTTTCTGTCGATGTCGAGCGAGAAATTCCTCCTTCGGATGGTGGCAGCACTCGTCGAACAGAAGTGGTCGATCGACGCGCGCGATGGGATCGCTGGTACGAAGTTGCACCGCAGTCGGGACCGTCGATCTTTGAGTCCATGAGAGTGGCGAGCGAATGGTCCGATGTTGCCCGTCCCTTCTCGGATTATTACGATACAGCCCGGCGCGAGCTATTGGGCCAGATTGATGTAATGATGCGAACGGTCGCTACCGGGATCGCTGACTTTCTGGCAAAGCACCGCGACGAACTGACAGATCTGATTGGACGTTACAACGACATGATCGGGAATTTCAGAGCCTTGCACGGCAGGACGTGACACGAAGACTGCAAACGCGCGGCGGAAGAGGCTGCGTATATCCATGGCGCGGCCCAGATCAGAAATCGGATGGTGCCGAAGACTTAAGTCTTTTCATCCCTTTGAGGGGTCCGTTGTGCTGATCCGCAGATGACCAGCGGTCATCTTGCCAGAGGCAGTCACGAGTTCATACCTCACCCTTTGCCCCTCGACTAACGTCTGAAGGCCAGCTTGCTCGACGGCCGACATGTGAACAAATACGTCCTTGCCTCCGCCATCGGGTCTTATAAACCCGTAACCCTTAAATCTATTAAACCAAACAACAGATCCAATCGCCAAAGTACCCCCCGGCGTTCATCGATAGAAAACTCCTAGGACATAAGCAGAGCGACGGGATAGCAGCGGCCCGTCATCAAGAACCCCGAGGCCGTTCAGTTAATCCGCATCTGTCCGGTCAGTTCCTGGTCATCACGCGCCGGGGTCTCGGTGTACAACCATTGGTATGGCTTCGACCGAGTTCAGTTCATTTTGCTTCTGCTCGGAAGGATACACGATGGCTGGGCCCTGGACGCGACTGTCACGGTGAACTACCGCGGATTGGGCAAATCTCGTTTGTCAAACGAGCAGTGTGCCCAAGAGGCGTTTCACTTTCGGCTTTTCGCCCACAATATCGGCGGCTTTGCCGGTATTCGCTCGGCCGACACTCATTGTGAAGTAGGCAACGCGTAGGTTTCAGGGGCGCCATCGAGCAACTAATCGCTCGGGCAATCGCTACATGCCGGCTCTGCGGCATCATGGCGCACCCCGCAAGAACCAAAGAGCCTGACGGATTGCGCGAGAACCAATTCGGTCGGAAAGGGTGAGTGGCTGGACATCCCGCCGACGGTGGGGGCAGGCGGATAAGTGCGCCAAATCTCACTTGAGGGATGTAAATGCGGCTTGAGCTTCAAATGCCACGGTGTCCGCGGGGAATGACTTCGCGCGTCCCATATCCGCCTACGAAAGAGCTTATAGCCGCCGCCGAAGAGCCTGATGCGCTCTGCGCTGCCCCAAGGGCGTCTCAGTCGATCGCATGATCGACGAGGATGAAGAATGGAAGCGGTTGCGTTTCGGAGATCCGGGCTCAGATGACCCGCAGTGGCAGCTTCAGCCTGCTTGCGACTTTTCTTATGGCTTGTGGCGTTCTTCCAAGGCGCCTTGAAACGGCATGCACGCTCTTACCTTCCAGGATGAGGCACCGAAGCTGCTCTATTTCCTCGGTACTCCACGGTGGCGCGGTGGGACGCTTTGGCGATGGCTGCATCAACAGTGTCAAGCTCCCTCCGAGATGTTCGACTGAGTTGAGAGTATCGAGAGCCTAGGGAAGCGGCGTAAGCTGGTAGGTCGTGACGATCGGTCGCTCTTGCCCGGCATCATAGTTCTGGCTGGCTATGACTTGGATGGTCTTATGGTGTCTGTAATAGGTCGCGCGGATGTCATTCTCATCGGCGCCATCAGCTATTGCGCGATCGGCCAATGCCCCCGACTCGATCTCGCAGAGCACCCGCTTGTCGCCGTCAAACATGGCGAACAGTACGCCTGAACGTTGGTCAACTACGATTTCTTCGGAAGGATCTGGTTGAAGTGGCATGGCAACCGGTCTCCGTTGAGGAACGCGCCACGCGGCGCTCCCATCGCGCCGAACGTAAGCAAGGGCCTCCGCGCAACGACGACAAGCATGAATGTGTGAGCTCTCCTGAATGTGCAAAGGCAATTTATATGGACGATGCAATTGGGAACCTGACAAAAGTCAAATTGTAGAGAAGTACTTGCCCAAGGGAGCTAATTATGAGCCCCAGGGACTGGCGATCCGTATTCGTGGCGAGAGGCAGGCTGACCCGGTTGCGCGCATTGCAGCCAATGCAACGAAGGACGATGACCGTGCGGCGAATGCCCATTTTCGGCCGGGTAAGCCCAGGCGTGCAACCGGCAAGTCATTGATTGTTCTTCACCAGTCGCTATCTCTTAATCAGCGGGTCCCAGGTTCGAGCCCTGGTGCGCCCACCATTTATTGGTCCTTCTTCCTCAATTTGAAGCACGGGTGCGCCGGCTTCCTCTTTGCTCCGGATCAAGCGGAGAGAAGGAACGTCCATCGCGCGACGCTAGTTGCGTTGTGGCATGCCGGCCGGAACGACTGTCTGCACGATCGACGAATCGAGAGCTTCATAGGCGTGCAGGCCGATCGTCGCGTAGAGCTCCGCCCGCGTCTGCATCCGCTCGACGACCCCATGCGTGCCGCCGTCACGCGAAATCGCCGCGTAAAGCTCCGCCTGGGCCTTGTTCGCCACGCGCAGTGAAGAGACCGGCCAGATCACCATCGCGTAGCCCATCGCCTCGAACTCGGCGGCCGTGAAGAACGGCGTCCTTCCGAACTCGGTCATGTTTGCGAGCAGGGGGACATCAGGCATGCGCTCCGCAAAGGCACGGAACATCTCGGCCGTGTTGAGCGCTTCCGGAAAGATCGCATCGGCGCCCGCTTCCATGTACAATCTGGCGCGTGCGACCGCTCCGTCGAGGCCTTCGCTAGCGGCGGCGTCGGTCCTGGCGATGATCACGAGATCGCGCCGCGCTTTCGATGCGGCCGCGATCTTGGCCGCCATATCGTGCGCATCGGCGATCTTCTTGTCGTTCAGATGGCCGCACTTCTTCGGCAGGATCTGGTCTTCGAGGTGAAGCGCGCCAGCGCCGGCGTCCTCGAAAACGCGGGTTGCGTGCATCACGTTCAGCGCCTCGCCATAGCCGGTGTCGGCGTCGACGAGGAGGGGCAATCCCGCGGCGCGGACGATCTGGCGGACGAAGAAGGCGACTTCATCCACGGTGATGATGCCGAGATCAGGCAAGCCCATCGACGCCGTCATCGCGGCGCCCGAAAGATAAAGCGCGTCGAAGCCGGCCGCTTTGGCCTGCAGCGCCGCCATGCCGTTGTGAGCGCCCGGCAGCTGCAGGATGCCGGGCCGCTTCAACAGCTCGCGGAAGCGGCGGCCGGCGGATTCGCGGGGAAGGTCGGCGGCAACGAGATAAGTCATCTAAGAGAGCTCCGGGAACGTTACGCGCTGCGTCGTGCTTGCGCGGTGGATTTGGCAGTTCGATAGAGCACGTTGCCTTCGAACAGCCGTCTGGCGGTGCGGTACACCGCGCCATGAATGGCCCGCGCCTTTGCGGGATCACCGGCATGTTCCACGGCTGCATCGACCACGGTCGTGCCGGAGGGATGGGCGACGGTGATCGGGCCATCGCCGGGGCGGGCCAGCCGGTTCGCAAGCGTGCCTTCGATGCGTACCGCAATGGCAAGGCAGGTGGCGCCGGTGATCGGGACCGCGCGGTGCGGCTGACCGATCGAAATCATCCGGATGCCCAGCGACATGTCCGAAGGCTCAAGCCGCCGACCCGACAATGTCGTCATCTGGCGCGGCGCCACGATCATCGCGACCTTGGGCACGCTCGGGATCTCGGCTGCTGCGGCGACATCGGGCGCAAGGCCCATCGCCACGGAGGCCGCGCAGCGAATCGCTTCCATCCGTTCGAGAAAGACCGGATCGCTCTCGAGTGCCTCGGGCATCTCGCTGCCGTCCTTGCCGAGCGAACCGGCGGCGACGAAGACGCAGGGGTTGGCGGCATCGACGAGCGAGGCCTCGATCGAACCAAGACCGGGGATGTCGAAATGATCGCAGGCGCGACCGGTCGGCAGCAGGCGACCGGTCCTGGTGCCGCCCGGATCGACGAATTCAAGCCGGACCGGTGCTCCCTGTCCGCCGACGCCATCGATCGTCATCTCGCCTTCGGTCTCGACCTCCCCGTCAGCCATGGGGAAACGTGCAACGATGATCTTGCCGGTGTTGGTGTTGTGAATGCGAACGACGGCCTCGCCGTTCGCCGGCGCCTTCACCAGGCCTTCGCTGACGGCGAACGGGCCCATCGCCGAAGACATGTTGCCGCAATTTGCGCTGTAGTCGACCGCGGCACTCTTCACGGAAATCTGCGCGAACGTATAGTCGATGTCGGCATCCGGCCGCGTCGGCGAGCCAACGACGCAAACCTTCGACAGAGACGACAGCCCGCCGCCCATTCCGTCGAGCTGGCGGCCATTGGGATCGGGCGATCCCATGACGGACAGGAAGATCGGGTCCCACTGCGCGGGATCTGCCGGCAGGTCCTGTCTGTTGAACACGACGGCTTTCGACGTGCCCCCGCGCATGAAGGTCGCCTTGAGTTTGCTTTGTGGCATTGGGTGGCTCTCTGCATACCATTGTATACTTTGGATACCACTGTATACATTAAGGCGCGGGACTGCTACCCTTATTCTATTCGGTGGACGCCTGCTGCCTCGTTCCAGACAGTCAGCGCGACGCCGAATATCCTGCGTCGTTCGCGTGCCTCGTAGGACCAGACGCAGATCATTGATGGATGGTTTGGCGCGTTACGCTCTTACGAGCAGCTCCTGCCGAATGAGATCGGAAAGCCTTCATGACCGACGAGATGGTGTTGCCGGACCGCACGAAGTTCGCATCTGCTGCCGACTACGCCTACGCGGCGCTGCGGCGTGAGATCGTCGAAGGGCGCTTTGCTCCAGGGCGGCGCATGCGCGAAGTCGAATTGGCGGAACATCTCGGCATCAGCCGAACGCCAACGCGCCAGGCGCTGACGCGGCTCGAGCTCGAGGGTTTGCTCGATCTTCGCCCGCGGACCGGGCTTGTCGTGTCCGTTCTCGACATGGATGCGGTCGAAGAGCTCTACGAGATGCGCGCAGCGCTCGAAGGCACCGCGGCCGCGATGGCCGCAAAGCATGCGAGTCCGAAAGATCTGGCCGCACTGGCCAGACTTGTCGCCGAGGGTGAAAAGCTCGATCGCGAGCCGGTCAAGCTCTATCGGCACAACAGGGAATTGCACGACGCCATTCAGGTCGCTGCCCACAATCGCTATCTCGAAAAGAGCTTGTCAGCTCTGCAAGATGCGATCGCGCTTCTGGGGCCGACGACGTTGGCCGACAAGGGCCGTTTCGCTGTCGCTCAGGCCGAGCACGCCGCCATCGTGCATGCGATTTCGCAGAGAGACGGCGAGAAGGCTGACCGCCTGGCGCGCACCCATGTCCTGAATGCGCTCGAGACCCGTCGCGCGATCCTGACGAAAGAGCGGGAGCTGGAGGCGCGCCGCGAACAGGACGGTGTCTGAACCGGCCTGCGAGCGATGCTGATCTTGTTGCTTGCAGCGCCGCTTCGTTCGGCCTCCTGACTCTTATTAGTTTCCATATCCGGCTGTTTTTACGAGGTTTTTCCCGGAAAACCGGATTGCTTCGAATTATCTTGCATTCCAATGTATACATTGGTATCCATCAGAATACAGAAGTTCAGAAGGCGTAGGCGGGAAGGAACCGAAATGAACGAAGAGTTCGACGTGATCGTCGTTGGCGCGGGAAATGCCGCTCTGGCTGCGGCTGTCTCAGCGAAAGAAAACGGCGCGGATCGTGTCGTCGTTCTCGAGAAAGCTCCCCGCGAAATGCGAGGCGGAAACACGCATTGGAGCGGCGGTGTCCTGCGCTTCGCCTATGACGAGCCGCGCGAGATCGGCGCTCTGCTGCCGGGCATCGAAGACGAGTTCGAGAATTTCTACGACGGCATTTCTCCCTACACGCAGGAAGACTTTCACGGCGATCTCGTGCGCGTCACCAACGGACGCACCGATCCGACCTTGTCTCGTCTGCTCGTGTCGAACTCGCAGGCGACCGTGCGCTGGATGAAGGATACCGGCGGCATCAAGATGGAGCCGGCGATCAGCTTGTCCGCCGTCAAGAAGGACAACGTGATGGTCTGGGCGCGCGGCCTCGTCGTGCGCGCGGCGCACGAGGGTGTCGGCCTGTCGCGCAGCTGGTTTTCGACCTGCGAGCGCATGGGGATCGAGATTCGCTACGGCAACGCCGTTTCGGAGCTGCTCGTCGACGACAATGGCCGCGTCGTCGGCGTCAAGACCAAGGACGACGAAGGCGTCCGCTCGCTCGGCGCGAAAGCCGTCGTGCTCGGCTGCGGCGGGTTCGAGGCGAACGTTCAGATGCGCACGCAGCACATCGGTCCGCTGGTCGGCGCCGCGAAAGTTCGCGGGACGCCTCACAACCAGGGCGACGGTCTGCGGATGGCGCTCGCCATCGGCGCCATGCCGTGGGGGCAGTGGAGCGGCTGCCATGCAACGCCGATCAGTGCGGATTGGGGCGACTTCGCGCCCCGCGAGATGACCGACCGCAGCAATCGTCTGTCCTACGTCTATTCGGTGATGATCAATCGCAAGGGCAAGCGCTTCGTCGATGAAGGCGAAGACGGCGCGCTGTTCACCTACGCCAAATTCGGCCGCGCCATTCTGGCCGAGCCGGGCGCCAAGGCGTATCAGCTGTTCGACAGCAAGGTGATCCACCTGCTCGAGCCGCGCTATTCGACCAGCGATCCCATCAAGGCGAGCTCTCTCGCGGATCTGATCGAGCAGCTCGATATCGACGACAAGGCGCAGGCGCTCAGGACCGTCCAGCAGTTCAACGATCACGCCCGCGCGCCGGACGAAGGCTTCGATCCCACGAAGAAGGACGGCCTTTCGACCAAGGGTCTCGATCTCGAAAAGACCAACTGGGCCCTGAAGCTCGACAAGCCGCCCTATTATGCCTACAGCGCGACGGGCGGAATCACCTTCACGTTCGGTGGCCTCAAGATCAACGAGAATGCCGAGGTGATCGGCACCGACTGGCGTCCGATCAAGGGATTGTACTGCTGCGGCGAGCTCGTCGGCGGTCTGTTCTATGACAACTATCCGGCGGGCACCGGCCTCGTCTCGGGCGCAACATTCGGCAGGATCGCAGGCCGAAACGCAGCTGCGCAGCAGGGCGTTGCGCCGGTCGCAGCGGTGGCGTCGCGATGAGCGCCGGCACCACGATGTCGAGACCTGATGCCTGGGCCGAACGCCTGGCGGAGCAGATCAGCTCTTTCGATTCAGCGCAGCGAGATGCAAAAGCTGCAGCAAAGGCCAAGGCAGCAGTCATCACAGCGTTCGGTCGGGCGCTGTCCGGTGCGCCAGTCACCATCACGAAAGCGCTGCTGGGTGCCTCCGGCGTCGCGATGAGCGGGGGAGCGTCGCTCGTCTTCGGCACCGAGCGACGCACGAGCGCGGTCGATGCTGCGTTGATCAATGCCGCAGCTGCGGTGGCCGGAGCCGAAGCATCGCGCGATGCTGCGAATTCGGCCTGGATCGTGGCGCTCTTCGGGCTCTGCGAGGAGCGCGGAAAAACCGGACAAGACCTGCTGGATGCGCTGATATCGGGCGCGGAGGCCGCTCATCTTCTTGTGCCGGTGCTGTCAAAGGAAGGTGACCAGCTCCGAGCCGCCTTGTTCGGCGCCGTCGCGGCCGCTGCGCGCGTGCTCGAATTGAGCCGCCCGAAGATTGCAGCCGCGCTGCTGATGGCACGGATGGCGAATGTCGACCGTCCTGTCGCCGGACCGGTCGGAGCAACGTCGCTCATGGTTGGTCTGAGCCTTCGCAGCGGACTGCTGGCCGCTCTGCTCGCCGAAGCCTTGGACGAAGCGTCCTGCGCCGAGATGATCGGAAGCGAAGGAAAGGCGATTCCTGGTCTGGTCTCGAATGATGGAGCGCCAGGAGAGGCCGCTTTCGATCTTCTTGCAGTTCAATCATCGCCAGGAGCCGATCTCTGGGAGCAGTTCGAACGGCAAGCCGGCGCTGCCCTGCCACGCGACTATATCGCTCCGCTGTTCGAACGGCTCGAGACGATCGACAAGGTCAAGGACCTCACGACGGTCTCGCGTCTGTTGCAAGCGCGCAGCTCTCAGGCGGCGCCGAAGAAAGTCGTCTTCGCCGCGCGAGGAACGCACGAGCCGGAGGAGACGACCTGGGTTCCCTGAACCCGCGCATGAACGCGACGCGGCCAAGCCGCGTCGCAACGACAAAGCCTTACCTGAGACAACAAGAGCAAGGCCGACAAAAATATCATCTGGGGAGAGATTGGAATGAAGCGTCTTGAGTTGGTTGCCGTACTCGCCGCATCGGTCATGTGTTCTGCGGCCAGGGCCGAAGACAGTGTCACGATCGGCGTGCACGCCAGTTTTTCCGGTGCCGGTGCCGCGTTTGCGGAGGGCATGCTCGCCGCCACCGACTTTGCTGCCGAGGATGTCAACAAGGGTGGCGGCCTCGAAGTCGCCGGCAAGCGCTACAAGATCCTGATCAAGCAGTATGACGACCGCTACCGCGCTGCCGACGCGGTCACCGCGATGGATCGCCTGATGATCCAGGACGGAATTCACTTCGTGGTCGGACCGATGGGCTCGGCTGCGGCCGTGGCGACCAAGGATCAGACGACGTCCGGAAAAGTCATCACCATGACGCTGGCCTTCACGCCGCGGGCGCTTGGCGCTGATGCGCCTTTCGCGTACCGGCCGGTCATCACCACCGGCGAATTCTCCGATCCGCAGGTGGCCTGGCTCATGAAGAACACGTCCGCCAAGCAGGTCGTGTCGCTGCTTCCCAATGACGAAACCGGACAGCAAATCGGCGTGGCGAATTTCAACTCCTATGCCAAGGCCGGCGCGAAGCTGCAGGTCGAGTATTTCGAGCGTGAGCGCGTCGACTTCGTGCCGATTCTGACTCGCCTTCTGACCAAGGCCGACGGGCTAGAGCTTGGCGGCAATTCCCCGACCACCGCGGGGCTCATTCTCAAGCAGGCCCGCGAACTGGGCTACCGCGGTCCGGTGTTCGTCACGGGCGGCGATGTCGCCGCCGAGATGCTGAAGGTGGCGGGCAAGGACGCGGCTGAAGGCGTCTACGTGCACCTGCCCATCGATACCGGCCTGCCGGATACGGCGGCCTATGTCGCCCGCTTCAAGGCCAAGTATGGGCCGAACATGAACGGGTTCAGTCCGTTCTTCTATGCCGGCCTGCAGATGCTGTTCACCGCGATGAAGAAGGCCGGGACCGTTGACGACACGACCAAGATCGCAACGACGCTCGACGGACTGTCCGACGTTCCCACGGCGATGGGCAAGGCGGGCTGGACCGGCGAGCAGAAGTACGGGGTCAAGCACCAGATCGATCTTCCATTCTATGTCGGGCAGATGAAAGACGGCGTCGTGACGAAGGTGGCAACCTGCGACGTCAACGCGTGCAAATAAGCGACCGCTGGAACAGGTGAGGCGCGCCTGCGCCTCACTGACACGATTGGAGTCGTCATCCCGTGAGCATGGATATCATCCTGGTCCAGACGATCGTGAACGGCCTCATGGTCGGCATGATCTATGTGCTGATGGCCATCGGCTTCACCATGGTGTTTGGCATCATGCGCATCGTGAATTTCGCGCATGGCGAGTTCTACATGGCCGGCGCATTCCTGTTCGCGATCCTTTACGGCAGCAACGGTTTGCCGTTCTCCATCAGCGTCCTGCTGGCCATTGGCGCCACGGCCTTGCTGGGACTGCTGATGGAGCGGATCGTCTTCCGCAAGTTTCGCGGCAACGAGCTGAATGGGATGATCGCGTCCGTCGGCGTCGCGCTCATCCTCCAGAACAGCGCGCTGCTGATGTGGGGATCGTCCGCACGCACCGTGCCGCCGGTCGTATCGGGGGTGCTGTCCGTTGGCGGCATCGTGTTCCCCTGGTCGCGACTGGTCGTCATCATCGGAGCGATCGTCGCCGTCGTGTCGCTCAATCTGCTGATCGGCCATACAAGGATTGGCCGGGCCATGCGCGCCGTAGCCCAAGACGCCGAGATTGCCCAGGTGCAGGGCATCCGCGTCGACGTCATCTTTCCCGTCGCGTTCGTGCTGGGCGTGAGCCTTGCGGCATTCGCCGGCGTTCTCATGGCCCCGGTCCTGTCGGTCTCTCCGTTCATTGGCCTTGCGCCGACGCTGAAAGCCTTCGTGATCGTCGTCATCGGTGGGCTCGGCAGCGTTCCCGGCGCCGTGGCGGGCGGATTGCTGATCGGCTTGATCGAGAGCTTCGCCGGTACGTTCGTGAGCGCCTCGCTATCGGAGATCCTTCAATTCCTCGTCGTGATCGCCGTCGTGTTGCTGCGTCCGCAAGGCCTGTTGGGGCGAAAGGAGCGTGAGGCGTGAATCCTCCCACAACCAAGCCGATGTCCTATGTCGGAGTTGCGGCGGCCGTCGGTCTCGCCGTGCTGCTGCCCTGGTTCGCTCCGAACCAGTTCTATATCCATCTGGCGACCGTCGGCTGCATCAACCTGATGCTCGTGCTGGGCCTTGCCATCATCGCTCGGGCGGGGCAGCTGTCCATGGGCCATGGCGGCTTTGCGCTGGTCGGCGGATATGTCTCGGCCTTGTTGTCGATGAAGGGCTGGCCGCCCCTGCTGACCCTCTTCATCGCTGCGGCCGTCTCGGCCGTCATCGCAGCGGCCCTTGGCTGGGTCATCCTGCGTTTGCGCGGCGTCTATTTCGTGCTGGTCGCCTTTGCGTTCAGCCAGATCGCGGTGCTGCTGGCGCTGGACATGAGCTCGATCACCGGTGGTGCAAACGGCCTCGTCGGTGTGCCCCCGATTTCGATCTTCGGCTACGTCCTTCGCGCCAAGCCGCAATTCTATCCGTTCGCGCTCGTGTGTGCGCTGACGACGCTGCTGTTGACCTGGCTGCTCTATCGCTCGCCGCTCGGCACGATGATGGCGGCGACCGCCGAGAACCAGCGGCTCACCGAATCGAGCGGCATCGATACGCATCGCGTCCAGGTGATTGCCTTCACGGTCGGATCCGGCATCGCGGGCTTCGCCGGTGCGTTGTCGACGCACTATCTCCGATTTATCTCGCCGGATTCCTATACGTTCTGGGAGTCGGTTTCCTACCTGACCATGCTGGTCGTGGGCGGACGGGACGGGGTGCTGGGGCCGGTCGTCGGGGTTCTCGTGCTGACGCCGCTGCCGGAGCTCCTCCGCTCCACCGAAGGACTGCAGCATATCATCTACGGGGCCGTGCTCGTGCTCTGCCTGATGTTCGTTCCGAACGGGCTCGCGAGCCTCATTCAGACCTGGCGTTCGCGCCAACGGGTTACGACAACCAGCGCTGCGCGCGTGGCCGAGGAAGTGCCATGAGCATGCTCGAAGTCGATAGCTTGAAGCGTTCCTTCGGCGGTCTTGTCGCCGTTCGCAACGTATCCTTCGAAGTCAACGAGGGCGACTTTCTCGGCCTCATCGGACCGAACGGCGCCGGCAAGACCACGCTGTTCAACGTGATTTCGGGCGTTCTCAGTCCATCGGCCGGCATCGTGCGGTTCCTGGGGCGGGACATTTCCGGGCAGCCAGCCAATCAAACGGTTCGCCAGGGGCTTTCGCGGACCTTCCAGGCTGCGACCATCTACCCGGAGGCGACGGTCATCGAAAATGTCGCGCGTGGCACGCTGGCCTCGAACCTGACCGGCCTGTGGGGAGGATTTCTCTCGAACAAATGGCGGGCGGCGGCCGAAGAGAAAGCGCACCGTGTGCTCGATCTGTTCGGGCTGACACGCCGCGCCGGCCTGAAGGCACGCGAACTGTCCTATGGCGAGCAGCGCCGCCTCGGCGTCGCCATCGCGCTTGCCAGCGAGCCCAGGCTCCTGATGCTCGATGAGCCGGTCGCCGGCCTCAATCCGGAGGAGGCGGCCGAGCTCGCCTCGGTTCTCCGCCGGGTCAAGTCCGAGCGTGGCGTCACGATGGTGATGGTCGAGCATCACATGCGTACCGTCATGGGCCTCTGCAATCGCGTCGTGGTGCTCGATCACGGGACGCTGATCGCACAGGGAACGCCTGCGGACGTCGTGTCGAACCCGGTCGTGATCGAGGCATATCTCGGCAAGGAAGCGGTCCATGCTTGACGTTCGCGGAATAAACGTCGCCTACGGTCCGCTCACGGCGGTCCGCAACTTGAGCCTGTCCGTTGCCGACGGAGCGATCGTCTCCCTCATCGGTTCGAACGGAGCGGGCAAGACCACCACGATGAAGGCCATCATCGGCCTGAAGCCCGTGAGTGGCGGAGAGATCTATTTCGACGGCAAGCGCATCGATGGGGCCTCCGCGCCGCAGCGCGTTGGGCGTGGTATCGCACTGTCACCCGAAGGACGGCGTGTGTTCCCGCAGATGAGTGTGCTCGACAATCTTCTGGTGGGTGGCTACTCGCAGAGGGACAAGGCGGACCAGAGAAAGACGCTGGACCAGATTTACGGATATTTTCCCCGCCTCGTGGAGCGAAGGGGCCAGATGGCCGGTTCGCTGTCGGGCGGCGAGCAGCAGATGGTGGCCATCGGCCGCGCGCTGATGGCCAGGCCGCGGCTGTTGCTGCTGGATGAACCGTCGCTCGGGTTGGCTCCGATCATTGTCGACGAGATCGCGCGCATCATCGTCGACATCAACCGCGATATCGGCATGTCGATCATCCTGGTCGAGCAGAATGCAAAGCTTGCATTGAATCTCTGCAACGAGGCGTATGTGCTGGAGACCGGCGCGGTCGCGCTGAGCGGGAAGGGCAAGGACCTTCTGGCCAGCGATTATGTGCGGCGCGCCTATCTCGGCATCTGAATGTGTCTGTCCAAAAATTCCGGAGTTTTGTTATGACTGGCTCTTCGACTTTCGGCTTCATCGGTTTGGGCGTCATGGGTGAACCCATGTGCCGGCACCTCGTGCAGAAGACGAAGCAGAAGGTCCTGATCCACGACATCAACACCGAGCCCGTGGCGCGCCTGGTTCAAGCCGGCGGGGTCGACGCCGGCTCGATCGCGGGACTCGCCAAAGCCGATGTCGTCTTCATTTCCATGCCGAGCGGCGAGCACCTGAAGAAGATATGCGAGATGCCGGGAGGGCTCCTGGAGTTCGCCCGCGCCGGCCAGACCATCGTCGACCTCTCGACCAGCCCGCTGAAACTGACCCGCGAGCTGGCCGGCGCCTTCGGCGCAAAGGGAGCCGACTATGCCGATGCGCCCGTTGCACGGACGCGGGCGGCGGCCGAAGCGGGGACGCTTGCGATTTCAGTGGGGGCGACCGCGGAGGTGTTCGCGCGCATCGAGCCGTTGCTGCGCTGTTTTGCCAGCGAAGTGACCCATTGCGGCGACGTCGGATCGGGCCAGGTGGTGAAGATCCTCAACAACATGGTCGTGGTCGGGACCGTGACCGCGCTGTGTGAAGCCGCCGCGATCGCAAAGTCGGCGGGCGTATCCACCGAAACCTTGTTCGACGCCTTCTCCAAGGGCTCGGCCGACAGCTTTGCGCTGCGCAATCACGGTTACAAGGCGGTGTTGGCGCAGGAGTTTCCGGAGCGGGTGTTCTCGACCGATTATATGCACAAGGACGTTTCCTACGCGCTCGATATGGCAAAGGACGCAGGGATCGAGGCGAGGGAAGCGGCGCTCGGCGCCAGTCTTCTGACTGAAGCCTCTCGAGCCGGCTTTGGCGCCAATTACTGGCCGGTCATCGTCAAGATCATCGAGCGCGCGAACAAGTCGTGATCGATATGCGACGGCGGCCGGGCGCCGCCTCGCAGGTTCAAGCAATAGAAGACGATCAATGGGAGGGTTCTGTGCGGGTATTGGTGTTGGCGATCGCGCTGTTCGTTTCACATTGGAATCAGGCAGTCGCGGCGGAAAGCTATCCCTCACAGCGCATCACCGTCATCGCGCCGTTCGCCCCCGGCAGCGGCACCGACGGCGTTGCCCGCATCGTGTTTCAGCGGCTGTCCGAGCTGCTGAAGACGACGATCGTCATCGACAACCGCGTCGGCGCGAACGGGGCACTGGGTGCGACGGCTGCCGCGCGTTCCGCGCCTGACGGCTACACGTTGCTGGTCGGCGGGACGTCGACCCATGCGGCAAACCCCAGCATGCTGAAATCGATCCAATACGATCCCGTCGCCGACTTCGCTCCCATTTCGCAGTTCGGCCTGTTTCCGTATTTTCTGATCATCGACCCCGGATTGCCCGTCAAGAATGTGGCCGACCTCGTGGCCCTCGCGAAGAGCAAGCCCGGCACTCTGACGTTCGGATATGCCAATGCGCTTGGCCAACTGTCCGGCGAAGCGTTCAAGCGGCGGGCGGGGATCGACATTGCCGCCGTCCCCTATCGAAACAGCCCGCAAGTCGTCACCGACATCATCGCACAACGCGTGTCCATGACATTCATGGATATGGCGCCGGCGGTCTCCCAGGTCGAGGCCGGTCAGGCCCGCGCGCTCGCGACCATAAGCCCGGACCGCGCGTCGCGTTTCCCCGATATCCCGACCATGAAGGAGGGAGGTGTCACGTTCATCAATATTTCCGCATGGAGCGGGCTCTTTGCTCCCAAGGATACGCCGCCCGAGATCGTTGCAAAACTCGCCGAAGGCGTGCGCGAGGTGCTCGCAGAACCCGAGATCCGCAAACGCCTCGCCGATATCGGCTTCGAGGCGCAGTGGATCGGGCCGGCGGATTTCGCCAAACATGTCAAGGATGACATGGAGCTCTGGGCGACGACAACGAGGGAAGCCGGCATCGAGCGCCAGTGAGTGATGACATGTCCGAGTATGAGATCTACGCGATCCGGTACGCCAGGAAGGACGAGCGCCGCTCGTCGGAGAACTTCATCGAGAACGACGCGCCGGACACTCCGATGCCGATCGACTTCTTCGTCTGGGCGCTGGTTGGCCGGGACCGTACGGTGATCGTCGATACCGGCTTCGACGAGAAGGCCGGCAAGGCGCGCAACTATGCCGTCACGCGACCGGTCGCCGAGGGGCTGAAGCAGATCGGGATCACCCCCGAGAGCGTCAAAGACGTCATCCTGACCCACATGCACTGGGACCATGCCGGCAATCACGATCTGTTGCCGCAGGCCCGCTATCACGTGCAGGAGCGCGAGATGCATTTCTGCACCGGCCGCTGCATGTGCGACGCCCAGCAAAGTAGGGCGTATAACGCCGAGGATGTCAGTTACATCGTCAGGCGAAACTTCGAAGGCCGTGTGACCCTTCACGATCCAAATTCCGATTTCGACGACGGAATATCGCTGCATTGGCTGGGTGGCCACACCGCAGGACTCCAGGTTGTGAGGGTGAAGACGCGTCGCGGGCACGTCGTGCTCGCCTCGGACGCTTCGCACTATTACGCCAACATCCTGCAGCGTCGGCCATTCCCGGTGCTGTTCGACATGAAGCAGATGCTGAACGGATTCGCGGTCATCCAGAAACTGGCCGACAGCCCGTCCCACATCATTCCAGGCCATGATCGGCAGGTGCTGTCGCTATTCCCTGCCGCGCGCGAAGGGCTCGACGGGATCGCGCGATTGGACGCCGATCCGATCGGACATCCCGCCTGAAACCCAATCAATCGAGAAGAAGGCCAGCGCGGGACGTGCTGTCCGGACCGAACACACAACAATTCGCCAATTGCGGAGATGACGGATCATGCCAATAAAGAAGTACGGGATTGCCATCGCCAACGAAACGGTGACCGCGGCGAACCAGGAATGGTTTTCCGCCATCAATCCCTATAGCCGCGAGGAATGGGCGTTCGTGGCGCAGGCGACCTCCGCGCAGGTCGCCGATGCGATCGCGGCAGCCAGGAGAGCCTATGACGCCGTCTGGAGCAAGACGACCGGGCTCGCCCGGGCGAATTTGCTGAACCGCTTGGCCGACCTGCTTGATGCGCAAGCCGAGCGCATGGCGATCATGGAGAGCACCGACAACGGCAAGATCATCCGCGAGACGCACGGGCAGATGCATTTTGCCGCGCGCGCCTACCGGTTTTTCGCGGGCTGCGCCGACAAGATCTTTGGCGATACCATTCCGCTGGACCAGCGCGATGTGTTCGACTTCACGCGTCGGGAACCGATCGGCGTTGCGGTTCTGATCACGGCGTGGAATTCGCCGATGGGCCTGCTCGCCAACAAGCTCGCTCCGGCGCTCGCGGCTGGCAATTGCGTCGTCATCAAGCCATCCGAGCATGCATCCGTGACGACGCTGGAATTCGCCGAACTGGTCCGGGAGGCCGGCTTTCCGGCCGGTGTCGTCAACGTCGTGACCGGCGACTACAGGACGGGGCAGGCGCTGCTCACGGGCGGCCGAATCGATCGGGTCAGTTTCACGGGGAGCCCGAATGTCGGTCGACAGATTGCAGCGGAGGCCGGGCGCTCGCTTGTCCCGGTGACGCTCGAGCTGGGTGGAAAGTCTCCCAACGTGATATTCGAGGATGCGGATCTCGATAAGGCGACGGTTGGTGCTCTCGCCGGCATTTTCGGTGCAACGGGGCAAACCTGCATCGCTGGCTCGCGGTTGCTTGTTCAGCGTTCGATCCATGATGAGATCGTGAAGCGGCTCGTCGCCCGCGCTCGGAAGATCAGGCTGGGCAACCCCTTGGACAAGACGACCGATATGGGAACCGTGGCGAACGAGCCGCAGTTCGACCGGATCCTCAAATGCATCGGCGATGCCCAGAAGGAGGGAGCGGTTCTCGCTTGCGGCGGAAAGCCTGCGACAGGCGGTGATCTGGGGAAGGGTCTCTTCATCGAGCCGACCATCTTCACCGCTGTCGAGAACAGGATGACGATTGCTCAGGAAGAGGTGTTCGGGCCCGTGCTGTCGATCATTCCCTTCGACACCGAGGAACAGGCGATCAGTATTGCGAACGATAGCAAGTATGGCCTGGCGTCCGGAGTCTGGACGACGAACCTGTCGCGCGCGTTGCGCGTCTCGCGGGCGGTCCACGCAGGAACTGTTTGGGTGAACACTTACCGTGCCTCCAGCGCCATGGCTCCTTTCGGCGGGTTCAAGGAGTCCGGATTTGGCAAGGAGCGCGGCGTCGCGGCACTGGACGAATTCCTGCAGACCAAGAACGTCATGATCGATTTCTCAAACGAGGAGCGTGATCCGTTTGCCCTCAAGCTGTGAGGCGAACACCGCAAATCGTCTGAGAGACAAGCGCAAGAATATTTCGTGAATAGAGCGGCGCGAATGCCGCTCCCTGCAATCTCCAGAGACGTCGTTGGTCTTTCCGGAGACAAGCGGCGGTCGATGAGATCACCGTGCGCCCTTCTCGGCGTTTCCTCCCTGGACTTGTGCTCCGCAGTCAACATGGCTGCGGAGCTCCTTTCCCCGGCACATCGCGCAATCGACGCCTCGCGGATGAGGACGGAGAGGCAATTTCCTCGTCCAAGCAACGTCGGCCAGCAGGGAGGGGGCTAGCGGTGTGTCGTCGGCGACCGTGCCAATAAAATGCATTATTTACGGGTATCGAGGCCGCTCTCACGGCCTGCACGTGCCCGTTTTTGCGAATTTTCGGCCCTCATCTCCAAATATCGCTGAAAATCTCAGGAATCAGGCGTTGACCGCCGTCAAATAGAATGCATTATGCATTTCATGTTGGTCACCGAAGCCCAGGGCAAGGCGCTGCTGCGCGCCGCTGCCGTCACCACACCTTCAAGCCACGAGCTCCGATCGCTGGACGAGGTCCGCGATTGCCGGGTCTATTTCCCGGTCGCCGTGAAGGCGCAGGTCGCCGCCGGAGGTCGCGGCAAGGCCGGCGGGATTCAAAAGGCGAATTCTCCGGCCGAACTGGAAAGCGCGTTCGCTGCCATCATGGGAATGCGGTTCGGCGGCGAGGCGCCAGCGTCCGTGCTGGTTGAATCCTGGCTGGACATCGAGCGCGAGCTCTATCTCGCAGTGGCGATCGACAGCCGCGTGGGCGGGTTCAGCGTGCTCTATTCGCCGCGCGGCGGGATTGACATCGAGGATGGACCGCCGCCGCTGAGCTATCCGGTCGGGCTCGCCCGCAATTTCCGCGCCCACGCCTTTCGTGCGCTCCTCGAGCCCGTGGAGAGCGATGCCAAGGTGCGCGAGCGCGTGATCTCCACGGCGCGGCGCCTGCTCGAGATCGCCCAGGCCAACGAATGCACGACGGTCGAAATCAATCCGCTGGTCGTCTGCCGCGGCGGCGCGTTGATCGCGGCGGACGCCAAGGTCGTCCTCGACGAGGCCGCCGCCTTCCGCAGAGCCGCAACCGCGGCGACCATCGCGGCCGCGCGCGACAAGGCCGAGCGCGAGATCCGGCTGTGCGAAGAGGCCAACCTGATGCTGGTCTGGCTCGACGGCGAGATCGGCCTGATCTCGGGTGGCGCCGGCATGACGATGGCCGCGATGGACGCGATCGACGGCGCCGGCGCGCAGCCGGCCTGCTTCCTCGACGTCAGCGGAAATCCGACCCCGGCGGGCTTCGGGCTTGCCTTCGATCTGCTCGACCGCGCACCGAACGTGAAAGGCATTCTGGTCAGCATGTTCGGTGGCGGGCTGCACACCGATCGTGTGGCGAGAACCCTCGTCGAGCTTCTGGCCAGGCGAGCATCCTCGAAGCCGGTGACGCTGCGCCTCAACGGCACGCGCAGCGATCTGGCGACGACGATCCTCGGCGAAGCCGGCCACCGCAACCATGCGACGCTGGAGATGGCCGTCGCCGACATCGTGAAGAAAGTTGCGGGAGCGCGGTCATGAGCATTCTCCTCGACTCCGATGCGCGCGTGCTGATCGTCGGCATCACCGGCAAGTTCGGGACGTTCTCGGTGAAGGATCTCGCGCAGAGCCACACAAGGGTCGTTGCCGGCGTGGCGCCGGGGCGCGGCGGTCAGGCCATCGAAGGCATTCCGGTGTTTTCGAGCGTCGCGGCTGCGATGCAGGAAACGCACGCCAATGCGGCGCTGATCTATGTGCCGGCCATGGTTGCGCTCGACGCGGTGCTGGAGACGATCGAGGCAGGCTGTCCGCTGATTGCCTATCCCGGCGACGGGCTTCCGGTGCTCGATGCCATGGAGATGCGTGCGGCAGCGCTGGAGCACGGCGCGCATCTGGTCGGGCCGAATTCGCCCGGCCTGATTTCGCCCGGCAAGGCCAAGCTCGGCTTCATGCCCTCATTCTGCTACGCGCCCGGGCCGATCGGCGTGATCTCCCGAAGCGGCTCGCTCTCTTATGAGGCCTGTTTCCGCCTGTCGCAGGCCGGCCTCGGCCAGACCAGCGTCATCGGCATCGGCGGCGATCCGGTGCGCGGCGTCAATGCCGCTGAAGCCATCGCGCTGTTCCACGACGATCCGGAGACGCGCGCCATCATCTATCTCGGCGAGATCGGCGGTTCGGAAGAATACGCGCTCGCCGACTATGCAAAGCGACCGGATGCAAAGCCGTCGGCGGCGCTTCTGGTCGGCCGCACCGCGCCCGCCGGCAAGAAGATGGGACATGCCGCCGCGATGATCGGCTCCTATGCCGAGAGCTGGGCGGCCAAGGTCGAGGCACTCGACCGCGCCGGCGTGGTGATCGCGCGTGACCTCGACGGCCTTTCGGCTGCGGCGGCTTCCGCATTGGCCCGCGCCATGAAACCCGCAGCCTAGCAAACCTCAAACTCATAACAGGGAATGGAGACCACAATGGCAGACGTCATGGAAAAAGAGGTCGGTCACGCACCGGCGGAGGGAAAGATCACCGACGAGGCGATCGCGCAGGCGCGCAGCATGATCGGTCTCCAGCTTCGCCCCGAAGGCCCGTACCTTCAGGATGCGACCGAAGACACCATCCGCAATTTCTGCAACGGCATCGGCGATCTCAATCCGCTCTACCGCGATGCCGAGCACGGACGCCAGAGTCGCTACGGCACCAATGTCGCCCATCCCATGTTTCCGATGGCGTTCGGCTGGATCGGCCGGACCCGCTGGGGCCTGCCCGGTGTGCACGGCTTCTACGCCGGCAACGACTGGGAGCTGTTTCGCCACATCCGTCCGGGCGACCGCATCACCGCGATCGAGCGCGTCGTCGGCATCGAGGAGAAGGAGAGCAAGTTCTCCGGCCGCCTCGTGCTGCAATATGTCGAAGCGACCTATTCCAATCAGCGCGGCGACATCGTGGCCCGCGCGCTCGGCACCTGCACCCGCCACGAGCGCAAGGCCGCGCGCGATGCCGGCAAGTACAAGGACGTCAAGCCATACGAATACACCGCGGACGAGTTCGCGGCGCTCGACGAGGCGATCCTGAAGGAAGACGAGCGGATGCGCGGCACCGCGGTCCGTTACTTCGAGGACGTCAACGTCGGTGACGAACTGCCGCCGATCGTGCGCGGGCCGCTGTCGCTGATGGACACGATGGGATTCCTCGTCGGCTGCGGCCGCGGCCACACGCACGGCATCGTGCTGAAATCTGCCGTCAAGCATCCCGGTCATTTCTTCCGCAATCCCGAGGCCGGCGGCGGCATCGAATATACCGGCATCGGTCATCACCGCGAGTCCGTTGCCAAGGAGGTCGGCGTTCCCGGCACCTATGATTACGGCCCGCAGCGTTCCTCCTGGCTCGCAAGCCTCGTTACCAACTGGATGGGCGATGCCGCGTTCTTGAAGCGCGTGCGCACCGAGATGCGGCGCTTCAACACCATGGGCGACTCCACCTGGTGCAAGGGCAAGGTCAGCAAGAAGTACGTCAAGGACGGTTTTGCGCTGGTCGATCTCGAGATCTGGGGCGAGAACCAGCGCGGTGAACTGACCACGCCCGGCCTTGCCACCGTGATGCTGCCGTCGCGCGAGGTGAAGAACCGCGTGTTCTTCGACGGTTCGGCACTCGAGCTGGAGCTGCCGACGATCCGCTAGAGCGGACGCCAAGAACGTCCCGGGAGCACGATACGCAGTCTCGCATCGTGCTCCCGAAAACGCCGGCCAATAACAAAAAGGGGAAGCGTTGCCATGATGGACGAGGCCGTTGCGCCGCTGCTCGCCGGGGTGACCGTCGTCGAGCTCTCGCGCGGAGTTGCGGCTGGCTACGCCGGCCGGCTGCTCTCGACCCTCGGCGCCGAGACGGTTCTGATCGAGCCGCCGGACGGCAATCCGCTTCGTCTTGAGCCGCCGTTTCTTCCGCCGGCGGGGGAAGCCAGCGCGCTGTTCGCCTTCCTGGCTGCAGGAAAGAGGAGCGTGATCTGCGATCTCGAAACGGCAAGCGGGCGGGCAGGGCTGTCCGCCCTGCTGGCGACGGCCGATGTCTTCATCCACGACCTGGGGACCGACGAACGTGCGGGCCTCGAACTCGACGAACAGTCTCTTCGGGCGCGGTATCCAAAGCTGACCGACGTGTCGGTGCTGCCGTTCGGTGCAGTCGGGCCGAAGGCCGGCTGGCAGGCCGAGGAGATCAACCTGATCCACGCCTCGGGCGAAGGCTTCCTGCTGCCCAACGGCCTTGCCGCCGAGCTCTTCCCCGATCGTCCGCCGTTGAAAGTCTACGGGCATTTCGCCGAATACCAGGGCGGTGTGGTGGCGGCGCTCGGCGCGCTGTCGGCGTTGATCGGCCGTGAGCATGGTGGAGCCGAAAGCGTCGATGTCTCCGTGCAGGACGCCGCGCTTGCGGTGGGCGCATTTGCGCTCCAGCGTTTCGGCGACGGTTCGTTGGAACACCGCCGCACGCGCTCGTTCAAGTATGGCGGCGTGCTCGAATGCGCCGACGGCTATGTCGAGCTGCTGACGCTCGAGGAGCGGCAGTGGCGCGGCCTGGTCGAACTGATGGGCCGTCCGGACTGGATGCTCGACCCCGCACTCGCGGACCAACTGGAGCGCAGCCGCCGTGGTGCCGAGATCAACCGCGCCGTTCGTGCCTGGGCACGCGAACAACAGACCGCGGATATCGTCGCGCGAGCCCAGGCGCTCGGCGTCCCCATGGCGAAATATGCGAGCCCTGCCGAAGTGCTGTCCGGCACCCACGAACGTGCGCGGGAGCTGTTTCAGCCGGTGAAGATTCCGGGTGGTGGCTCCTTGCCGGTGCTGTCGGCGCCGCTCCACGTCGATGGCGCGGCGCTGCGCTTGAAAGCCGGGCCGCCGCGGCTGGGCGAACATCAGCATCTGATCACGACCAGCCGCCACCGTGACCGGTCGCCCATCGCTGCGGAGGCCTCATGAAACCGCTCGCCGGAGTTCGTATCGCCGACTTTACGCTGCACGCGGCGGGTCCGTTCTGCACGCACATCCTGTCGCAGCTCGGTGCGGAGTGCATCAAGGTCGAGAGCGCGGCGCGACCCGACATCTTCCGAAAGCCGCATCCGGTCTATGGCCGGATGGGGCCGGCGAGCTTCGATCAGGTCGCGTCCAACAAGCTCTCGGTGCGCATCAATCTGAAGGACGCCAGGGGCGTCGCGCTGGCCAGGAAGCTCGTCGGCGCAAGCGACCTCGTCTGCGAGAGTTTCCGGCCCGGCGTGATGGAGCGGCTCGGTCTCGGTTATGCCGCGCTGGCCGCGCTGAAGCCGTCGGTGGTGATGGTGTCCGTGTCCTCGTCAGGCCAGAGCGGCCCGGATTCGCATTTCGCCGGCTATGCGCCGCTGTTCGGAGCCTGGGGTGCGCTCGGCTATCTCACGGGTTACGAAGACGGCCCGCCAGTCGAGATGCGGCATGTGATGGATCACAGCGTCGGCATGAATGCGGCGATGGCGGCGGTGGCCGCTGTGTATCGCCTGCGTCGCACAGGCCGTGGCGGACATGTCGACGTGAGCGCGCGCGAAGTTGCCTGCTCGCTGGTGGGCGAGGCGTTGCTGTTCGCCGCGGCGGGAGGAAGCCCGGTGCGGATCGGCAACGATCATCCGCGGATGGCGCCGCACGGCGTGTTCCGGACCCGCGACGAAGATCGCTGGCTGACCATCGCGGTCCGTTCCGATGACGAATGGCAGGCCTTGGCGAAGCTGATGGATGCGCCGCATCTTCTGGCTGATCCACGGTTTCAGAGCGCCGCAAGTCGGCACGAGCACCGGCGGCCGCTGCACGGCGAAATCGAGCATTGGACGATGGCCTGCACGGCCGGCGAGGCCGAGCGCATGTTGCAGGCTGCCGGGATCGCGGCGCACGTGTCCTGCAACATGGAAGACATTGCGCATGACCGGCATCTGCGTGCGCGCGGAGCCGTCATCGATGTCGAGGATGGGACCGGCCACCGTCGCGCGGCGCTGAAGGCGCCGATCCGTTTTTCGAGGTCCGACGTCGGCATGACGCGCGGCACACCGCGTCTCGGCGAAGACGAGGATTACGTGTTCGGCGAGCTGCTCGACCTAAGCCGCGAGGAACGCCAGAGCCTGATGGATCAGCAGGTGATTTATTGACCGCTTGAAGTGGAGTTGCCGTGATGAGCGAGAGGCAAGCGCTGACCGGAGAAGACTGGCAGGCCTGGGTCGGTCGCAAGGAGACGATCCGGGAGCAGATCGCGCCCGACCGTGTCGCAGCGCTCGGCGCCACGCTCGGCATCGAGGGACACCATGCGGCCGGCGCGCCGCTGCCGCCGGGATGGCACTGGATCTTCTTCAATCGCTTCGTGCCGCGCCATGAGCTCGGAACGGACGGCCATCCCAAGCGCGGCGGCTTCCTGCCGCCGGTGTCGCTGCCGCGCCGCATGTGGGCCGGCGGACGGCTCACTTATCACAAGCCGCTGACCATCGGCGGGGAAGGCGTGCGCGAGAGCACCATTCTCAAGGTCGAGGCTAAGTCCGGCCGTGCCGGACAGCTGGTGTTCGTGACCGTCAGCCACAGCATCTCCTGCGACGGCGCCGTGTGCATCACCGAGGAGCAGGACATCGTCTATCGCGAGGCGGCAGCGCCGGGAGCGCCTGCGCCTGCGGCCACGCCCGCTCCACAGGATGCCGCTTGGTCGGAGGAATTCCGGCCCGACACCGTGCTCCTTTTCCGCTACTCGTCGCTGACGTCGAACGGGCATCGCATCCACTACGATCAAGCCTATGCGCGGGCTGAAGAAAACTATCCCGATCTCGTCGTGCACGGGCCCCTGACGGCGACGCTGCTGCAAGGCTTTGCGGCAAAGCATGCTGGAAGGCCGCTCAAGTCGTTCGAATTCAGGGGCGTCTCGCCGCTGTTCGTGAGCTCGGCCTTCAGGCTGGAAGGCAAGAGCGACGCCAGCGCGCTGGATCTCTGGGCGAGTAGCCCCAACGGTGCGCTCGCGATGCGGGCAGCCGCACAGGTCTGAGAGCCGCTTTCGGAGCGGGCGATAACAAAAAGAGTGCAGGGGAGGTCAAGGCGATGAGATCGGCGCACCTGTCTGTTGTCCCTGCGCAAGGATGCGAGGCGGAGTGCACGCCCGCGGTCGAGCTGCGCGGCGTCGGCAAGACCTTCAGCTCGCGCAACGGCCGGGTCGAGGTTCTCAGCGGATTGAACTTCTCTCTCAACAATGGTGAGTTTCTCGCCATTGTAGGTCCGAGCGGATCGGGCAAATCGACCGTGCTGAATTTGCTCGCCGGCCTCGATCGGCCGACCGCGGGGGCCGTGCTGTGTCAGGGCGCGCCGGTTGCTGCGGTCAACACCGGGATCGGCTATCTCACGCAGCATGACAGCCTGCTGCCATGGCGGACGGTCGAGCAGAACGTTGCCGTCCCGTTGGAGCTGCGCAATGTCGACCGCACCGAGATCGCCGCGCGCGTACGCGACTTGATCGCGCAGGTCGGCCTCGAGGGCTTCGAGCGGCATTATCCGAGCCAGCTTTCCGGCGGCATGCGCAAGCGCGCGATGTTGGCCCGCACGTTGATCTACGATCCGCCGGTGCTGCTGATGGACGAACCGTTCGGGCCGCTCGACGCCCAGCTCAAGCTGGTGCTTCAGGCCGAGCTTCTGAAATTGTGGTCGGCGCGGCGCAAGACCGTGGTGTTCGTGACCCACGACATCGTCGAGGCGATCACGCTCGCCGATCGCGTCCTGGTGTTCTCGCCGCGCCCCTGCCAGATCAGGCTCGACGAGCCGATCGCCATCCCGAGGCCGCGCGAGGTGCACGAGGTGCGATTCCATCCCGCATTCGAGGAGCATTACCGGCGGCTCTGGGCCGCCCTGGAAGCGCCAGTGAGGCGGCCGTCATGAGCACAGAGGCACTGTCCGAGACGCAGGCCGAACCGGCCCTCAGCCCATCCAGCCGCGTGTGGCTCTATCGCGTGATCTTCCTGATTGCGATGCTGGCGATCTGGCAGGCTGCGTCGGGTCCGTTGCTCGACCCGTTCTGGGTCAGCAGCCCGGCAGCCGTGTTCAGGACGCTGGTGGCATGGACGGCGAGCGGCCAGCTCGGCTATCACCTGATGATCACCTTCAAGGAGACGTTCGCGGGGTTCGTGCTGGGGGCGACGGCCGGCGTGCTGCTCGCGTTGCTGGTCGGTGCGAGCGACACCCTGCATCGCACGGTCGATCCGTTCGTCACGGCGGTGTACGGCGTGCCCAAGGTCGCGCTCGCGCCGCTCTTCATCATGTGGTTCGGCATCGGGCTCGCGCCGAAGATCGTGCTGGCCGCGATCAGCGTCTTCTTCCTGGTGTTCTTCTCGACCCTGCGCGGCGTGCGCGAGGTCGACCAGAAGATGGTCGATGCGCTCCGCACCATGGGCGGAGGCAAATTCGCGGTCCAACGCATGGTGATCTTTCCGTCGGCGCTGCCATGGCTGTTCACCGGATTGAAGCTTGGGCTGCCTTACGGCTTCGTCGGCGCGGTCGCGGCCGAGATGATGGCCTCCAATGCCGGCATCGGCTACCTCACGCAAAACTCGGCGGGGCAGCTCGACACCGCCGGCGTGTTCGCCGCGCTGTTCGCGCTGATGCTCGTCACCACGCTGCTGAATGAAGCGCTCGGACGGCTGGAGAGCTGGATCTTCCGCTGGCGCTGAGAGGGAGACGGTCACAACAACAAGACAAGGGAGGACATCATGATCACGCGTCGGACGATGCTGGGTGGTATGGCCGGAGGCGCGCTGGCCGGCGCGATCACGCGAGGCCAGGCGCAAGGCGCAGGCAGGCCGGTCACGATCGCGATCGGCGGCTACACGTTCGCTTATCTGCCACTGCTGGTGGCAACGGCGGCAGGCTTCATGAAGGACGCGGGCCTTGACGTCAGCCTGATCGACACCGGCAGCGGCACCAACAGCATGGCGGCGATCCTTGGCGGCAGCGTCGACGTTGCCGGTCTCGTGATGAGCGACGTGATCCTCGCCGTCGCCAAGGGCCAGAAGATCAACGCCTTCGCGCCGCTGATGTCGCAATATGCGAGCGACGCCGTGATCAGCCGGAAGACGGCGGAGAAGATCGGCCTCGCGCCGGAGATGCCGCTGAAGGAGCGCATGGCCCGTATGAAGGGCCTGACGCTCGCGATCTCCGGGCGCGGCAGCGGCACCGACAAGATCTGGCGCTATCTGCTGTCGCTTGGTGGACTCGACCCCGAGAAGGATGTGAGCCTCACGGTGGTCAAGCTCGACAAGATGTATCTGGCGCTGCGCTCCGGGCAGATCGACGGCTTCAACACCACGGCGCCTGCCAATAACCAGGCGGTGGAGGACGGCCTCGCGGTCTGGGCAGCGCGCCCGTCGCACGGCGAGGTGCCCGGCATCGAGAACTTTCTCTACACCGTGCTATGCGGCCGGCCGGATTTTCTCGACAAGAACCCGGAGGTCGCTGCATCGCTGGTCCGCGGGATGACCAGGGCATCGGAGCTGATCCGGAATGACCCTGCTGCCGCCGGCCAGCTGCTGCATGACAAATATTTTCAGCAGACGAATGTCGAGCTGATCAAGCACACGGTGTCGGATCAGCGCATGACGGTCTCGGTGCCGCCGACATTGTCGGAGCAGCAGTTCGCGCACAATATCGAGTTTGAGCTGAAATTCAGCGACGCCGTGCGCGGCGTCACCTATCAGCAGGCGATCAACCCGCGCTGGCTTGGGACGTGAGTGCCGCGTTGGCAGTGCACCCTCTCCCGCAAAGGGAGAAGGAAGAAAGCGCTAGCCGAAGCTCACATCGGCGCTGGTCTTGATCGCCGCGAAGCGGGCGAGGCAGCGCAGCGCGCTCTCGTGCTCGTCCGTGGTGCCGCCGGCGCAGCAGTCTTCCAACACCGTGCAGGCATAGTCGCGGTCATGCGCTTCGCGCGCACCGGTGTGGACCACGCCGTTGGTGGAGACGCCGGTGAGGATCAGATCGGTCACGCCATGGGCGCGCAGGATCGGCTCCAGCGAGGTACCGTAGAACGGGCTCACCCGGTGCTTGATGATGTCGAAATCATCGGCCTCCGGCTTCAGATCGGGATGCACCTCGGTGCCCCAGGTGCCGAGCTTGAACAGGCCGGCGCCCTTGGCGCGGGAGAAGATCGGCGAATTGGGCGGGCATTCCCGATAGTCGGGCGAGAAGCCGACGCGGACATAGCCGATCAGCGCACCGGCGGCGCGCGCCTTCGCGATCAGCGCCTTGGTGCGGCCAAGCACGTCACGCTCCTTCATCAGCGGGACATATGTCTTTGCGCCCGCGCCGTTCTCGTGGACGAGGTCGTTCAGCATATCCATGACGAGCAGCATCGGCTTCATAGCGTCTCCTTCTCAGAGCTCTTCGATTTGACTGGATTTTCGGACCTGGCCGGCATGCTGTTGCGCAGCTCGGTCCAGCCGGTTTCGATGTGCTGCCGCATCGTGAGCATGGCGCTCGCAGCGTCGCCCTCGATCACGTTCTTCAGGAGCTCGTTGTGCTCCTTGGCGGCGCGTACCGCACGGCCGCCGATGCGATTGATGACGTCGAACGGATATTGCGCCCACAGCACCTGCACGAAATGCAGCGTCTTCGGCAACCGCGCGAAATCGTACATGCGGCGATGGAAGCGGTAGTTGATGCCGCGCGCCGACGTGCTGTCATTGGCGAGCGCGGCCTCCTCGAACTGCCGCGCCAGCTCGCGCAGCTCCGCGATCTCCTCGGCAGTGATGTTGCGCACGGCGCTTTCGACCAGCTGGGTCTCGAGCGTGATCCGCAGCTTCAGGATCTCGGTGGAGGCTTCGACGTCGAACGGCGCCACGGTCGCGCCGCGGTAGGAGTCGCTCGCGAGATAGCCTTCCGCCTCGAGCAGCTTCAGCGCCTCGCGAACCGGCGTGATGCTGATCTTGAGCTCCTGCGCGATCTCGGTCTGCTTCAGCCGGGCGCCGCGCGGCAACCGCCCCGAGATGATGCCCTCGCGGAGATAGTCGGCGACCTGCTCCTCTTTCGTCCGATATTCCATTGGATGCCGCTGCCCCCCGCCTGATTTGCCCGCGACCACCATAGACGCGGCACCTCGGGGAGGATAGAAGTACAAACGATAATGCATAATGCATAATCGAGGTTGAGGCCCAATGTCCAGCGCTTTGTCCCGCTCCTTCCTGTTTGTCCCGGCCAACCGACCCGAGCGGTTCGACAAGGCGGCCGCGTCGGGCGCGCATCAGGTCATCCTCGATCTCGAGGATGCTGTCGCGCCAGCGGACAAGGGCGCGGCGCGCGGCTTCATCGCGCAGTGGAGCGGGCGGACCGACGCGATCGTACGCGTGAACGGTGCCGATACTCCGTTCTTCGCGGCCGACATGGACATGATCCGCCGCGCTGGCGTGACCAGGTTGATGCTGCCGAAGGCCGAGCCCGGCGCGATCAACCGCTTGGTGGGATCGCTGGATCGGCCCTGCCAGGTCATCGCGCTGATCGAGACGGTCAGGGGTTATGCGGAGCTGCGGAGTATCG
The DNA here is from genome assembly GCF_028128625.1 of Bradyrhizobium sp. CCBAU 45389. Taxonomy (NCBI): domain Bacteria; kingdom Pseudomonadati; phylum Pseudomonadota; class Alphaproteobacteria; order Hyphomicrobiales; family Nitrobacteraceae; genus Bradyrhizobium; species Bradyrhizobium sp. CCBAU 45389. Next base: position 610,334 of record NZ_LBIY01000098.1, on the reverse strand, counting down.
GCAAGAGCGGCCTGGTCTCGCAATTCGCCTTCGGCAATCTCGACTTCGGCATCGATGCCGGCGTGACCGAGACCGCACAGGAGCTCGATCCGGTTCGCCTGCAAATCGTGCTGGAATCGCGGCTGGCCGGATTGGCTCCGCCGATCGATGGCGTGACGACATCGTGGACGGATCCCGCGACCTTCGGCGCGGCGGTCGGCCGCGCCAAGTCGCTCGGCTTTGCCGCAAAGCTCTGCATCCATCCGGCCCAGGTCAAGCTGGTCAACGAGGCCTTCCTGCCCACGGCCGATGAAGTCGTCTGGGCCCGCCGGGTGCTGGAGGTCGCCAAAGGTGCCAACGGCGCCGCGGTGGCGCTGGACGGCAAGATGATCGATGCTCCGGTCATCCGCCGCGCCGAGCTGATCCTGGCCGGCACCGCGTCCAGCGCGACATAATGCATAATGCATTTTTTCTTGACCGGGTCGGTTCCTCCCTCTAAAGATCATCGGAGAAAAACAAATATCGGGGAGGGCCTATGAAGAGGCGTGACTTTCTCAAGCTGTCGGGCGCCGCCGCGCTGGCGTCGGCCTATCCCGGCTCATCGCTCCTTGCCGACGAGATCGGCGTCGATGCCGCCACCAAGACCATCACCATCGGCGGGTTCACGCCGGTCACGGGGCCGGTCCCCTTCTACGCAATCCTGACCCACGCCGCGGACGCCTATTTCAAGAGCGTCAACGAGGCCGGCGGCATCAAGGGCTGGAAGATCAACTACGTGACGCTCGATGACGGCTATGATCCCGCGCGCAGCGTTGCCGCCGTCCGGCGCCTCGTCGAGGACAATCACATCTTTGCACTGGTCGCCGCGGTGGGCACCGCCACCAATGTCGCCGTCATTCCCTACGCCAAGGAAAACGGCCTCGCCATGATCGGGCCGATCGGCGGCGCCAGCGCCTTCTTCGCCGAGCCGAACATCTTTCCGCTCCTGCCCGATTACGGCTGGTCGGCGGCCTCCAATGCCGAGTTCGCTGTCAACGATCTCAAGCTGAAGAAGATCGCGCTGCTGTGGGAGAATGACGAGCTCGGCCGTTCGGCCAAACGCGGCTTCGATCTCTTCATGGAGGCCAACAAGCTCACGCCGGCGGAGTCGGTCCCATTCGAGGTGAAGACCACCGACTTCACCCCGCACATCCGCCGCGTCGCCAATTCCGAGGCGCAGGCGGCGATCCTGTTCGGCTCCAATGCCAATCTCGCGGCCGCGTTGAAGGCGGCCGACCGCCAGGGCGTCAAGCTGACCTGGTTTGCGCCCTTCTTCACCGCCGATCCCGCGACCTACAAGCTGACCGGCGATCTCCTCAACGGCGTCTACTTCTCCTCGTGGCTGCTGCCGGTCCACAGCGCCGAACCCGAGATCAAGGCCTATCGTGACGCCGTGACGAAGTACTATCCGAACGATCCGGTCGGCGTGTTCGGGCTCAACGGCTGGAGCAATGCCGCGCTGTTCGGCAGCATCTTCGGCGCGCTGGTCGACAGCGGCAAGCCGATCACGCGCGCCAATCTGGTCGAGGCGGGCAACACGCTGCGCAACGCCTCGGTCGGCGGCGCCCGCAAGGTGACCTTCACCGGTGCCGATCACCGCGGCACGCGTCAGGAAGCGATCCTGCAAGCGCAGGGCTCGTTCGTCATGGTGCGCGACTTCAAGCCCTATCCGGCAGTGGCCTTCGACGCCAAGCCGGCCTGAGCCAATCGTTTTCAGCGGGTGACCGCAAGACGCGGTCGCCCGCTGCTCGTCTCAACTACCAAGAAAAACAAGGCAAGAAAAACAAGGAAAGCACGACATGGCTGGATCGCCCTTGAGCGGGCCCTCGCGTCTCGACGGACAAACTGCCCTCATCACTGGAGCCGCCGGCGGCATCGGCCGCGCCGTGGTTGCCGCGTTCTGCGCCGCCGGCGCCGACGTCATCGCCACCGACATCGTCGAAGACGGCGGCAAGTTTCCGGAAAAGGCGAGCTATCGCCGCTGCGACGTGACGGATCGCGCGGCCGTCGAGAGGCTGATCGACGCGGAGCTGAAGGCGCGCGGCAAGATCGACATCCTCGTGCTCTGTGCCGGCACGATCGCCAATACGCCGCTGCCGCAGTCGACTGATGAAGAGTGGGACAGGATCCTCGCCGTCAACCTGATGGGCACGGTCAATCCCGTGCGCAAGCTCTATCCCGTCATGGCCGAGCGTGGTTTCGGCAAGATCGTTGCGCTCGGCTCGATCGCCGCCAAGATCGGCGGCGTCGCGTCGGGCCCGGCCTATGTCGCGGCGAAATCCGCCGTGCACGGCCTGATGAAATGGGTTGCCAAGAACGGCGCTGCCAAGGGCGTCTACGCCAACATCATCGCGCCGGGCCCGGTCGAGACTCCGATGTGGGCGACTGTCACCGATCGCGCCGCGCCGTCGCCGAACGGCGCCGTGCCGCTGGGGCGGTTCGGCCAGCCCGAGGATATTGCCCAGAGCATTCTGTTCCTCTGCTCGCCGGCGTCGAACTGGATCACCGGCACGGTGCTCGACGTCAATGGCGGCATGTTGATGGATTAGGCCCATGAGCGCAGCGAAGACCATCGGCTTCATCGGCCTCGGCGTCATGGGCGGGCCGATGTGCAGGAACATGGCGAAGAAGCATGCCGGTCGCGTGCTGATGCTCGACCGCGATCCGGCGGCGATCGCCGCTCTCTCCGACACCAGAGCGGAAGCAGCCGCCTCGCTCGACGCGCTTGCCGCCGCCGCGGACGTCATCTTCCTGTCGCTGCCGGGCGGACCTCAGGTGGAGGCGGTCTCGTCCGCGATCGCGCAGGCCGCGCGGCCGGGGACGACGATCGTCGATCTCAGCACCACGCCGGTCGCGCTGGCGCGCAGCGTCTCCGATCGGCTGAAGGCCAAGGGCTTCGCCTTCGCGGACGCACCGGTGGCGCGAACGCGGGAGGCCGCGCAACGCGGCGAGCTCAGCATCATGGTCGGCGCGGAGGCGGTCGTGTTCGCAGAGATCAAGCCGCTGCTCGATCATATCGGGTCCGACGTCACCCATTGCGGTGAGGTCGGCTGTGGCCAGGTCGTCAAGCTGATCAACAACGCGCTGGTGTTCGAGCACACGCTGGCATTAGCGGAGATGATGGTGATCGGCGAGCGCGCCGGCGTGAAGCCCGAGACGCTGCTCAGCGCCGTGTCGAAGGGGTCGGGCGACAGCTTCGTGCTGCGCAATCACGGCACCAAGGCGATGCTGCCGCGCAACTTTCCGGCAAAAGCCTTTCCGCCGGAATACGTGCTGAAGGACCTTGACTATGTGCTTCAGCTCGCCGCCGATACCGGCACCCGTCCCGGCGTTGCCGAGCTTGCGCGCCGCTATTACGACGCGGCGTGCCGGCACGGACTGTCGGGCCGCTATTTCCCCGGCGTGATCGAGTTCATCGAGCAGGGCGGCGTGCCCGGCGAAGGGCAGGGGTGAGCGTGGCCGGATTCATCAGAGACATCCTGCCGCTGCTCTGGTCCGGCATCATCTCCGGCTGCCTTTACGGCGTCGGCGCGCTCGGTCTCGTCATGGTGTTCAAGAGCTCGCGCGTCGTGAATTTTTCGCACGGCAATCTCGCCTGTCTCGGCGCCTTCGTGGTTTACGGCTTCTCCAGCGGCAGCCTGCTGAGCCTGTCCTGGGGCAGCGCGGTGGCGCTGGCGCTCGGCATTGCCTGCGCGGTTGCGGTCGCAAGCTATGCCCTGATCGCGCCGATCGTCTTCAAATCCGATCTCGCCTCGACCATCGCAACGCTCGGCGTCGGGCTGGTCCTGCAGGGCGCTGTGCAACTCGTGTTCGGTGCCGATATCGTCAATCTCGATCTTCCGGTGCCGCGCTTCGGCTTCAGCCTCGGCGCAGTCCGTATCTCGTCCTATGATCTCGCCGTTCTCGCCGTCACCATCGCGATCGTCGCCGGCTTGTTCGTGATCATCGAGCGGACCAAGCTCGGCGTTGCGTTTCGCGCGGTGTCGACCAATCCGTTCGCCTGCGAGGTCTGCGGGCTGAACCTCCGCTCGGTCCACCTGTTCTCCTGGCTCGCGGGCGCCGTCCTCGGTCTTGTTGCAGCACTTCTGATCGTGCCGACGACGTTCCTGAGCTCGACGACGGTGCCGTCCTTCATGCTGCAAGCCTTCACCGCGGCCGTGGTCGGCGGCTTCTCGAGCCTGCCGGGCGCCGCCGTCGGCGGCATCCTGGTCGGCATCGCCATGAACCTGTTTTCGTTCTACGTCTCGCCGGAATTCATGAACACGTTCCTGCTCGGCGTGATCCTGCTGACGCTCAACTTCTTCCCCAACGGACTTTTGGAAAGGGCGATCGGTGGCCGTGTCTGAGCTCGCCCACGGGTCGAAGGCCGGCGTGTCGGCGCGCAACGGCAATGTCGATGCCGCGCGGCTGTCGATCTTTGCCTTGGTCGCGGCGCTGGTGCTGCTGCCGCTCCTTGCCGGAGGCTTTCTGCTCTACAGCCTGTCGCTGTGCTTTGCGAACGCGCTGGCCGTTCTCTCTGTCAGCATGCTGGTGCGTTACGGTGGCGAGGTGTCGATCGGGCACAGTTTCTTCGTGGCGCTCGGCGCCTATGCGGTTGCAATCGTCGAGCACCGCCTCGGCCTGTCGATCGCCGTGAGCCTCCCGCTGGCGGTCCTGCTCGGCGCAGGTAGCGGCTTCGTCTTTGCATTCCCCTCGCGCCGGCTGTCCGGGATCTATCTTGCGGTGGCCACCATGGCGCTGGCGCTCGCACTGCCGGAGATCCTGATCGGCTTCGAGAAGTTCACCGGCGGCTTTGAAGGTCTGTACATCGCGCAGGACTTGATTCCCGGCGTCTCGAAGGCGTTGCAGCGCTACTACGTGGCGCTCGTGGTTCTGGTCGTCGTCTGTCTGGCGCTGGCGCATTTCCGCAAGTCGGCGCAAGGGCTGGCGCTGCTGATGGCGCAGGCCCAGCCGCGCGCGGCCGAGGCCATGGGGATCACGCGGAGCTGGGCGCGCGTCTCGATCTTCACGTTGAGCGCCGCGCTGGCCTCGCTGGCAGGTGCCATGACGGGCTTTGCATCGTCGACCGTTTCGCCGAACAGCTTTACCTTCTTCAGCGGCGTCTTCCTGCTGGTCGGCTCGGTCGTCAGCCTGAACAGGCTGTCACTGCCGGCGGCGCTGGTCGGCGGCGCCTTCATCACGCTGGTGCCGACCTATCTCGCGAAGGCCGGCGACTGGGTTCCGATCCTTTATGGCGTGGCGCTGATCGTCGTCACGCTGGCAGCGAATGCCGGTGACCTGCGCCGCTTCCTGCCACGCCGGAGGGGACGATGATGGCCGCCACCGGCAGCGGGCTCGTCGCCGAAGGCATCTCGCTCGGCTTCGGCGGGCTTCAGGTTCTCAGCGACGTCTCTCTGAATCTGAAGCCCGGCGTCATCACCGGTTTGATCGGACCGAATGGCGCGGGCAAGACCAGCCTGTTCAACTGCCTTACCGGGCTCTACCACGGCCAGCGCGGGCACAGCAGTTTTGGCGGCACGCCGCTGGACGGCATGGGTCCGGCGCCGCGCGCCGCGTGCGGCATCACCCGCAGCTTCCAGAATCTGGCGATGTGCCCGGAGCTGTCGCTGCTCGAAAACGTCCTGGTTGGTCTCACCCTGAAGCGTCGGTCCGGCTGGTTCAGCGCCTTCGTGCCGACGCCGGCGCAACGGGCCGAGCAAGAGGACACCGAGCGCCGCGCCATGGCGGCGCTGAATGAGCTCGGCATTGCGTCGGCCGCCCATCACAAGCCGTCTGATCTGCCGCCGGGAACGCTACGCCTCGCCGAGATCGCGCGCGCCATTGCCAGCGAGCCCAGGGCGATCCTGCTCGACGAGCCGGCCGCGGGACTGAACGCCGTCGAGACGCGTGACCTGATGCGCGCCTTGAAGCGGCTGATGCGGCCCGACCTCGTGCTCCTCGTCGTCGAGCACGACATGGACCTGATCATGGAGCTTTGCGAGCACATCTATGTGCTCAATTTCGGCAGGATGATCGCGAACGGCACGCCGGCGGAAATCCGCGCGCATCCTGATGTGATCCGCGTCTACCTCGGAGACGACGCCGATGACTGAGCTGTTCTCGGCGCGTGGTCTCGCGGTCAGCTATGGCAGGGCGCGCGTCGTCGAAAATGTCGATCTTGCCGTGCCGGAAAGAGGCGTGGTGGCGCTGTTGGGTGCCAACGGCGCCGGAAAGTCGTCGGTGCTCAAGGCCATCGCGGGCCTCGTGCCGGCAGAGGGCGAGATGCGTTTTGCCGGCGAGGACATCGCTGCGCTCGCCGCCCGGCAGCGCGTCAGGCGCGGCATCGTCTATGTCCCCGAAGGACGCCAGATCGTCGGCTCGCTCACGGTCGCCGAAAATCTCCTGCTCGGCGGCTTCTTCCTCGATGCGCGGGTGCAGCGACAGCGGCGCGATCTCATGCTGGAGCTGTTTCCCGAGATCGCGAACCGCCTGAAGTCGCCGGCCTGGATGCTGAGTGGCGGCGAGCAGCAGATGCTCGCGATCGGGCGCGGCCTGATGAGCGCGCCGCGGCTGCTCCTGCTCGACGAGCCGTCGCTGGGACTGGCGCCACTGCTGATCCGGCGCGTGTTCGAACGCCTGGTGACCATCAAGCAGGACACCGGCCTTGCCATCATGCTGGTCGAGCAGAATTTCCGCATGACGATGAAGGTGGCCGACGAGCTCTATTTCGTGCGCAACGGTGCCATCGTCGGTCATCGCAGCGCGGCAGACCTCGCCACGCCGGCGAGCCGGGCCGAGGCCGTGGAAGCCTATCTCGGCGCCGGCCAGCCGGCGCCGGCCTAAGGATATGGAGTGAGGGGATGCGTCTCGAAGGCAGAGAGATTGCGAGCGGACTTGCCTTTCCCGAAGGGCCGGTCGCGCTCGCCGACGGCAGCGTCATCGTCGTCGAGATCGAGGGCGGCCGGCTAACGCGCGTGCTTCCTTCGGGCCGGAAAGAGGTGATCGCGCATCTCGGCGGTGGTCCGAACGGCGCGGCCATCGGCCCGGACGGCAAATGCTATGTCTGCAACAATGGCGGCTTCTCCTGGCACAGGGACAGTCGCAATTTTGCTCGCCCGACCGGCCGCGCCGAAGATTACACGACAGGCCGTATCGAGCAGGTCGACCTTGCTACCGGCGTCGTCAAGACCCTTTACGACAGTTGCAACGGCGTCAATCTGAAAGGGCCGAACGACATCGTCTTCGACGACAAGGGCGGCTTCTGGTTCACCGATCTCGGAAAGACCTATGGCCGGCTGATGGATCGCGGCGCGGTCTATTATACGCGCACCGACGGCTCCATGATCAAGGAGGCGATCTTTCCGATCATGACGCCGAACGGCGTCGGGCTGTCGCCGGATGGGCGCACGCTCTACGTCTCCGAGACCGAGACGAGCCGGATCTGGAGCTATCCCATCACCGGCGAAGGCGAAGTCGCCAAGGAGCCATGGCCATCGCCGAACGGCGGTCGTTTGCTGCACGGACTGCCGGGCTACCAGCGGTTCGATTCGCTCGCGGTGGAAGAGGGCGGCAACATCTGCGTCGCAACGCTGGTGCGTGGCGGTGTCAGCGTGTTTTCGTCGGACGGCCGGTTGATCGAATTCCACGAAGCGGATGAGGTCTACTGCACCAACATCTGCTTCGGCGGCCCGGACATGCGCACCGCCTTCATCACACTCTCCGGCACCGGGCGGCTGATTGCTGTCGATTGGCCTCGGGCCGGTCTCGCCCTCAACGATCCCCTGACCGCACGCGGTTGAAGCCCGCTTAGACCATATTGCGGTCGGACGAATTCGGCCGATGGCTTGACTTGAAAGCCGCCTTCGCGCGCTCGCGTACGCGCTGAAAGACCACATAGAGCATCGGCACCAGGAATATCCCGATCGAGCTTGCGGCCAGCATGCCGGCAAACACGGCCGTGCCTACCGCGCGACGGCTGAGCGCGGCAGCGCCCGTTGCGATGACAAGCGGCAGCAGGCCGAGGATGAAGGCCGCCGAGGTCATCATGACGGCGCGAAAGCGCATATGGGCGCCCTGGACGGCGGCCTCATCGAGCGCCATTCCCGCCTCGCGCTGCTCTTTCGCGAATTCGACGATCAGGATGCCGTTCTTGGCCGCGAGGGCGATCAGGACCACCAGGCCGATCTGGCCGTAGAGATCGAGGTTGAGCCCCGCGACCTTGATGCCGAGATAGGATCCGAGCACGCCGACGACGACCGAGAGCAGAACGGGGATGGGGATCACCGTGCTCTCATAGAGCGCGACCAGGAACAGATAGGCGAACAGGACGGCCAGCATCAGCACGATGCCGGTCTGGCCGGCGGCCTGTTGCTCCTGATAGGCGGTGCCGGTCCATGCAAAAGTGTAACCGGACGGCAGCACGGCATCGGAGATCTCAGTCATGGCAGCCATCGCGGTGCCCGAGGAGATGTTCGGCGCCGGGCTGCCGTTGACGGTCACCGAGCGGTAGTTGTTGTAGCGGGTGATGACCTGCGGCCCGGTGACGATCTTCAGCGCCGCCAGCGATCGGAGCGGTACCATCTCGCCGGTGCTGTTGCGCACATAGATCCGCCAGATGTCCGAGGTGTCGGCGCGGTCGAATGCCTCGCCTTGGAGATTGACCTGCCAGGTCCGGCCGAACAGGTTGAAATTGTTGACGTAGATGCCGCCGAGCGTGGCCTGGAGAGCAGTGAAGATGTCGCTGATGGTGACGCCCAGCGCCTGGGCCTTGCGGCGATCGATATCGAGATAGAGCGACGGGTTGGTCGCGGTGAATGTCGAGAACACGCGCGCAAGCCGTGGATCGGCATTGGCGGCGCCGATCAGCGCGTTCGTGACGCTGGAGATCGCTGCTGGAGTCTGCCCCTCCAGCGCCTGCAACTGATATTCGAATCCGCCTCCGGTCGAGAGCCCGATGATCGGCGGCAGGTTGAACGGCAGCACGTTGGCCTCTCGAATCTGCGCGCCGGCTGCAAACATCCTGGCGATCAGCGCCTGTGCCGAATCCGCCGCCGCCTTTCTGTCGGCGAAGGGTTTCAGCCGCGCCACCACGAGCGCGCTGTTCGGCTCGGAGGCGCCGTCGAGCAGCGAGAAGCCGATCACTGCCAGGACGTGGTCGACGGCCGGTATCTGTTTCAGGATGTCCTCGACTTGCCGGGTGACCACGCTGGTCCGTGCCACCGATGCGCCATCGGGCAACTGCACAGAGGTGAAGAAGGCTCCCTGGTCTTCCTCCGGCAGGAAGCCCGTCGGCGTGACCAGCGACAGGCCGAAGATGCCGCCGGCAAAGACCGCCACGAGCAGGAGTGACAACGAGGCCATGCGCACCAGGTGGCGGACGCCGCCGCTGTAGCGATCGCGCACCCAGTCGATCCCGCCGAGCACACGGCCGATGAGACCCCGGCGCGGGCCGCCGTGGCGCAGCAGCAGGGCGCACAGCGCCGGGGAGAGCGTGAGCGCGTTCAATGCCGAGATCATCATGGCGGCGCTGATGGTCACCGCGAACTGACGGAACAGCGTGCCCGAGATTCCGGGAATGAATGCGATCGGGACGAACACCGAGAGCAGCACCAGGGTGATGGCGATGATCGGCGCGGTGATCTGCCTCATGGCCTTCTTGCTGGCCTCCGCCGGCGACAGGTCGGGCTCCTCCGCCATGACGCGCTCGACGTTCTCCACCACGACGATGGCGTCGTCGACGACGATGCCGATGGCGAGCACCATGGCGAGCAGGGATACCGTGTTGGCCGAATAGCCGAAGGTCAGCAGGACGGCGAAGGTGCCCACCAGGCTGACCGGTACGGCGACGGCCGGAATCGCCGTGGCTCTGAGGTTTCCGAGGAACAGATAGACCACGACCACCACGAGGACGAACGCCTCGCCCAGCGTCCGCAATACTTCCGCAATGGTATCGCGGACGAACGTCGTGGAATCGTATTGCACGAGATGGCTGAGGCCTGCAGGAAACCGGGCGGACAGTCGCTGCATCGTCTCCGCCACCGCGCGCGCGGTGGTCACCGCATTGGCGCCCGGCGCGAGATAGATCGCGATCGGGACGGCGGCGCGCCCGTCGATCCGCGCTTCGCTGTCGAGATTTTGCGCGCCCATCTCGACGCGGGCGACGTCCTTCACGAGCAGCGATGATCCGTCCGGATTGGCGCGCAGCACGATGTTGGCGAATTGATCGACGGTGGCGAGCCGGCCCAGTGTCTGCACGTTGAACTGGAACTGCTGATCGTTGCTGATCGGCCGCGCCCCGATACGGCCGACGGGAGCCTGGACGCTCTGCGCGCGGATTGCGGCGATCACGTCCGCCGGGGTCAGGCCGAGGCTGGTGAGCCGCTGCGTATCGAACCAGATCCGCATCGAATAGTTCATCTTGGCGAACAGATTGGCCTGGCCGACCCCGGGTGTGCTGGCGATGGCGTCGAGCACGTTGATGATGGCGTAGTTGGTGATGAAGAGCGGATCCTGCCGGCCATCGGCACTGTACAGCACCAGAAACTGCAGGATCGAGGAGGATCGCTTCTGCACCGTCACGCCCTGCTGCTGCACCTCCGTGGGCAATTGCGACAGCGCGCTCTGCACGCGATTGTTGACGTTGACGGTGTTGATGTCGGGATTGGTGCCGAGCGCGAACGAAACCGTCAGCGTGTAGCTGCCGTCATTGCCGCTGGTCGATTTCATGTACAGCGCGCGGTCGACGCCGATGACCTGAGCCTCCAGCGGCTGGGCGACGCTGCTCTCCACCACTTCGGCCGAGGCGCCGGGGAAGGTCGCGGCCACGGTGACCTGAGGCGGCACGATATCCGGAAACTGCGCCACCGGAATCTGCGTGAGCGCCAGCGCGCCGGCGATGGTGATGATGAAAGCGATCACCATCGATAGCCGCGGGCGGTCGACGAAGACGTCCGATATCATGGGCTGCCGTCCGCCGGGCGTGTCGGGGGAGGGGTGCTGCGGTCGGCCGGTGGCGCCAGCCCGCTCGCTGCGCCCTTGATGCTCGACAGAATGAGTGCGCTTGCCGGATCCGGGGTGACGGTCTGGCCGGCACGAACCCGTTGCAGGCCTTCGGCGATCACCTTGTCGCCGGCCGCAAGCCCATTGATGACCGCGGCGATCGTCGGTGTCGATTGTCCGAGCTGAATGCGTCGCTGCTCGGCCTTGTTGTCCGTGCCCACCACGAGGACGTAGTCGCCCCGCTGGTCGGACAGCACCGCCGAGCGCGGGATCGCCAGCACCTCGATCGGCTGGACGCCTTCGAGCACGACGGTCACGAACTCGCCGTCGGTCAGCTCGTGGGCGATGACGCCTGCCGCGGAGGGGGCGCGCAGGATCGGATTGGCGATCTCGCCCCGCACCGTGATCGTGTCGGTGTTTTGCGCGATGCTGTTGTCGACGAAGTTCAGCTTGCCGGACTGGCCGTACATGCGCCCGTCGGGCAGCCGCAACCGGATCACCACCGCCTCGAGTCCGCCTTGCGGACCGTATCGCTCGCGCAGTTCGAGCCCCTGGCGCAGCGGCACGGGAAACGTGACGTACATCGGATCCTGGCTGACGATCGTGGTCAGCACGCCGGAAGAGGGGCTCACGATGTTGCCTTCCGTCACCGCCGTGCGTCCGATCTTGCCGTCGATCGGCGCGCTGATCACGGTGTAGTCGAGGTTGATTTGCGAGGCCTGGACCTGCGCCTGCGCGGCCTGCACCTGGGCTTCCAGGCTGCGCTGGTTTGCGCAGCGTCGTAGGTCGACTGCTGCCCGGCCGGTCCGCCGAGCAGGGTGCGTGCGCGCTCCGTCGTCAGCCTTGCATTCTCCAGCGTTGCCTCCAGCTGCGCCACCTGCGCCTTCTTGGCCGCAAGATCGGCTTCGAATGGGCCACGCTCGAGGCGATAGAGCTGGTCACCCTTCTTGATCTCGGCGCCCTCGTTGAAGAGCCGCTGTTCCAGAAAGGCGGTGACGCGGGCCGCAACGTTGACCCGGTTGATCGCCTCGATGCGGCCGAGAAACTCGCTGCTCTCGGTGATCGGCCGCCGTGTCGCTTCGACGATCCCGACTGAAGGCGCGGAGGCGGCAGGTTGCGTCCGAGCGGCCCCGCCGGTCAGCCCGATCATGAGACCTGCCGCCAGCAATCGGATCGCGACATCGGCAAGGTTCATCGTCCGCTCCTTGCTCCGGACTCAGAACAACGAACTGGGTCACTCCCGCGCGGCCCTGTCGCTCCGCGCGGGTTCGTCGTAGCCCTTGCGATGGCTGTAGAACATCAGTGCGATCAGGCCGCAGCCCGACACCAGGAAGAGGACCGCGGCCCCGGCAAGGATGATATTGCCGTAGACCGGCATCGCCGGCGTCGAGCGCCAGACCGACACGCAAAACCAGGTCGCCGCAACGAGAAGCGCGGCCAGCACGGCGGCGAGGATCCATTGGTAATTGTTGCGCACGATTTCCTCCATCACCCTGCCAAGGGCCCGACAAGCGTCCTAGCGCCAGCGCCATCCGCAATGACGACGGCCGCGATGCCACCAGCAAACCCAGCGGCGGCGACGACGCGGCGGTGGGGGACGCCAACCGGGACGCGGTGGCGGCGCGCCCCAGCCCGGGCCGCCCCAGCCCGGACCGGGTCCCGGTCCCCACTGCGCCGGCGTGACAGGGAGCGACGCCCCGCCGGCCCGTCCGGGATCGGGATCGATCGGCATCGCCTCGGCGACGCCGATGAGGCGAACGCCGACGGTGCCGATCGCGGCTGCGGCAATGGCATTCGTTGCAAGACCGAGGAAGGCGCGGCGGTTGGGAGCATTCATTGTGCTTCTCTCCTTTGTGATTCGGCGGTCCGCAGCGACTGCAGCGCGTAGAGCAACCATGCGAGGCCATGCGAGATCAGGTCGACACCGAGCAGGAAGCCAAGCGCCCAGACGCTGATGTCGGGGAAGCCGAACAGGATGAGCACGCCGGCGATGACGGCAAAGATGCCGGAGATCAGCATCATCCAGCCGTTCTGATGCCAATAGGCAAAACTGAGCACGCACCGAATGACGCCCGACGCGAACAGCACCGCGCCGAGGAAATAGGTCAGGATCAGCGCGCCCGAGTCGGGCTGGGTGAGCAGCAGCAGGCCAAAGACGAGGTAGAGCGCGCCGAGAACGATCCGCCATAGGAAGCCGCCCCATTCCTTGGTCCAGAACGCATGCGCAATCTCGAAGCCGCCGGCGGCGATCGCGGTCAGTCCGATGAACTTGACGCTGATGATGGTCGCGAACGCGAGATCGCCCAAGGCGAAGAGGCCGGCGGCAATCAGGACGGCCCCGAGGAGAGCACAGACCCAGAGTGGCGGAGGGCCCAGCGCTTCGATGCCGGACCGGCTGTCATAGGCTGTCATGCGATCCTCCCGGACAACGATGGTTCCATCGACAGACGGTGAATCGTAGCGGCGAACCCGCGGCGCCGACATCAGACGAAACCCTGAGCCACCGGGCGGGAATGTTCGCATCCCCCTTGGGTTCTGTGCCCGTTTTAACGCGAGCTGGTCCCCGAGGACCTCATCTGAGGAATTGCCGGAAGCGACGCAGAGACAGGAAGAACAACAGTCCGCCAATCACCAGCAATGCCGTCAGCTGCGGCCACACGACGGTGAGCCCGGCGCCGCGAAACAGGATGGCCTGGGCCATGATCACGAAATGGGTGTTCGGCGCGGCGAGCATGATGTTCTGGATCAGCTCGGGCATGCTCTCCCTCGGTGTCGTGGCGCCCGACAGCATCTGCAGCGGCATCAGCACCAGCATCAAGAGCAGACCGAACTGCGGCATCGTGCCGGCGGAGGTGGCCAGAAAAATGCCCATGCTGGTGGTGGCAAAGAGATAGAGCGCTGTGCCGCACAGAAAGAGCGGGACCGAGCCGCCGATCCGGACGGCCAGCAGTCCCTGCACGACGAAGATGAGCGACATGCTGGCCGCGACGAGGACGACCAGGCCCATCGACCAGATCTTGCTCGCCATCACCTCGAAAGGCGTCACCGGCATGACCAGCAGATGCTCGATCGTGCCGTGCTCGCGTTCCCGGATCAGGGCCGCCCCGGTCAGGATGATCGACAGCATCGTGACGGAGGAGATGATGTTGTTGATGGCTCCGAACCAGCTCTTGTTGAGTTCGGGATTGAAGCGTGCGCGCAGCGCCAGATCGATCGGCAAGGGTGCAGCCGAACGATAGCGGGACAGGAACTCGCTGACCTCGTCGCTGACGATGGACTGGATATAGCCGCTTCCGGTGAAGGCCTGCGACATCCGGGTCGCATCGACATTGAGCTGGATGGCCGGCGATCTCCGCGCAAGCAGGTCGCGCTGGAAGTTGGGCGGGATGTTGAGCGCGAAGGTGTCGAGGCCCGCATCCATGCGGCTCATCATGTCCGACTGCGATATCAGCCGCGGAACCGCGAAATAGGGCGGGCTGAACGCCGTGATGATGCGCGTGGCGGCGGGCGATTTGTCCTCGTCGACGATGGCCAGTGCCGCCTCGTTGAGCGTCTCCGGCTGAGCCCTGGAGGCGGTGTAGATCGAGACGGTAAAGGCATAGATGATCAGTGCGAGCATCATGGGATTGCGCACGAGGCCGCGCAATTCCTTGATGCCGAGCTGAACGATATTGCCGCTGCGCATCTAGGTCGCCTGCTTCTTGAGGAGCGCGACGCCGAGGGCGAGCAGCACCGGGATGGTGACGAGAAGCGCCAGGAACGGTCCGGAGAGATCGCCGAAGTCGAGCCCCTTGGAGAACGTGCCGCGCGTGATGGTGACGAAGTGCGCGGCCGGATAGATCCGCCCGATGATCGCGCCCGCGCCCTGGAGCGAGGATACGGGATCGACGAGTCCCGAATATTGCGTGGCCGGAATCATGGTGAGCAGCGCGGTCGCGAAGATCGCAGCGATCTGGCTCGTCATGAACGACGAGATCACAAGACCCATCGCGGTGGTGATGATGACGTACAGGAGCGCGGCCGACGTGAACGCGACGAAGCTGCCCGTGAAGGGGACGCGGAATACGAAGACTGCAAAGGCGGTCAGCAGGAAGAAGTTCAGCATGGCGAGCGCGACGTAGGGAAGCTGCTTGCCGACCAGGAACTCGATCCGCGTCACCGGCGTGACGTAGAAATTGATGATTGATCCGAGCTCCTTCTCGCGCACGACGCTCAGCGTCGCCAGGATCGCCGGAATGATCAGCAGCAGGATCGGGATCACGGCCGGCGCCATCGCGACGATGCTCCGGATGTCGGGGTTGTAGAGGAAGCGGACCTCGAGCTGGAAGTCGCCGGTCGTGGCGGCATTGCCATAGAGTTGCCGGGCGCGCTGCGCCAGCCAGGTCGCGTGCATCGCCTGCACGTAGCTGCGCACCGTCTCGGCACGCGACGGCATTGCGCCGTCGACCCATGCGCCGATCTGAACATTGCTGCCGCGCGCGACGTCGCGGCCGAAGCCCGGAGGAATTTCGATGGCGAGACTGAGCTCGCCGCTGCGCATGCGGCGGTCGAGATCGTCATAGTCGGTGATCGGCGCAAGCTCGGTGAAATAGCGCGAGCCGGCAATCTGGAGGATATAGTCCCGGCTGACAGTGGTGTCGTCGCGGTCCATGGCGGCGAAGGAGAGGTCTTCGACGTCCATGTTGATGCCATAGCCCATCACGAACATCAGGATGAGGCTGCCGAGGATCGCGAGGGTGGCGCGGATCGGATCGCGCTTGAGCTCGAGCGCTTCGCGTTGCGTATAGGCGAACATGCGGCGCGGATCGAAGAAGCTCAACGCGCCATGTGGCGCGCCGTGCGTCTCCGCTGTACCGGTGGTTGCCATGTGCGGCGCGGGAGCGGCCGCGGTCGTCTCCGTCGCGGCGATCGCGTCCTTGAGGTAGGCGACGAAAGCCTCCTCGAGGCTTCCATTGCCGCGCCGTGCCGCGATCTGTTCCGGTGTGTCGCTGATCATGACCTTGCCGGCATGCATCAGCGAGATGCGGTCGCAGCGCTCGGCCTCGTTCATGAAATGGGTAGAAACAAAGATCGTGACGCTGTCCTGCCGCGACAGGTCGGACAGGATCTGCCAGAAGCCGTCGCGTGCCACGGGATCGACGCCCGACGTCGGCTCGTCGAGGATTAGGATATCGGGCGCATGTATCATCGCGACCGCCAGCGACAGGCGCTGACGGACGCCGAGCGGCAGGGCGTCGGGCAGGGCGTCGATCACCCTGGTGAGATCGAAACGTCCGGCCATGTCGCGGACCCGATCGTCGATCGTATCAGGTGCGAGCCGGAACAGGCGCGCGTGCAGCTCGAGATTTTGGCGGACCGTCAGCTCGGAATAGAGCGAGAACGCCTGCGACATGTAGCCGACTCGATGCCGCACATCCATGTCCTTGGGATCGACCTCGCGCCCGAGCAGCCGGGCATCGCCCTCGCTGGCCGGCAAGAGTCCGGTCAGGACCTTCATCGTCGTGGTCTTGCCGCAACCGTTGGAGCCGAGGAAGCCGAAGATCTCGCCGCGGGGGATGCGGAAGCTGACATTGTCGACCGCGGTGAAGTCGCCGAATCGGACGGTGAGATGCTCGGCCTCGATCGCGATGTCGTCGTCGCGATCGCTCGCGCGAGGCGGGATCACCACCTCTCTGTGCTCCCGTCGCTGTTCCTCGGGCAGCAGGGCGATGAAGGCGGCATCGAGATTGTCGGTGCCGGTCTGTCGCAGCAACTCGGCCGGCGTCCCCGTGGCGAGCACATGCCCGTCATTCATCGCAACCAGCCAGTCGAACCGCGCCGCTTCCTCCATGTAAGCGGTCGCGACGACGACACTCATGCCGGGGCGATCCTTCCGGATCTCGTCGATCAGCTCCCAGAACTGGCGGCGCGAGAGCGGGTCGACGCCGGTGGTCGGCTCGTCGAGGATCAGCAGGTCGGGATCATGGATCAAGGCGCAGCAGAGCCCGAGCTTCTGCTTCATGCCGCCGGACAGCTTGCCCGCGGGCCGGTCAGCGAAGGGCGCAAGGCCGGTGTTGCCCAGGAGCTGTCGAATTCTCTCCTCGCGCTCGCGCCTGTCATGACCGAACAGGCGGCCGAAGAAATCGACATTCTCGAATACGGAGAGCGTCGGGTAGAGATTCTTGCCGAGGCCCTGCGGCATGTAGGCGATCTGCGGGCAGGTCCGCCGCCGGTGGGCGGCGTCGGCCATGTCTCCGCCGAGCACTTGAACGCGGCCATCCTGGATGGCGCGAGCGCCGGCAACAAGCGACAGCAGGCTGGATTTGCCGACGCCGTCGGGTCCGATCAGACCCACCATGCGTGCCGCGGGAATCTCGAGGGCGATGCGATCGAGCGCGCGGATCGCCCCGTAGCGCAGGCTGACCGCCTCGAGGCGTATCACCGGCGCGACGAAGGATCGAGATTCGGGCGACGCGTCATTC
Organism: Bradyrhizobium sp. CCBAU 45389; assembly: GCF_028128625.1. Lineage (NCBI taxonomy): Bacteria > Pseudomonadati > Pseudomonadota > Alphaproteobacteria > Hyphomicrobiales > Nitrobacteraceae > Bradyrhizobium > Bradyrhizobium sp. CCBAU 45389. The sequence goes on along the minus strand of NZ_LBIY01000098.1, from coordinate 592,878 downwards.
ATTTGACCAGGCGTTCCGTCAGCTGTGCCGGCCATGCGGCGTCGGGATCGAGGCGGACAAAGGCGCGGCCGGGCAGGCCGGTCTTGACCTGCTCGATGTTTCGCCGCAGCAGCTCCGGCGAAATATGCGCCCTGACGCGGAACATCAGCTTCTGCCGCTCCTCCTCGGTCTCGACCGTCTTGGGCGTGAATTGGGCAACGCTGGCAACGAACGTCGCCGTGGCCGGGATGACCCATTGCGGCGCGGCATCGAGGACGAGGCGAACCTCCGAGCCGATCGCGACGCGGCCGGCCTGCGCCGTCGGCAGGAAGAAAGTCATGAAGACATCGCCGAGATCGACGAGATTGAGCACGCGTCCGCCGGCGCTGAGAACCTCGCCCGGCTGGGCGACGCGAAACTGGACGCGCCCGTCGCGCGGTGCGCGAAGTGTCGAATCGTTGAGGTCTGCCTTGATGCTCTCGATGGCCGCCTTCGCCGCCTCGACCGCAGCCTCCGCATCGACGACCTGCGCCTCGGCCGCACTGATGGCGGCGCCCGAGGCGGCGAGCTGGGCCTCTGCGGCCGCGACCGCTGCGCGGGCGCCGTTGGCGGCCGCGCGGTCGTCGTCAAGCACCTGCTGGGGCACGGCGTTGGTTCTGATCAATTGCTCGGAGCGCTGCAGCTTTCGATCGGCTGAGTCCAGCTCTGCACCGCGCTGGTCGACGACGGCCGTTGCGGCCTTCTTCTCGGCCTGACGCTGGGTCACGAGGCTCCTGGCGGTCTCGATGCCGATCGTGGCGCGCCGCATTTGGGCTTCGGCCTGGCGGTACTGCGCTTCGAGCTGCACGGTGTCCATCTGTGCGAGCGCCTGTCCCGCCGAGACGAGATCGCCTTCCCGCACCAGGATGTCGCGGATGCGCCCGGGCGTCTTGGTGGCGATGTCGATCTCGACGGCCTCGATGCGCCCGTTGCCACTGGCAAACCCGCTCGGAAGGCTGTCGCTCCCAAGTGTCTGCCAGGCGAAGTATCCACCTGCGCAGACAGCAGCGACGAGGAAGGCGATCAGCCAGCGTTTTCGATTGCGTGTCATGGTCCAGGTCGTTTTCATCGAACCACCAGGCGGATACGAACTATTGCGGGCCTCGCGGTCCCAATGTCAGATGGGTCACGCCAGCCGCGAGATTGAGCCCGATCGAACGTTCGATCGAGATCGGCTGCAGCATCACGCTCCTCCGCGAGCCGCCGATCAGGACGTTGGCGCCGAGGCCGGGACCCAAGGCAAAATTGCCGCTCGCGCCGACATAGCTGCCGCGGAGCGTGCCGGGGCCAATCCGTGAATTCCGGGCGAAGACCGCCCAGGACAGCGTGCCGGCACTGGTCACGCCGAGGTCAAGGCCGACGCGTCTGATCCGTCCCTCGTAGACGTACTGCCGGGGCGGGCGCAGTCCGTTGAACACGCAGCGCATTGCCTGTGTCGACCCCAGCACCAGCCCGACGCGAGGTTCGGAGAAGCACAGCAGCCTGCCAATCCTGAATCTCTCGGCGCGCGCGGACGTGGTGGTGGTGCAAAGAACGGTCACCGCGCAGATGGCCGCAAGACATCGCAATGTTCGCATTCAAGCCTCCGTCTGGTGTTGGGCTCCGGTCGTGCCGCCCGCGGGGCGGCCGTCCTGGCGCAGCCAGAACGAGATCGCGAGGCCGATCAGCAGCACGGCGCCGAGCAGGAAGAAGAAGATGGACTGCTTCAGCCAGGATATCGCCGGCACGGCCGCGCCCATCGCAAGGCCGAGAAAGGCGATCTGCAACGACAGCAGGCTGACGCCCGCAAGGAACGTGCCGAGCGCAAGCAGCATCAGCAGCACGAGACCGGTCGCCGGCGTCGGAAGCATCTGCTGTACCCCGGAGACCAGCATGATGTTCATCGTGACCAGAACTGCGATCCAGTGCAGTGCCTGGGTCCACACCAGGCGGATCTGCCTCTCCCTGCCTTCGGTCTCCGGCCATTTGGTAATGACGCAGACCACGCCGATGGCAAGCGCCAGGAACTCCCAATAGCCGACCAGAGGCTGGTGCGAGACGTTCGTATAGGCGACGCCTGCGATGGCGAGCAGCAGCGCGACGGCATACGGAAGCTGCTGCCAGAGAAAATGGCCGGCCCCTGCGCGCGTCAGAGTAGGCTCGGGAGCATCGTGTTGCTGTGCATCGATTTCGCTCATGGCGGGTCACCCACGATTTTCCGTTGCCGGCTCGCGACCGTCGCCGAGATAGTCCTCGACGTAGAACCGGATGATCGCGACCCGTCCGACGGCGACGAGCGGCATCGCCAGCGCGATGCCCATGACGCCAAACAGGGCGCCGAGCAGGACGATTGCAACCAGCGTCCAGGCCGGCGGTGTCTCGACCGCCCGGCGCTGGATCAGCGGGCCGATCACATAGCCTTCAATCGACTGGATGATGGTGTAGACGACGACGGCCCAGATCAGCAGCGAGGCGCCGAGAGGCATCGCCACGAGCGCGATCGGGATCGCGGCGACGATCGGCCCGAGATAGGGGATGAAATTCGACAGGCCCGCCTGCAGTCCCAGCAGGAACGGCCCCGGCAGTCCGATGAGATAGAGCGCCGGCCAGACGCAGAGCGTCATCAGGATGATGCGGATCAACTGGCCGACGAACCACAGCCGCATGACGTTGCCGATCTCGTCCATCACGGCGCGCATGCGGGCGCGGTAGGATGGCCTGACCAGCACGACCAGGCTCTCGCGGTGGCTGGTGGGATCGAAGGCAAAGAGAATCCCCAGGAACACGACGACGAGCACGCCGGTCAGAAGGCTCGAGGCACCCCCCAGCAGGAATTGCGCGTGGCTGAGAAACCGGCCCTGATCGGCGAACAGCCATTGGGCGAAGTCGCGCCCCCATTCCGGGCCGAGCAGGTCCACGCCATAGGACAACAGGTGCTCTTGCAGGATATCGACCTGCGCATCCATGACCTTCAGCAGCAGGCGCGTCTGTTCCGGCAGCTTGCCGGCGCCCCAAACCAGTCCAAAGCCCGACAAGGCCGAGAGCAGCATGAGAACGAATGTCAGACGCCAGATGCGGCTGAGCGGAAGGACCGGCGCCAGAGCCCGCGCTGCGGCATCCAGAAAGGCTGCGAACAGCACCCCCGCGAAGACGATGAGGAGGCTGGACACCGTCTGCCACACCAGGAACAGGGCAACGGCTACGGCGAGCAAGGTGAGGCCGATTGCGAGGAGGCTCGGCCGTCCGGCTTGCCCGGATTCGTCGACGGGGTTTTCGTGCAGAACGACCCCGCGGACCCGCTCTGGTCCGATCCTGGAATCGCTCATTGATCGGTCCGCCGTCATGTGGCCGTGTCTCAGGTGCGAACGCGGCGGCTGCCGTAATGCGGATGCTTGCCGCCGCGATGACGCCAGTAGCGGTGCTTGACCGGATTCGTATTGGTGTTGGGCCTTGCATCGCCTGGCGTGGCCGCGCCGGTCTGCTTCGGTGCGGCCACGGTGCCATCCTTCGGCTGAGCCATGGACATGGCCGACGGTGCGGCGACGGCCACCACCGCGCCCAGGATCAAGGAGCGATACACGGTCCAGATGTTCATACTCGCCTCCATGCGGTCAGCGACAATCGGTCAGATCGAGATGGCTCCGACAGCCAGCCCGTAGATTCCGGCGCCCGCGGCGATGGCGATGGCCCCGAACAGGACGGACTCGACCGGCCTGAACAGCCTCTCCTTGCGCTCGCGCTTGGCGATCAGGAACAGCAGCGTTCCCGGCGCATAGAGGATTGCGGACAGCAGGAGAAATTTCGGTCCGCCGGCGTAGATCATACCGGCCGCGTAGAGCGTCGCGACGGCTGCGACGATCCCGTCGGTGATGCGGGCGCGCTCGCCGGCATCATAGGCCTCGCCGGTCGATGCGAGCTTAAGGCCGTACGCGGCGACGAGAAAATACGGGATCAGCGTCATCGCGCTCGTCATCTTCAGGGCGAGCGTGAAGGCATATTCGGCGAACCAGCTCACGAAGAGAAACGCCTGTATCACGCAATTCGTGAGCCAGAGCGCCCCGACAGGAACCTTGTGCGCGTTCTCGCGCGCGAGAAAGGCCGGCATGGTGCGCTGGTTCGCCGCCGAGTGCAGGATCTCGGCCGCAAGCAGCGACCAGGACAGGTAGTTGCCGAGGATCGAGATCAGCAAGGCGATGCTGATGAACACGCCGCCCCAGCGGCCGACCATGGCTTCCATCACGCCCGCCATCGACGGTGTGGGCAGATCCGTGAGCTCAGCCCGCGGCAGGATGCCGTAGGACAGGAGCGTCACGAGCACGAGAAGGCAGAGCACCGTCAGAAATCCGGTGACAGTCGCGATGCCGATGTCGGAACGCGTCCTGGCGTAGCGCGAATACACGCTCGCGCCCTCGATGCCGACGAATACGAACACCGTGAGCAGCATCGTGCCGCGGACCTGGGTCAGCACGTCCCGCGCGTCCGGCCGCTCCGCACCCCAGAAATTCCCCGAGAACACTTCGCCGTTCAGGGCGATCCCAGCCACGACGATGAACAGCAGGATCGGAATGATTTTCGCGAAGGTCGTGGCGGTGTTGAGCGCGGCAGCGCCCTTGATGCCGCGCAGCACCAGGATATGCACGCTCCAAAGCAGCACGGACGCCGAAGCGATTGCGATCGGCGTCGTGCCGTCGCCGAAGACGGGGAAGAACTGCCCGAGCGTGGCCTTGATCAGGATGAGACAGGCGACGTCGGCGAGGCAACAGCCGATCCAATAGCCCACCGCGGAGGCAAAGCCGATATAGTCGCCGAAGCCGTCCTTGGCGTAGGCGTAGATGCCGGCATCGAGCGCCGGCTTGCGCCGGGACAGCGACTGGAACACGAAGGCGAGCGTCAGCATGCCGGTACCGGCGATCACCCAGGCGATGATCGCGCCGAGAGCACCGGTGGTGCGTCCGAATTGGGCCGGCAATGCGAAGATGCCGGAGCCGACCATCGACCCGATCACAAGCGCAATCAGCGCGTTGCGCGAGAGTTTCTGATCGGCCTCGTTCGCCGCCATGACGGATGGCCTTCCAATCCAAGGCGGCCGCAGTTGGAGCGGCCGCCTCATGCGCGGACCTTAGAGGGCCGCACCCCGTGCGCCCATCAGGGATTCTCTGTAGGCAGCAGGGCAGGAAATCGGCGGCCGCGCAGGGCGTCAGGTGCGGACGTCAGCTCTTCGGAAGCGATGCGGCGGCGTCGTTCTCGCTCGCCGGGCGGGGGAGGGAGTCTGTGGCCCGGGCGACGAGCACGACACTGCCGCGGAAGAATTCGCCAGCCTTGGCAAGCTCGGCGGCAAGGCGGCCGGCATGCAGGGCAGCTGCGTCCTGCCCGGCATATTCGCATCCGATCCCGTCGGTCGAAACACCGTACTTGTCAGCGATATGGAAGAAAAAGCGCATGCGCCCGATTAAGCCGGACTACGGCGGGTCTCTAGTGACAACGGCGTAAGGTGCCTCCGCCAAAAGACTGAGAGCCGAAGGCAGAGGTTCCCGAGTTGCGGATTGGTAACGACGCGGCTGCCGTGGGCGCTTCGGCGCCGCCGTGCAATTTGCATCGGAAGGCGGTGGTTTTCACCGTTGGCCCTCGGGAGATTGACCGATGTCGGTCGGCAGGTTCCAAGGCTAGCGTAACCTCATCCGGCGAGTGCCAGAGGAGGCAAGCGATGTCGAACTATGATCACAACCTGACGGCCACCGACGCTGCCGGCGGCGCGATCGGGATAGATACCGGATTGCGCGATTACATGCTGCGGATCTACGGCTACATGGCCACCGGCGTCGGCTTGACCGCCGTCGTCGCCTGGGTGACCTATCAGGCCATCGGCCCCGAATTGCTCCAGAGCCCCCTGATGTGGGTCTTCATCCTGGCGCCGCTCGCCCTGGTGTTCTTCATCGGCTCGCGCATCAACACGCTGTCGGTGCCCACGGCGCGGATCCTGTTCTTCGTCTATTCGGCGCTGGTCGGCGTATCGCTATCGATATTGCTGCACATCTATACGAGTTCCTCGATCACCCGCGTCTTCTTCATCGCGGCCGCAATGTTCGGCGCGCTGAGTCTTCTCGGCTACACGACCCGGCGCGATCTCTCGGGATTAGGCACCTTCCTGTTCATGGGCCTGATCGGAATCATCATCGCGAGCCTGATCAACCTGTTCCTGGGGTCGACCGCGCTCGACTGGCTGATCTCGATCGTCGGTGTCGGCGTGTTTGCCGGCCTGACGGCCTACGATACCCAGCGGATCAAGGGGATGTACGACATCTCGGATGACCACACCGCCACGGGCCGCAAGTCGGTCGTTGCGGCGCTGTCGCTCTATCTCAATTTCCTCAACCTGTTCATGATGCTGCTGCGACTTGCCGGCGGTCGCCGTTGAGGCGCGGGACGACGGCGGCTCAGGCCGCCGGCCGCTCCACCGCACTGGCGAGCGCGTCGCGCAGCGCCGCTTCCTTGGTCTCATCGAGCGAGGTCTTGAGCACGACGCCGCCGGCGTCCTTGATCTCCTTGATCACCTTGTCCGCGGTCATGTGCTTGATCAGGACGAACAGGGCAGCGTTGCCGGTCTGGAGATTGGCCGACAGGTTCTTCATGAAGGAATCGTCGATGCCGAAGTCGGAGAGCGCGCCGCCGAGCGCGCCCGACGCGGCGCCCACGGCGACCCCGAGGATCGGATTGAGAAACAGGACTCCGATGAGGAGGCCCCAGAAGCTCCCGGTCATCGCACCCATGGCAGTGGTGTTGACGAGCTGATTGAGCTTGATGCCGCCCGAATCCGTCTTCACGGCGATCACGGCGTCGCTGATCGTGATCAGATATTCCTTCTGCAGCTTGAGCAGCCGCTGACGCACTTCTTCGGCTTTTGCCTCGGACGGGTACACGATCGCGACCAGATCGGACATGAAGACCTCCCGTTGGATCGACAAAATGCGGACCGGAACATTCCTGCTGACGGTACCGTGCAAGGGGTACTTCCGCGATCAGAGGAAACCCTTGGCCGTCGCGGATGAATGTCCCAATGGGCGCATGCGCGCTGCAACGCTGGCATCCGGGACATCGCTTGGGCAGGACGAGAACGTTCGCCCGACCCGATCGATGAAATCCCTTGGTTCCACAGCTCGGTTGAGGTGTCCTCAATTCGCCGCCAACATCAATGCGGCGAGCAGCAATGCCACGACGAGCAGGGAGATGCCCGCCGTGGGCCACTGTCGAATGACGTCGTCACCTCGCTCGACAAGTCCGCCGAATTCAACAGCGGCGCGCCGCAACGGACGGACTACGCTCACGAGCGCCTTCCAGGTCGTCGAAGATGCGAGCGGATGTGGCCAGGGACTGAGCAGGATCGCCAGCACCGCGCCCCCGAGGGCAGGCAACAGCAATTTGTCGATGCCGAAGACGTTCGATGCCGTACCAAACGGAACGGGTAGATACGGGTCCCAGGGCACGAGGCCGAGCAATAGCGAGCAGAGCGCCAGGGCAAGCGCCGCCAGGTCCTGATTGCGCAATGCCGGGCCTGTTACGGCAATTGACTCGTCTGAAGCCGCCAGCGCGTGCGCCAGAACCAGCACCACATAGGCGGCCGTAAACATCCCGCCCGCCTGGAGCACGACCGCCCACCACCACTGCCCGCTCTCCTCTGCCGCCTGGAGCAACAGATCCTTCGCAAGGGATGCACCACTCGGAGGTACGCCCATCAGCGCGATGCCACCCAGCGCAAAGGCCAGAAAGCTCAGGGGCCGAGCTCGCACGATGCCGCGCAATTCCGTGATGCGATCGTGACCCAGTGCCACGTAGATCGATCCGACGGCCATGAACATCGCCGCTTTTGCGGTGGCATGGGAGACAGCCTGCAGCAGCCCCCCCGCCAAGGCTTCGTCGCTCTCGAGCCTCCCCGAGGCATTGAACGCAAGTGGGAACATCAAGAAGAGATACCCGATCTGCGCCAATGTCGAATACGCGATGAGGAGCTTGAGGCGTTCTTGCCGTAGAGCGACAACGCTCCCGAATACGATCGCTGCCGCTCCCAGCGTCGCGAGCAATTGCGTGGCGGCGAAGCCGGGCAAGGCGGGCATCACGTTGAACCAGAGCCGTATGATGATGAAGAAGGATCCCTTCACGACCAGGCCGGACAGGATTGCGCTCGCCGCCGCCGGTGCACCGGCGTGAGCAGGCGGCAACCAAAGATGCAGCGGAAAGAGCGCGGTCTTGGCGAGAAGACCCGTTGTCATCAATGCCGCCGCGGCGAGTGCGGCCGCCTCCGCACTGACGCGCCGCGACAACAGCACGATGTCAAGTGTACCGTAGAGGCCATAGAGCAGTGCCGTACCCAGCAAGTAGAGAACGGAACCGAGCAGCGCGAAGAGCAGATATCGCAGCGCGGCTCGCAGCGTCTCGGCGCGGCCGTCGAGCGAGACCAGCGGCACGGCGGCAAACGTCAACAGTTCGAGGGCGACATAAAGGGTGAAGAGGTCGCCGCCGATGAAGATCGTGTTCAACGCCCCCCAGATCGCCAGCAGCAGGACCCAGAATGTGAACGGCGCGCGCGTTTCGGCTGCCGCTGGACAAAAATCAGTCGCGGCAAAAACGGAGATCGCGGAGATTACGAGTGCCGTCGTCGCGAGCATCACAGCTGACAAGCCGTCCCCGCGCAGTGCCACACCCAGCGGCGGCGGCCAGGCGCCGAGCAGGTAAACGAGGGGGCCATCGCTCTGCGGCAGGATCGCGAGGGTAGCTGCGGCAATCGCCAATCCAAGGGGAATGACTGCGAACGCGACCAGCCTGACGTGACGGTCGCCGAGAACGAACGCCAGCAAAACGCCTGAGACCGGGACAATGATCGATAGCACCAGCAGGAAACCGCCCGTAGTCGTTGCCGCGTCCAACGCCGTGGGATGGAGTAGCATCAGTCACCGGACGGATCGGGGCCAGCGCCCTCAGGTGCGCCACTGCGCAGCGTCGTGGAACCAGCGGTCTGGAACAGCCGCAGCAACAGGGCGATCGCCAAAGCCGTCGCAGAAAACGCGACGACGACGCCGGTAATCACCAGGGCTTGTGGCACCGGATCATTGCCAAAGCCCGCTGCCGCACCCCGCCGTCCCACGATGCCGAACAGAAGGAATACGCCGCTGCCCAGCAGATTGAATGCGATGATCTTGCGAAGCGGCTGCGGATTTGTAATCAGGCCATATAGGCCAAGCCCGACCGCGGCGGCAGCGCACAATCCCAATACCGTCACGCTGCTCATCGTTGCTCGCTCCGTTCCGGTGCGCCGGCGAGCAGCAGGCCGAGCGTTGCCGCGATCGTCAGGATCATGGCGACCTCGATACCGAGAATCAGGGGCTTGGCTAGCGGGGGCGGATAGGCAAGGAACGCCGGGCCAAGACAAAGCCCTCCGATGCCAACGACTAGGAACAGGCCAGGTCCGGCCACCAGGATGAACCGTAGCCACCGACTGCTCACCGGTGGCGTGTCCGTCAATCCGGCCATGATGACGAGAAGCCACATGGACGCGAGAATCGCGCCACCCTGAAAAGCTCCGCCGGGATGGTCGGCTCCCGTCCAAAAGACATAGATGCCGACGACGATACCGACGGGCGGCAACAGGCGCGCAAGAAAGGCGAGAACGCCATGGGGATCGGCCTCGTGGCGCGGCCCCGGACGACCTCCCCAAGCCGGGTCCGACGCAAGCGACCAAACACCGACGATGGCCAGCAGGAGTACGACTTTCTCGAGCATGGTATCCATAGCGCGGAATGCCATGAGCACGTTGGTCACGGGGTTGGCCAGGCCCGTCGCCCAGGCTTTCGCGACGGCGGCCGGAGCAAGCGTTGGTGCCGGATCGGGCAGGAGCAGTATGGCGGCGACGAGTGCCGCCGCGATCAACGAGGATAGTGCGGCCGCGCAGAGGCGCACCAACTTGCACGGCGTTTCCACGGCTGTCAGATCGGCATTCCGCAGCCGCGCGGCTGCGCCCAACAGCAGCACACCACCCAGGCCTCCACCAATTGCGGCCTCCGTCAGCGCGACATCGACAGCGTCGAGACGCACCCAGATCAGCGCGACCAGCAATCCGTAGGCAACGAAACCGACCGTTGCCGAATAGGTTTCGGGAACAGCGATAGTCCAGATGGCGAGGCCCAGTACCACGGCGGCGAGCGCGATCTCGAAGACCGTCACGATGCTCATGGCGCCGGCCCGCCTCGGCGCGCGGTGTGCGCGATCAGTTGGGAGACTGTCGCGCCCGCGAGGAGCCCGAGCAGCCAGATGCTAACCAATTTCAGCCCGCCGCGGAGGCTCCCTGCTTGCGGGAGCAGCCCAAGCACGACAAGACCCAGGCCGAGATTGTCCGCCTTGGTGAGCGCGTGCAGACGAGTCAGCGTATCGGGGAAGCGAAGAAGGCCGACAGTGCCGGCCAGAAAGAAGAACGCGCCGGTCGACACTGCCGCAATCGTCACGATGTCGCGAGCGAGGCTCATTTGTCTTCCGTTGATCCGGCTCCATCGGCGTCGAAGCGGGAGAGCCCTTTCTTGACGAACGCGATGGACGCGAACGTGGCGAGAAGTGCCAAAGTCAACGCCACGTCGATTGCAGCGGGTACGCCCGTTACGGTGCCGAGCAGAAGCAATACAGAAATACCTGCGGTCCCGATCAGCTGCGCGGCCATCATGCGGTCAGCGTCTCCCGGACCACGCAGGATCGACACGAGCCCCAGAGCCAGCATTGCGAGAATGAAGCCGACTGCGGCAGTGAGAAACTCAGTCATTGTAGAGCGCTCGGATCAAGGCCGCTTCCTCTGCAGCAAGCTCTGCGGCCACCGGCTGTTCGACGTCGAGGCAGTGATAGAGGAGGTGCCCATTCTCGTCTCCTGTTGGCACAGTGCCGGGCAGCAGGCTGGTGAGCGTTGCGAATACGTTGCGGCGCAGGCCGCGTGAAAGACGGGTTGGATAGGCCACAAATCCCGGGCGCAGGGGCAATCGAGGATCGAGCGCGCGCCTTGCGACGTCCGCTCCGGCAACGACGGAGTGGTACAGGAAAAGCAGCGCCAGCCGGGCGATGGCACGCGGTGAGCGCCGCGAGGCGCTGGGCTCCAGCAGGTACAAGCTTGTCCAGGTCGCCGCGCCAACAGCGGCTGCGGCGGCAGGAATATCTCCGGGATTGGCGCCAGCAAGCACGAGCCAGAGGCAGAGGAACCATGCCGCTCGGGAAGTCGCGCTCACCCCCAATGACCCCATGGATTTTCCGCTCCATTTCTAGGGACGACGCTTCCAAGCACGTGTGTCTCTAGGGACTATCTCGCGCCCCGGCGAGATCAGCGCAAATTCCTTGGTCAGCTCCGCCGATGACATAAAGCACAGTCTCCGCGCGGTTCGCTTTGCCTCGCGGCATCGCTTCACTTGAAGATCGAACCCTGCGCTATCGATGTGACCGGGGATATCGGGTGTTTGCCTGATCAAGCATCAGGAATCCCCTGAGCATGCTCCAGGGTTGACCACGATTGCATCCGGCCGCACTGGGTAGATTTACCGATGTCTGCGCCAGCTCCCTTCGGTAAAAATACCGAGGACGATACCGGGAAATCGCAATCTCCGGAAAGGCTCGCCTGCCCGGCAATGTGTCCGGGAACGCGGAGGGGCTGAAGATGATTATGCGCAGCAGGCGAAGGCCGTCTCGACAGCTCTTCACCTTGGCCCTTGCTGCGGCCGCTTCCTCGCTGCTGCTGGCGGCCTGTGAAAGGGAAGCGGAAACGAACGCCGCACCCTCGCCACGCCCGGTTCGGACCGCAACTATCGAGAAACGCGAGACGTCAACTCCGTTGACGTTTACCGGCCGGATCGAAGCCGAGGATGAAGTGAATATCGCGTTCCGGATTTCCGGACGCCTCCTGGACAACGCCTGCAAGATCGGAGACCAGGTGAAGGCCGGGCAGGTGCTGGCACGACTGGAATCTCAGAACGAACTCAACACGCTGCGACAGGCACAGGCGGCGCTTGCCGCTGCTCAGGGCCAGTTGACGCAGGCTCGCAATCATTTCGATCGCCAGGAGACATTGCTTGCACAGGGATGGACCACGCGCGCCAACTACGATGCCGCAACCCAGGCGCGACAGACCGCGCAGTCGCAGGTGGATGCCGCCGAGGCGCAACTCAACTCGGCGCATGATCTCGTTAGTTTCACCGAGCTTATGGCCGACGCGCCGGGTGTAATCACTGCGACGGGGCCAGGCGCCGGCGAGGTCGTCCAGGCTGGGCAGATGATCGCCAAGATCGCACGGCAGGACGGTCGCGATGCCGTCTTTGATGTCCCCGCTCAACTGATCCGATCCGGGTCGGTTGATCCGAAGGTCACGGTCAATCTGGTGGATGACTTGAAAATAACAGCTCAGGGCCGCATCCGGGAGGTCGCTGCACAAGCCAGTCCCGTCACCCGGACCTTCGAGGTGAGGGTGGGGTTGACGAACCCTCCTGCGGCGATGCGACTTGGCGCGACCGTCGTGGGGCGGGTCGAAACGAACGCCGGGCCGATGATCGACATTCCGTCAACGGCCCTAACCAAGATGAATCAACGGCCGGCCGTTTGGATTGTCGATCCGTCCACCAGCACGGTCTCCATCCGCAACGTTGACGTGTTGCGGTTCGATGAGGCGCAAGCGATCATCTTGCAGGGACTCGATAGCGGCGAAGTCATCGTTACGGCCGGAGTCCAGGCACTTCATCCGGGTCAGAAAGTCCGCGTGCTCGGGTCGACGCCATGATCGGACTGAACCTTTCCGATTGGGCCCTCAAGCACCGCTCGCTTGTCGTCTACATGATGATCGTTGCGGTGGTCGCCGGAGCGCTGTCCTATTTCCGGCTCGGCCGGAACGAGGATCCTGCGTTCATCATCAAGACCATGGTCGTCCAGGCAGCCTGGCCGGGCGCATCCGTCGACGAGACGATGAAGCAGGTAACGGAGCGGCTCGAACGCCAGCTTCAGGAAACGCCTCATCTGGACTTTCTGCGCAGCTTCACCCGGGCAGGCGTTACGACCATCTTTGTCAATTTGAAGGGGAGTGCCAGCGCCAAAGAGGTCTCCGACACCTGGTATGAGGTTCGAAAGACAGTCGGCGACATGAGGCACACGCTGCCAGCTGGGGTTATCGGGCCCGGCTTCAACGATGACTTCGGCGATACGTTCGGCATCATCTACGGCTTTACCAGCGACGGCTTTACTCAGCGCGAACTGCGTGACCGCGTCGAGGCTATCCGCTCCAGGTTGCTCCTTGTGCCCGACGTGTCGAAAATCGAGCTGCTGGGAGCGCAAGACGAGGTGATCTTCGTCGAATTCTCCAAGCAGCAGCTTGCGACTCTCGGGATCGATCGGTCGGCTCTGCTCGGTGCACTGCAGGCGCAAAATATCGTGCGCCCGGCCGGAACGATTGAGACTGGTTCCGAAAGCATTTCGCTTCGGGTGTCGGGAGGTTTTTCGTCCGAGCAAGATATTGCCAACATCAACTTTGCAGCCGGCGGGAAAATGCTGCGGCTGAGCGATATCGCCCAGGTGCGGCGCGGTTATGTCGACCCACCCCAGCCGATGTTCCGTGTCAACGGCCAGCCGGCAATCGGGCTTGCGATTGCAATGCGGGAAGGCGGCGACATTCTCGCGCTCGGCGCAAACATAAAGAAAGTGATGGCGCAGATCACCGCGGACCTGCCGATCGGCATCGAGCCGAGCCTCGTCGCAGATCAACCCGTCGTCGTGCGCCAGGCGATCGGCGAATTCATGACGTCGCTGCTGCAGGCGATCGCGATCATACTCGCCGTGAGTTTCATCAGTCTCGGCGTTCGTCCCGGCCTCATTATCGCGCTCGCCATACCATTGACCCTCGCGATCGTGTTTCCGATCATGGAGATCGTCCGCATCGATATGCAGCGAATATCTCTGGGTGCCTTGATCATCGCCCTTGCATTGCTCGTCGACGACGCGATGACAACCACGGACGCGACACTCACCCGGCTGGCGCAGGGAGCCAGCAAGGTCGAGGCCGCGACCTACGCTTTCCGGACTCACGCCTTCGCCATGCTCGCGGGGACGCTGGTGACGATCGCCGGGTTCATTCCGGTCGGCTTTGCGGCCAGCTCGGCGGGCGAATACACGTTCTCGCTGTTTGCCGTGGTCACCATCGCGCTGCTCGTGTCCTGGTTCGTCGCGGTCATCTTCACGCCGTTGCTCGGAGCCGTCATTCTGGTTCCGCCAAGGCAGAAGAGCGACGATGCTCCCGGCAGGATCTACCGCCTTTATCGGAGTTTCCTCACATTCGCGATGCGCGCAAAATGGCTGACGATACTTGTTTCATTGGCTCTCTTTATTGCGTCTCTTCTCGCACTGCCTCTCATCCCGCGCCAGTTCTTTCCGTCGTCTGATCGACCGGAACTGCTGGTTGATCTTAGTCTGCCGCAGAACGCATCTATCTACGCAAGCGAAGCGGCCGCCAAGCGCCTGGACGCGAAGTTGACCGGCGATCCGGATGTCGCGCACTGGAGCAGCTATGTGGGTCGCGGCGCAATTCGCTTCTATCTGCCGCTCAATGTCCAGCTGCCCAACGATTTCTTCATGCAGGCGGTTGTCGTTGCGAAGGACGTTGCAGCACGCGAGCGGTTGCACGCGAAACTGGACAAATTCCTGGCAGAGGAATTTCCTAATGCCATTTCGTCCGTATCTCCGCTTGAACTCGGGCCGCCGGTTGGCTGGCCGGTGCAGTATCGGGTCGGCGGTCCCGACGTAGGGCAGGTGCGTGAAATCGCACTCAAGGTCGCGCAGATCGTTTCCCGCTACCCCGGGGCCAAGCAGGTCAATTTCGACTGGATGGAGCCTGACCGCCAAGTGCGCATTCGTGTCGATCAGGATGAAGCGCGCCTTCTCGGACTCAGTTCGCAGGCGATAGCCTCCGTCCTGAATACGGTCATATCAGGCACCCCCGTCACCCAGCTTCGCGACGATATCTATCTGGTCAACGTGGTGGCGCGCGCAACCGACGAACAGCGTGTCTCGCTAGCCACCCTCCGTACCTTGCAGGTACCGCTGCCGAGCGGACAGACGGTCCCGCTCAACCAGTTTGCATCCTTCGAGTATACGCAGGAGTTTCCGCTGATCTGGCGGCGTGACCGCGTTCCAACTCTGACGGTCCAGGCGGCCATCGCCGGCGACACTCTTCCGGAAGCTGTAGTAGGCGCGCTCTCGCCTGCCATCGAGAATCTGAAAAAGACCCTGCCAACATCGTACAATGTGGTTGTCGGCGGCACGGTGGAAGAGAGCAGGAAGTCGCAGGCGTCCGTTCTGGCTGTGGTGCCCATGATGCTATTCGTCATGTTCACGGTTCTCATGATTCAGCTGCAGAGCTTCCCGCGATTGTTCATGGTCGTGAGCGTGGCGCCGCTCGGTCTGATCGGTGTGATTGCGGCGCTGATGCTTTCCGGCAGACCGCTGGGTTTCGTCGCCATTCTCGGCATCCTCGCGCTGCTCGGCATGATCTGCAAGAACGCGGTGATCCTGATCGGTCAGATCGAGGCGGAGCGCGCGCAAGGGAAGGGACCCTGGGAGGCCGCGGTCGATGCCAGCAGCTCCCGCTTTCGTCCGATCATGCTGACGGCTGTCTCCACCGTCCTCGGCATGATTCCGATTGCTCCGACTGTCTTCTGGGGGCCGATGGCCTTTGCGATCATGGGCGGACTGCTCGTCGCGACCGTTCTGACACTGGTGTTCCTTCCGACCTTGTATGTGGCCTGGTTTGGCGCGAAGGAGTCGGCCGGCGCTTCCGATGCATCCAGCCCGGCCTGAGCGTCGTGCCGCGAGGGTAATCCCGGACTCCGACTAGGTAATCACCCGATAGGCCGCCTTCATGCGTCGGCGCATGGTTCGGCCTCGGAATGAGCAGGCCGATCGGTCACGGCATCGGTCTTCGTTCGCGGTTCGAGGTCCCTCCATGACTGCGACGCCAACGGTCCAAAAGCTTTCGTTGTTCGCACTGACGGCAATGGTCGTCGGCTCCATGGTCGGCTCAGGCATCTTCTCGCTGCCGCGAACGTTCGGCATCGCCACCGGTCCGTTTGGCGCCATCTTCGCCTGGTGCATCGCTGGCGGCGGCATGTACACGATGGCGCGCGTGTTTCAGACGCTGGCCGAGCGAAAGCCGGATCTCGATGCCGGCGTCTACGCCTATGCGAAGGCGGGTTTCGGCGACTATCCCGGCTTTCTGTCGGCGCTCGGCTACTGGATCGGCAGTTGCATCGGCAACGTGTCCTACTGGGTGCTGATCAAGTCGACGCTTGGCGCGTTCTTTCCCGTGTTTGGTGACGGCAATACGGTCACCGCGATCATCGTCGCCTCGATCGGAATCTGGCTGTTCCACTTCATGATCCTGCGTGGCGTGCAACAGGCCGCCGCGATCAACACCATCGTCACCATCGCCAAGATCGTGCCGATCCTGATCTTCATCGTCATCCTGGCGTTCGCCTTCAAGGCCGACCTGTTCCGCGCAAATTTCTGGGGAGGCGAGGGGATGCCGGACAAGGGTCTGTTCGATCAGATCCGCGCGACCATGCTGGTCACGGTGTTCGTCTTTCTCGGGATCGAGGGCGCCAGCGTCTATTCCCGCTACGCCAAGGAGCGGTCCCATGTCGGTGCCGCGACGATCATTGGCTTCGCGGTCGTCACGAGCCTCATGGTGCTCGTGACGATGCTGCCCTATGCCGTGCTGCCGCGCGCCGAGATCGCGGACGCGCGGCAGCCGTCGATGGCGACGGTGCTGGAGGCGGTGGTAGGGCATTGGGGCGCCGTCTTCGTCAGCATCGGACTTCTGGTCTCGGTGCTCGGAGCCTATCTCGCCTGGTCGCTGATCTGCGCCGAGGTGCTCTCCGCCGCCGGCCGGACCAGGGACATGCCGCGCGTGTTCGGCACCGAAAACGCCAACAAGGTGCCGGCTGCCGCGCTCTGGCTCACCAATATTGTCGTGCAGCTGTTCGTCATCAGCACCTATTGGTCGCGGGATGCCTTTGCGTTGATGCTCAATTTGACGAGCGTCATGAACCTCATTCCGTTTTTCCTGGTCGCCGCCTACGGGCTCCTGCTGGTCAAGCGGGGCGAGACATACGAAAAGAGCCCGGGCGAACGCAGGCGCGACCTGATCTTCGCCGGTATCGCCGTCGTCTACACGCTATTCCTGATCTATGCCGCCGGAATGAAATATCTTCTCCTGTCGGCGATCCTCTACGCCCCCGGCACGGTGCTGTATTTCTGGGCGCGCCTCCAGCAGAAGGCGAAGATCTTCACTTCGATCGATTGGGTCATCTTCATCGCGGCCGTGATTGGCGCCGTGGTCGGGATTCATGGCCTGGCTACCGGCTACATCACCATCTAGGCGAGGCATCTGCCATGGCGACAGCACAGACGTCGGATTCAAAGATCCCGTTCGGTGTTCATTCGGAAGTCGGTCAGCTGCGCAAGGTGATGGTCTGCTCACCGGGCCGCGCGCACCAGCGCCTCACGCCCACGAACTGCGATACTCTGCTGTTCGACGATGTGCTGTGGGTCGACAATGCCAAGCGCGATCATTTCGACTTCGTGCAGAAGATGCGCGACCGCGGCATCGATGTCGTCGAGATGCACAACCTGCTCACCGACACCGTGGCCATCCCTGAAGCCAGGAAGTGGATTCTCGACAACCAGGTGGTTCCCAATCAGGTCGGGCTCGGGCTGATCGACGAGCTGCGCGGCTATCTGGAAAGCCTCAAGCCTCGCGAGCTGGCGGAGACCCTGATCGGCGGACTGTCGACCCACGATTTTCCCGAGGCCCATGGTGGCGAGATGCTCAGGCTGATCCGGGAAGCGGCGGGCATGACCGAATATCTGCTGCCGCCGCTTCCGAACACGCTGTACACGCGCGATACCACCTGCTGGATCTATGGCGGCGTGACGCTGAATTCGCTGTTCTGGCCGGCGCGTCATGAAGAGCCGATCCTCGCCACCGCCATCTATAAGTTCCATCCGGATTTCGCCGGCAGGGTCAATGTCTGGTGGGGAGATCCGACGCAGGATCACGGCCTCGCCACGCTGGAAGGCGGCGACGTGATGCCGATCGGCAAAGGCAACGTTCTGATCGGGCTCAGCGAGCGGACGTCGCGGCAGGCGATCAGCCAGCTTGCTGCGGCGCTGTTCAGGAAGAAGGCGGCCGAGCGGGTGATCGTGGCTGCGATGCCCAAGCTCCGCGCGGCGATGCATCTCGATACCGTCTTCACCTTCGCCGACCGCGATTGCGTGCTGCTCTATCCCGATATCGTCAACAACATTACCGCATTCTCCTATCGGCCGGCCGACAATCCGGCTGGCCTCGAGTTGCGCAAGGACGAGAAGCCCTTCGTCGACGTCGTCGCAGAAGCGCTCGGTTTGAAGAAGCTGCGTGTCGTGGAGACCGGCGGGAACGCCTATCTGCGTGAGCGGACCCAGTGGGACAGCGGCGCCAATCTCGTCTGCGCGTCCCCCGGCGTCGTGTTCGCCTATGACCGCAACACCTACACCAACACGCTGCTGCGCAAGGAGGGGATCGAGGTGATCACCATCGTCGGCGCCGAGCTCGGACGGGGGCGCGGCGGCGGTCATTGCATGACGTGTCCGATCATCAGGGATGCAATTGACTACTAGCCGTGCGCGGTCTGGCGGCCCTGACCAACGTTGGTCGATCCGATCAACCAGTGATTTAAAATCAAGACATTAACACGCCACAATCATTGCGCAGCGTGGCGCGAAACCCAGTCTGAGCAGCATCGGAGGTGGGCGCCATGCGAAGCTCTGGATTTCTTCTGCCGATCGTCGGCCTGCCCGTCCTCGGCTTATTGAGTGCGGGCACGGCCGGGGCGGCGGACCTTGATCTCAACGAGTTCAAGACGAGCCCGATTGCCGCTGTGCCCTACTATTCCGCACCGTCCTGGAGCGTCGTCGGTTCCGTCTCGCCGACCTTCACCGACAACGCGCTCTTCACCCGCGACAACCGCAAGTCGGACATCTACTACGAGCCGGACGTCAGTGTCAGGCTCGACGGAAATCTCAGCAATGATCTGTCCTACCGGCTCTACGCGCGGGCCCAGTACGAAGCCTTTTCGCGGGAGAAGGACGGGAACTTCGCCGTCGCGCGCATGGGCGCGCGTCTGACCGAGAATTGGAACGGCTGGCGCTTCTCTGCCATCTATGAAAACCGGTATGATTTCGACGGGGTCTACCGCGACCTCGCATTCGCGTCCCATGATGTGATGGGCTCGGTGGCACGCGACTTCCGCATCGACAACGCGACGTTCTCGCCGCTGCTGCTGCTGACCTATCGGTTCTCAGATCTCGCGGAAGCGCGCCGCTGGCGCTTTGACGCCGTGCTCGGTATCGAGGTCAAGCTCGATCCCAGATGGTCGATCGTGAGCACGCCGCTGTTCGAGGCTTATTGGTTCACCGATGGGCTCAATAGCGGCCGTCAGGATCAGCTTTATTCGGTTGATGTGGGCCTGAAGTATAATTTCGCCAGCAATGTGTCGCTCACGACCACTGTGCTATACGAGGCGCGAACGTCGAATGTTCCGCTGCGGCGATACAGAGACGTTCGCATCGGCCCTCGCCTGGATTTCGCATTTTGAGTGAGACCTGAAAGATGCCCGCAAGACGCCTGTTGACGCTGACCTGCATCGTCGCCGGAAGCCTTGCGGCATCGGTGGTGCTCGCCGATCCGCGCGATGCGGTGGATCGAGGCCAGCGTCTCGATACCGATGCGCTTCGGGATGATGCGGCGATACACCGTCTGCAACAGCCGTCGCATCCCCTCGATATTGCGCCGCCCCGCCCCGCACCAGCGGCGAAGGCGACGAAGAAGAAGTCAGGCACCAGCAGCAGCCGCTAGGCTGGTCGCGCATCGTGCCCGGCGGGCCGCCGCGCGCCGGAAATGGTGCTGGCAAATTGCGGAAGGTGTGCTGCCGCGTATCGGTGCAACCACGTTGCCGCAATGACCTCGCGGCCACCCACATCCTGATTTTGAATCTCTGTTGCATCGGATTTGACGTCGCGAGCGTGGCACAAACTGCATATTGCTCGCTGTCGAAAGCATGCCTCACGAATCCGAGATTTCAATCCGGAAATAATACTACCTGATGGTGTGGCCGCGCCGCAGGGTGTATGATTGGTCAGCCCCAATGGCGTGCGTCTTCCGGATCCGGTGGCGGACGTCTCGCTGGTGGGGTGGGGAGGGGACCTGCGATATCGTCGCCAATATCGGGCGTCGCCGGAATATAGTGAGTGCGTACCGTGAAGCCACATGGCTCCCCCGACAGCGAGTCGGATCGAACCGGTCTGAAGAACTGGCTGCGCATAGGTTCGCAGGAACCGATCGACGAGCTCTATTGGACGTCTTCGGCCGATCTTCTCTTCGCCGCGCGTCCGTCCTTCCGCGGACACTTCGCCTATGAAGGAATCAATCCGGCATTCGAGTCTCGGCTTGGCGTATCATCGGAAGACGTCAGCGACATGGACGTTTTCGATTGCGTGAGTGCGGACGACGCAAGGTCCGTCTGCGAGGCGCTTCGGGCGGGCCTCGCGGAGGGAACGGAGGTCAGGATCCGCCAGCGACTCGCGCTCGGCGGGTCGCCGCGGGCGATGGAAACGACGGTCACGCCGATCGTGGATGGCAGTGTGGTCCGGTTGATCGGCAGCCACCGCGAGCTGCGCAACGGTGCTTTCGAGCGCGCCGCGGCATGCGACGACGGGCTCGATATCGACGTCGGCCTGCTTGCCATTCAGGAAGGCATCCAGCAGCGGATCGCCTCCGATCTGCACGATTCGACCTGTCAGCATCTGATCGCCGCCAGCCTCGGCGTGATGCGGATGCGGAACAATCTGGGCGATGCGGCCCTGGCGGAGCGGCTCTGCGACGACATTGACGCGTCGGTCGATGAAGCCCTCCGGGAGCTCCGCGCCTTTGCCTATCTCCTGCATCCGCGGAATCTGGCGGGCGAGGGATTGAAGGCCACGATCGAGCGATACGCGGAAGGATTCGCGGCGCGCACGTCGTTGCGTGTGACCGTGAACATCGTGCCGGATATCGATCGGCTGCCGTATGAAACGAAGCGCTCGCTGCTGCGCGTTGTTCAGGAAGGCCTCACGAACGTCTTCCGTCATGCGAAGGCGACGGAGGTGGCCATCTCCATCGACCTTGTCGACAGCCGTTTCGCGCTGACGATCAGCGACAATGGACGTGGTCTTCCCGATGCCGTCGGGCGCGGCCACAAGGCGGCATCGATCGGAGTCGGCATTCCGGCGATGCGGGTAAGGCTGCATGAGATCGGAGGCACGCTCGACATCCGCTCCAGCCGGACCCCACCACTTTCCGGAACCGTCCTGTGCGCGATGTTTCCGCGCCGTTTCGCGGCGAACAGGCGGAACAGGCGAAGAGCCTCGACCATCATGAGGGCCCACGCAGGCACACGATCAGCGAAAGAACACTAGCCCGCGGCGGCAGGCCGGAAGGGCGGCCGGACCGCCGTGAAGGATTTGGAGCGTGCTGCCATGAAACGAATTCTGATAGCCGACGATCACGAAGCGGTGCGGTCCGGCTTGCGAGCGGTGCTCGAACAGCGAGCGGATTGGGAAGTGGTGGCAGAGGTTACTGATGGCGGCAAGGCGGTCGCTGCGGCGATCGAGAGCCAGCCCCACGTCGCCATCCTCGATTTCTCGATGCCCCGGATGACCGGCGTGGAGGCGGCGCGGCGGATCAAGGACTATCCGCTGCAGACCGAGGTCCTGATCTTCACCGTGCACAATTCTGGCCTGATCGCGCAGCAGGCATTCGAGGCCGGCGCGCGTGCATTCCTGGTGAAGTCGGACGCCAACAAGCTGCTGCTTGCGGCGGTCGAGGCGTTGCTGTTGCACCGGACGTTCTGCACCACGAGCTGCGTGACGGAATTCGACCGCGGGGCGGGCGGCAACGGCGAGCGGCATCACGAGCTGACGGCGCGCGAGCAGCTCGTGGTCAAGCTTGTCGCGGAAGGCTACAGCAACAAGGGGATCAGCGCGATCCTCAATCTCAGCGTCAAGACAACCGAGGCGCATCGGGCCGCCGCGATGCGCAAGCTTGAGGTGAATTCGACGGCGGGCCTCGTCCGATACGCGGTCCGGACCGGGCTGGTCGAGGCCTGAACGGTGACGTCCGCGAGCCGACCCTGGCGTCAGTACCTTCGCCGGGACATCTCAGGGTTTTGTTGGATAACGATTGCCGCGGGGCGCCGTATGATCGTTTGACCTTGCGGCCGGTCACTGCCGTTGTCCGCCCGGTCGGACAGGAGCCGGCAAACGGGAACGATGTCGTGAAACGCATCTTGATTGCGGATGATCATGAAATCGTACGTTCCGGCCTTCGCGCGATCGTTGGAACGCGTTCCGACTGGATCGTGAGCGGGGAGGCCACCAATGGCGAGCAGGCCGTCGCGCTGGCGCTCGAAACCCGACCGGACGTCGTGATTGTCGATTACTCCATGCCGATCATGAACGGCCTGGAGGTCAGCCGTCGCCTCAGGACACTGCACGTGCGAACCGAGGTGCTGATCCTGACCATGCACGAAAGCGAGGAACTCCTGACGGAGGCCATCCTGGCCGGCATCCGCGGCTTCCTCTTCAAGTCCGATGCCCGCAAGCACCTGATTTCCGCTATCGAAGCCTTGCTCGACGGCAGGCCCTACTTCACCAGCGTCCTCCTGGAAAAGCTGCTTCATGATTACCAGGCGAACAAGCAGCACCGCGCCGACATGCTGCTGACATCTCGCGAGCAGAGCGTGGTCCAGCTGATCGCGGAAGGGAATACCAACAGGTCGATCAGCGCGATCCTAAATCTGAGCGTGAAGACCGTCGAGACCCATCGCGCCTCGGCCATGCGCAAGCTCAGAATGTCGTCCACCGCCGAGCTGGTGCGCTATGCCGTCCGCAAGAAGCTGGTCTCGCCCTGAACGGATGCTGATGCGCCGCGCCAGATGCTGCTTCGGTGCGGATGATGATCTCATCCCCGAACTTGCTCATGCCACGTTCGGCGCAATGGCGAAGATGCCTCGTCCGGTGTCTAACTCGCTGATGCCGGGAGATTCCACTTCGCCAGGATCTTGGCGAGCGTTCCATCCGATTTGAATTTGGCTATGGTGGCGTTCATCCGGGTCACCAGCGCTTCCTGTCCCTTGCGAACACCGATATTGACCGGACCGACGACGAAGGGCTTGTACTCGCCAACGAGCCGCACCTTGGGATAGCTGGCATGGCTGAACTGGTAACCCAGGATCGGTCCGTCGCCAAAGCCCGCTTGCAGGCGGCCCGCCGCAACATCGGTGATGATGTCGGCGATCGTCTCGTAGGAGCGCACCTCGGAAAAGACGCCACTCTTTTGCAGGAGGTCGAGATAGCGGGTGCCGACCTGCGCCCCGACGCGATAGCCCTGCATCGCTTGAATGGAGGGATACGCGGCCTTGTCCTCGCTCGGAACGATCGCGCCCTCGCCGTAGGCGTAGACCTGGTCGGTGAAGTCCACGACCTTGGCTCGCTCCGGAGAAGCCGACATCGCCGCCGAAATGATCTCGATCTTGCCCGAGGTCAATGCCGGGATGAGCGACGAGAATCCCATCGGCTGGATCTGGACCTTGAAATTCAGATCGTCGCCGACGGCATGAATGAGGTCGACCATCATGCCCTGGATGGTCCCCGATGCGGTGTCCAGGAACGTGAAAGGCACGCCGGTGGGCGTCGAACCGACTTGCATCAAGGTTTCGGCCTTGCCGATGCCGTTCAGCGATGCTGCGGGTGCAGCTGCCATCATTGAAAGAAGAAGTCGGCGAGAAATCATTGGGGTTCCTTCGGTCGGTGGGGTGTGTTTCCAGCTAGCCGGCCGCCTGGCGCTCCGTGCGAAGCGTGGGATAGCGCGCCGCCAATTGTTCGAAGAGCTCTCGCACCAGCCCGGCATCCTCTTCGTGTCTGCCGGCTTTGAGCCGCGCGTCGAGTGCCTCGAACAGCTGATGTTTGACGAAGAACCGCCATGCCACCGGCAGCCGCGCCAGGATGTCGGTGAGCTCGCGATAGCGGGCCTCGGTCCAGTGGGCCTCGAAGGCGGTGCGATAGATTCCGAAATCGAACACGTCCTTTTGCTCCGGCCGCGCCTTCTGCATCTCCTCGCGTAGCCTACGCGTTGCGTCCTCATCGACGCGGTTGCCCTCGATGACGACGCCGTATTGCCGGCGCGCGGCTTCGACCGAGACGTAGCCCGACAGAACGTCGACCAGCACACGGCGTGGCTCACGCAGGAGCGGATCGCCAAATCCTCCGGCACCGGCACCCACGAGGCGGATCCGGTCGCCGGGCTTGCAGGGCACCACGTCGGTATTGCCGAGCGCTTCGGTATCCGGCCCGTCGGGATTCCTGGTGAAGATCGCGTTGGCGCCGGCGCCGCCACCCAGCACGCCCCAGGAGGCGAAATAGGTGCGGTCGCGATTGCGTGCGGTGACGGTGGTGCCCGGCGTGAATACCTCGAACTCCATGGTGAGGCCGAGGCCGCCGCGATAGGCTCCGGCGCCACCGGAGTCCGGTGCAAGGCAATAGCGCCGCATACGGATCGGCACTTCCAGCTCGTTGATCTCGACCGGCGTGTTGCGCAGGAAGGCGTTGTTGGCGCCCGAGCCGTCGCTGCCGTCACCATTCGCCATGCCGCCCGCTCCGCCGCCGACCGGCCCGAGCGAAGCCATGACGCCGCGCCCGGCCTGGTCCATCGTCTTCACCGTGACGATCGCCATGCCGCCGGCCGAGCAGGCGGGCAGGCGCTCGGGTATCGCGCGTGAGAACACGCCGAAGGTCAGCATGTGCGTGATCTTGCAGGTCAGGCTGCGCATGCCGACGGCGGCCGGCGCCGTCGCATTGACGACGGTGCCTTCCGGCAGGATGCAGCGAACCACGCGGTCGAGCCCGGAATTGAGCAAGATATCGCTGTTCAGCGTGTAGAGAACGTAGTGGAATCCGACCAGCGCAAGCGCGTGGCGCGGCATGCCGCCGGTCGGCATGTTCAGCGAAGAGGCGAGCTGCGGATCGCTGCCGGTATAGTCCATGACGGCCCGGCCGTTGTCGATCGTCAGCGTCAGCGCCACGCGCATCGGCTTGCCGCCCTCGCTGTCCTCGTCGGCATATTCGGCGAAGAAGTACTCGCCGTCGGGGATCGTCTTCAGGACGGCCTCGGCCTGCTTCTCGGCGTAATCCATCACCTGGTACATGCCGGCCTTGAAGTCGTCGATGCCGAAGCGTTCGATGATCTCCAGCACGCGCTTCTCGCCGTTCACCAGCATGGCAATCTGCGCCTGCAGGTCGCCGCGATTTTGCGACGGCGCGCGCACGTTCATGGTCATGATGTCGAGCAGGCCTTCATCGAGCTCGCCCTGGTCGACGATCCTGCATGGCGGAAAGCGGATGCCTTCCTGCTGGATCTCGGTCAGCCTGCGCGATAGCGATGCGGGGACCGCGCCGCCCATGTCGGTGTTGTGGATGTGGCCGCCGACATAGCAGACGATCTCGTCGCGGTAGAACACCGGCTTCCACATCAGGATATCGGGCGTATGCGTCGCCACGCTGCCGCTATAGGCGTCGTTGGTCATGCAGATGTCGCCGGGGCGATACTCCTTGATCAACCCCAGCACTGGACCGTAGTCGAGGCCGATGTACCACGTCGCCCCCAGCGTCTTCGGGGACGCGAAGGCCAGTCCTTCCGGCGTGATCAGCGCGCAGGAGAAATCCTCGGTCTCCTTCACGAAGGTCGAATGCGCCGTGCGGATTAGCGTGTAGGCCATGCTCTCCGCGGCGGCCACACAGTAATTGGCGAAGATCTGAAGAGCGGAACCACTGAGTGGCATGATTCAAAATCCTTTAGGCCTTCGCGGCGAGATTGATGATGTGAAGATTGCCCCAGCGGTCGACGTTCACCTCGAAGTCGGGGAGCACGCAGGTGGTGGTGTCGTCCTGCGCGATGATCGCGGGACCCGCGAAGCGGTCGCCGGCGCGCAGCGTCTCGCGCCGATAGAGCGGCATCCGCTGCATGGCGCCGTCCATCCAGCAAGGTACGGTCGCGGCGGGCTTCGCTGGCCCAGTCGAGTCCGGAATGGCGGTGATCGCAGGACGCGGCGTGCGGACCTTGGCCACGACGCGCAACGCCACCACCTGGATGACGGCTTTCTCGTCGCGGTAGCGATAGAGACGCTCGTGGGCCTGATGGAAGGCCTCGCGAAGGGCGGCGATATCCTTCGTGCGCATGGCCTCCGCATCGAATGCGGTTTCGATCTCGAAGGACTGGCCCTGGTAGCGCATCTCGGCGGTGTAAGTCAGTTCCGGTACCGGTCCGGCGCCGACCTCGGCGTGCACCCAATCGAGCGCTTCCTGCTCGAGTGTCAGCCGCGTGCGCTCGAGCGATTCCCAATCGTCGTCTCCGAGTGTGCACCAAGCGACCGCGACGAAATCGTTGCGCGTGTCGGCGATCAGGCCGCCGAGCGCGCTCAGCACACCAGGCGTCAGGGGCACGGTGATCCGTTCCATATTGAGCGCACGGGCGAGATGACAGGCGAGCATCGGACCCGCGCCGCCGAAGGCCATCAGCGCGAACTCCCTGGGATCGATCCCGAAACGCGAGATCAGCCGGCTGATCCCCGAATACATACCCGAGATTGACACATTGATGATCGCCTCGGCGACGGCTTCCATCGATTCGCCGAGCCGTGCCGCGAGTGGAGCGATCGCTTCGCGCGCGGAGGCGACGTCGAGCCTGACCGAATCGTAGCCGAGCGCCGTCTGGCCGAGCACGCCGATCGCGGCGAAGGCATCGGTGATGGTTGGCTCGCGTCCGCCGCGCCCGTAGCAGACTGGGCCCGGGGTCGAGCCTGCGCTCTCCGGTCCCACCTTGAGCACGCCGAACGGATCCACGCGCGCGATCGAACCGCCGCCGTCGCCGATCGAGGTCACGGAGACGGACGGGATGTGGATCTGATGGTCGCCGATATATTCGCCGGTCGCGTATTGCGGCTCGCCTCCGACGATCAGCGCGACGTCTGCGGTGGTTCCGCCGATATCGAGGCTCATGACGTTCTTCAACTCGCAAAGCTGCGCGACCCAGGCGGCGCCGATCACGCCGGATGCCGTGCCTGAAAGCACGATCTGGACGCAGTCCGTCTTGCCGCGCTCGGCGCTCATCACGCCGCCATTCGATTTGGTGACCTTGAGATCCGCGGTCACGCCGGAGCTGCGCAATGCTGCCTGCAAGGACGTCAGGTAGTTCGAGACCACTGGCTGCACATAGCCGCCGATCACTGCCGTGTTGGTCCGCTCGTATTCGCGGATGATCGGCCACACTTCGCTCGCACAGGAGACGAAGAGCTCCGGCGCTGTCTCGGCGATGATCGCGCGCACCTGTCGTTCGTGCTCGGGATTGCGGTAGGCGTGCAGCAGTGAGATCACCACGCCCTCGCAGCCGGTCCGCTTCAGCCCGGCCACCGCTTCGCGCACGCTTGCCGCATCGATGGGCTCGAGCTCCTTGCCCTCGGCGTCCAGCCGTCCGTCGATGCCGAAGGTGCGATAGCGCGGCACGAGCGGCTCCGGCCGCGCCGACATCAGATGGTACATATCGGGCGTCTTGAGACGCGCCAGCACCAGGACGTCCTCAAAGTAGCGGTTGGTGATCAGCCCGAGGCGGATGCCCTTGCGCTGCACGACCGCGTTGACGCCGACCGTGGTGCCATGAGTGAAATGCACGACCTCGGCGGGATCAATCCCGTAGCGCTCGCCGAGCATGCGCATGCCGTCGGCGACCTCGCGGCCCGGCGCGTCCGGGCGCGAGAACACCTTGAGGCTGCGTACGGTGCCATTGCGCTCATCGAGCACCGCGAAATCGGTGAAAGAGCCGCCGATATCGACGCCTATTCTCAAACCCATAGTTCAGGTCTCTCCTTTAAAGTCGTGTCGAACCATGCCCGCGGTCGGGCAAGGCTTCAGCGGCGCTTCTCCATGTGATCGCGCAGCTGGAAATAACTGCCGAGAATCGGCATGAACCACGTCTGGCCGTGGTAGAGCGGATGGGATGGCAGCGGCGTGCCGAAGGCGTCGAGCGCCAGGTCGTGTTCGCCCAGCAGATGGCGCGCGAGCCGATGGCCGAGCCAGGTCATCGTGGTGACGCCGCTGCCGTTGCAGCCGGCGGCGTAGTAGCAGCCTTGCGGATCGCGCCCGAGATGAGGCAGGGCATCCAGCGTCACCGCGACCTTGCCGCCCCAGCTATGGCTCACCTTCACATCGCGCAGTTGCGGGAAGCGTTCCGTCATCTGTGCGAACAGGATCCTTGCGCTCGCCTTGCGGTCGAGCGGATAGAAGCGCGCGCGACCGCCGAACAGGAAGCGCTGTCCGTCGGGCGAATAGCGGTAGTAGGCCGTCACCCGGTTCGCTTCGGCCACGCCGCGATCCCTGGGGATGAGCGACGTGTGCAGCTCTGCGGGCAGGATCTCGGTCGCGATCTGATGCGAGGTGACCGGGACGAGACGCCGCTTGAGCCAGGGCGTGGCCGCGCCCGTGTACCCGTTGGTCGCGATGACGACGCGTCTTGCGCGAATCTCGCCGCGGCCGGTCACGATCCGGTAGCCGGCGCCGGCGCGCTCGATCGACGTGACGGGCGCATGGCAGGCTAGCTTCGCGCCGGCAGCGAGGGAGGCTGCGAGCAGCCCGCCAAAGAACTTTGCGGGATGCAGATGTCCCGCGCCGTTGATCAATGCGCCGCCGACATAGACGTCGCTCGCGAGCTCGCTGCGCAGTTCACTGCGCTCCAGCATTCGCACGTCGCTGTCGGTATGCGCGTTGAGCCTGGCGATCCGTCCTTCCCAGGTGCGGACCTGCGCGGCCGTCCATGCGGCGGCGATGCGGCCCGCACGGCGGTAGTCGCAGTCGATGCCGTGTCGTGCGATCAATGTCTCGAGGAAGCGATAGCCGGCTGCGGCCTCGCGTAGCCTGTCCTCCACGGTGGCCTTGCCGGCGGCCGCGGCCGCCGCACTGACGCGTTTGGACATGCTCTTGCCGACATTCACGCCGCCGGTGACCTGGCCGCCGCTCAGCGTGCTGGCGCCGATGCCGGGTAGCTCGGCCTCGAGCACGACGACCTCGGTGCCGTGAGCGGCGAGTTCGAGGGCGCAGGAGATGCCTGCATAGCCGGCACCGATGATTGCGACATCGGCCTCGCGCGGCACGCCGCCGTCGCCGGCGTCGTTCGGACGCCAGTCGTCCCACCAATAGGGAGTCTCGGAAAAGTCCGAAGCGAAGATGGAGGACCGAGCTGTCATCGTTGCATCTTTCCGCAGCCTAAGACACGGGCTCTGCAACGGCCGCCACCGGGACGGCATAGGGCGCGGAACGTCTCTGGTCGTAGTAGAGGAAGACGCTGATGAAGGAGGCGGTCGCGATCACGGCGACATAGCAGGGAACGGCGTAGGGCGTTCCGGTCCGCTCGATGAGAAATGATGCGACCAGAGGCGCAGTCCCGCCGAACAGTGCCGTGCCGGTGTTGTAGGCGATGCCGCTCGCGGTCACGCGCATCTCGCGCGGGAACATGTCGACGAGCCCGATCGTCATACCGCTGGTGATCAGCGGATAGACCAGCACCGGAATAACGGCGGCGGCAATCGCGCTCGCCGGCGTAGCGAAGCCTGCGACATAGAAGGAGAGGAACATCGCGGGGATCACGAGCACGCAGCCGGCCAGCAGGGTTGGCCGCCGTCCTACGGTGTCGTTGACCCAGCCATAGAAGATGGTGCTCGCCATCAGCACCAGCTGCGCAATGAAGATCGCCAGGGATGCGTGCGTCTCGCCGATCTTCACGAAATTGGTGAGATAGGTCGCAAGGAAGCCGAGCACGAGATAGTTCGACAGTGTGTGGCTCATGAGGATGCTGATGAAGAACAGCATGCGCCGCCACTGGCTGCGGACCACGGCCGAAAGCGGTGGCGCTTCTCTCCGGAGGCGACGGCGTTCTTCCTCGATCGCTAGAAATTCCGGCGATTCATCGATGTGGTAGCGAATCCAGAGACCCAGCAGCCCAAGCGGGACGCCGAGCCCGAACATCAGGCGCCAACCCCAACTGGCCATGCTCTCTGCGCCGATGACGGCCGAGACGAGTGTGAAGATGCCGACCGCGATTGCGGTGCCGGAATAGGCGGCCGCGGGAGAGAAAGAGGCGCGCAGCGCCCGGTGCTGGCTGCTTCCCTGTTCGACGATATAGGCGGTCGCCGCCGTGTACTCGCCGCCGGCGAAGAAGCCCTGCGCTAAACGGCAGAACACGAGACCCGCGGTCGCAAAGCTGCCCGCCACGGCGTAGCTCGGCAAGAATGCCGTGAGAGCGGTCACGACGCACATGCCGCTTACCGAGATGAAGAGGGCCGAACGGCGCCCGAACCGATCACCAACACGTCCCATGACGATCCCGCCGAGCGGCCGGATCAGGAAGCTCGACGCGTAGATCATCATTGTCTGCAGCAAGGCCACGGTCGGATCGCCGGGCGGGAAGAATGTCGTGGAGATCACCTTCGCCAGCAGGCCGAAAATCGCGAAATCCAGGAAGTCGATGAGATTTCCGGCCACGGCGCCGGAGATCGCCTTCAGTTGAAGGCGGCGAGTGATTGGGCCGGGTGCAGTCGCTCCATCTCGGGGCAAGGCCAGTACTCCTGTTGTTGGACCCGTCCGCTTGCGCGGACCGTCGAGGACGAGCCCCGCACGCATGTCTTGCCCCGGCCAAGCAAGTGTCCCACAATGTGGAACGTCGTTCCATTTACGAAGCTAGCAAGGACCTGGAGGGATGGCAAGCGCTGTGGAGAAAAGCCGGCTCTGTGCTATGGGCCGCGCTCGGGGCCATTCCTGCGGGATGCCGAACGGGGCCGGACTGCTCCGCAGAAATCGCGGTCAGGGTGATGAAGAGTCTGTTGAAGAGCCTGGAAGTTCTGGAAGCCGTTGCGGAGATGCAGCCGGTCGGCGTGAGCGAACTTGCGCGCCGCCTCGACCTGCCCAAGTCGACCACGCAGCGCATCTTGCAGACATTCGCGACGACCGGCTGGCTGCGCCCGGTCGGAGGGGAGGCGACCCGCTGGCAGATCGGCCATCGCGTGCTCCACCTTCAGGTGCCCGAGCTCCAGGCGGGACAGCTGTACGCCGTGGCCCGCAAGCCGATGCAGGAATTGCGCGACCAGGTGAACGAGACCGTGCATCTGTCGATCCTGGATGGGCTCGATGTGATGCTTCTGATCGATCGCGCGGATTGTACCCAGAGTGTGAGGACCTTCAGTCCGATTGGCGATCGATCGCCCATTCATGCGACCGCCATCGGCACGGCTGTGATGGCGCACCTCTTGCCGGAGGAAATCGAAGCCATCATCCAGCGCGGTCTGAAGCGCTATACCGAGAACACGATCACGGACCCCGAGGCATTGCACGCGGAGCTCGAACGTGTGCGCAAGCGCGGCTATTCGCTGAATCTTCGCTGCTATCGTCCGGCCGTCTGCGCCATCGGCGCCGCCATTCTCGATTCGCAGGGCCGGCCGGTCGGCGGCCTCTGCATCTCCATGCCGGCTTCCCGCTACGTCGAGCAGAACGAGAAGGTCTGGGGCGACATGGTCAATGCGACGGCGCGCAAGATCAGTATCGGCTGAGCCTGCGTTGCATGTCCCCGCAGCAACGCGCCGCTCGGTTGCGATCCCTAGAAGTCAGAGACTTTTCCGACCGCAAGTCCGGCAAAGCGATCCGGCCGATAGGGCTGGGGATCGACGATCGGCGCGGCGCCGGTCACGAGATCCGCAATGAGATGCCCGGCTCCGGGACCGATACCGAAGCCGTGGCCGCTGAAGCCTGCGGCCAATATCAGCCCAGGCAGGCCGGACGTCTCTCCGATGGCCGGCACGCCATCTGGTGTCGAGTCGATGTAGCCGCCCCACGCGGCGGTGATTTTGGTGTCCTTCAGGGCGGGCAACAGCTCGAGCGCGCGCCGATGCGTGAGCTTGATGGTGTTCTGATCGGGCGTGGGATCCAGAATGCGCATGCGCTCCATCGGTGTCGGCTCGCTCACGCGCCAACGCTGGAGCGTTTCATGTCCGGACTTGATGCCTTCGAGGCCGCCCGGAAGCAGGCTGCGCCAGCGCCGCCGAAACATCGGCAGGAATTGCGGGGAGAAGCGCAGCTGCTGCGCAGTCGGATCGACGCGGCCGCGGCCACTGATGGCGAGCGTGTATCCGCCATCGCCACGCCTCGTCACCGAAACGGCGGAGGTGTGGAGCGCGTCCGGCAGGCCTTTCGCGCCTTGCGACACCGACAGGATGGACGCGCGGATCGAGGCGAGCGGAAGTCGGATGCCGGCCTGATGGCAGAAGGACGAGGACCACGCGCCGCCCGCCAATATAGCCACACGCGTGCGAATCGTGCCGCGCTCCGTCACGACCGCGCTCACGCGGCCGCCCTCGGTCTCCAGTCCGCGTGCCGCGCACATCTGATGCACGGTGCCCCCGCGCCTGAGCATCGCCCGCGCCACCGCGGGCGCAGCCCTGGCGGGATCGGCGATGCCGTCGGTCGGCGAGAAGACGCCACCCTTCCAGGCGCGTCCCGTCGCCGCGCCGCGCTGCGTTGCTGCGGCTGCATCGAGCATGTGCGTGGTAACGCCGACCGTCCGAGCGAAGTCGCGCCAGCGCGCCCAGCCCTCGAGCTCGACCTCGTCGTTGCTGAGATACAGAAGGCCGCAGCGGGAGAAGCCGGTGCTCTCGCCGCTTTCAGTGCCGAACTTTTCCCACAGGTCCAGGCTCTTCGTGGCCATCGGCAACTCGCGGGCATCGCGATTCTGTTGCCGGCACCAGCCCCAGTTGCGGCTGGACTGCTCGGCTCCGATCCGCCCCTTCTCCACGAGTGCGACGCCGAGCCCTCGCAGGGTGAGATAGTAAGCCGCGAACACCCCGATGATGCCGCCTCCGATGACCACCACGTCGGCGCTGCGGGGGAGCTCCGGCGAGGTCTCGATGTGGCTGAGTGGTGCGGGCATCCTGGCTTCCTAGATTTCGCTGGGCGCATCGTAAGCCGCGGATCGCCCCGCGCGGCGCCGGATTCGATGGAAGCTCAGCACTTTATGCTGCATCCTCGGGCGGCTGCAAAACTGTGTTCTAGCAGAGCGGTATGATGTCTGTGGTGGACAATGGAAGCAGGATAAGTGAGCTTCTGGCCCGTTGTGCCCAATTTTCTGCTGCGCCTCCCGGCGCGTGCTCAATGGAGAGTCACCAATGAAGCTGGACCGGATCGACATCAAGATCCTCCACGAACTCCAGAAGAACGGTCGCATCACCAATGTCGAGCTTGCCGAGCTGGTGAACCTGTCGCCCAGCCCGTGTCTCATGCGCGTGAAGAGACTGCAGGCCGAGGGCTACATCGAGGGGTATTCCGCCCAGATCAATGTGCGCAAGCTGGGACAGACGCTGACGGTGTTCACCGAAGTGACGTTGAAGAACCATCGGCAGATCGACTTCGCTCGTTTCCTGTCGGCCGTCGACAAGGTCGACCAGCTGATCGAATGCCATCTGGTCTCGGGAGGGTACGACTACATGCTGAAATTCGTCACCGCCAGCATCGGTGAGTACCAGACCATCATGGAGCGGTTGACGGACATGGATATCGGCATCGACAAGTATTTCAGCTTCGTCGTCCTCAAGTCGCCCATCGTCCGCTCGCAGATGCCGCTGACCAGCCTGTTTCCGGCTTGATTGCCGGCTGCGCCTACGGATGGCAATAGGCCCGCACCTGTTCGGCGTCCTGTTCCAGATTGTCGAGCCAGCCGGTATCGAGCTTGGGCACCGAAGAGAACAGCAGCCGCGTATAAGGGTGCTCCGGTGCTGCCAGGCGGGTCGACGCGATCTGTTCGACCTTCCGACCGCGATACATCACGATGATTTCGTCGCAGATCGCCTCGACCACCGACAGGTCATGGCTGATGAAGATGTAGGAGATGCCGAGCTCGCGTTGCAGCTCCTTCAGCAGCTCGACCACCGCGGCCGCCACGACCGTATCGAGGGCCGACGTGATCTCGTCGCACAGGATGAGCATCGGCTCGGCCGCGAGCGCCCGGGCAAAATTCACGCGCTGCTTTTGCCCGCCTGAAAGTTCTCCCGGCAATCGATGCCGTACAGATTTGGGAAGGCGGACCAGATCGAGCAGCTCGCTGACGCGCGCATCGCGCGCCTTGCCCCTCATGCCATGATAGAAGGCGAGGGGACGCCTCAGAATGTCTTCCACCGACTTTGCCGGGTTGAGTGCGGTGTCCGCGTGCTGGAACACGATCTGGATCTGGCGGAGCTCGTTGCGGGTGCGGTTGCGGCCGGCCTTTCCCAATTCGCGCCCGTTGAAGACGATGTCGCCCGCATGAGCCGGCAGGATACCGGCAATCGCCCGGGCAAGCGTTGACTTGCCGCAGCCGGACTCGCCGATGATGCCGAGATTCCGCCCCTGATCCAGCTTGAGGCTGACCGCCTGCACGGCATTGATCAGCGGCTGTCCATCGCGCGAGCGAGGCCCGTAGCCGACCGTGAGACTGTCGACCTCGAGCAACGGGCGCTTCGTCACGCCCTCGCCGTCAGGCTGCCGCTGCTGGGTCTTCGGCCTGAACGCGGCCAGCAACTCCCTGGTGTAGGGATGCCGGGCCTCCTCGAGGATATCGTTGGTCGTCCCCACTTCCTGGACCGTACCGTCCTTGAGCACGACGATCCTGTCGGCGATCTGGGCGACCACGGCCAGATCGTGCGAGACGTAGACGCCGGCGATGTTGTGCTGCGCCGTGACGGACTTGAACGCCCGCAGCACCTCCACCTGCGTCGTGACATCGAGCGCCGTGGTGGGCTCGTCGAAGATGACCACCTTCGGCTGGCCGATCAGGGCCATCGCGGCGGCGAGACGCTGCAACTGACCGCCCGAGACCTGGTGCGGGTAGCGGTTGCCGATCGTTTCGGGCTCCGGCAGCGACAGGGCCTTGAACAGCAAGAGGGCTTTCGCCTGCGCTTCGGCGGCCGACATGAGCCTGTGGATGCGCGCCACCTCGATGACCTGATCCATGATGGTGAGCGCAGGGTTGAAGGCGGCGGCAGCGCTCTGCGGCACATAGGCGACGCTCGTCCCGCGGATGCCGGCGCGTTCCGCTTCCGAAAGCTTCACCATGTCGACGCCGCCCACCCGTACCTCGCCGCCGGTGATCGCGCAGCCCTGCCGGGCGTAGCCCATCAGCGTCATGGCGATCGTGGTTTTGCCCGAGCCGCTCTCGCCGATGAGGGCGACGATCTCGCCTTCGGCAATGTCGAGGCTGACGCCTTTGATGATCTCGACCCGCCGGCCGGCGTCGGTCGTTGCCTCAACCCTGAGATTGCGGATTTCGACGAGGTTTCCCGTCATTCGGCGCTCCGGTCGCGGATCCTGCTCGGCAGGTTATCGATCAGAAGGTTGACGCTGATGGTGAGACTTGCGATCGCGAGCGAGGGGAAGATCACCGCCGGCGCGCCAAAGGGCAGCCCGCCGATGTTCTCGCGAACCAGTGCGCCCCAGTCCGCGTAGGGCGGTTGCACGCCGAGCCCGAGAAAGGACAGGCCGGAGAGCAGCAGCACGATGAAGACGAAGCGCAGGCCGAGATCGGCGAGCACGGGGCCGAGAATGTTTGGTAGAATCTCTGAGGCGATGAGATAGGGCAGGCGTTCGCCCCTGATACGGGCGACCACCATGAAGTCCATCGTATTGACGTTGACGGCGAGAGCGCGCGCGAAGCGATAGGCGCCGGGCGTGTAGATCACCGAGAGCGTCGCAATGAGTGCCGGGATCGACGAGCCGACCGCGGCGACCACGACGAGGCCGAACAGCTTGCTGGGTATAGAGTTGAGCGCATCGAGAAACCGGCTCAGCATGCTGTCGAACCACCCTCCGGCGACTGCCGCAGTCATGCCGAGCGCGACGCCGCTGAAGCAGGCAATGGAGACGGCTGCAAGCGAGATGCCGAGCGTGTAACGCGCGCCCATCAGGATGCGCGAGAAGATATCGCGGCCGAGATAGTCGGAGCCGAACCAGAGCTCCCGGCTCATCGGGCCAAAATAGTCGGTATCGACGATCTCGCCCACGGAATGCGGAATGATCTGTGGAGCGAACAGGGCGATGCCGGCCCAGAGGAGGATGATGCCAAGGGCCGACATGCCCACGAGATTGAAGCGATAGCCCAATCGCATGCTGAGCCGGCCTGACGAGGTCGGATTCGTCATCGGAGCCTCGGATTGGACAGGACGGCGATGATGTCGGCGGCCGTGATCAGCGCCAAATAGCCGAGGCAGAAGATCATCGCGCAGGTCTGGATCAGCGGCAGGTCACGGGTCGAAACGGCATCGACCATCAGCTTTGCGACGCCGGGATAATTGAAGATGGTCTCCACGATGATGACGCCGCCGAGCAGGTACGACAGCGAGAGCGCGACCGCATTGATGATCGGACCGAGCGCATTCGGCAGTGCGTGTCGCAGCACGAGCCGGGGGCGCGAGGCGCCCTTGAGCAGTGCCATCTCGACATAGGGCGTATTCAACGTTTCGACGACGGCGGCGCGGGTCATGCGGATCATTTGCGCCGAAACGCCGAATGTGAGCGTCATGACGGGCATCGCGTAGATCCGTACCAGATCATGGAGCGACTTGACCTCGTTGGTGAGGGACAGGGCCGGCAGCCATTTGAGGTAAACCGCGAAGAGCAGCACCGCCAGCGTTGCGATCATGAACTCCGGCACCGAGATGATGCCGATGGTCCCGACGGTCACGATGCGGTCGTACAGCGTGCCGCGCCACATCGCAGCGGTGATGCCGAGGGTCAGCGCGAGCGGCACGGCGATCGCAGCGGTCAATCCTGCAAGCTTCATCGTGTTGACGAACCGTCCGCTGATCAGCGTGGCGACCGGGACGTTGTTCGCGTAGGACTTGCCGAAATCGCCCTGGAACAGGCCGGCGATCCATCTCAGGAAGCGGATGATCGCGGGATCGTCGAGATGCATTGCCTTGCGCAGGCCCTCGACGGCTTCAGGTGTCGCGGATTGCCCGAGCAAAATAGTTGCCGTATCGCCCGGCAGGAGCGTGGTGGCAAAGAAGACGGCGAAGGAAACGATCACGAGTGTGATCAAGGCGATGACAAGCCGCCTCGCCACGAGCGACGAAATTTGTCCTCTCACATTCGTCCTCCCACGCCACGCCGCGCATTTTGGTCAGCTCGGGTTCCAAATCCAAGGAGCCCGAGCTGCGACCTCGCCTTGTGCCGGTCAGGCGGTCAGCCAGACGTATTCGGCGAAGGCGTAGCCCATCATGCCGCCGAGCGGGTTGGGCTGCAGCCCCTTCAGCTTGGCGGTGATGGCGTCCACGTTGGAGATGTAGGCCGGAATGATGGTGCCGGCTTGCTCCGACACCAGGACCTGCATCTCGTTGTACATTTCGCGGCGCTTGGCCTGATCGAGCGAGCCACGGGATTCGAGCAACATCTTGTCGAATTTTTCCGAGACGAAGCGGCTCTCGTTCCACGGCGCATCCGACTTGTAGAGCAGGGAGAACAGGATGTCGGGCGTCGGACGCGGGTTGATGTTGCCGAAATGGATCGGCGCCTTCAGCCAGTAGTTGCTCCAGTAGCCGTCGGAGGGCACGCGCTTCATATCGAGCTTCATGCCGATCTGGGCCGCGCTGGCCTGGATGATCATGGCCATGTCGATCGCCGAGCCGGGTGCCTCTGACGTGATGACCTCGATGGTCTGGCCGAGGACGCCGGCCTTCTGGAAATGGAATTTCGCTTTGTCCGGGTCGAACGATTTCGGCTTGAGCGCCGCATTGTGGTAGACGTTGGCGGGCGAGACGGGTTGGTCGTTGCCGACGACACCGAAGCCGCGCAGGGCCGATTTGACGATCTGCTCGCGGTTGACCACGTATTTCATGCCCTCGACGAAATCGCGGTTGTTGCCGGGCGCCATGTCCATGCGGATGTTCAGGTCGGTATAGGTGCCCGACGTGGTCGTGGACAGCGCAAGGCCATCCTTGCCGTCGAGGAGGCGCACCGATCGTGGGTTGATCGAGGCGGCGAGATGAATGTCCCCGGACAGCAGGGCATTGATCCTCGCGTTTTCATCCGGGATGGCGAAGAACTCGAATGAATCGACGTTCGGCCCTCCCTTGAAGTAGTTCGGATTCCGCACGCCGATCGAGCGCTCGCCGGGGGTGAACTGCTTGCACGTGAAGGCGCCGGTGCCGTTGCCGGAGGAGAAGTCGGTGGCGCCGTCGGCCACGATCATGAAGTGATGCATGGACAGGATCGTCGGCAGGTCTGCATTGGGGCTCGCCAGCGTGATCTCGACGGTGCTCTTGTCCACGGCCTTGAAGTCGGTCATCTGGGACGCGATCGCAGCGACCTTCGATCCGGTTGCCTTGTCCAGATGGCGCTTCAGCGAGAAGATGACGTCGTCGGCGCTCAGCTCCTTGCCGTTGTGGAAGGTGACGCCTTTCTTGAGCTTGATCGTCCAGGTCTTGGCATCGCCGCTCTCGATTGACTCGGCGAGCTCCATCTGGGGCACGCCGGTCTGGTCGAGAAATGTCAGGCGATTGTAGAAGGAGCAGCAGCGAACATAGTCGGTCGAGAGCGAGGCCTTGGCGGGATCCAGCGTGTCGGCAGTCGACGAGGACCAGGCCGCGGCTTTCAGGGCACCGCCCTTCACAGGCGTCGCCGCCACCGCGTCCGACGCGCGGCCGAAGATCGTGCCGGCTGCGGCCATGGCCACGCCATTGGCGAGCATCAGCTTCAGTAGATCGCGGCGCGAAGCCCCGCGCCGAATGGCGTTCTCGATCATGGCATCGTCTGAACAGGACCAGTTCGTCGTGTCGCTCATGTCAATCCCCTCGCTGGCTAAGGCTACGACTCGTGTTGCGGTGAGCGGCAGATTGTTCTGCCGCGCCATTGTGGTGGATGCTGGCGGTCTGTCGTAACGACGTTGCCGCGTTTCCACTCAGGACTGCATTCTTTCCCGCGATCGAAGTCTGGCAGGATAGTCCCGCGGCTTTGGCCGAAAAAACCGCGGGCCGCGGCACAAAATTGCGAAGATGTCTCTGTTTCCAGTGTTTCGGACCTGCTTCCAGCCGGCTTGTTGTGCATGCCTATTATTATCGCAGTGCGGCGCGAACTTCGGCATCAGCCAGCGTATCGTCGAGCGTCCTCGTCGTGCGCTCGATGATGGCGTCGATCTCCGACTCGGAGCAGCAGAGTGGAGGGGCGTAACCCAGCACGCCTGTTGGGAAGGCCCGGATGACGAGGCCGTTCTTCCAGGCGCGGTCGAAGATGCGTTTTGCCGGCTCGGCCGCGGCGGGAAGCGGCGTCTTGCGTTGCTTGTCGGTGACGAGTTCGACGGCGGCCAGCATGCCGCGGCCGCGCACGTCTCCAACGAGGGGATGATCCCTGAGCGATTGAAGACCGGCCATCAGGCGCGCACCCGCCTTCGTGCCGTTCTCGAGCAGGCCGCTTTCGTAGAGGC
Source organism: Bradyrhizobium sp. CCBAU 45389 (assembly GCF_028128625.1). Lineage (NCBI taxonomy): Bacteria > Pseudomonadati > Pseudomonadota > Alphaproteobacteria > Hyphomicrobiales > Nitrobacteraceae > Bradyrhizobium > Bradyrhizobium sp. CCBAU 45389. The sequence goes on along the minus strand of NZ_LBIY01000098.1, from coordinate 553,223 downwards.
GCAACACTTCCAGGGCGACCGCGGCGCTGACCGGATGCGCGGAATAAGTGTAGCCGTGGCCGACGGCGCTCGCGCCCGCCGCATCGGCGATCGTGTCGTAGACGTGATCCGACATGAGGACCGCGCCCATTGGGACGTATCCCGAGGTCAATCCCTTTGCGACCGTCATGAGGTCGGGGACGATGTCGTCCTCGCTGCATGCGAACAGCGGCCCGGTTCTGCCGAACCCGGTGATGACCTCGTCCGCGACGAACAGGATGCCATGCGCCTTGCACCGCGCGCGCATGGCCTTCATCCAGCCCTTCGGTGGTACCAGCACGCCGCCCGAGCCCTGGATCGGTTCGGCATAGAACGCGGCGACGCGTTCTGCGCCGCCGATCTCCTCGATCTTCGCGTCGAGCGCGGCGAGCGAGGCCGCGATGATGGCATCATCGTCCTCGCCGGCCGGATTGCGATAGACATAGTGCGAGGGGATCCGGTGCTGCCAGCTGAGCGGCACGCCGAATCCGGCGTGGAAGGCGGGCAGGGCCGTCAGCCCGGCACCAACGGTCGAAGACCCGTGATAGCCCTGTTCGACCGAGATGAAATGCTCGCGCTGTGGCTCGCGCCGCGCGTGCCAATAATAGCGGACGAAGCGAACAGTGCTGTCGACGGCATCCGAGCCGCCGAGCGTGAAATAGACATGGTTGAGATCGCCGGGCGCGCGCTGCGCCAATTCGGCTGCGAGGCGGATCGCGGGCTCCGAGCCGAGGCTGAAATAGCCCGTCGCGTAGGGAAGCTCCTGCATCTGCCTGGCAGCGGCTGCAACGATGCTCTCGTGCCCGTAGCCGGCATTGACGCACCAGAGGCCGGCGAAGCCGTCGATCAGCTGATGTCCGGAAGCGTCCGTCACGGTCGCTCCCCTGGCAGATTTCAGCACCTTGACGCCGCTCGCTTCGTGGCCCCGGTAGGATGCGACCGGGTGGATGAGGTGAGCCCGGTCGAGCTCGACGAGCGAATTGCTCAGCATCAAAGTCTCCGTCTATCCAAAAGCCTGGCTGGCGAGGGCGAATGTCGTGAATGGGGAGGGGTTGGACGGCACCGCGACGGGGCGCTGCATGGCGATGCCGTCGCCCACCTGCACCAGCCCGTGCTCTGCGAGCCAGGCGCTCAATTGCGCGGTTTCGGCAGTATCGACGCGAACGAAACGCCCTTCGCTTCGGGCCAAGAAAAAGCTGAGCAGAGCTTTTCCGTCATCGGCATTGCCTGCAACCACGGGTCCGATCACTTCACCTCTGCCGAAGCTGCGCGACGCCGCAAATCCAGCGATCCCGTGGCCACGATCGAGTACGGCCAGTTGGCCGACCTCTGCGAGCGTCCGCAGCAGACATCTGCGGTCTGCGCCGAATGCACTTCGGTCGAGCTCAAGGATGCCGAAGATGTCGTGCGACTCGGCCGGCCGGACATTGACGGGCGCGGCAACAGGCAAGACCATTCCCTGGTGCTGGATGATCGTTCCGGTCCGGCAAAAGCCGAGCTTTTGATAGAGTGGCAGGCCCTCACCGGTCGCAACCAGCCTCAGCGCACGCAATCCCGCCTGCTCGATGATTGCATCCATGAGCTTGCGTCCCAATCCGCGGCCTCGGACGGCTTCATCGACGATGACCATGTTGACGGTCGCGACATCCCGCTTGTAGGGCGTCATCAGGATCGTTCCGACGACGGTTGAAGCATCCAGGGCAACGAACCCCGCGCTGAGATCGAGCGCCAATTGCCAGTCCTCGAGGCGGTGCGGCCATCCGGCCTGGCGCGAAAGACGTAACGCGCCTTCGAGATGGTCGGTGCGAAAGGCCGTGAGCGATATGGTGCTCTGGGTCATTGACTCGTGTTCCTGTCCGGCACCAGTTTCTTATCTTGGTGACGTGCAGATCGTCTGAAGCGCCCGGCGCGAACGATATCTTCCACCGCAGCCGGCGAAAAAGCCGCATCTTATGCCGCGTTGACGTTCTATTGTTGCAGCCCTGACATTGCGCGAGCGCACCGGGATAGGATGATGAGCCAGTTTCGCCCGAAATACGTGACCTTCGACTGCTACGGCACGCTGACGAATTTCCAGATGGCGGAAGCGGCGCAGGATATCTATCGCGCGCATCTTCCTGAACCGCAAATGGCTGCGCTCGTGCGGGATTTCGCGGCGTATCGGCTCGACGAGATTCTCGGCGACTGGAAGCCCTATGCCGACGTGATCCACAATGCGCTGGAGCGTGCGTGCAAGCGCAACGGCGTCGCCTTCAAGTCCGAGCATGGGCAGATGGTCTATGACCGCGTGCCGAGCTGGGGGCCGCATTCCGACGTGCCAGCCGGCCTTGCCAAGGTCGCCAGGGAGATCCCGCTCGTCATCCTCTCCAACGCCATGAATGCGCAGCTGCCGTCCAACGTTGCCAAGCTCGGGGCGCCTTTTCACGCTGCGCTCACGGCCGAACAGGCCCGATCCTACAAGCCCCGCATGAAGGGCTTCGAATTCATGTTCGATACGCTGGGTTGCGGGCCTGAGGACGTCGTGCACTGCTCCTCGTCCTTCCGCTACGACCTGATGACCGCGCACGACCTCGGCATCAAGAACAAGGTATGGGTCAATCGGGGGCACGAGCCCGCCAATCCCTATTATGGCTATGTCGAGATCAAGGACATCGGCGGCCTGCCCGGTGTGTTCGGACTTTGAGCCGGCGGGATCTGCGGTGAAATACGTCTCCTACTGGCACGATACCGCACCGCGCTTTTCCGGCGGCGCCGAAGGTCCCGTCGAAGGACATTATGATGTTGCGGTGATCGGCGGTGGCTTCACCGGTCTCGGAGCTGCGCGCCAGCTCGCCAAGGCGGGAACGAAGGTCGTCGTGCTCGAGGCGGACCGGGTGATCGGCGGCGCATCGGGTCGGAATGGCGGGCATCTCAACAATGGTCTTGCCCACAGCTATCTCGCCGCCAAGGCGGAATTGGGCAAGGAGCGAGCCGTCGCCCTCTACCACGCGCTCGATTCCTCGATCGACACGCTCGAGGCGCTGATCGCGGAGGAGGGCATCGCATGCGATTTTCGCCGTGCCGGCAAGCTGAAGCTCGCCTCCAAGCCGAAGCATCTCGACGCCATCGCGCGCAATTTCGAAGCGGTCCATCGCGAGGTTGACCCGGACACCGCATTGCTGTCCGCCCGGGATCTCGGCGCCGAAATCGGCTCACCCTTCTTTGGCGCGATGCTCTCGAAGAAGAGCGCGATGATGCATATGGGCCGCTATGGCGTCGGGCTGGCCGAGGCCGCCAAGCGCCGCGGCGCGATCGTCTTCGAGCAGGCACCGGTCACCGCGCAGGCGCGCGAAGGATCGCGCCATCGCCTGAGCACGCCGCGCGGCAGCGTCACCGCCGATCAGGTGCTGCTGGCGACGGGCGCCTATACCACGCCCAATTTCGGCTACTTCCGGCGGCGCCTCGTCGCCGTCGGCAGCTTCATCATAGCGACCCGTCCACTGGACGCTGCTGAAATCGCGGCCACCATGCCCGGCAATCGCACCTGCGTCACCTCGATGAATGTCGGCAACTATTTCCGCCTCGCGCCTGACAACCGTCTGATCTTCGGCGGACGGGCTCGCTTCTCGGCGACGTCGGACCAGCGTTCCGACGGCAAGAGCGGCGCCATTCTCGTCGACGGTCTCACGCGACTCTTCCCGCAGCTCGCCGGCATCGAGATCGACTATTGCTGGGGCGGGCTGGTCGACATGACCAGCGACCGCTTCCCGCGCGCCGGCTATCAGGACGGGCTGTGGTATGCGATGGGCTATGCCGGTCACGGCGCGCAACTGTCGACCCATCTCGGCATGATCATCGCCGATGCGATGCTCGGACGCGAAGACCGAAATCCCATGAAAGGTCTCGACTGGCCTGCGGTACCCGGTCATTTCGGCAAGCCGTGGTTCCTGCCGCTGGTGGGGATGTACTACAAGATGCTGGATCGCGTTCAGTAGCGTCGGGCACTGGGCCCCGTCGCGGGCCGTCAATCAGATGCGCGAGAGGGCGCGCACCCGCGCCCTCTCCATTGCGGCCTAGCCCAATCCGCCGATGTGGAAGGCCTTCATCTCGAGGTATTCCTCGATTCCGATCTGCGCGCCTTCGCGCCCCAGGCCGGATTGCTTCACACCCCCGAACGGCGCCACCTCGGTCGACACCATGCCCGTGTTGAGGCCGACCATTCCGGCTTCGAGCGCCTCCGCAACGCGCCAGGACCGCTTCAGGTCTCGCGTATAGAAATAGGCGGCGAGGCCGAAGGGCGTCGCATTGGCGATGGTGATCGCCTCCTCGTCGGTCTCGAAGCGGAAGAGAGGCGCAACGGGACCAAATGTCTCCTCATGCGCCAGCACCATGTCGGTGGTGGCCCCGGTCAGGACGATCGGCGCAGTGAATTGCGGACCCTTGGGCAGGCTCGCCGGTTGCGCGGCAATACGGGCGCCCTTGGACAGCGCATCGGCGACATGGCGGTTGATCTTACTGATCGCCGCTTCGTTGATCATCGGCCCGATCGCCACGCCCGGCTCGAGGCCCGATCCTACCTTCATGGAGTTGACGCGGGCGACGAGTTTGGCCGCGAAGGCGTCATAAACGCCCGACTGCACGAGGATCCTGTTGGCGCAGACGCAGGTCTGGCCGCCGTTACGGAACTTCGACATGATTGCACCGTCGACCGCGAGGTCGAGATCGGCGTCGTCGAAGACGATGAAGGGCGCATTTCCGCCGAGCTCGAGGCTCACGCGCTTGACGCTCTCGGCGGCACCGCGCATGAGCAACGAGCCGACGCGGGTCGAGCCGGTGAACGAGATCTTGCGCACCGTCTCGTTGGCCATGATCTCGGCGCCGATCTCTGTCGGCAGGCCGGTGACGATGTTGACGACACCGGCGGGAATGCCGGCGCGCTCGGCCAGCACGCCGAGAGCCAGCGCCGAATAAGGCGTGAAGTCCGATGGCTTGATCACGACGGTGCATCCCGCCGCGAGCGCCGGAGCCACCTTGCGGGTGATCATCGCATTCGGGAAATTCCAGGGCGTGATGATCGCGCACACGCCCACCGGCTCCTTGAGCACGACGATGCGCCGGTCCGGAGTGGGCGAGGGGATCGTGGTGCCGCCGATCCGCCGCGCTTCCTCCGCGAACCATTTGACGAAGGAGGCGCCGTAGCGAATCTCGCCCTTGGACTCCTCCAGCGGCTTGCCCTGTTCGAGCGTCAGGATGCGCGCGAGATCGTCGAGATGCGCGATCATGAGGCCATGCCAGGCTTCCAGAAGCGCGGCGCGCTCGGCATTGGTCTTCGCGCGCCAGGCTGTGTAAGCCTTCGCGGCGGCGGCGATGGCGGCGCGTGTGTCGTCCCGTCCCATATCCGGCACGGTGCCGAGAACGGATTGCGTCGCCGGGTCGATCACGTCGATCGTCGCGCCCGAGAGGGCTTCTTGCCATTGTCCGCCGATCAAGCCCTGCTGGCGGAAAAGCTGCTTGTCGCTGAGGTTCTGCATCTGTTGCGCCTTTTCGATCAGGAGAGACGAGAAAGTACGGCTGTCGTGATGGCCTCGGTGCGCTCCTTGCCTGGAACCGTACCGATGCCGCTGGACGTCGTGGCCTCCAGGGCGGACATGACGCGTGCCGCCGCTTTGGCCTCGCCAAGATGCTCGAGCATCATGGCCCCGGACCAGATGGCTGCGATCGGATTGGCGGTGCCGAGATGGGCGATGTCGGGCGCCGAGCCGTGAACGGGTTCGAACATCGACGGCGCGCTACGCTCCGGATTGATGTTGGCGGAGGCGGCGAAGCCGAGCCCGCCCTGGATGGCTGCGCCGAGATCGGTCAGGATGTCGCCGAACAGGTTGGAGGCGACGACGACGTCGAGACTCTCCGGCGCCATGACCATGCGCGCGGCGATCGCATCCACATGGTAGCTCGTGCATTCGACGTCCGGATAGTCGGCAGCAACCAGTCGGGTGACCTCGTCCCAGAAGACCATCGAGTATTTCTGGGCATTGGACTTGGTCACCGAGGCGAGCTTCTTGCGCCGCTTGCGGGCCTGGTCGAAGCCGAACCGCAGGATCCGTTCGACGCCGGCGCGCGTGAACACCGAGGTCTCGACGGCGATCTCCGCGGGGGTGCCCTGATGCACACGCCCGCCGGCGCCCGAATATTCGCCTTCGGTGTTCTCGCGGATGCAGAGAATGTCGAACTCGGTGGTCTTCAACGGACCGTTGACGCCCGGAAGCAGGCGGTGTGGCCTGACATTGGCATTTTGCGTGAACCCTTTCCGGATCGGCAGCAGCAGGCCGTGCAGCGACACGGCATCGGGCACCTCCGCCGGCCAGCCGACCGCGCCAAGCAAAATCGCGTCGAACGTCGCGAGCGCCTTGATGCCGTCGGCAGGCATCATGGCGCCCGTCTCCTTGTAGAACGCACAGGACCACGGAAACGTCTTTCCGCTGAGTGCGAAGCCCGAATGCCTGGCGGCGGCTTCGAGCACCGTCCACGCGGCGTCCGTGACGTCGCGGCCGATGCCGTCGCCGGGAATGATTGCGATCGTATAAGCTTTCATGAATGCCTCTCGACGTGGATGAGCACGCTCTTGGAGCGACGATTGGCGTGATAGGCTTCGCGCCCGAGATCCTTGCCGATGCCGGAATGCTTGTAGCCGCCCGTCGGCAGGATGTGATCGCGCGAGCGGCCGTAGCGGTTGACCCAGACGGTGCCTGCCGGGAGGGCGCGCGTGATCCGCATGACGCGCGCGACGTCACGGGTGAAGAGCCCGGCGGCAAGGCCGTAGGTAGGGTGGTCGGCGAGTGCCAGGGCTTCCTCCTCGGTCGTGAATGTCTGAAGCGTCAGCACCGGTCCGAAGATCTCCTCGGTGATCGCGGGAGAGGACCGGTCGACCTTCGCAAGCAGCGTCGGCGTATAGAAATAGCCCTTGCCTTCCATCGGTCCGCCGCCCGTGCGGCATTCGGCGCCCTTTGCGCGGGCTGCCTGCACGATCGCGTCGATCCGCGATCGCTGTTTCTCGGAGATGATCGGCGAATAAGTCGTCGTGGCGTCCCAGGTGGGGCCGGCCCGGAAGGCCTGCATGCGGGCGATGATGGCTTCGACAAGCGGTTCGGCCACAAGACTGTGGGCGATGAGCCGAGATCCGGCGACGCAGGCCTGGCCGGCATTTGCGAGGATGCTGCCCGCAATCGCGGCGGCGGCTTGCTCGAGATCAGAGTCAGCGAAGACGAGCTGCGGGCTCTTGCCACCGAGCTCGAGAGTCATGGGTTTGATGCCCGTCTGCGCGATATTGGCCATGATGGCAGCGCCCGCGCGGGTCGATCCGGTGAAGCTCACCTTGGCGATGTCGGGATGTCCGGTGATGGCTGCGCCGGTGGTCGGTCCATCGCCGAGCACGATGTTGATGAGCCCCGCAGGCATGCCCGCCTTTACGGCCAGTTGGGCGAGAAGGATGGACGAGAACGGCGTCATCTCGGACGGCTTCAGCACGACCGCATTGCCCGCGGCGAGGGCCGGCCCGAGTTTCCATCCCGCCATGTTCACCGGAAAATTCCAGGGCGTGATCGCGCCGACAACCCCATATGGCTCGGTCATGATCATGCCGAGGTGCTCGTCGTCGGTGGGCACGAGGTCGCTGCCCTCCTTGTCGGCGAATTCGGCGAAGAAGCGGATCTGCTCCGCGGTGATCGCGATGTCTCCCGCGACGAGTTGACCGACCGGGCGGATCGATGAAATCGCCTCGACCTTGGCGAGCATCTGGGCTTCGCTCTCGATGAGGTCGGCCCAGCGCTTGAGGACGTTGGCTCGTTCGCGCGGGCGCACGCCGCCCCAGTTGCTGGTCTTCAACGCCCTCCTGGCGGTTTGGACCGCCTCGTCCACGGTCTCCGCCGAGGCAACAGGACACTCGGCGTAGAGCGCGCCATCCGAAGGCCGGTGCAGCGGAAGCAGACCGGAAGTCTCCAGCAATCGATCGCCGATGAAATGGCCGATCGGCAGCGGAATCCGGTCGGGATCGAAGCTCAGGCTCATGACACCGTGACGTAGATCTTGCGGACGGTCTCGATGGTCTTCCAAACGCCGGTAAAGCCGGGCTTCATGACGAAGCTGTCGCCGGCCTTGAACGTGATCGGCTCACCGCCATCCGGCGTGATCTCGATCCTGCCGGCGAGGATGTGACAGAATTCGAAGGTCTCACCCTTGATGGAGCGCGTCTCGCCCGGCGTCGCTTCCCACACGCCGGTATGCACCAGCTCACCCTTGGCCTCGTCCTGCGCCCAGGTCTTGAAATGCGGCGCGCCGGCAATGAGCCGCTCCGGGATCGGGCCGGATTCCTTCGGGGCGAAAGTCGGGTTGGGATCAATCCGTTTCAGCAGCAAGTTGGGCTCCTCTCAGTAACCACAAGTCCGATCCAAGAGCCCGACGAGGTCGAGGCCCGCTTCATATCGCTTGATGTTGTCGATGACCGCGCGAGCGGCGCTGTCCGCAGGGGCTTTGGACACGCAGGGCATGGCGGGTTCACCCGATTGCGCTATGCTATCGGAGCGGTGTTCCATCCGGTGCCGAATGCAATCGCGATTTGGTGGATTGTTTCGCCAGATGGCTGTTCTGAAACGTAATCTGCGGCGAGGCTCGGTTTATGCTGAGCGCTACCGCGGCTCTGGAGCGAACTTAGAAGAAGTTACTGCGACCAATGTCAGGCCGATCAGGGGAAGACATGAAGTCCCGCACGACCCGTTCGCTGACCATCGACGCATTCGATGCGCGTGCGGTCGACATCGACACGGTCGAGCTCGATCAACTTTACACCCTCTCGATCGGCGTCGGCTGGCCGCACCGCCCGGAGGACTGGCAGTTTCTGCGTGACACCGGCCACGGCATCGCCGTTCATGATGAAATCGGACGGGTGCTGGGATCGGCCATGTGGTTTCCTCATGGGGCGGATTTTGCAACTGTCGGCATGGTCATCACCTCGCCCCGTCTTCAGGCGCTTGGCACAGCCCAGTGGCTCATGAAGCGCATTCTGTCCGCCTCCAAGGGGCGCAATCTCCGCCTCAATGCAACGCATGCAGCGCGCAAGCTCTATCTTTCGCTCGGCTTTCATCGCGAACGAACGGTGTTCCAGCGGCAAGCCGAGGTGCAGCGATCCGGTGAGATGCCGAGTCCTTCCGAAGGGGGGGAGCTCCGGAAGCTGGCTCGGAAGGATCTACGGGCCATCGCTCAACTGGATGCGCAGGCATTTGGCGCCGCGCGGCCCGATTTGCTTGCGGCGCTCCTCGGACAATCCGCCGGGTTCGGACTCTATCGGCATGGTCGTCTCGAAGCGTTCGCATTGTGTCGTCCGTTTGGGCGAGGGCACGTCGTGGGGCCTGTCGTCGCGTCAAGCGACGAAGATGCGATCCTGGTCGTCGCGCCGCATGTCGCCGCTCATGACGGGCAGTTTCTGAGGATCGACACGCATCTGGCCGACGGTGAGTTCTGCTCCTTCCTGGCTAGGTGTGGGCTCGTCTTTTTCGACACCGTCACGACGATGTCGCTGGGGGGAGAGTTTCATGATCCGAATGATCGCTCTGGACAGACGCCCGTAACCTACGCGCTTGCAAGCCAGGCGCTTGGCTGAGAATTGTTGAAGTCTCGTCCTGGCCGCCGGATATCGGCCGATCGGACATGGTGCGGCTATTTCTGCCTGCCAAACGTCGCAAGAATCTGCAGCAACTGCTTGTGGCCGGCGACGCCGACTTTCTTCATGAGCCTCTTCTCGTGCTCCTGAACGAGAACCTCGGCACGCTCCAGCAGCATCCTTCCTTCGGCGGTCAGATAAAGGGCATGGGATCGACGGTCTGTCTTCGAGGGGGTGCGCTTCAGCAGGCCTCGTGATTCCAGGCCATCCAGCATCGGGACGAGGGCGGATCGCACCACGCCCAGAACATGTGATAGCGCCATCTGTGACAAGCCTGGGTTTTCCCCAACGATCGTCAGGATCGAAAAGTGCACGGGCCGCAATTCGAGGGGGCCGAGTGTCGCATTGAAGTCCTCGAAGACCCATAGCTGAGCCTGCCGGATCAGGTAGCCGGCAAGGCCGTTCAGCTTCTTCAGGCTGACCGGTGCAGACGACTCGTTCCCGGGATTTGCATGTCGGGGCGCTGCTCCCGACCGCGCGACCTGCTCTCGGACCCGCATCGGCGCCGGACGAAGCTTTTGGTCGGACACGCTTTTCCTTTGCTCCATCTGTTGGACTTGTTCTTCGCTTGGTTCGTCCTGTGGTGCAAATGCTTTCTCATTTGTTCTTGACAAGAACTGTTCATATTCTGAACAATATCAGAAGCCGCGCAGCAAGCGCGGGAAAGTGGGGAGGGGCATGGCTGGGATGATGAAACGGTTGCTTTGTGCTCTGGCGATCTCGTCAGGGGCATGCGCGCCGGCGCTTTCGCAGGTCTCCGACGATGCCGTCAGGATCGGCGTCATGACCGATCTGTCGAGCTGGGGCCGGGACAACACCGGGCCGGGATCTGTGGAAGCGGCCAAGATGGCCATCGAGGAGTTCGGATCCACCGTGCTCGGCAAGCCGATCGAGCTGATCAGCGCCGATCACCAGATGAAGGTGGATGTGGGCACCCAGCTCGCGCGCGGCTGGTTCGACAACGGCAAGGTCGACGCGATTGTCGACGTTCCCAACTCGGCGATCGCGATCGCGCTTCACAACATGGCGCGGGAGCGCAACAAGGTCCTGTTGCTGTCGGGCGCCGGCGCGAGCTCGCTGACAGACGAGCTGTGCAGCGCCAACACCGTGCAGTTCACCTACGATACTTACGCGCTGGCAAAGGTGACGGCCTCGGCAATGGTCGCGGAAGGCGGCAAGTCCTGGTTCTTCGTCACGGCGGACTACACGTTCGGACACCAGCTCGAGCAGGACGCCACCCGCTTCATCAAGCAGGCGGGCGGGGAGGTGATCGGAAGCGTCCGTCATCCATCCAACACGTCCGATTTTTCGTCCTTTGCCCTCCAGGCACAGAACTCCAAATCAAACGTCGTCGCCTTCGCCAATGCCGGCCAGGACACGCAGAATGCGATCAAGCAGGCGACAGAGTTCGGCCTCGTGCGCGGCGGTCAGAAGCTGGTCGGGCTACTGATGTTCGATGCCGACATACATGCCATCGGCCTGCGCGAGGCGCAGGGCACCTACATGACGACAGCGTCGTACTGGAACATGGACGAGAAGACCCGTGCCTGGTCGAAGAAGTTCTACGCCCGGACCGGCGTCATGCCTTCGATGATCCAGACCGGCGTCTATGGCGCCGTGCTTCATTATCTCAAGGCCATCAGTGCGGCGGGCGGTGATGATCCGGCCAAGGTTATGCCGAAGATGCGCGAACTGCCGATCGAGGACGCGTTCGTGCATCAAGGCAAGCTGCGTGAGGATGGACGCGTCATCCGCGACATGTACCTTGCCCGGGTGAAGAAACCGGAGCAGTCCAAGGAACCGTGGGACTATCTCGAGATCGTCAAGACGGTGAAGGGTGAAGATGCCTTCAGGCCGATCCCGGAATCGAAGTGTCCTTTGCTGAAGCGTTGATGACGAATGGCAAGTCTGTTTGACCGGATCCGGCTCGGCTCCATCGAAGCCGCCAACCGGATCTTCATGGCGCCGATGACGAGAGGCCGCGCCACGCCCGACCACGTGCCGACGCCGATCATGGCGCAGTACTACGGACAGCGGGCATCGGCGGGGCTTATCCTCACCGAAGCGATCGGCATAAGCCTCGAGGGGTTGGCCTGGCCCTACGCGCCGGGAATCTGGAGCGAGGAGCAGATCGACGGCTGGAGTGCCGTCACCGACGCGGTGCATCACGCCGGTGGGCGCATCGTTGCTCAGCTCTGGCACATGGGCAGGCTGACGCATTCGAGCTTCCCGGGACGCGGTCGCCCGGTGTCCGCATCCGCAACGACGGCCCCGGGTCTCGCTCAAACCTACGACGGCAAGCTGCCTTACGAGGAAGCGAAGGCGCTGGACGTCGCCGAGATTCCCGCCTTGGTCGATCAGTTCGCAAGCGCGGCCCGCAACGCAGTGCGCGCGGGCTTCGACGGCGTCCAGATCCATGCGGCGAACGGCTATCTCCTCGATCAATTCCTCCGCAGCAGTTCCAACTTGCGGCGCGACGGGTATGGCGGAAGCGCCGAGAACCGTATTCGGCTTCTTCAGGAGGTGACGGCTGCGGTTATCCAAAGTATCGGCGCCGACCGGACGGCGGTACGTCTTTCGCCAAACGGTGAGATCAAGGGCGTGAACGACGATGATCCGGAGGGGCTCTTCGTCGTCGCGGCGAAAATGCTCTCCACGCTTGGAATCGCGTTTCTGGAGGTGCGCGAACCGGATTTCAACGGGACCAACGGCAAGGCGGATCGGCTGCCCGTCGCGCCGCTGATGCGCAGGGCCTTCAACGGCCCGTTGGTGCTCAACTCCGACTACGACGCGGAGAAGGGGCAGGCCGCGCTCGATGCGGGCCAGGCCGATGCAATCGCGTTCGGGCGTCTCTTTATTGCCAATCCCGACTTGCCGGACCGACTTGCACGAGGTCTCCCACCTTCGTCGTCCGATCCGGCGACCTGGTATTCGCGGGGCGCCGAAGGCTACACCGAATTCTGAGCCGCTGGATCGCTCCGAGCACCTGGAGGTGACGCCGACGCGGCTGCGCGACGCCTCCGGCCGGCGAGGGGCGTTCGCGAGGAAGACATGCGCGCGAGTTGTGCAGCTCGTCTCTGCACACGTCGACGTCCGCGAGGCTCTCCCGGCCAACCCATCCACAAATGCAATTGACACGTAATAGTTATATTTAATAACTAAATCGACCGGCGCGAAGTGCCGCAGGCAGGTCGTCTCGACGGCGTAAGGAGGAAGACATGGACTATGCTGCGCCGGTACGATCGATCGCGTTTGCATTGGATGCGGTCGCCGATCTCGGCGAGCATATCCGCGCGGGCATGCACGGGAACGCCGGCGCCGACACCATCGACAGCGTGCTGAACGAAGCCGGCACGTTCGCGAGCGAAGTTCTCGGCCCGCTCAATCGGCAAGGCGATCTCATCGGCGCCCGTTTCGCCGATGGCCGGGTCACTCTGCCGGATGGCTGGCGCGAAGCCTACTCCGCCTGGAGCCGGGCGGGCTGGAACGCGATCGACCTGCCGGAGCAGTGGGGCGGCATGGGGCTTCCGACCCGTCTCGCCGCGGCCTGCATAGAGATGTGGACGAGCGCCTGCATGTCGTTCGCGCTCGGGCCGGTTCTGACCCAGGGTGCGAGCGAAGCGTTGTTCCTTCACGCGGATGAGGCGCTCAAGGCGGCCTATCTCCCCGAGTTGGTCAGCGGCGAATGGACCGCGACCATGAATCTGACGGAGCCTCAAGCCGGCTCCGATCTCGGTGCGCTCAAGGCCAAGGCCGTACCCGCAGGCGATGGGACCTACCGCATCACGGGCCAGAAGATCTTCATCACCTATGGTGAGCACGATCTGACGGAGAACATCGTGCACCTGGTGCTCGCGCGCCTGCCCGATGCGCCTGAAGGGTCGAAGGGCATCTCCCTCTTTCTCGTACCCAAATTTCTGCTCGATGCGGAGGGGCGCATCGGCCGGCGCAACGATGTGAAATGCACGCGGCTCGAGGAGAAGGTCGGCATCCACGCCAGCCCGACCTGCGCGATGTCTTTCGGCGAGGATGGCGGCGCGTTGGGTTGGCTCGTCGGGAAGGAGAACGAGGGCCTGACCTGCATGTTCACCATGATGAACAAGGCGCGCCTCTATACGGGAATCCAGGGCGTGGCGGTCGCCGAGAGGGCCTATCAGCACGCGCTCGCCTTCGCGAAGATCCGACGTCAGGGACGCGCGCCGGGAAGCTCGCAGCCCTGCGCGATCATCGCGCATCCGGATGTTCGCCGGAACCTGATGACGATGAAGGCGCTCACCGCCGCGGGCCGTGCGATCGCCTATGCCGCCGCGGCGGCCATCGATCAGGCCGAACACGGCTCGGCCGCGGCGCGCGAAGACGCTGCCGCCCTTGCCGGCCTGCTCACGCCGATCACCAAGGCGTTCTGCAGCGAGGTCGGCGTCGAAGTCGCGTCGATCGGCCTGCAAGTTCACGGCGGCATGGGCTATGTGGAGGAAACCGGAGCGGCGCAGCTCTATCGTGATGCCCGGATCACGCCGATCTACGAAGGGACTAATGGAATCCAGGCCATCGACCTCGTGACGCGCAAGCTTCCCCGCGGGGCGACCGCGGCGAAGCTGTTCGACGAATACGAGAGCTACGGACGCACGATCGAGAAGCGTGCAGACGCTCTCTTCGGGCGGACAGGCCTTTCGCTATGCGACGCCGTAGCCGATCTCCGGCGAGCCTCGGCCCATCTCCTGCACGGCGGAACATCCATGGAAGAGCGGTTGGCGGCCGCTACGCCCTATCTGCGTCTGTTCGCCGTCACTGCCGGTGCAGCCTATCTTGCCAAGGCAGCGCTGGCTGCCGCGGACAGCCTGAAGCAGCATCCGGACGATAGCTTCCTGCATGACACGATCGCGACAGCCCGCTATTTCGCCGAGAACCTGGCGGTTCAAAGCTTTGGGTTGGCACGGATCGTCACCGACGGCTCGGGCGCCTTGAAGGCCGGTTGCATCGCCGAGTTAGCCGACTGAATTGGTGGCCGCGATAGAGATCGTCCAAACCGTGGATCGGCGGGTCATCCATCAATTGGATGTCCTCAGTGAACAGTCCCGTGTCCGCAATTCCCCCGCCTCGAAATAATGGGTTTGGAACGCGGGCAGGCGCCTGCAGTTCCTATCCTCAGGCGTGAGAGGGAGGGTCGACATGGCCGACGAACGCTTTGCCTATCTGCTGGGTCAGGCTGCCATGGACGTGTGGGGTGATATGCCGCGCGATGTCCAGGAGGCGCTGTTCGAGACGGCGATGAAGGGGCATGCCTCGGAGCGGGAAGCGCTCGCGCGACTGCTTCACGACCGTCATCCGCGTACGGCACATCCTGCCAAACCTGTTTGAACGGGGACGAACAACGTCTCGCTGATCGAGGCGTTTTGCGAGTGTTGACCATGGAGCCGATGCAAGTCGAATCCGTAAGGCAAGGGGCGTAAAGCCGGATGAGCGATAGCGGCGCTCGTCCGCGCCTGGAACGTGGGGTGCGGGACGACGTTGAGGTCGCATCGCAAGATGGCGGGACCCGGCTCCGCCAAGCACTAGCCGGTGAATGCGAGGAAGGAGATTGTCATGCTTGGAAAATCAATGCTGGCCGGCGCTCTGCTCGTGCTCAGTTCGACCATTGCGCTCGGCGGGCCCTGCAATACGGCCAGCCGCGATGCCGGCTCCGGGCCGGTGACAACAGGGAAAGCCGGTGAAACGACGGGAGTTGCTTCATCGAATGCCAAGGAGCATCCGCCGACCTCGGCCATGAACAAGGCGACCGAGGGCACCGCGGCTTCGTCGCAGGATGCCCAGCGTCAGATGCAGAGCCAGCCGACGGCTGCCGAGCAATCGACCAAGTCCACTGCGGCCGACGCCAGCAAGTCGACCGCTGCCGACGACGAGGGCTGCTGACTGGGGTCGTTGTGGTTCCGATGAACGAGGGCGCCCCGTGACCGGGGCGCCCGTTTATGCGATCGTCCTCTTCGTTCTAAGGCATGGACTGCGGCGTCTCCGCCGGCCGGCTTGACCAGCGGTTCGAATGCGTCATCCAGGTGGAAAGTGGTGCGCCGTCCCTGTGCCGTCCGCCCGCCGCGGCGCCGGCCCAGGCGGCAACGGCTCCAAACAGCAGTGCAGCGGCCGCCGAAAAGGCCAGGATGATGCTGGCCGCGCGCGCCCTGGAAATCGCCTGCTTGGCGTTCACAATCGTCGCATCGACCCGCTTCTCCGAATCCGGGCCTGTCAGGCCGGTCAGCGCGGTGACCTGCTGGACGAGGTAGGCGCGATCGTCGGTGGCAACGCCGTTGTGGCTGGACGACGTCATCAGGATGCGCGCGGCCTCAGCTCTTTCGGCGCTCAAATCGACGTTCGGCGGCCGACGCGGCGCGCGGAACAGGCGATCGACCTCGTAACTCAGAACCGATGGTTCGGAAGACGAAGGCGCCTGCATCATCGATGATGATGGCTTGCTGGCCGCCCCGGCAACCAATGCGGTCAGGACGGCGCCAATCACGACGGCGAGTGCCCAGGAGGCGACACCATGCATCCCGTCACGGGTCGCGACGTCCTCGTTGACGGAAGAATAGGGCGCCCGGATGCGTCCGGCAAAATAGCCGCCACAGCCGAAGCTGATGAGGGCTTGAAAGATCAGAAAAACGCCCGAGAGCAGCCAAAGTGCAAACGATGCGTCTCGCCACGTCGGTGCCGCCGAGGCCACGCCAAGCCCGAGGGCGGCTGCAAACGAGATCAGGATCAGCGAAAGCGCCGATGCTGCCAAGGCGCCGGCGATGACAGGCGTCCATTGCAGGCTCCATGGTCGCAATCGGCCTTGCTCGCGCACCGTCGCGTCTTCGGCTCTCACCAGCGTTTCCATGATGATCACCGCAAGCCGAACAGAGACAGGATGAACATGATGATTACGATCAACCCAACGAGATAAATGATCCCATCCATGCGAAGTCCTCCGAATTGTGCGGTACCAATTCGGTGTCGTCGCGGGGGTTCCTATTCAGGACCGTGGGTGATCCAGGACGCTGCCCACACGACGTCACGCCCCGTGGCGGTACGGTCGTCTCATGGAGCGGTCAAGGTTACGTACCTTTGAGCAGAGGAGGCGGCCTGCCGGCTACATCCAACGCCAAACGATCGGCGCGAGGAGCGTCGCTGACAGCTTGGTCGGTGCACTTTCGCGCCGGTCGGCGCGGCCGTTCAATCGTCGCGCCCGTGCACCTGGGCCGGCGGTGCTGTCGCCTCGACCGCGGTGAAGGTCTTCTGAATCCGGTAGGCGTGCTTTGCCTGCGCTGGAACAAGCCAGGAATCGCCGGGTTTCAGATTGATCGTTTGCCCTTCAAGCGTGAGCTCGGCCTGCCCCGCAATGACATAGCCAACAGTCTCGTACTCTCGCTGCGTCGTGGCGCCCTGTTGCGGCGCCTCATTCTGCCACAAGCGCATTGAAACGTGCTTTCCGGAGACGAGGTACGTCTGTCCCATTTCCCCGATCGGGGAGTGGCTCGCCGAAACTTTCTTGATCGTGGTGTCGCCCATGCTGACCTCCGACGTCGTTCTGTCCGGTTAAGAAGGCAGGCTCCTGCTTGTTCCTCGCGGACGCGTCTTGGAACCAGCGTTCTTGTTTCAGGTTTCTTGGGCAGGCCTGCAGTGGCCGGAAACTAGTCCGCGCGCCGCAACGCACCTCAGGCGTGAGCGTTGCAAACGGATCGATCGGACTCGTGACTACGGGTCATACAGGCCGTCGGTGACAGACAATGAGGGATAGCAAGTCGGAGGTCGCGGAGATTCGCGATGCCGTTCATCTCTGCATCGACATGCAAAACATCTTTGCGCCCGGCGGTCTCTGGGAGACTCCATGGATGGAGCGCGTCCTGCCAGCGATCGTCACGATCGTGTCGCGCCACGAGGCGCGAACCGCGTTTTCGCGCTTCATCACGCCGCAACACCCGGAGGACCGTCCCGGGCAATGGCGCAGCTATTTCCGGCGTTGGGAGCAGGCCACCCGCAACCATCTCCCGGCATCGGCGCTTGACCTGGTCCCGGCCCTGGCACGCCACGTTCCGCCCGCTCGCATCATCGACAAGCCGGCCTATTCGGCGTTCAGCAATCCGGCGCTGGCCGCCTCGTTGATCGAAAAAGGAATCGGCACGGTGGTCATCACCGGCACCGAAACCGATGTTTGCGTCCTGTCGACGGTCTTGAGCGCGGTCGATCTCGGCTTCAGGGTCGTCATCGTGGAGGACGCCCTGTGCAGCTCATCCGACGTTGGCCATGACGCGCTCATGACGATGTATCGCACGCGCTTCCATGGTCAGGTCGATCTGGTGACCGCCGAGGAGCTCGCGGAATTCTGGCGTGAATAGCAAGATGGTACTGCGCCGCCTATAGCAGCGACGCCTCCTGCCTTAGGAACCGCACGCAGCACTCTCCGGTTTATCGGATCGCACCGATATCCAGAGGAGACAGCATGACGCAACCGGACGTTCGCAAGGGAATGCCGCCCGTCAAACTGTCGCGCCAGGAGTTTGAGCGCCGCTACAGGGACCAGTTCGTTGATCCCTCGTTTGCGCCCCTGCAGCATGAGCTGGATGCTGTGATCGGAGCGGCCTGGGATGCCTACAGTCATTCGCGCAAGGCGCCGGTGACCCGAAAAGCAGGGGCAGGCTTCTCCGATCCGGATTACGATCTCGCGGTCGACTGGCTGAATGCCCGCTCTGCAGTCATCGAGGCTCAGCGGCGGCATGATGACGCCAGTGCGCCTCTCCGCGTCCTCATCATCAACGGATCAGCCCGGAGCGAGCACACCTGTCCTGGCGAAATGTCCAAGACCTGGCGCATGGTCGAGATGGCCGAGCCGGTCTTCATCGAGATGGGCTTTGCCGTGGACATCCTCGATCTTTCCCGCCTGACCTCGGAGTTCGGCAAGAACATCCATCCCTGCAAAGCCTGCGTTTCCACCGCCATGCCGCTCTGCCACTGGCCGTGCAGCTGCTATCCGAACTACGCGCTGGGCCAGACCAGTGACTGGATGAACGAGATCTATCCGCTCTGGGTCGCGGCCCACGGCATCCTGATCGTGACGCCCGTGAACTGGTACCATGTCCCGGCCGGATTCAAGGCGATGATGGACCGGCTCGTGTGCGCCGATGGGGGAAATCCCGATCCGACCTCGACGCACGGCAAGAAGGCGGACGAGGCCAAGGCGATCGAGCTGAAAGGCTGGCCCTATCCGCGTCATCTCGCCGGCCGCCATTTTGGCCTCGTGGTTCACGGCGACAGCGTCGGCGCCGAGGGGGTGCGTAGAACCCTCTCTGACTGGCTGACGGACATGCACCTGATCTCGGCGGGTCGCTTCGGTGAGCTCGACGGCTATGTCGGCTATATGGAGAAATATGCGACGTCGCATCAGGAGCTGGACGAAGACCGCGAATTTCAGCAGGAGGTGCTGAACGTGGCGCGCGCGCTCGGAAATGCGGTCCGGCTCGCGAGCGGCGGCCGGTTCGATGAACCGGGCGCGGGTTTGGAGGAGCCAAACCCGAAGTGATGCGAGGCCGTTCAGCGCTCGCCTCTGTTCAATCGAACGCGGAAATCACGCCGCCAATGAGATTGCACGCCAGCAAATGGTCGCTCGTCGGTGCGGCGGTACGCTGGATCTCGACCAGGGATGCATCGATGCGCCTGATCCGTTCGCGCATGTCGCGGGCGAGCTGCACGGCAACGTCTTCCTCGATCGCCTGAAAGCGGATGCGTTCGCCGGGGCGGAGCTGAGCGAGCCGCGGCAGGTCCGCCGAGATCACGGTTGCGATCTTTGGATATCCTCCGGTGGTCTGGCGATCGGCGAGCAGGATGATCGGCTGGCCATTTCCCGGAATCTGGATGCTGCCGAACACTGTGCCGTCGGAAACGATACCGACCGCACCCGCGTGCTGAACCCGCGGCCCTTCGAGCCGGCATCCCATGCGATCGGACAGCGCGGTGACGGTGTAGTCGGAGGCGAAGAACGTTGCGATCCCCTCGGCGCTGAAGGCATCGTCCTGCGGGCCGAGGAGGACGCGAACGGGGCCTTGCGTGCGGCGGCGGTGCGCGGGGGACACCATCAGATGCGGCCGCGGCGGCAGTCCGGGAGCTGCCAGCGGCAACCGATCGCCCGCACGCAGCGGACCACCGTCGAGCCCGCCGAGCTGGCTGCGCGAATGCGTCGAGACGCTGCCGAGCATCGGCGCGATCTGAAATCCACCGGAGACGGCGAGCACGGCGCGCGCGCCATCCCGCGCGGTCCCGATCGAGAGGCGCTGGCCTGCCTTCAGATCGTGCGTTTCGTGGGATGAGACCGGCCGGCCGTCGATGGCGATAGCGAAGTCCGCACCTGCAAGCGCGAAGCGGATATCGGCACCGGCGCAGGTGAGCGTGGGTCCTGCGAGGGTGATTTCGAGGGCGGCCGTCTCAAGCTTATTGCCGACCAAAGCGTTGGCGGTTGCGAGCGCAATCGGATCCATCACGCCCGACGCCGAGATGCCGAAGCGTTGGAAGCCGCTGCGGCCAAGATCCTGGAGGGTCGTTGCGAGACCGGGCTCGATGATTTCGAGATCAACAGGCATTGCGCCGCTCAGACCTTCAACTCTTCTCTCTCGGCGATGATCGCGCTCGTTTCAGCCGCGCGCTCCAGCGCGGCAAATTCGGTAGCGGCGATGGGATGAAACCGCAGCAGATCGCCTGCGCGGAACAGGAAGGGCTCGTGCGTGCGTCGCGGGTCATAGGAGCGCACGGGCGTGCGCCCGAGCATGTGCCAGCCGCTTGGCGCGGCGAGTGGCGGCGCGACTGCGGCCTGCTGGCCTCCGACGGAGACGCTGCACGGGGGCGTTACGAGCCGGGGTTCCGGGCGCCGGTCGACATGAAGCGCGGGATCGAGCCCGCCGAGATAGGCAAACCCCGGCATGAATCCGATCATGTAGACACGGTATTCGGCTGCGCTGTGCCGCGCGACGATCTCGTCCGTGGTGGTGTCGAGCCGCTGTGCGAGCCAGTCCAGGTCCATGCCGTTGTCGCCGCCATAGGCGACTGGAACGGTCCAGCGGCGGCGGATCTGTCCCTTCGGGGCGACCGGCGGCCACAGCGCCATGATCTCTGCCTCGACGTCGCGCCGTGACAGCACGACCGGATCGAAGCAGACCAGCAGCGTGCGGTAGGTCGGCACGATTTCGACGATGCCGGGCAGCGCACGCTCGGTCAACGCACGGTCGAGGTCGACGACGCGCGCGTTGACATCGGCGTGGATGCCGTCGCCGACTTCGACCGTCAGCGCAGCGTCGCCGGATCGGCGGAATCGCGGCACCGCGTAGAGTGCATCATTCAACATGCTCGTTCATGCCATCGCAAAGGTGTTGGAGCTACGCATGCCCTTCGAAAAGCGTCACCGCCCCATGCAAGCGGCGCGCCGGATTTTTCGTGACGCACACCCCGTATCATGGGTATATCGAACCTGCACGCCTAATGAGGACGACGATGACTCTGATCGATATGAACTGCGACATGGGCGAAGGTTTCGGCGTCTATAGCCTCGGCGATGACGCCGAGATGCTGCGGACCGTCACCTCCGCCAACATCGCCTGCGGCTTTCATGCCGGCGATCCGCTGGTCATGCATCGCACCTTGAGCGAGGCGAAGGCCAATGGCGTGCAGGCCGGTGCGCATCCCGGCTTTCTCGATCTCTGGGGTTTTGGCCGCCGGCCCATCCAGGGCGAGCGCCCCGCCGACATCGAGAAGATCGTGCTCTACCAGGTGGGCGCGCTGATGGCGCTGGCCTCCGACGCCGGTCACCCCGTCCGCCACGTCAAGACCCACGGCGCGCTCGGCAACATCGCCGCGGAGGATCGCGACCTCGCCGAAGCCGTGGCACGTGCGATCCGCACCATCGACCGCAACCTGATCTTCGTGGTGATGCCCGGCCAGGAAACCGAGCGGGCCGGCGAGAAATTCGGCCTGCCGCTGGTGCGCGAGATCTATGCCGATCGTGCCTATGCCGACAACGGTAATCTGGTGTCGCGCCGCCTCGCCGGATCCGTCATTCATGATGCTGAGGTCGCCTCCGAACGGGTCATTCGCATGATCGAGGACCGCGCGATCACGTGCCTGTCGGGAGCGCAGCTACCGACTCGTATCGACAGCGTCTGTGTCCACGGCGATACGCCCGGCGCAGTTGCGATGGCGCAGCGCCTGAAGGCGCGCCTTGCCGCAGCGGGAATGATGCTGGCGCCAATGGCTGACGTCATCGGCGCCTGATCGTCTGCCGGCCGCTCCCTCACGAGAGAAGCCCGTCTCGCGATGAAGCGATGATCGCCTCGATCCTGCGCGCTTCCTCCTTCATCGTGGCGATGACGTCGATCAATCGCGTCTCCGGCAGCCGGGCTTCCGTCGCGCCGATCGCGATCGCCGCGATCGGATGGCCCTTTGGGGTCATGATCGGAACGGCCGCTCCGACGATGCCGGCGACCGAGCGATTGACCTCATGGCAGAAGCCGCGCTTGCGGATTGCCGCCAGATCCGCCTTGGACGGCACGTCGTGTCCCAAAGCGAGGATGCGTTCGCGGTTTGCGACGAGCACCTCCGCTCGCTCGGCCTCCGGCAGATGCGCAAGGATCGTCGTGCTGCCCGGACCTAGTCCCAGCGGGGTCGCCCCGCCGACATGACCGGTGAGGCTGCGTATCGTGTAGTTCGCATCCTGGCGGTCGAGACAGACGGCGTCGAAGCCGGAACGCGCCATCAGGAACATGCAGTCGCCCGAGGCTGCCGCAAGTCGGACCAGTGCGGGGCGCGCCGCGGCGGCAAGACCTCCGGCATCGGCTCCCGTCGCGCCGAGTTGAAACAGCTTGAGCCCGAGGCGGAGACGCTTGCTATCGCCGACGCGGGTGAGATAGCCGCCGCGTTCGAGGGCCGCGACGAGACGATGCGCTGTTGGTTGCTCGAGCCCGCAGATCTCGGCGATTTCGGTGAGCCGCATTCCTTCCGGTGGCGCAGCGGCAACGGCCTCGAGCACGGCGAGTCCTCGCTCCAACGCCTGTGCTCCGCTCTGTTTCTTCATTTTGTCTCCAAGAAATCCATATTCTGGAAGTTATTATAGAATTTCAATCACTATACGAATTTTTGTTGACCAGTTTCGGGAGATGATCAATCTTTCCGGTAACGCTGCGATGCCGGGGCGGCGCCTACACCGATCGAAAGGATCGTCATGCGTCTTTCCACTATCGGCGGCGCGGGCCGCCTGATCGCTGCCTGCGTATGGGTTCTCGTGGCCGGCCTCGGTGCCGCGCACGCGGCTGAACCTTCGCTTCCGGATTTCATCAAGAGCCAGGGCGTCCTGAAGGTCGGCGTCAAATGCGATTACCCGCCCTCCGGCTTCCTGGACGAGAAGGGCAAGTTCGCCGGCATTGAGGTCGAGATGGCGAGGCGCATCGCCGAGATCGCGTTCGGTTCGCCCGACAAGGCCGAATTGCAATGCGTCACCTCCGAGGCACGCATTCCGACGCTGAACGCCAAGAAGGTCGATCTGATCATCGCCACGCTCGGGATCTACCCCGAGCGGCAGAAGGTGATCGACTTCACCACTCCCTATTGCTGGGGCGCAAGCGGCGTCATCCAGCTCAAGAGCGGCGCTGCGAAGTCGCTCGCGGACTTCAAGGGCAAGACCATCTCCGTGCTCAAGGGCGCATCGCAGGCCGTCTGGCTCGAGAAGAACATGCCAGATGTCCAGACGCTGCGACTGAACACGGTCGCCGAAGCGCTTCAGGCGATGCGCCAGGGGCGGGCGGACGGTTACGCAGGCGACACCTCGGTGCTGTTTCCGATCCTCTCGGCCAACAAGGATCTGGCGATCCTGCCGGAACAGGAGGTCTTCGACGTCGCGTTCATCGGCGCCGGCCTGCGCAAGAACGAGGCGGAATGGAAAGCCTGGCTGGATGCGCAGCTCGGCAAGCTGCGCGACGAAAAATTCTATTCCAAGGTCGTGCCGACGGTAGTCTCCGACGTCATGGTTCGCGACGAGACGATCAAATTCTACGAAAGCGACGCACCGAAGAAGTGAGCCAGCCTTGCTGGGTGACGGCCGTCTTCCGCGGCCGTCCTCGAGGTGACGCAGCATGATCGACGGCTTCGATTGGGCCTACCTCTACGATACGCTCCCCGCGCTGCTGCGCGGGTTGCGCACGACATTAATCGTCAGCGTGATCGCGATCCTGCTTTCGCTCGCGATCGGCGCGATCGGGGCCGTCATGCGCCTCTCGGGCCGTCCTTTCCTCGTCTGGCCGGCCCGCGGCTATGTTGCCTTCATCCGGAACACGCCGCTGCTGGTTCAGCTCTTTTTCATCTTCTACGGGCTGCCCGTGATCGGCGTCCGGCTGTCGGCGTTCTGGTCGGGCGTCCTCTGCCTCTCGGTCTGGGGTGGCTGCTATCACCTCGAGAGTTTTCGCGCCGGGTATGTCGGGGTATCCCAGGGCACCCGTGATGCGGCGCGCGCGCTCGGGCTCAAGGCCTGGCAATACGCGCTGCTGGTCGCGCTTCCCATCGCCTTGCGCACCGCCGTTCCGTCGATGGCCAATACCAGCATCGCGATGCTGAAGAACTCGTCCTACTTGCAGGCCATCGGGCTTGCCGAGCTGACGTTCGTGGCGATTGATCGCAACTCGCTCGAATTCCGCACCATCGAGCTCTTCGCCGCGATCTGCATCTTCTATCTCGTCCTCGTGCTGGCGATGTCGGCCGGAGCGACCAGGCTCGAATCCTACCTGCAACGACCTTTCCTGGCGCGATAGCGATGCAGACCATCCTCATCAACCAGGAGATCTTGGCGCAGGGGCTCGCCCTGACCCTGGCGCTGACGCTCGCAGTCATCGTCGCTGCGACGACGGTTGCCGTCCTGCTCGCCGCGGGGATGCTGTCGAGGTCGGTCTGGCTGCAATGGCCGTCCCGGATTCTCGTCGAAGTGATGCGCGACATTCCGCTCTTCGTCACCATCATGATGGTCTATTTCGTGGCGCCTGCCATCGGCATCGGCCTCAATCCGTTCGGCGCAACGGTGGTGGGTCTCGGCGCATGGGGCGGCGCCAATGGTGCGATCATCATCCGCGCAGGCATCAGGGCGATTCCGAGAGGGCAATTCGATGCCAGTGCGGCCCTGGGACTGCATCCGCTCAAGGCGATGAGGTTCGTCATCCTGCCGCAGGCATTGCGGCCGATCCTGCCGCCCTATCTCGGCCTCGTCACGCAACTCGTGCAGGGGACCTCGATCGGCGCGTTGATCGGCGTGCGCGAACTGCTGAAGACCGCCCAGATCGTCATCGAGCGCACCACCATCATGGATGGCGGTCTCTCGCCCTTCACGCTGTATGGCGTCGTGCTCGTCATCTATTTCTTGCTTTGCTCTACCCTGTCGTTCGCCAGCGGACGTCTCGAGGCCGGGCTCGGCCGGCATGAGCGCGCGCAGGCCGATAAGCCGTCTCTCACCCGCCTCTCGCAGGTCCCGCGCGGCTGAGCATCTCCTTCCACTCGTATCCAGCGAATGTGCCATGACCGTTGACGCCGCAACTCTCGAAGCCAGTCTCGCCGCCGCGATCGTTGCGCGAGCGCCTGAGTTGCCGCCCGCGATCCGAACCCTCGCCTGCGAGCATATTGCCGACTTCGTCGGCGTGGCTGCGGCCGGCCTGCGCTCCGAGACCTTTCTGCGCCTTTCGCATGTGCTTGCGCCGCGGCCGTCGGCTGCGCCAGGGCACACCAGAATCTGGGGCGGAGCGGGCTTCCTGCCGGCGCGGGACGCTGCGCTGCTCAACGCGGTCGCAGGCCATATCGATGATTTCGACGACGACGAGGCCGAGCTGTCGCTGTCGCATCCGACGGTCACGGTGCTGACCGCGGCGGCCGCCGCCGCCGAGCTTGCCCCCGTTCCCGGTGACCGGCTCGTCGAGGCCTATGTCGCCGGCGTCGAGTTGATCATGCGCCTCGGACCATTGCTGAATCCCTCGCACTACACGCGCGGTTTCCACGCGACCGCGACGCTGGGTGCGCTTGGCGCCGCCGCGGCCGCGGGCCTCGTTTTCGATCTGGCCCCCGAGCGCATGCGGCATGCGCTCGGAATTGCGGCCTCACTCGCTGGCGGCCTACGCAGCAATTTCGGCAGCGACACGAAATCGCTCCAGACCGGCAACGCCGCGCGGAGCGGAGTCATGGCGGCAGAACTGGCCCGCGGCGGCTTCTCGTCGACGCCCGGCAGCCTGTTCGGCCCGACGGGTTTTGTGAAGGTCTTCGGCGGCCAGGCCTTGCAGATGGAGCCCGCCGATTTCGGTCGTCCCTGGCTGCTCGATTCTCCCGGCGTGACGATCAAGGCCTATCCCTGCTGCACCTGCGCGCACACCGCGCTCGATTCGCTCTTCGCCCTGATGTCGGAGCGCAACCTCGATCCGGCCGCGATCCGCTCCATCGAGGTCGACGTCGACGAGGCGGCGCCGGGCATCCTGATCCATGACGGCGCGAGGACCGCGCTGGAGGGCAAGTTCAGCATGCCCTATTGCCTTGCCGTCGGGCTGATGCGCGGCCGGCTCGGCCTTGCCGAATTCGACGACGCGCTCGCCGCCGACGATCGCGTGCGTGCATTGATGGCGCGCATCGTGATGAAGCCCGACGCCAGCCTGCCGAAGGCCGGCGGCGGCATCTCGCTGGCGAGTCGCCTGCGGATCATTTTTGAGGACGGCTCGATCGTCGAGCGCTACACGGAGCAGCCGAGTGGCAGCCGCCGGCATCGGCTCAGCCGCGCACGGTTGCGCGAAAAGTTCCTCGCGAATGCCGGCAGCGTGCTTGGCGCGGCGGCGGCTTCGACCTTCGAAACCTTGCTTGGCGCCGATGCGCTTGCCGATGCGGCCCGATGCTTCGACGCGCTCTGCGCGCCGCAGGGCCCCTTGATCTAGGAGATGAAGATGGACGTTTCGCAGCTCATCACGGACCCCTATTGGTGGGACGCCGCGCCTCCCGAGGACGCCAGGGATCCGCTTCCGGCCAAAGCCGACGTCGTCGTCGTCGGCAGCGGCTATAGCGGGTTGTCAGCCGCGGCCGAGCTCGCCAGGAACGGTACCGACACGGTGGTGCTGGATGCCGAAGCGCTGGGCGCCGGCGCGAGCACGCGTAGCGGCGGCATGGTCTCCAGCGGTCAGAAGATGGTGATGACGGGCGCCGTGCGCGGCAAGGCGCGCGAGCGCGTGTCGGATCTGCTGGCCGACTCCGTCGCATCGTTCGAGCACATCGAGAACCTGATCGCCCAGGAGAAGCTCGACGCGGGCTATCACAAGAGCGGCCGCTACTTCGCTGCCTTTGTGCCGAAGCATTTCGATCGCCTGCGCAGGCAGGGCGAACTGCTGCACCAGATGACGGGCGTGACCGTGCACACCATCCCCCGCAGCGAGCAGCAGCGCATCACGGCGACCGAGTTCTATCACGGCGGCATCGTGGTCGACGACTATGGCGGGCTGCATCC
This sequence comes from Bradyrhizobium sp. CCBAU 45389, assembly GCF_028128625.1. Taxonomy (NCBI): domain Bacteria; kingdom Pseudomonadati; phylum Pseudomonadota; class Alphaproteobacteria; order Hyphomicrobiales; family Nitrobacteraceae; genus Bradyrhizobium; species Bradyrhizobium sp. CCBAU 45389. The sequence goes on along the minus strand of NZ_LBIY01000098.1, from coordinate 525,999 downwards.
GGGACTCTATGCGCGCTCACTGCGTGACCTCGCGCGCCGCTGCGGTGCCCGCCTGTTCTCGCACGCGCCGGTCAAGGCGATCGAGCGCGAGGAGGGCGGCTTTCGCGTTGTCACCGGGCGGGGTGAAGTGCGTGCGCGCGAGGTGGTGGTGGCGACCAACGGCTATACCGGCCAGGCGACGCCGCGGCTGCGCAAGCGGGTCATTCCGGTCTACAGCTACCAGATCGCGACCGAACCGCTCCCGCCCGAATTGATGGATGCGATCAATCCCGGCCGGCGCATGATCTCCGACAGCCAGCGTGAGCTGTACTATACACGGCCTTCGCCCGATGGCACGCGGATCCTGTTCGGCAGCCGTCCGAGCTTCGTCGATGTCGACGAGCGCACGGCGGCGACGACGCTCGCCGCCCGGCTCGAGGAGGTCTGGCCGCAGCTCTCCAAGTTCCGGATCACGCATTCCTGGCGCGGCAAGGTCGCGATGACCTTCGACAAGGTCGCGCATATGGGGACCGACGAAGGCGTCCATTTCGCGATGGGCTGCAACGGCAACGGCGTCGCGCTGATGACCTATCTAGGCCATCAGACCGCGCTCAAGATTCTCGGCAAGGCGAACAGGCGCGTTGCGTTCGATGCGCCCGAGTTTCCGACCGAGTTCTACTATGGCGGTCGACCATGGTTCCTCCCGATCGTCAGCGCCTGGTATCACCTGCGTGACGGCATCGACCGGCGGTTCTCCTGATCGGAGCGGTAACGAAGCTAGACGTGGATGGCGTGGCCGAGCGCCTTGAAGGCGGCTTCCTGGATCGCTTCGCCCAGCGTGGGATGCGCGTGGATCGTGCCGGCGATGTCCTGCAAGACCGCGCCCATCTCGATCGCGAGGCCAAACGCGGCAGAAAGCTCCGATACGCCCTGGCCGACCGCCTGGATACCAAGGACGCGCTGATTGTCGGCCCTGGCGACGACGCGCACAAAGCCGGGCTCGCCATGGCGCGTCATCGCGCGGCCGTTGGCTGCAAAGGGAAATTGCCCAACCTTGATGTCGATGCCTGCTCGGCGAGCCTCTTCCGGTGACAGGCCCGTCGAGACGATCTCGGGATCGGTGAAGCAGATCGCCGGGATGCACTGCTTGTCCCATGCGCGCGGCATGCCGGCGGCGATTTCCGCCACCATCTCGCCCTGCGCCATGGCGCGATGGGCCAGCATCGGTTCTCCCGTGACATCGCCGATCGCGTAGATGCCGCGCATCGAGGTCTCGCAATGCTGGCCGATCCGAATGAAGCCGCCGTCCATGTCGAGCACGAGCTGCTCCAGCCCCAATGCGGCAGTGACCGGCGCGCGCCCGACCGTGACGAGAATCTTGTCAGCCTTCAGGCTGCGCTCGCGGCCGTCGGCCGTCTCGACGCGCAATCCGTCGCTCTTAGCGGTGAGGCCGAGCGCCTTGGCGCCGGACATCACTTCGACGCCGAGCGCGCTCAGGCGTCTTGTGATCGGAGCGGTCAGCTCGGCATCGTAGAGCGGCAGGACGTTGTCCTGCGCCTCCACCACGGTCACCTTGCTCCCCAGCTTGGCGAAGGCGGTCCCGAGTTCGAGCCCGATATAGCCGCCGCCGACGACGACAAGGGACTTTGGCACTTCTGCGAGCGAGAGAGCGCCGGTCGAGGAGATGACCCTGCCGCCGAACGGCAGCGACGGCAACTCGACGGGCGCCGAGCCGGTCGCGATCACGACCGTCTCGGCCTTGATCGTCTTCGGGCCGGTCTCGGTCTCGACGACGATCGTCTTGCCGTCGCGGAAGCGTGCATGGCCCTGCACGATCTTGACCTTGGCCTTGCGGAGCAGCGCGGCGACGCCGTTGTTCAGGCGTTGGACGATGCCGTCCTTCCAGGCGATCGCCTGCTTGAAGTCCAGTGCTGGTTGCGCGGCCGTCAGGCCGAACGGTGTCTTGCCGCTGGCGGCCTCCGTCAGCTTCTCGAATTCCTCGGCAACGTGAATCATCGCCTTGGAGGGAATGCAGCCGACGTTCAGGCAGCTTCCGCCCAGCTTGCCGCGTTCGACGAGGACGGTGTCGAGGCCGAGCTGGCCGGCGCGGATCGCGCACACATAGCCGCCGGGGCCGCCACCGATAACGACAAGCTGACAGGTGATCTCGGTCATTGCTTCTTCCGTCTCAGGGATCGACGAAGATCGTCGCCGGATTCTCCAGCAGCTCCTTGAGCCTCTGCACGAAGACGGCCGCGTCCCATCCGTCGATGACGCGGTGATCGAAGCTGGAGGAGAGGTTCATCATCTTGCAGGGCACGAACTGCGTGCCGTCCCAGAGCGGACGCACCGCGATCTTGTTGACGCCGACGATGGCAACTTCGGGATGGTTGATCACCGGCGTGGTCGCAAGGCCGCCGAGCGCGCCGAGCGAGGTGATGGTGATGGTCGAGCCGGTCAGTTCCTCGCGCGTCGCGGTGCCCTCGCGGGCGCGCTGCGCGAGGCGATTCAGCTCGATGCTGCAATCGCGGAGGTCTCGCGCCTCCACATGCTTCACCACGGGCACGACGAGGCCCGACGGGGTCTGGGTCGCGATGCCGATATGGATGCCGGCATGCTGATGCACGATGCCGGCCTCGTCGTCATAGAGCGCGTTGAGCGCGGGCTGTTCGGCAAGCGCCTTGGCCATGGCACGCATCAGGAACGGCAGCAGCGTCAGCTTGGGATGCTCCGGCGTCGGCTTCCTGTTCAGCGACGCGCGAAGATCCTCCAGCGGCGAGACGTTGACTTCCTCGATGATGGTGATGTGCGGAATGCGTGACTTCGACAGCGCCATCTTCTCGGCAATGCGGCGGCGCAAGCCCACCACCTTGACGTCGGTGATGGCGGTCTTCGGGCTCAGGCCGCGACCGTGGACCGGCGCCGGTCCGCGCGACAGGAAGCCGTCGATGTCCTCGTGGGTGATGCGTCCGGCGGGGCCCGTGCCGTGAACCTGACGCAGGTCGATGCCGGCTTCGCGCGCCTTGAGGCGTATCGCGGGCGAGGCCAGCGGCTTCTCGCCCGGCGCGCGGCGGACCGCAGATGTGGGTGATGGCGGGGTCTCGATCGCCGCGGGGTGAACGCGGGCGGCGGGCTCCGGCCGAGCATCCGGGGCTTCGGCTTTCGTCGCGGCCGGTGGCGCTGGGGCGTCCTTCGCCGGCGCCTCGTCTTTGGGCTCTGCGGCGTCGTCGCCGGCGACCTTGAGCTTCACGAGCGTCGAGCCGATCGCCACGGCTTCGCCGATCTGGGCGCCGATCCAGCTGATCTCGCCAGCGAGCGGCGAGGGAATTTCGACCGAAGCCTTGTCGGTCATCACGGTGGCAAGCAAATCGTCCTCGCGGACGAGATCGCCCAGCTTGACGTGCCATTCGACCAGCTCGGCTTCGGCAATGCCTTCCCCGATGTCCGGAAGCTTGACGCTGCGCTCGCCCATCAGCGTGCCTCCGCGATGTCGCGCAGCGCCTGCCCGAGTCTGATTGGGCCGGGGAAATAGTCCCATTCCTGCGCATGCGGGTAGGGCGTGTCCCAGCCGGTGACGCGCATCACCGGCGCTTCGAGATGATAGAAGCAGTGCTCCTGCACCAGCGCCGTCAGCTCCGCGCCGAAGCCGGAAGTCAGGGTGGCCTCATGCAGTACGATGCAGCGGCCGGTCTTGGCGACCGAAGCCACGATCGTCTCGAGATCGAGCGGAAGCAGGGTGCGCAAGTCGATGACATCGGCATCGACTCCCGTCTCCTCGACGGCGGCGAGAGCGACGTGAACCATGGTGCCGTAGGCAAGGATGGTGACAGCCTCGCCGGCCCGACGCGTCACGGCCTTGCCGAGGGGCGTGGTGTAATGTCCGTCCGGCACTTCGGAGAGCTCGTGCCTCGCCCATGCGGTGACCGGGCGATCGTGATGACCGTCGAACGGGCCGTTGTAGAGCCGCTTGGGCTCCAGAAAAATGACGGGGTCCGGATCCTCGATGGCCGCGATCAGGAGGCCCTTCGCATCATAGGGATTGGACGGCACTACGGTCTTCAGTCCCGCGACATGCGTGAACAGCGCCTCGGGACTCTGGCTGTGGGTTTGTCCGCCGAAAATGCCGCCGCCGGTCGGCATGCGAATGACCAGGGGACAGGTGAAGTCGCCGGCCGAACGATAACGCAAGCGAGCTGCCTCCGAGACGATCTGGTCGTAAGCCGGATACATGTAGTCGGCGAACTGAAGCTCGACGCAGGGGCGTAAGCCGTAGGCGGCCATGCCGATCGCGGTGCCGACGATGCCGCATTCGCTGATCGGCGCGTCGAAACAGCGCGAGACGCCGTACTTCTGCTGCAGGCCCTGCGTGCAGCGGAACACTCCGCCGAAGAAACCGACGTCCTCGCCATAGACCACGACGTCGTCGTTGCGAGCCATCGAGACGTCGAGCGCCGAACGGATTGCCTCGATCATCGTCATGCGCGGCATCGCATCAAACTCCGATCTGCTGGCGCTGGCGCCGCAGATGCGGCGGCAGCTCGGCATAGACATCCTCGAAGATATCGCGCGCCGAGGGCTTGCCGCCGGAATGCAGGGTGCCGAAGGCCTCGGCTTCCTTCTGCGCGGCGATGACGGTGGCAAGAATCTCGGCCTCGGTCTGCTTGTGGCGTTCTTCCGACCAGGCGCCGGCTGCGATGAGATGCTGCTTGAGCCGGATCACGGGATCGCCCAGCGGCCACTCCTCGGATTCGTGCTTCGGCCGGTAGGCGGAAGGATCATCCGACGTCGAATGCGCGCCGGCGCGGTAAGTGACGTATTCGATCAGTGTCGGCCCGAGGTTGAGCCGCGCCCGCTCGATCGCCCATTTTGCGACGGCATAGGTCGCGAGATAGTCGTTGCCGTCAACCCTGAGCGCAGGGATGCCGAAGCCGAGGCCGCGCGCCGCGAAGGTGCCGGAGCCGCCACGCGCGATGCCCTGGAAGGTCGAGATGGCCCACTGGTTGTTGACCACGTTGAGGACGACCGGCGCCTTGTAGGTCGAGGCGAAGACAAGCGCCGCATGGAAATCCGACTCCGCCGTCGAGCCGTCGCCGATCCAGGCGGCGGCAATGCGGTTGTCGCGCTTGATCGCCGACGCCATGGCCCAGCCGACCGCCTGGACGAACTGCGTGGCGAGGTTGCCCGAAATCGAAAAGAAGCCGTGTTTTTTCGAAGAGTACATCACGGGCAATTGCCGGCCCTTTAGCGGATCATGCTCGTTGGAATAAATCTGGCACATCATGTCGACGAGCGGATAGTCATGCGCGATCAGCAGGCCGGCCTGACGGTAGGTCGGGAAGTTCATGTCGTCGGGGCCGAGGGCGATGCGGAACGCGCAGCTCACCGCTTCCTCGCCGGTGTGCTGCATGTAGAAGGATGTCTTGCCCTGCCGTTGCGCCATCTGCATGCGCGCGTCGAACGTGCGCAGGGTCATCATGTGGCGCAGGCCGGCGACCAGCTCGTCCTGGGAGAGGTCCGGCACCCATGGCCCGATTGCCCGGCCCTCGTGATTGAGCACGCGGATGATCGAGTAGGCGAGGTCACGAATCTCCTCGGGGAGCACGTCGACCGGCGGACGCCGGACCGAGCCCGCCTTCGGAATCGAGACGCCGGAGAAATCCGGCTTGCCTCCCGGACGGCTGGCAGGCTCCGGAACGTGAAAATGAAGGGGCGTGGGGCTGGTCATGGCAGCATCAGCTCGTTTGCAGGTCCTGGAGAGACAGGCCGACCGGGGTCCTCGTACGCGAGCTCTTCGACGCGAAGGTCCGTGATCGCCGGATGGCGCGACAACCGTTCCGTCAGGTCCGCGCAGTCGGCCGACGGCTGGACTTCAAGAACCATCCGTATCGTTCGGTTCCCATCGGATCGTGTCGTCATCGCGACCTGGTCGAGGCCGAAGCCGAAACGCGCCGCGTCGAGCACAAGCCGGACGATCCCGTCAAAGGGGTCGGGCGTGGTGGCCATCACGCTGACGCGCCGGGGCTGCTGAGGTTGCATGTCACGTTCTCTCGCGGCCCATGATAATCTCCTGTTTCAAGAAAATTTCCCAAAATTCAGGCAGGTGTGCCAAAATGCCGGAAGGTTTTACTGGCAAAATAAGAAATGACAGAAGGATTTCCCGATGCCCTCCAAGCGCGGCTCTGTCGAGGAGCTTGATCAACTGGATCGCCGGATTCTCTCGGCGCTTTGCGAGGACGGCCGGTTGACGACGAGTGCGCTGGCGGAGCAGGTCGGGCTCTCGAGCTCGCCGTGCTGGACCAGGGTGAAGCGCCTGGAGGAAAACGGCGCCATCGAGAAATATGTCGCGGTGCTCAATCACGCCCATCTCGGCTATAACAACATCGCCTTTGTCGAGATCACGCTGGACAAGCATGACGAGAAGGTGCTCGAGCGCTTCGGCGCCGCCCTGTCGCGCATTCCGGAGGTGATGGAAGCCTATCTGGTGACAGGCGAATACGACTACCTCATCAAGGTCGTAGTGCGGGACACCGATCACTACGAGCGCTTCCTGCGCCAGGCGTTGTACAGGATCCCGGGCATCCGACAGTCGCGAACCACATTCGGCCTGCGCACCCTGAAGCGCCAGATCTCGATCGACCCTTCCAAGGCCGGTCAGCCCTGACATTCGGTTTGACGCCTGCCCGAGGCGCAGAATCACCGCTATGAAAGCGCGAAAGCAAACGGTGGCGGGCATCAGTCCCTCGCCTCCGTCGACACAGGAGTACACCGATGACGAAAGCTGACATCCGATTTCCGGTCGACGGCCGAACCCGAAAGATGTTCGTCGACGGCGCCTGGGTGGAAGCCCGCTCGGGCAAGGTCTTCGAGACGCGCAACCCCGCGACCGGCGAAGTCATCGGTCGCGTGCCGCGTGGCGAAGCGGCCGACATCAACGCAGCGGTTGCCGCGGCCCGTCGCGCCTTCGTCGGACCGTGGAGCCGTTTCAAGCCGTTCGAGCGGCAGGCGCTGCTGCTGCGTATCGCCGACCTGTTCGAGAAGCACTGGGAAGAGATCAGCCAATCCGATACGGCCGATATGGGAATGCCGATCGTCCGGACGCGGGCGAACAAGCTCCGCGTGATCGGCATGCTGCGATACTACGCCGGCATGGCGACCGCGCTCCACGGGCAGACCATCGATAATTCGCTGCCAGGGGATATCGTCTCGTTCACCCGGAAGGAGCCCATCGGCGTCGTCGGTGCCATCATCCCATGGAATGCGCCGACGGCCGCGTCGGTCTGGAAGATCGGACCCGCGCTCGCGACCGGCTGCACCATCGTGCTCAAGCCGTCGGAAGAGGCGCCGCTGACGCCGCTATTGATCGCGGATCTGATGAACGAGGCCGGCGTGCCGCCCGGCGTCGTCAACGTGGTGACCGGGACCGGGGCGGAGGCCGGCGCGCCTCTGGCCGAACATCCCGGTGTCGACAAGATCGTCTTCACCGGCTCCACCGCGACCGGCCAGGCGATCATCCGGGCGTCGGCCGGCAACCTCAAGCGGGTCTCTCTCGAGCTTGGCGGCAAGTCACCGGTCATCGTCTGCGCCGACGCTGATCTCGACAAGGCCGTGCCGATCGCCGCGATGGCCGCGTTCGCCAATTCAGGCCAGATCTGCATTGCCGGCTCGCGCCTGTTTGTGGAGCGTAAAATCCATGATGAACTGGTCGAGCGGCTCGGCAAGTTCGCGTCTGCGCTGAAGATCGGCGATGGCGCGGATCCAACGACGGAGATCGGGCCTCTCGTTTCCCAGCGACAGCTCGACAAGGTCGAGGGCTTCCTGCAAAGCGGTCGCGACGAGGGCGCGAAGGTGGTGGCCGGCGGACGGCGCGCAAAGGAGGGCAGTCTTGCCAAGGGCAACTTCGTCGAGCCGACCGTGTTCGCCGGTGTCTCCGATGAGATGCAGATCGCCCGCGACGAGATTTTCGGCCCGGTCATTTCCGCTCTGCCGTTCGACACTCTCGACGAGGCCGTGGAAAGAGCCAATGCGACGCCCTACGGGCTCGCGGCAGGTGTCTTCACGCGCGACGTCAGCAAGGCGCACGTGATCTCGCGCAGCCTCCGTGCAGGGTCGGTGTGGGTGAACACCTATCACGCAATCGATCCCGCCATGCCGTTCGGCGGCTACAAGATGAGTGGATATGGCCGCGAGGGCGGCACCGAACAGCTCGACGAATATCTGCAGACGAAGGGTGTGTGGATTAAGCTGGACTGACTCGGGGGCAACTGCGGCTAGGGCACTCGTTCGACATGGGCGCGGATCGCCTGCCGCTCGGCATCGATCCAGCCATGCTCGCGGGCCTTGGCCACCATCACCGCGTAGCCCTGGTCCCAGCTTGCATCGTCGGGGCGGCCCGGCAGGGTCGGGACCAGACCGATCGAGACGAGCGCATTGCGATCGTCGAGAAGCGTGATGCCGTTCCAGCTCTGTGTGTCGGTGCGGACTTCGCCGCGCAGCACCAGCTTGAACTTTCTGAAGTCGGATGGCTCGGTCAGACGGACGGCGCCGCCGTCCAGGCATTCGATGATCACGACGCGGCTCCTTCTTGCGCTCTCGACCTAGTTGGTGACGATGCCAGGATCGCCACCAGGGAAGCGGCTAAAGCATGATCCGGAAAAGTGCGAAGCGGTTTTCCGGAAAGATCATGCGTAGACAACAACCTGAAGCGCGATGACGATTCATCCAGATCTCATCGCGCTTTAGGCTTGCGGCAGCGCGCGCAATGCGCCCTGGAAATTGACGAGCGGATCGCCGTTGCCGCCGCGGGTAGCCACGATCCGGCCGATGAAGAGACCGTGCGTGCCGACCACCTGGTGATGATGCAGCACGCATTCCAGCGCGCCGATCGCCGGCTCCAGAAGCGGCACGTCGAGAATGCCTTGCTCCCACGGCGCCGTGGCGAAGCGATCGATGCCCTTGGCGCCGCCAGCGAAGCGCAGCGCCAGATCCTCCTGCCCGCTGCCGAGGAGACTGATCCCGAAGCCGCCGTTGGCGAGGATGGCGGCATGCGTCTCGGAGCTTGAATTGACGCCGACGAGAATGCAGGGCGGGTCCATGCACAGCGAGGTGACGGAGCTGACCGTCAGCCCCCGCCGTGTGGTTTCCGTTCCCGTCGCCACGATGGCGACGCCGCTCGCGAGGTTGCGCATGGCCAGCCGGAATTCGGCGGCTTCGACCGAGCGGAAATCGGTCATTTGAGACATCTGGCATCCCATGGCGTGCCTCCGAACCTCGCGCCTCGCCGGTTGCGCTTACGCCGAAACCGCTTCGCTTGCGACCTTGCCGCGGCCGGATTTCAGTTCTTTCCGGATCGCGGGGATGATCCTGCTGCCCCACAATTCGATCTGGCGCAGCATCGTGCGCTGATCGAAATCGCCGAGCTGGGTCTGCAGCGCGATGTGGGTCGGCTTGAGGATGCTGATCTCTTCCAGCATGCGGTCGATCACCTGGTTGACGCTGCCGACGGGCAGGTTGCTCCGCATCGTCTCAAGGCTTATGTCGTTCGGCCCGGCTTCTTCCTTGATCAGGTAACCGTCGTCGCTCTGGGCGCGCCGGAACTTCAGGCTCTCGGACAGCCGGCGCTGGAAGCGCGCGTTATCCAGATACGACTGGATCTCGCTGTCATTGTCGCTGGCATAGGCGCAGCGCAGGAAACCGAAATGCGTGTCGTCGATCGACCGGCCTTCCTTGGCCGCGATCCCTTCGAGACGTTCACGCAAGGCCTTGATTGCGTCGAGGCCGTTGAGCAGCGCGGTGACGAACAGGTTGTGGTTGTCGCGAATGGCGCGGCCGAGGGTCTCGCCGTGGCCGGACGTGACCCAGATCGGCGGCATCGGTTTCTGCACCGTGCGTACGGCGATCGCGGTCGGCGGCATCTTCAGATGCTCGCCGGAATAGGAGAAGATGCGCTCGCGCATGCCGGCCTGCAGCACGTCGTAGAATTCGGCGAACAGCGCATGCGAATGGTCGAGGTCGACGCCGAAGCGGTCGAACTCGAATTTCTGGTAGCCCGAGCCGATGCCGAGATCGAGGCGGCCGTTCGAGACGGTGTCGGCAAAGCCGATCTCGCCGAGCAGTCGCGCCGGATTGTACAGCGGCAGCACACAGACCGCAGTGCCGAGGCGGATGCGCCTGGTCAGGCCGGCGCAATGCGCGACCATCATCAGCGGCGAGGGGCAGAGGCTGTAATTGTTGAAGTGATGTTCGGCGTACCAGGCCGTATCGAAGCCGGCGTGCTCGGCGGTGACGGTCTGCTCGACGGCGTTGTTGATGACCTGCTGCGAGCTCTGATGATAGCCGCGCTGCTGCGCCAGAATGAATACGCCGAATTCCATCGATTGCTTCCTCCACCTTGGTCGCTCTTGCGACGCGTTCTCATGACGTTAGGGGCTTGAGCATTTTCGAACAATTGACGTAATCTGAGCATGTCCTTTGCAGAATTTGAAAAGATCGATGAATCGCCTCCAGGCCATGGAATTGTTCGTTAGCGCCGTCCGCGAGGGCAGCTTCTCGGCCGCCGGGCGCCGCGTCGGGCTCTCGCCGGCGTCGGTGTCGCGCTATATCGGCGAGCTCGAGGCGCAGCTCGGCGTGCAGCTTCTGAACCGCAGCACGCGCCATCTCGGGTTGACCGATGCCGGCAAGATCTTCTTCCAGCGGACCGAGCAGGTGCTGCACGGCATCGAGGATGCCGAAGCCGCCGCGCTCGCCCTCCAGACTGCGCCGCGCGGAACGCTGCGGGTGCATTCGCGGACGCTGTTCGGCATCAAGGTGCTGTCGCCGCTGATCCCGGGCTTTCAGAAGCTCTATCCGGAATTGAAGGTGGAGCTGCGCCTGTCCGAGCGGCGTCCCCAGCTTCGCGAGGATGAATTCGACGTCGACTTCCAGATCCAGGCGGCGAAGGACCCGGCCCTCATGCAGCGAAGACTGCTGAGGAGCGAGCGGATTCTCGTGGCTTCACCGGACTATGTCGCCCGGATGCCGAAATTGCGCGAGCCGGAGGACATTACCCGCCACAATTGCCTGACCTACTGGATGGGGCCGGACGACGTGGTCTGGAAGTTCATGCACAGAAACAGGCTGCGCGAGATCGTCGTGCCGTCGTCGTTCAGCAGCAACAACGGGGTCGTGCTTTGCGATCTCGCCGCCGGCGGGCACGGCATCGCCCTGCTGGATGATTACACCGTAGCAGAGGATTTGAAGCGTGGCCGCTTGATACGTCTGCTGCCGGGCCTCCGGGTGACGAATTCCACCTTCGACGAGGGCATGTACGCGACGTTTCTCCAGAGCAGCTATCTGCCGGAAAAGATCAGAGTGTTCGTGGACTACATGGCGGAGAACGTGCCGAAGCAGGTCAAGAGATCGACGCGGTAGTGGAGAGCCCCGTCAGTCCGCGCCAAATTTGTGCGCCGGCAGTCCGCGAACGCCGAGGCCCTCGATGGCGAACAGGCCGCCGGCATCGGGGTGGTCGTCCCTGAGAGCGTGGCTGCGTGAAATCGACGTCACGTAGAGAATGTCGAGATCGGGGCCGCCGAAGGTCACGCTGGTCGGATGACGGACCGGCATGTCGATCGTTCGCACGATCCTTCCGTCCGGCGCAAACCGCGCGATCTTGCCGATGCGCACGAGCACGGACCAGAGATGACCATCCGCATCGACTGTTGCGCCGTCGCAGCCGGATCCTTGCGCCTCCGTATCGACGAAGGCGCGCTTGTTCGCGAGGGGGCCATCCGCCCGGTAGTCATAGGCCCAGATGATCCGCCTTGCGCTGTCGGCGATGTAGAAGGTGCGGCCGTCCGGGCTGAAGCATGGTCCGTTGCTCACGGCAAGGTCCGTCTCCAGCAGTTGCAGCGAGCCCGATGCGTCCAGCCGATAGAGGCCGCCGAGCGGTGCCTCATCCGGGGCGCGGTCGCCATGCATCGTGCCCGCCAGGAAGCGGCCATGCGGATCGGCCTTGCCGTCGTTGAGCCGCACCTTCGGGTGGTCGAGCCCGATCGACGGGCCTTCGGTCAGCGCGCGCTTGTCGAAATCGTAAGCCGCAAATCCGTTGCGCAAGGCCAGGACCGCGCCGCCGTCGCCTCGCAGTGCCAGCGAGCCGATCGGCGCGGGCACAGTGAACTGCTCGGCTGCAGCGCTGACGGGATCGAGCGCATGGATCGATCCGGCCAGAGAATCGATCCAGTAGAGGCGCTGCCGGCGCTCGTCCCAGACCGGGCTCTCGCCAAGCTGGTCCCTGGTCGTGCCGATGCGCCTGATGCGGATTGCGCTCATGGTTCCTTCCGCGGGAATCGCCGGGCTTGACCGATCGGTCGGTGAAAACCTAGTTTCATTCTAAAGACTCTACTGGCTGACGAATGGATTGCGGAGTTCATGACTGAACTGTCAACGATGAAGGATGGCGCTGCGAACCAGGCCGAGGCCTCGGACCGCGTGCTGCAGATCCTTGCCGAGGCCGGGCGGCTGTTCGCCAGCAAGGGCTTCGAGGGTACATCGATGCGCGACATCGCGCTCGCCTGCGGCATCTCCAAGTCGCTGCTCTATCATCACTTCTCCAACAAGGACGAAATCTACGCGCGTGTCGCGGTCGGCTCGACCCTTGAACTCTATTTGTTCGTGCGCGATCGCATCCCTGACGGGCCGCCGTCGCAGAAGATCCGCGCGTTCATGGTCGCCACGGCGGAATATTTCCGGCGTTACCGCTGGGCCTGGATCGCCTCGACGACCGCCTTCTGGAACGACCCCGATCGCCACCGGCACAAGGAACGGCTGACGCGGCGCGACCGCTTCGAGAATTTTCTGCGTGGCCTGATCCAGGAAGCGATCGATGCCGGCGAGATCCGCAAGGTCGATGTTCCCATGACCGGGCGGCTGATCCTGTCCTCGCTCAACTGGATGCATCGCTGGTACAATCCCAACAAGTCCGCGACCCCCGAGCAGATCGCCGACATCTTCTTCGACATGATCTTCAACGGCCTGCGAAGCGGCGAGCTTGTCGAGCTTCCGACGGCGGAGCCGCCCAAGGCAGGCCGGCGCAAATCGCGCTGACCAGCGGGGGCAGCCACGCCTCATTCCAGAACGATGTTTTGCGCCTTGATCACCGGCCCCCAGAGCGCCGCGTCCTTGGTCAATTGGGCGTCGAGCCGTTCCGGCGCGCCGGTATCCACCATCAGGCCATCGGTCTCGAGCTGCTTTGCGATCTCCGGCTTCTGCATCGCGGCGTTGGCCGCCGCGTTCAGCCGTGCGACAACGTCGCGCGGCGTGCCGGCCGGCGCGTGCAGCGCGGTCCAGAACGAGGCCGTGAGGTCGGGATAGCCGGATTCCGCCAGCGTCGGGATCTCCTGGAGGGTCGCCATGCGCTTTTCCGATGAGACCGTGAGGATGCGGAGCTGACCGCCGCGCGCATGCTCGATCACGGCAGCGGGCGTTGCGAAATTGAGGTCGCATTCTCCCGACAGCGTCTCCATGATGGAGGCCGGATTGTTGCGATAGGCAACCTCGGTGACGGCAAACCCCATCGACTTGCCCATCATGATCCCGAACAAATGCGTGACGCTGCCCGGACCGAGCGTGGCGTAGAACAGCGGCTTGTCGCGGCCCTTGGCGTAGGCGACGAAGCTCTTGACGTCGGTGGCTGGCGTGCGCGCGTTCACGGTGAGCGACAGCGGCCCGTTGCAGAGCATGGCGACGGAGGCAAAGTCCTCGAGCTTATAGGGCAGGTTCTTGCGCAACAGCACGTTCAGCGAGATCGGCCCGGTGCCGCCGGCGAGCAGGACCGATCCGTCCTTCGGCGCCCGTGCGACGTATTGTGATCCGACGATGCCGTTGGCGCCCGGCTTGTTGTCGACCAGGACCGGCTGGTCCAGGCTTTCCGCCATGGCTTTTGCGATCGAGCGCATCAGGCTGTCGATCGAGCCGCCCGGTGCATAGGGCACGATGATGAAGATCTGCGACGCGCGCGCCCGGACGATTGCAGGCGCGCCAAGCGGCGCGGCGAGGGCGCCGGCGATCAGAGCTGTCGCCCGGCGTCGGCTGATCCTGGGCATGGAAATCCTCCTCAAGGTCGTTCTTGCTTGCGGCGAAATCTAATGGCTGACCGATCGGTCGGTCAATAGGACGACAAGAGGATATTGCAAGCGGCTTCAGTTGGTGTTATCAGCGCCAAAAGCTGACCGATCGGTCAGGCGTAGCGATACGACCACAAGCAAGACGAACAGAAGCTCAAGGAGGAAGCCATGTCAGGAGATATCGTCACCCTCGAAGTGTCCGACAACATTGCGCTGGTGACGCTGAACCGGCCTCCGGTGAACGCGCTCGACCGTGCCATGCGCGACCGCATCGTGGCGGTGTTCGACGAGATTTCCGAGCGCCAGGACGTCAGAGTCGCGATCCTGACCGGCGCCGGAAAAGTGTTCTGCAGCGGCGCAGATCTGAAGGACCGGCCGGACCCGACCAAGATCGGCGCGTTTCACAGCCACAACCGGATCACGCGCGAGACCGGCAACTGCATCCGCGAATGTTCGAAGCCGGTCATTGCGGCGATCAACGGCGTCGCGCTCGGAGCAGGCGTCGGCCTGATGGCCTCCTGCGACATCTTCTACGCCTGCGAGGAAGCCGTCTTCGGTATGCCCGAGATCAACGTGGGTCTCGCCGGCGGTGCTGCGATGTTGAACACGCTGTTCGGCCGCTCCCTGATGCGCCGGATGTTCTTCACCGGCTATCGCGTGCCGGCCGCCGAGCTCTATCGTCTCGGCATCATCGAGGCCTGCACGACCAAGGAGAACCTGCTTCCGGAAGCGATGAAGCTCGCGCGCGAGATCGCCTCGAAGAGCCCGATCGCGATGGAGTACGCCAAGAACGCGGCGAACATGGTCGAGCTGATGCCGCCGCGCGATGCCTACCGCTTCGAGCAGAACATCACGATGGCCCTGTCCAAGACCGAGGACGCCAAGGAAGCGCGCATGGCGTTCCTGGAGAAGCGCGCGCCGGTGTTCAAGGGGCGCTGAGATGCGGCCGGGAGAAGGTCTCGACGCGCTGATGTCGCCGCGTTCGATCGCGGTCATCGGCGCCTCGCAGGAAGCGACCAAGATCGGCGGGCGGCCCGTCGATCTGCTGCGTCGCCACGGCTATGTCGGCCGCATCTATCCGGTCAATCCCAAGGCCGCGACGGTGCAGGGGCTGCAGGCCTACGCCTCCGTCGCTGATCTGCCGGAGGCGCCTGACCTCGCCATCGTTGCGGTCGATGCGGAGCGCGCGGGCGAGGCCGTGGAGCAGTGCGCTTCCCGCGGCGTCCGCAGCGTCGTCGTCTTCTCGTCAGGCTTCGCCGAGCTCGGCGAGCAGGGCCGCGCCATGCAGGACCGGCTCCGCGTTGCCGCGCGGAGCAGCGGCATGCGCCTGCTGGGGCCGAACTGCCTCGGCGCGGTCAGCATCGCCGAGAAGAGCATCGCGACGTTCTCGATCGTGCTCGAGCACGGCATGCCGGCCGCCGGTTCGCTCGGCATCGTGTCGCAGAGCGGCAATCTCGGCAGCTACACCATGCGCCTTGCCAGCGAGCGCGGCGTCGGCGTCAGCCGCTTCATCACCACCGGCAACGAGTGCGACATCGACGTTGCCGATGGCATTGCCTGGATGGCGCGCGATCCCGCCACCAAGGTGATCCTGTGCTGCCTCGAGGCCTGCCGCGACGCCGGCCGCCTGATCGCCGCGCTGGAAGAGGCGCGCGATGCCGGCAAGCCCGTCATCGCCATGAAGATCGGCACATCGGCGGCAGGCCAGGCCGCAGCCGCCTCGCACACCGGCGCTATGGCGGGATCGGATGCCGTGTTCGACGCGCTGTTTGCCCGTTGCGGCGCGGTACGTGTGCGCAGCATCGACGAGCTGATCGATCTCGGTCATGCTGCATCGATCCTGCTGCCGGACCGGTTGCCGAAGGGGCCGGGCATCGCAATTCTCACGGCGTCGGGCGGCTTCGGCGTGCTGCTCGCGGACGCCGCGCAGTCGGTCGGGCTGACCTTGCCGGAGCTCGGCGAGGAGACGCAGCGCCAAATCCTGGAGCTGGTGCCCTTTGCGTCGGCTCGCAACCCGGTCGATGCCACCGCGCAGATGTCGAGCCGTCCTGATCTCCTGGAGAAGATCATGACCGCCGTCGTCGCGGACGAGCGCACCGACACGGTGATCCTGCCGCTGCCGTTCTCGCTGCACCTGCCGCGCTTGCGCTCGATCTACATGGACACGCTGCGCAACATGCGCGCGCAATTTCCGCACCGTCCGATCGTCCTGTGCGTCGACGGCCCGGAGGACGCGCTGACCGAGCTGCACGCGCTGGGATTCCCGACGATCGAAAGCTTCGACGGCTGTTGTGCGACCGTTGCCGCATTGGTGCGGTTGCAGGCCGCGGCGCAGCGACCGCAGGACAAGCCCGCTGCGGTGGCGCAAGCAACGCCGCTTGCCGCCGCCGCCTTCCGCCACGAGCTTGGCGCCAAGCACGCGCTTGCTGACGCCGGCGTTCCGGTGCTGGCCGAACGTCTGGTCCAGGATGCGGACGCCGCCGCGCGTGCCGCCACCGAGATCGGCTATCCCGTGGTGCTGAAAATCGCCTCACCCGATCTGCCGCACAAGACGGAAGCGGGTGGCGTGGTCGTGGGCCTCAGCTCGGAAGCCGACGTCCGGCGCGCTTATGCGCAGATGCGCGACCGCGTCGCCACCAAGGCACCAAACGCTGCGATCGATGGTGTAATCGTGGCGCCGATGGCCAAGGGTGTCGCCGAGCTGATCCTCGGCAGCCGCATCGACCCCGTGTTCGGGCCGGTGGTGATGGTCGGTCTCGGCGGCATCTTCGCGGAGATCCTGCAGGACTCCGCGGTGCAGATGGCGCCGGTCAGCGAGACGCAGGCCATGGCGATGCTGAAATCGCTGAAGGCCTTCGCCGTGCTCGATGGCGCGCGCGGGCGGCCGCGCGCCGACCTCGACGCCGCGGCGCAGGCCGTCGCTGCGTTGTCCCGCTTTGCCGCCGCGCATGCCGACACGATCGCCGAAATCGACGTCAACCCGCTGCTGCTCCGCGCCAGGGGCGAGGGCGCCGTGGCGCTCGATGCGCTGCTGATCCCGCACGGACAGCGGCAGGTCCAAGGTCACTGAACTCAACGACAAGAGGCTGCAGAAGCAGGCCCAGAGGAAACGCGTAGAAAAAGGAGGATGACATGAGGGGATGGACGATTGCGGCGCTCGGCATGATGGCCTTGCTGTTCGCACACGCGCCGCTGTCGGCACAGGGCGTCTCGGGCGACGTCGTCAGGATCGGCATCATGAACGACCAGAACGGTCCCTACGCCGACAATTGCGGTCTCGGTTCGGTCGCGGCCGCCAAGCTCGCGGTCGCCGATTTCGGCGGAACGGTTGGCGGCAAGAAGATCGAGCTCGTCATTGCCGACGACCAGAACAAGCCCGATGTGGGCGTTGCCATTGCCATGCGTTGGGTCGACAATGAAGGTGTCGATGCCATCGTCGGCTGCTCGGCCTCCTCGATCGCGCTTGCGGTGCAGGAGATTATGAAGAACCGCAAGAAGCCCTACATGCTGGCCGGCACGGCGGGCTCGTTCTTCACCAACGACAAATGCTCGCCGATGACCACGCAATGGGTGGTCGACACCTACGCGCAGCCAAAGGCGACGGTGAAAGCGCTGCTCGCGCAGGGCGTCGATAGCTGGTTCTTCCTGACCGTCGACTACGCCTTCGGCAAGGCCTGGCAGGCCGATGCGACCAACTTCATCAAGGCGGGCGGCGGCAAGGTGGTCGGCTCGGTGCTGCATCCGCTGAATGCGTCGGATCTGTCCTCGTTCCTGCTGACGGCACAGGCCAGCGGCGCCAAGGCGATCGCACTCGCCAACTCCGGCTCTGATTTCGCCAATACGATCAAGCAGGCGCAGGAGTTCGGGCTGACCAAGTCGCAACTGCTCGTCCCGCTCGGTCTCATGATCAGCCAGACCCACGGGATCGGCCTGAAGGATCTCCAGAACGTGCGGCTGACGACGCCGTTCTACTGGGACATGACGCCGGAGAGCCGGGCCTTCGCCAAGCGATATGCCGAGGCGACCAATGGTCAGCTGCTCAACGAGGGCAAATCGGCCACTTACAGTGCCATCACGCATTACCTCAAGGCGGTCGCCACCACCGGTTCCGATGATGGCGATGCCGTGATGCGGCAGATGAAGAACACGCCGGTCAATGATTTCGAGATGAAGAACGTCGCGATCAGGGCCGACGGCCAGGTGATGCGTCCGCTCTACGTCGCGCGGATCAAGACGCCGGCGGAATCCAAATACACCTACGATTATTACGAGATCACCGGCACGATCGCACCCGAGGATGCGTGGCGGCCGGCCTCGGAGAGCGCCTGCGACCTTCTCAAAGTCGCAGTGAAGAACGAATAGCCGGCAGGACATGACGGCACGTATGGCGAAAGCGGGAAGCAGGCGATGAGTGTACTTGAAGCGGTATCGACCAAATCCATCGCGGGCGAGAACCTGACGGGCGAAGCCTATCGCGATGCGATGCATCGCTGGCTGCATGCCAATCTGCCTGCCAGCTTCCGCAGCGACAGCGCCGCGTTCGCGTCGCCCACGCTGCAGCAGTCTGTTGCCTGGGAGGCGGCGATGTACCGCGCCGGCCTCACCGGCATCACCTGGCCGCAGGCCTATGGCGGGCATGGTCGCTCCTTGCGCGAACATCTCATCGCCAATCAGGAGATCGGCCGGCTGGCGATGCCGGAGAGCGTCAATTCGATCGGCAAGGAGCTCGCCGGCCCGATCATCCTGGCGGTCGGCACCGAAGAGCAGAAGCGCCGCTTCCTGCCCGCGATCCTCGAGATGCGCAACATCTGGTGCCAGGGTTTTTCCGAACCCGAGGCCGGCTCCGATCTTGCGGGCCTGCGCACGCGTGCGACGCGGGACGGTGACGGCTGGCGCATCAACGGCCAGAAGATCTGGACCAGCGGCGCCTATCGCGCGCAGCGCTGTCTCGTGCTCGCTCGCACCGGACCGCTGGAGGATCGCCATCGCGGCCTTGCCATGTTCGCGGTGCCGCTCGATGCCAAGGGCGTGCGCGTGCGTACCATCAAGTCGATCGACGGTCGCGAAAGCTTTTGCGAGGTCTTCTTCGACGAGGTCGAGGTCGCCCAGCAAGACGCGATCGGCGCGCCCGACGAGGGCTGGGCCGCGGCCATCCGCGTGCTGGAGATCGAGCGGGCGACCAACCGCATGTATCGCGCCTGGCGCTTCGAGAACGAGCTGCGCCATCTGATCTCGGCCTGCAAGGCCGACACGGCGCTGTCGGCGATGGTTGCGGACCGGCACTACGCGGTCAGGCTCGGCGAGGTCGCCGTCGAGATCGAGGTGCTGAAGGCGCATGTCGAGACCGCCGTCGAGGCGCTCGCGAGCGGCGACAAGATCGGGGCGCGCGGCAGTCTTGCGAAGCTCTATTGGAGCGAGTCGCATCAGCGCTTTTCCGCGCTCGCGATCGAATTGCTGTCGCAGTCATCGCTGCCGCAGAATCCCGCGGTCAAGGTGGCGCGGCGACGGTTCGAAGCCATCTACCTGCAGGCGCGCGCCGAGACGATCTATGCCGGCACGACCGAGATCCAGCTCGGCATCATCGCCGACCGCATCCTCCAGCTGTCGCGAGGCAAATAGTGGCCTCCCAGGGCAAGGTCGGGGGCCTGCTGCACGATCGTCTGGTCGTGGTGACTGGGGCGGGCCAGGGGATCGGACGTGCCATCGCGCTCGGCGTCGCGGCCGCCGGGGCGAGGGTGGTCCTGACCGATCTGCGCCAGGACCGCGCAGAGTCCGCCGCTCGCGAGATAAGGGACGGAGGCACAGAGGCGGCCGCCTATTCCCTCGATGTGACGGATGCGGAGGCCTGTCGTGATGTGGCGAAGCGTGTCGACGAGGAGATCGGCCTCGCCGACGTGATCGTCAACAATGCCGGCATCATCATCCGCGAGCCGATCGACAGCCCGCGCGCCCACGAGAACTGGCGCCAGGTCTTCGACGTCAATGTCAACGGCACCTTCAACGTGGTGCATGCCTTCATCCCTGCGCTGCGCAAGACACACGGGGCCATCATCAATGTCGCCTCGGTCGCGGCCTTTGGCGGCATGAATGGTGCGCTCGGCTATTCGCCGTCCAAGGGGGCGGTGAGGTTGTTCACGCAGGCGCTCGCCCGCGATCTCGCGCCTGATGGCATCCGGGTCAACGCCGTCGCGCCCGGCATCATCGCGACCGAGATGAGCGAGATCACGCGCGACAATCCGGCGCGGCTGTCCGGGCTGATGGCGCGCACGCCGATGAAGCGTGTGGGACAGCCCGACGAGATCGCGGGGCCGGTGATCTTTCTGGCATCGGCGATGGCATCCTATGTCAACGGCGTCATCCTGCCGGTCGACGGCGGTTATCTCGCCTAGTGAACGAACGTAGTCGCAAGCTATTCGAAGAGGACGATGATGAGCATGGCCGAAGGACTTCAGCCCGACGAGTTCGCGGCAACCGCTTCACGCGCTGTGACCGCATGTGCCGGTCTGGGCGTGCGCGAACAGGC
The DNA here is from genome assembly GCF_028128625.1 of Bradyrhizobium sp. CCBAU 45389. NCBI lineage: Bacteria > Pseudomonadati > Pseudomonadota > Alphaproteobacteria > Hyphomicrobiales > Nitrobacteraceae > Bradyrhizobium > Bradyrhizobium sp. CCBAU 45389. The sequence continues at coordinate 505,401 of NZ_LBIY01000098.1, read as the reverse complement.
GCAAGATCTCGCCAGCGATGGTCTGCTCGGAATCATCGCGGATGAAGAGGTGGGGGGACTGGCCCTGCCGCTCGGTTTCGCGGTGCCGGTGATCGCTGCCGCTCACTCGGGTTTGCTCGGCTTTCCACTGCTGGAGACCATTCTCGTCGGCCGGCTGCTCCAGTCATCGCTGACGCGTCTTGCCGCTGCGATCGTGTCCGGCGAGAAGTTGGCAACGATCGCGTGGCAGGGTGAGGCTGTTCCCGAACGGGACGGCGGGTTGTTGCTGCTGAATGGTTCGCTCGCGCGCGCCCCTTGCGCGGCGTCGGTTGACCATATCCTGGTGCGGATGAGTGGCGGTGCCGCGGCGCTGATTCCGGCCAATGCCAAAGGCGTTGTGGTGGAGGACGCGGCCGGACTCGATCTGACGGTGCCGGAGCACGTGGTGCGGCTGGAAAAGGTCGAGGTTCCCATCAGCTCCATCCTGCCGGCCGGCACCTGGGATCTGCTCAGCTCGGACGCCAATGTGCTCCGCGCCGCGGCCATCCTGGGATCGGCCGAAGCGTGTCTGGCGCTCGCGCAGGAGCATGCATCGACGCGCCGCCAGTTCGGCCACGCCTTGTCCTACAACCAGGCCATCCGCCATGCTCTGGCGCGCCAGAAGCTCGGCCTCGAGAGCATTCGTCACGCGATCACGCGCAGCCTGTCCGAGGATGGTGGTCCCGTGCAGCGCGATGCCGCGTTCCTGGCCGCGGTGACCTATGGCAGTTCGATCAGCGAAGGCGCGCTGCAGATCCATGGCGGCATGGGTTTCACCTGGGACGTGCCGGTGCATCGCCATCTGCGCCGCATCCGCACGCTCCAGGCCCAGGGTGACGCCAGCGGCCTGATCAGCACGTTTGGCCGCCGTTACGTATCGGAAATTGCTCCGTTTGCCGAGGCAGGAGCTTGAAGGACAGGAGCGTGAGGGAGACAGCCATGACCGAAACCAGGGATCAGACGCTCGCAGGCCGCGTCGCACTCGTCACCGGCGCCGGAAACGGCATCGGGCGCGCAACCGCGCTCAAGCTCGCCGCGCGCGGCGCGATCGTCGGCGTCAATGATTTGAAGCCCGAATTCGTCGATAACACCGTGGAGGCGATCAAGGCATCCGGCGGCAATGCGGTCGCCGTCACGCAGGACGTCTCCAGCCGCGACGGCATGCGGCAGGCGGTGCTTGGATTGGCGGAGCAGCAGAGGCGTTTCGACATCCTCGTCAACAACGCGGCGTGGGTGCGTTATCAATCCGTTCCGGACATCGCCCCGGAGACCGTCGATCGCATGCTCAATATCGGCTTCAAGGCGATCATCTGGGGAATCCAGGCCGCTGCGGAGGTCATGGATGCGGAGCGCGGCGGCGCCATCGTCAACGTTGCCTCGGTCGCCGGCCTGATCTCGGCCAAGAACAGCATCGTCTACAGCGGCATCAAGGCCGGCGTCATGGGTATCACGCGGGCTGCCGCCGCCGAGCTCGGCGCGCGCAACGTCCGCGTCAATGCTGTCGCCCCTTCAGCAATTCCGACCGAAGGAACGATGCGCAACCGTAATGCCGAGCTCGACGCGCGCCGGGTCGCACGAACGCCGCTGGGACGGCTCGGCACGGTCGATGACATCGCCAAGGCGATCTGCTTCCTCGCCGGCGACGAGGCCGGCTTCATCTCGGCGCAGGTGCTCACCGTCGATGGCGGCATCACCCTGACCAACATTGCCTGACGGGGCAAACGCGATGTCCGACCTGACGCCGGAACAAGAGGTGCTGAAAGAGGCCTACATCAAGGCCCGCGGCTATTGGCGGCCCTGGACGGAAGGCCTGTTGCGTTTCGATCCCGAGTTTCTTCAGGCCTACGGCAAGTATGCGGGCTATGCCGCAGAGAAGGGACCGCTGTCTCGCAAGATGTGCGAGCTGATCTACGTCGCCCTCGACGGCTCGTCGACGCATCTGTTCCGCTCCGGCCTCGCGCTTCACCTGCGCCTCGCGCTTCAGGAGGGTGCCACCGCGCGGGAGATCATCGACGTGTTTCGCCTCGCGACGATGCAGGGGCTGGACGGCTGCAACGTCGGCATCGGCATCCTTGCCGAGGAATTGGCGAGCGTCGGAATCCAGCCGGATCATTGCGAGCTCACGAAAGAGCAGCTGGCGCTACGCGATGCCTATATCGCTCAGTTCGGGGACTGGCCGGATTTCTGCGAGCAATGGCTGCGGTCCGATCCCGGTTATTTCGCGGTCCTGCTGGATCTCCTCGCAGACCGGTCCGCAGGCGACGGTCTCGACCGGCGATCGCAGTGCCTGATCTCGCTCGCGCTGAACGCCTGCTTCACCGCGCTCAATCCGCAAGGGCTGCGTGTCCAGATCAAGCGGGCGCTGCGGCTCGGCATCGGCCAGCGGGAGATCCGCCAGGTTCTCCAGATGACGGCGCATCTCGGCGTACACGCTTGCGCCATCGGCGTGCCGGTCCTGATGGAGGCCCTCGAGGAGGGTACCTCGAAAGCCGGTGCGGGCGAGGGCGGCAAGGGAGCGGGTGAGGGAGGACGGACATGAGGGGGCTCGCGATCCGCAATCACAGGGCCTTTGCGTCCGGCGCCCTGTTCCTCGCCTTTGCCATCTTCTTCTTCGTGACGGCGCTGCAGTATCCCGCAGGTACGGCCGCGAAGATGGGGCCGGGCTATTTCCCGCGCCTGCTCGCGATCGTGCTCGCGGCCATCGGTCTCGTCGTGATCCTCGGTGCGATGAAGCCGGCTGCGGGGCGGGAGGCGCTGCGCGCATGGGACCTCAAGGGCCTCGCCTGGATCACAGGTTCCGTGGTGCTGTTCGGTGCGCTGCTGTTTCCGCTCGGTCTTGTCGGCGCGCTGTTCGTCCTGATCATGGTGTCGAGCAGGGCCAGTCACGAATTCACCTGGACCGGAGCGCTGACCAACGCGGCGGTGCTCATCGTGCTGTGCCTTGCCGTCTTCGTCTATGGTCTCGGGCTGCCATTGCCCGTCTGGCCGTCCCTTCTCAACTGAGCGAGCCGGGCAATGGATCTCTTCCACAATCTGGCAATCGGCTTTGCCACGGCCGCCCAGCCCGCCAATCTGCTCTACGCCTTCTTCGGTTGCCTGCTCGGCACCTTGATCGGCGTGCTGCCCGGGCTCGGTCCGCTCGCGACCATCGCGATGCTGCTGCCGATCACCTATGCGCTGCAGCCCGACGCCGCGCTGATCATGCTCGCCGGCATCTATTACGGCGCACAGTATGGCGGCTCGACCACGGCCATCGTGGTCAATCTGCCCGGCGAGTCCTCATCCGTCGTGACCACGATCGACGGCTACCAGATGGCCAAGCAGGGCCGCGCCGGTGTGGCGCTCGCAACCGCCGCCATCGGCTCCTTCTTCGCCGGATGCGTCGCGACGCTCGCCCTGGCGGCTCTCGCGGGCCCGCTGACCGCGACGGCGCTGCTGTTCGGTCCGAAGGAATTCTTCGCGCTGATGATCCTGGGCCTGATCCTTGCCTCGGTGCTGTCGAGCGGGCCCTTCATCGAGGGCATCGGCATGGTCGTGCTTGGCATGCTCTTGAGCCTCGTCGGGACTGACCTGAACAGCGGCAGCCAGCGTTTTGCCTTCGGCATCCCCCAGCTGTTCGACGGTCTCGATTTCGTGCCGCTCGCGATGGGCATCTTCGGCTTCGCCGAGATCGTCAAGAATCTCGAGCAGGACGACAAGCTGTCGCTGGTCACGCAGAAGATCACCAATCTGTTCCCGACCCGCGACGACTTCCGTCGCATGGTGCCGGCAATGCTGCGCGGCACGACGCTGGGTACGTTGCTGGGTGTGCTGCCCGGCGGCGGCGCGGTGCTGTCGTCCTTTGCGTCCTACACGCTGGAGAAGAAGCTGTCGCGGCATCCCGAGCAGTTCGGCAAGGGCGCGATCGAAGGCGTTGCGGGCCCGGAGTCCGCGAACAATGCCGGCGCCCAGACCTCGTTCATCCCATTGCTGACCCTAGGTGTTCCCTCCAACGTCGTGATGGCGTTGATGGTCGGCGCCATGAACATCCACAACATCCATCCGGGCCCGGAGGTGATGACGAAGAACCCGACCCTGTTCTGGGGCCTGATCGCCTCGATGTGGGTCGGCAATCTCATGCTGTTGATCCTCAACCTTCCGCTGGTTGGGCTGTGGGTGAAGCTGCTCACCATTCCCTATCGCTATCTCTTCCCCGCGATCATGGTGTTCTGCTCGATCGGCGTCTATTCCATCAACAGCGGAACGTTCGAGGTCTATGAGGCGGCCGTGTTCTGCGTGTTCGGCTACGTCCTGATCAAGCTGCAATTGCCGGCGGCGCCGCTGCTCTTGGGCCTGGTTCTGGGCCCGGCCATCGAGGAGAACTTCCGCCGCGCCATGGTGCTGTCGCGGGGCGATGCCACCGTGCTGCTGACGTCGCCGATCTCGGCGAGCCTGTTGGCCGCGGCCGTCATTGCGATCATCCTGATCATGCTGCCGACGATTCGCGCGCGGCGCGAGGAAGCGCTCCAGGAATGAGTGACATCGGAAGGCTCGTGCCATGATCCGTGAACCTGCCGCCTTCGAGGCCCTGCTGGAACGCATCCGGCGCTTTGTCCGCGACATCGCCATTCCGGCCGAGGCGCGCGTCGAAGACGGCGATGAGGTCCCGGCGGACATCGTCTCCACCATGCGCGAAGAGGGCTTCTTCGGCTGGAGCATCCCCGAGGCCTATGGCGGGGCCGGGCTCACCACGGAAGAACTCGTGCTGGCGGCGTTCGAACTGTCGCAATGCTCGGTCGCCTTTCGCGCCCGCGTCGGCACCAACACCGGCATCGGTTCGGAGGGCATCGTCGCCGATGGGACCGAGCAGCAGAAGCAGGCCTATCTGCCGCGCCTTGCCAGCGGCGAATGGACTGGCTGTCTCGCCGTGACCGAGCCCGACGCCGGCTCGGAAGCCTCGAATGTGCGGACCACCGCTCGCCGCGAAGGCGATTACTATGTTCTCGACGGCGAGAAGTGCTTCATCACCAACGCGCCCGTCGCCGATGTCTTCACGGTCACGGCGCGAACCGATCCGCAGTCGAAAGGCGCGACGGGTGTCTCGGCCTTCATCGTCGATCGCGGCAGCGCAGGCCTTGCGACCGGTGCGCCCTATCGCAAGATGGGGCAGGCCGGCTCGCCCGTGAGCGCGGTCTATTTCAACCAGTGCCGTGTGCCCGCGGCCAATCTGATCGGCGGCCGCGAAGGCGTGGGCTTCAAGACCATCATGAAGGTGCTGAACAAGCAGCGCATTCACCTGGCCGCGTTGTCGACCGGACCGGCGATCCGGATGCTCGATATGGCGATCCGCCATACCAGCAACCGCGTTCAGTTCGGCGAGCCGGTCGCGAACTACCAGCTGGTGCAGGCGATGATCGCCGACTGCCGGACCGAGATATTCGCGGCGCAGTCGATGATCCTCGAGACCGCGCGCAAGCGCGACCGCGGCGAGGACGTCGCGCTCGAAGCGTCGATGTGCAAATACTTTGCGACCGAGATGTGCGGCCGCGTGGCTGATCGCTGCGTGCAGATGTTCGGCGGCGCCGGCTACATCGCCGATCACTCGTCGATCGAGCGCTGGTACAGGGACGTCCGGCTGTTCCGGCTTTACGAGGGCACCAGCCAGATCCATCAGCTCAACATCGCGCGCCTGCTGCTGCGGGATGCGGTGTGAGCCGTCGATCAAGTTCAATGGGTTCGGGGAAGTGAAATGAGCGGGCCGCTCGAAGGGTTGAAGGTCCTGGATATCGCGACCATCGTCGCCGCGCCGTTCGCCGCGACGCTGCTGGCCGATTACGGCGCCGATGTGCTCAAGATCGAGATGCCGGGCCAGGGCGACGGCGTGCGCGCCTTTCCGCCGTTCAAGGACGGCAAGCCGTTGTGGTGGAAGACCGTGAACCGCAACAAGAAGTTCGCAACGCTCGACCTGCGCAAGCCGGAAGGCGTCGAACTGTTCAAGCGGATGCTGCCGCATTTCGACGTGCTGATCGAGAATTTCCGGCCCGGGACGCTCGACCGCTGGGGATTGTCGAAGGAGGTGTTGTGGCAGATCCAGCCGCGCCTCGTCATCCTGCGTGCCACCGCCTTCGGCCAGGACGGCCCGTATCGCGACAGGCCGGGTTTCGCGCGGATCTTCGAGGCGATGGGCGGGCTCACCTACATCACGGGCGAGGCCGATGGCCAGCCGATGCATCCCGGCTATCCCCTCGGCGATGCGATTGGCGGCCTGTTCGGCGCGTTCGGCGCGCTCGCGGCCCTGTGGAAGCGGGCGAAAAATCCGGACGCGCCGGGCGAAGAGATCGATCTCGCGCTGACCGAGGCGGTGTTCCGGCTGCTCGACGTTCTCGCCATCGAGTTCGACCAGCTCGGCGATGTGCGCGGCCGCATCGGAAACGGCAACGCCTATTCCGCGCCGGCGGCGGTCTACCGGACCCGCGATGACCGCTGGGTCACGCTGGCGGGCTCGACCAATGCGCTGTTTGCCGCGAATTGCCGGGCGATCGGCCGGCCGGATCTGATCGACGACCCGCGCTTTTCCAACAATGCACGGCGCGTCGACCATTCGGCAGAGTTGAACGCTATCTTCGCGCAATGGTGCGGCGATCATACGCTCGAAGAGGTGCTTGCCGCTTTTGCGGCCGAGGAGGGCACGTTGGCGCCCATCTACGCGATCGACCAGATCGCCGCCGATCCGCAATCCCTGGCGCGCGAGATGATCACCCGCGTTCCCGACCGCCATTTCGGCTCGGTGGCGATGTCCAATGTCGTGCCGCGTTTCACGGCCGACCGTGCGCAGCTCCGCAACTCGGCCGGCGACATCGGCCAGGACAATCGCGAAATCTACCAGCGCTGGCTCGGCCTGTCGGAGGACGAGATCGCTCGCCTCGCGCAGGCGAAGGTCATCTGATGAACCGCCCGCGCGCGGCTATTGCCGGGCAGCGATCGCGGTCATCTCGAGCTTGACGCCCGGACCGAGATCGGCCACGCCGATTGCGGCCCGCGCCGGCAGATGCGCTTCTGCGAAATGCGCCTTCCAGGCTGCATTGAACTGCGCCTTCTCCTTCAGGTCGGTCATGTAGATGGTCACCTGCAGGACGTTGGCGAGGTCGGATCCGAGGGTCTTCAACAGGCGCGCCAACTGTCCGAGGACGTCGTTGGCCTGGCCCGACATATCGAGGCTGGTGTCCTCGGGGACGATTCCACCGATGTAGAGCGCACCGTTGTGCTCGACCACTTCGTGGAGGAGTCCTTCGTAGGGCAAGACGCGCTGGATCATGATGACGCCGATGTTGGTTTAAGGAGATGGGCGGGCATATCGCACATTTCCTTGTCGGTGTCGCTGCAGGAGATCTCGCGTGCCTGCAAATGGTTCGACCGGGGCCTCCGAAGGTGGTCAGATAAGGCTTTGAAAATAAAAGGATAAATTTACGGTAGAATCGTCGTCGATCGCCCGCCGAATGTTCACCAAGATGCAGTTGCGCACGAGAGCCCAGCATTTCCGCCGACCCTGAGTCCGACGACATTAGGGGGTGGATCGGTATACTGCCACCGGAATTGACTCGGGGCGCGGCTGAACCGTGCCATGTCCCGGAACAAGGATCTCGCGATGGACGATACGATTGGCTTCCCCGACCCCGGCCTCGACCTCTCGGACGGCTTCAAGCCGCACACCTCCCATTGGGGTGTATTCTCGGCGCGCAACGGCGCGGCCGGGCTCGAGGTCAGGGCCTATGCGGGCGATCCCGATCCGAACGGCATCATCGATAATTTCCCCGGCGCGCTCCGCCACCAGGCGCGCATCGCACAGCCGGCGATCCGCCGCGGCTGGCTCGAGCGCGGGCCGGGCCCGGACGACCGTCGCGGCCGTGACGAGTTCGTGTCGGTGAGCTGGGACAAGGCGCTCGACCTCCTCGGCGACGAGCTCTGCCGCATCCGCGACACGCGCGGGCCCGGCGCCGTGTTCGGCGGCTCCTATGGCTGGTCGAGCGCAGGCCGCTTCCATCACGCCCAGAGCCAGGTGCATCGCTTCCTCAACATCGCGATGGGCGGCTATGTGCGTTCGGTGAACACCTACTCCTCCGGCGCGTCCTCGGTGCTGCTGCCGCAGATCCTCTGCGGTTACGAGGACATCACCAAGCGCAACGTCACCTGGGAGCAGATTGCGACCGAGACCGACATCGTGCTGGCATTCGGCGGCATGGCGTTGAAGAACTCCATGGTGGCCGGCGGCTCGATCAGCAAGCATGTCGAACGCGGCGCCATGGAAGCAGCGTGCAAGCGCGGCTGCGAGTTCATCCTGGTCAGTCCGCTGCGCGACGATCTCCCGGTCGAAGCCGGTGCCGAATGGATGAGCTGCGTGCCTGGCACCGACACCGCGCTGATGCTCGGCATCGTGCATACGCTGGTCGCTGAGAATCTGCACGATCAGGCTTTTCTCGATCGCTACACCGAAGGCTGGCCGGTCTTCCTGCGCTATCTCAACGGCGAGAGCGACGGGCAGGCGAAGCACGCCGAATGGTCTGCCGCGATTTGTGGCGTCGAGGCGGAGACGATCCGCAAGCTTGCGCGCCGTGCCGCCGGCAAGCGCGCGCTCATCACCGTCTCGCATTCGCTCCAGCGCGCCGAACATGGCGAGCAGCCGGTGTGGATGGGCATGGTGCTGGCGGCAGCCCTCGGCCAGATCGGTCTTCCCGGCGGCGGTTACGCCTATTCGCTCGGGGCGATCGGTTATTACGGCCGCCGCGTCAACGACGTGCCGGGGCCGACGCTGGGGCAGGGCCGCAACGGCGTCGCCGATTTCATTCCGGTGGCGCGCATCGCCGACATGCTGCTCAACCCTGGAACCACCTATCGCTATAATGGCGAGACGCGGACCTATCCGGACATCCGCCTCGTCTACTGGGCCGGCGGCAATCCCTTCCACCACCATCAGGACATCAACCGTCTGCGCAAGGCGTTTGCGCAGCTCGACACCTTCGTCGTGCACGAGCTCGCCTGGACCGCGACGGCGCGGCACGCCGACATCGTGCTGCCCTCGACCATGACGCTCGAGCGCGAGGACATCGGCTATTCCACCAACGATCCTCTCATGGTCGCGATGCATCAGATCGCCGAGCCGTTCGGCCTTGCGCGCGACGACTACGACATCTTCGCCGATCTCGCTGATCGTCTCGGCGCGCGTGAACCCTTCACCGAGGGACGCACGTCCCGTCAGTGGCTGGAACATCTCTACGAGCCGACCCGCGCCTCGCTCGCCAAGCGTGGCCTGGAGGCGCCTGATTTCGACGAATTCTGGCGCCGCGGCAGCCTGGTCGTGCCGCAGCAGCCGGATGACGGCGGCCGGCTGCGCCGCTTCCGCGAGGATCCGGTCAATCATGCACTGCCGACGCCGAGCGGGCGCATCGAGATTTATTCGGCGAAGATCGCCGCCCATGGCGATGCCGATTGTCCCGGTCATCCGGTCTGGCTGGAGAAGACCGACATGCCCAAGCCCGGCGCACCGTGCTTCCTCGTCGCCAACCAGCCGGTGACGCGCCTGCACAGCCAGCTCGATTTCGGCGGCCATTCGCTTGGAGCAAAGCACCGCGGCCGCGAGGTCGCGCGCATGAACCCGGTTGACGCCGACGCGCGCGGCATCAAGGACGGCGACATCATCCGCCTGTTCAACGACCGCGGCGCGTGCCTTGCCGCCGTCCACGTCACCGACGGCATTGCGCCCGGCGTCGTGCAGCTTCCGACCGGCGCCTGGTATGATCCGATGGATCCCGAGGACGACGCCCCGCTCTGCGTTCACGGCAATCCCAACGTGCTCACCCGCGACATCGGCACCTCCTCCTTTGCGCAGGGCTGCACCGGGCAGCTGACGACGGTCGAGGTCGAGAAGTTCACCGGCAATTTGCCGCCGATCCGGGCATTCGATCCGGTGTAGGGATTGCTTCGCTGCGCTCGCGATGGCGGTGTGGGGCAGCTAACTCCAGTCCATCCCCGTCACCCTGAGGTGGCCGCCTCTTCAGCGGCCCTCGAAGGGCGACGGCCCGGCTGCATCCCCTCGGCCGTTCATCCTTCGAGGCTCTCCATGGAACGCGTTGCGTCCCATGGCTCGCACCTCAGGATGACGGAATTGGAGGCGAGTTTGACGCTGGAATATCCCCCGTGCGAATTCGAAATCGTCGCGCGCATGACGAAAGAACCACGTGCGCGGCGCTGCTAAGGGTTCGTCTCCTCACCGAAGGATCAACGAACATGACCAAGGCAGACCTTCAAAGCCCGACCGATCTCGGCGCCAACGCGAACCGCGACATCCCCGCCGCGCTGCGCGCTCTGCTCGCTGACGTCTTTGCGCTCTATCTGAAGACCAAGAACTTCCACTGGCACATGTCGGGCAGCCATTTTCGCGACTATCATCTGCTGCTCGACGAGCAGGCGGACCAGATCTTTGCGATGACCGACGACATCGCCGAACGCGCGCGCAAGATCGGCGGCACGACGCTGCGCTCGATCGGCCACATCGCGCGCGAGCAGCGCATCCTCGACAACGATGCTGACTATGTCGATCCCCTGGACATGCTGGCGGAGTTGCGCAGCGACAACCAGCAGCTCACGCGCGAGATGCGGCGCGTGCACGAGCTCTGCGACGAATATGGCGATGTCGCAACGGCAAGCCTGATCGAGAACTGGATCGACGAGGCCGAGCGACGGGTCTGGTTCCTGTACGAGTCGGGCCGCACCGGCGCGCATGGGTGATTCACCAGGCCAGGAAAAAGGGGCCGTCCTGTGTGGGAGCAGGGACGGCCCCAACTGGCTCACAGACCCGGGAGGAAGAGGGTGTGAGCCGGCGCAAGTGGCAGGGCGCTTGCGCTAAAGGCAGGGAATGACGAGCTACGCGGCCGCGCTGGCGATCCAGTCCCCGTCCGCAGCGGGTCGATGCCGCGGCAGCGCTTCGATCTCACAGCGCTCGCTTTTGCTGGCGAGGCGCCAACGTGCCGGGGACTCGCCGCTGATGCGCTTGAAGACGGTCGAAAAATGCGCCTGCGTAGAGAAGCCCACGGCAAGCGCGATCTCGGCCAGCGGCCGCCCGGTCGTCGCCAGCAGCGTCTTCGCATGTTCGATCCGGTGATTGAGCAGATATTCGCGCGGACGATAGCCGGTCGCGGCACGGAATTGCGCCGCAAAGTGCATCCTGGAAAGCCCGGCGACGCCCGCGAGTTCGGACAGGCTGATGCTGCGGTCGAAATGCTCGGCGATATGCTGCTCGACGCGTCGCAGCCGCCATTTCGGCAGCGCATTGACCCGCGCGCGTGGCGGCTCGAGCCGCGTGAGATGCATCGCAAGGGTCTGGCCGATACAGCGCGCGAATTGATGGTCCGCGGCATCGCCACGCTCGATCAGCGCCTTGGCGAGTTCGGCGGCGAGCGGATCGCGCAGCAGGACGAGATCGCCAAGCCCGTCGGTCGCGGGCGATTGCATCGGGAATTGGTCCACCGCGATGTGGAAGTGCAGGAAGGCGCAGGGCGCCTGGAATTGCGCACAGAGAGGTTTTGACGGCGCGCTGACATAGAGCGTGCCTGCGGGCATGGTGCCGTCGAAAATGATCTGACGATCACGCGTCAATTTCGCGCGGGTGGTCTTCAGGGCGATGCCGACGAAATAGCGATCCTCAGGGGTCGTCGCGACATGCGACGACCTGTCTCTCAAATCTTCCCATCGCGAAATCGCGATGTCCTCCGTCGCTGCATTCGGGCCGCGCTCGAGCCGGCGCCATCCGCTCTCGTTGGAAATCGGCTGTGCGGCCTGATGCACCTGGTGATCCCGCGGGCCGGCCTGAAGATCAATCCAGGCATGTGCCGCCTGCAAGTCGGTGAACATCGCTCATTCTCTCCGCATCGCGGTCGCTGGCGACCGGCAAACTTTCAAGCCCAAAGCCTTCACTCGGCTTCGAGAAGGCTTTCCATGCTCGGAGGATAGGCGTGGGCCCGGCAAGAAGCCCGTTAGTGGTGATTAGGATGTGTTAGATTTTGTGCGAGCGCACATGGTGTGACAGCTCGTCGCAGTTGGTCTGACTTCATCAAGCTTTTCAATTCGTTGTGCCGAGCCGCGCGAGGAATCCGCGCACGAGCGTAGCGATCTCGTCGGTCGCCTCGTCCAGTGCGAAGTGACCGGCTTCGAGCATGTGGACCTCGGCATCCGGCACATCGTCGCGATAGGCGGTGGCGCCGGCGACGGTGAAGGAGGGATCGTATTTGCCCCAGACCACCAGCATCGGCGGCCGCGTCCTGCGCAGCCAGTCCTGCCACTTCGGATAGGACGCGACGTTGGTCCGGTAATCCAGGAACAATGTGGTCTGGATCTCCGCCTGGCCGGGACGCGTCAGAAACGCGTATTCGTCGATCCAGGTGTCGGGGTCGTAGCGCTCCGGATGCGGGCTGGAGCCGAGGTGGCGCTGGCGCGTCGCCTCCAGAGACGTGAAGTTGGCCTTGAGCGCCTCGAGCTCATGGGCGGGATCGGCCCAGTATTTGCGGCGCGCGTCCCACAGCGGGCTCAGGCCCTGCTCATGTGAAACCGCATTCTGGATGATGATGCCGCGGACACGTTCGGGATGTGCCAGCGCCATGCGGAAGCCGACCGGACCGCCATAGTCCTGCATGAACAGGACGTAGCTCCTGAGTCCGAGCTTCGTCGCGAGTTCGTCGATCACGCCGGCGATATTGTCGAAGGTGTAGCTGAACTCGGACGGCGGCGGCGCGCTGCTGTTGCCGAAGCCAGGATAGTCGGGCGCGATCAGGTGATATTTGTCGGCGAGCAGCGGCAGCAATGGCTCCCACATCCTCGAGGAGGAGGGAAACCCGTGGAGCAACAGCACGGCCGGCGCGTCCACGGGCCCGGCCTCGCGGTAGAAGATCTTCAGGCCGCTCACATCGACGCTGTGATAGCTGATCGAGCGACGGCTTGATCGCAGATCATCTGCCGGGGCCCGTACGTTCGTTGGCGCGTCGCCGCTGCTACTCGAAGACGGCATCAAAAATCTCGACATCCATCAGCACGGGTTTTGCGATCACGGTTCCGTCAGGCTGCAGCGCCTGTGCACGCCGCAGCGTCGGCACCACGATGCCGCCGAAACTGTCATGGGCCCAGGAGTAATGAGCGACCTTCATCCCGAAGAGATCGTGATCCGTTCGCCGCTGCAGCGCGTTCTCATCGAAATAGAAGGTCTGATCGGACGCGAGCGTGATCAGGCTCGGGGGGAATTGCGCGCGCAGCCGCCGCCAGGTTTCGGTGTTCTCGCGCCACGGCGGCAGTTCTTCCAGCACGACACCGGGATGGGCGAGCAGGAATGGATGGATCAGATAATTCCAGATCGCGACGCCGCAGAAGAACACGAGGTGCAGCTCGTCCGCGAGCGCAGCAGAGCCGGCCTCGGGGAATGCAAGGCTCGGATTGCGCCAGGTCCGCAGCACCTCGCCATCGGGGCTTTCGATCGTGATCGCGTCCGGTTGAAAGGAGCCCGAGTACTCCCCGCCAGTGATGCCGGTGAAACGGACGGACTGCGTTCGCGTCGAGCCTTCCGCGGTCACATCCTTGAACTCCCTGGCATGTCCCGCGCTTGCGAACAGTGTTCCGCCAACGGACAAATGGAGCGTGAACCGGTTCAAGCTGTTCCAGCGGGCCAAACCGCCGCTGGCATCGATTACATCGTCAAGGAGAGCCATGTCGCGCCATATTCACCGTGAGGTGCCACCACCATGGCGGGGCGCTTGCGGATTGGCGTGTTAGAAGTTGTTAGGAGTTGCGAGCGGGGATTTAGTCGGTATCCCGTTGAACATGCTGTTAATTCAGCGCGTCCAGCAGTCCCGTTGCGGCGACCAGATCACGAGTCGCGAGGCCCTCTTGGTAGCGCGCCACGAGTGGGGCGAGCAGGTCGCGTGCGTCGCGGACTTTTCCTGCCTGGTGCCAGATGCGGCCGAGGCTGATCGCTCCGCGAAGCTCCCAGCCGAGAGCGCATTGCCGGCGCGACAGATCTAGCGATTTGAGTAAGCAGCTTTCGGCTTCCGCCGCGTTGCCCGAGTGGGCCAGAATATCGCCCTTGACCCTGAGCATCTCCGGCATGTCGAAGGCTTCGCCGTGATCGGGAATCTGGGCAATCGCTTCATTGATCGTGCGTAGGGCCTCGCCGGTCTGGTTCTGCGCTGCGAGACCCTCCGCGAGCGCCGTCGCATACACCGTCGTCATGATCCGGTGCCGTGTCGCATAGAGCGTCGCCTGGCTGCGGCGCAGATGCTCGATGCCGCCGGCAAGGTCGCCGCGGCGCAGCAGCAGCTCGCCCTTCTGGCCGATCCCGACGGCGTGATAGGGACCGAGGAAGTGCCGCGCCGAATGCTCGATCAGCCGCTCTATCAAGGTTTCGGCGTTGGCCCAGTCGCCGACCCAGAGAAAGACGTAGATGGTCCAGACCAGGGAAATGCCGAGCGTGAGCGGCTGTTCGAGCAGCTCGGCTTCGCGCACCGTGTATCTGGCTGCCTCGACCGCGCGATCGGGTCGGCCGGTGAGCCACAGCCCGCGCGCCAGCGCCACCAGCGCGACGATGCGGTCGTCATAGCCGAGATGTCCGATGTTCAGCCGCTGCGAGCCGGGATTGTGCACCATCGCGCTCTCGCAGAACTGCACGGCCTTGTCCTGGTTGCCGATCAAATGATGCGCGACGCCGAGCATCCATTCCACGTTCAGCGTTGCGGCGGGATCGTTCAGCTTGCGCGCAACACTCTCGCTATCTTCGCCGGTGCCGAGCGCGCCATGGAAATCTCCGACCCTGGTCAGGTAGATGTGCAAGCCGCGCAGCAGCCAGAGCTGCCAGTGCAAATCCTCGAGCTCGCGGGCAAGCTGCAGGCTGCGCGTGAATGCCGCGCGGACCGTCTCCGTATTGCCTTGCGTGAACATCACGGAGACGCCGAGCGCGGCCTGCAGCGTCATCTCCTGGCGGCTGTCGATCGTATCAGTATCGAGAGACGCGAGAGCCTGCTGCGTCCAGCGAAAACACTCCGTCAGCAAGGTCAGCTCGAGGAAGAACTGGGCGGCCGAGGCTGCGAGATCGACGCCGATTGCCCGGTCGCCGCCGTCCGAAAAGCTCCAGGTCAGCGCGGCCCGGACATTGGGCAAATGGTCGGCATAGGGCAGAAAACCGCCCGCGGTCCGCAGCCCCGAGGATTTGAGCGCGATGTCGCGCAGGACATCGCGGAAATATTCGGCGTGTGCACGCGCGATGCGGTCCGCTTCCCCTTTCTCGACGAGCTTGTCGCCGACGAAGGTGCGGGTGGTATCGAGCAGGCGATAGCGCAGCCGCCGCTCCGCAGGCGAGGTTGCGATCAGCGATTTGGAAAGCAGGTTCGAGATCGCCTCGACCGCCTCGGCTTCGCCGATGCCCTGGCTGGATGCGACCGCAAGTGCGGCCTCCAGCGTGAACGGCCCGACGAACACCGACAATCCGCGCAGCGTCGCGCTCTCGGCTTCTGGCAGCAGATCGTAGCTCCAGGCGAGCGCCGCGCTCAAAGTCTGATGCCGCGGGATCGCGGTGCGCCGTCCCCGCCACAGCAGCGAGAAGCGGCTGTCGAGCAGCGAGGCGGTCCCTGCGATGCCGTAGGCGTTGACGCGTCCGGCTGCGAGCTCGATCGCGAGCGCAATGCCGTCCAGCCGCCGGCAGATTTCGGCGACGAGCGGCGCGTCCTCCTCGCTGAGCTCGAACTCGCTCAGGCTCTCGGCAATGCGTTCCACGAAGAGTTGGCTTGCAGGATAGGCAAGGATGTCGGCAATGCCGAGTCCGTCGCGCTCGGGCGGGCAATCCAGCGGAAACAGCCGGTGCACGCGTTCGCCTTCGGTGCGAAAGGATTCGCGGCTGGTGGCGAGAACGTGCAGCTCGCCGGCCTCCTGGACGAGGCGCTCGGCCACGGGGGCGAGTTCGTCGAGGATGTGCTCGCAGCTGTCGAACACCAGCAGCGAACGCCGGCTGCGCAGGAAAGTCAGCAGGCCCGGCATCGGGTCGTCGGAATTGACCGTCAGGCCGAGGGCGGCGGCGATCGTTCCGGGGACGAGGCCGGCATCGGTGAGCGCGCCGAAATCGACGAAGCACACCTGGCCGTCGAAGGCCTCCAGCTCGCGATGGGCGACGGCGAGTGCGACCGAGGTCTTGCCGATCCCGCCGGGGCCGACGATGGTGACAAAGCGATGCAGGGCGAGCCCGGCGGAAATTTTCGCGATGGCGTCGTCCCGCCCGATCATCCTTGCAAGCGGCGACGGCAGCGCGTGGCGCGAACTGACGGGGCTGGCCCGGCCGTCAGAAGCAGCAGGGCGGAGCAGCGGGGCCGCGAAGCAATAGCCGCGTCCGGGAACGTTGACGACGTAGCGCAAGCCTTCGCCGGAATCGCCCAGCACCTTGCGCAACGTCGTGATGTGGAAGCGCAGGCTGCCTTCGTCGACATTCACGTCGGACCACACCTGCTTGATCAACTCCCGCTTGTCCACGACCTCGCCGGCGCGTGCGGCAAGAAAAATCAGGATGTCGAGCGCGCGGCCGCCGAGATGAAGCGGGACGCCGTCCTTCTCCAGCAGCCGCGACTTTGCAAACAGCCGGAATGGTCCGAAGGAAATGGCCGAATCCTGGTCGCTTGTATCCGGCACGAGTCAATGGTTCCAGTGGAGGGTTGCTGTCTGCAACTTTGGTCTAGCAGAACGACGTTGCGAGTAAACTGGTCGAAAGTGGCGGAATCGCGTGGCGATCGCCGCAGTCTCCGGAGAATAACCGCGGCAAATTTTGCTTAAACGCGAGCGGCTTATGACGCAGCCCGCGACAATTCGTCAGTGTGCTTGACCGTCGCGACGGCAGTCTCCGCTGCCGGATTGTGACGCCGTCGATCATAACAGAATCTTGCAACGTCTAACGGGCAAAACGCGCGCGACGCATCCAGTATGGCCTTCGAGTTAGATCCTGTTCCAACGGGGAGGCTATCATGTCCGCCATCGGTTCGATGCCGCACGGCAGCGCCGTTCGACCTCAGTTTGTCACAGGTCTCGACGATCGATCGCGTGATTGGGAGCTCGTGTTGCGGGAATTCCATCACCGCATGAAGAACACGCTGACGCTGCTGAGTGCGTCAGTCCGCCGCGACTTCACGCGGGCCGGCAGCAGGGACATGTCGCTGGCGGTGGATCGGTTCGAGCGCCGCATCGTTGCCTTTGGCAGGCTCTATCAGCTCTTGTCCGACCACGACGATCCCTTGGCGGTCTCCGTCGCGCCCTTCTTTGAAAATCTGTGCGGGGCGCTCTCCGAGGCGGTGCTGGAGCCGGCGGCCATCCGCTGCGAAGTGGCCATCGAAGGTGGCGTGTTGTCTGCATCACGATGTCATCGCCTCGCACTGATGCTGACGGAGCTGGTCACGAATGCGGCAAAGCACGCCTTCCCGAACAAGAACGGCGCCCTGATCCGCATCGACGTCGCGCGCCGCGACGGCGCCTGGGTCTGCACGGTGGCCGACAACGGCATTGGTGCGATCGGTCCGCTCCAGGGCACCAGCAGCCTCATCCTCGAAGCGCTTGCCCGCAGCGTTCATGCACGGCTGCATGGCGAAGCCCGGCAGGGCGGCACGCGGGTGAGCATCGTGATGCCGGCCGACGCTTGAAGGATCCCTCACTCACACCACGGGAGTTCGACATGACCACACTCGAAATCGATCGCGACGCCGGGACCAGGCCCTCGACATCGCGCAGCGTTGACATGAAGCTCGAAGTCGTCGTCATTCCGGTGTCCGACGTGGATCGCGCCAAGGCGTTCTACGCGCGCCTCGGCTGGCGAATGGACGCCGATTTCGCCTCGGGCGACGAGTGGCGCGTGATCCAGTTCACACCGCCGGGGTCGGCCTGCTCGGTGATCTTCGGCAAGAATGTCACGGCGGCGGCGCCCGGCTCGGCACGCGGTCTGTATCTGATCGTCTCCGATCTGGAGGCCGCGCGGAAGGATCTGCTCGACCGCGGCGTTGCTGTCAGCGAACCCTTCCACGGTGCCGGCGATCTCCACGCAGGCCCCGATGAGCCGTATCTGTTCGGCAGCGTCCGGGTCAGCGGCGCTGACCCGAAGCGTGGCAGCTACAGCTCATTCGCCTCGTTCAGCGATCCCGACGGCAATGGCTGGCTGTTCCAGGAGGTCACGACGCGACTGCCGGGACGCATCGAGAGCGGCGGCACGACGTTCGCTTCGACGACCGATCTGGCGGCGGCACTGCGTCGCGCCTCAGTCGCGCATGGCGAGCACGAGAAGCGCACTGGGGGACACGACGAGAACTGGGCGGACTGGTACGCCGACTACATCGTGCGCGAGCAGGCCGGTCAGGAGCTGCCAACCTGAAGCAACCGCATTCTCGGACCACGGCGCGCGATGATTTGGGCTTCGCGCGCCGGCGACAGGCGGTCACGCTGATGTCGCCTTCAGCCGGTACGGAGCGTCGGTGCCAACAACAAGCAAGGAGAACTGAGATGATCCGCAAGGCAACAGCAGTCTGGAAGGGAACCGGTCGCGATGGCGCGGGCCATCTGTCGAGCGAATCCGGCGTGCTTGCCGGCACGCCCTATTCGTTCAAAACCCGCTTCGAGAACGAGAAGGGCACCAATCCCGAAGAGTTGATCGCCGCAGCCCATGCCGGCTGCTTCACCATGGCGCTCGCCTTCGGCCTGCAGATGGCGGGTTTCACGCCGGACGAGCTCTCGACGGAGGCAGCCGTCACGCTCGAGCCCGAAGGCAAGGGTTTCAAGATCAGCAAGTCGGCGCTGACCTTGCGCGCAAAAGTGCCGAACCTCGACGACGCCGGCTTTGCCCGCATCGCCGGCGAAGCCGAGAAGAATTGCCCGGTGTCGAAGGTGCTCAACGCCGCGATCACGCTCGACGCCAAATTGGGCTAGAGGCGCGCTTTATATTCCGGGTCCATCCGGTTCTGGGAACCGGGTGGACACGCTTGGCTTTCGGCCGGGCGGCCGAGGGCATATGATGAGTCCGATGCAGAACGGACAGAGTGGTCAAGTGGGAGTGGACAGATGACGACTGAGCGCGCAGTTTTGGCCGGAGGCTGTTTCTGGGGCATGCAGGATCTCATCCGCAAGCAGCCGGGCGTGATCTCCACCCGCGTCGGCTACACCGGTGGCCACGTGAAGAATGCCACCTACCGCAATCATGAAGGCCACGCCGAAGCCATCGAGATCATCTTCAATCCAGCGAAGACCGGCTTCCGGACCATGCTGGAGTTCTTTTTCCAGATCCACGACCCGACCACGCTCAACCGCCAGGGCAATGATCTCGGCACGAGCTATCGTTCAGCGATCTTCTATACCGGCGACGAGCAGAAGCGGGTTGCCGAAGACACCATCGCCGACGTCGAGGCGTCCGGCCTGTGGCCCGGCAAGGTGGTGACCGAGGTCGCGCCCGCAGGCGAGTTCTGGGAAGCCGAGCCCGAGCATCAGGATTATCTCGAGCGTTATCCCGACGGCTACACCTGCCACTTCATCCGGCCGGACTGGAAACTGCCGCGCCGCGCGACGGCGGTAGGAGGCTAGCGCGCATCGGTGCGCGGTCAGTTCCGTAGTTGCGCCATCAATTCGCGCGCGGTGCGCTTGTCGGCGATCTCGGTCCCCTCTGTGAACGATCTGGAGACGTTCTCCAGAACGGCCAGAGCCTCGGCGCTCTGGCCGGCCCCGCCCATCAGCCGCGCGAGGCTGATCGCACAGCGCAATTCCCAGAAGCGAGCGCCCTGCCGGACGGCCATGTCCATGGCGTTGCGAAAGTGCGCTTCGGCGCCCTCTGAGTTCCTCGCGCTCCTGAGCATCAACTCCCCTTTGATGCGGATCAGCTCCGGCAGATACCACAGCTCCTGCCGGTCATTGCAGCGGGTCAGGGCGTCCTCGATCACGTCGAGGCCGCGGTCGACCTGATCGGCCTCGCCAGAGCACGCTGCAAGCTCGCCGAGCAAAGGAAGGAAGCGCGGCAGGAAGCGAGCATCGCCGGCGCGGTTGAGTTCCTCGCGCAGCAGCGGCAGGCCGGTCGCAACGTCGCCGCGCCTGGCGATGACGGCCGCATTGAAGGCCCGCGCCCACAATCCCCACAGCCGGATCGCGTGCCGCTCGGTGTGCTCGAGCAGCTCGGTGCCGTGGCGTTCCGCAGCGTCGAAATCGCCGGCCCAGAAGGCGATCGGGCAGGCGGCCTGCCCCAGCACGCTGCAGAAGGTCAGGGCGTGGCCGTTGGCACGGCCCTCTTCGATGTTTCTGGCGGCGAGCGCCTGGGCCTGGTCGGCGAGACCCTGCAGCCACAGGATGCGGGCGCGGAAATATTGCGTGGAGATCCTGAGATCGAGCGGGAAGATCTTCGGCTTCTCCGCCAGCACATGCAGCGATGCATGCACCCGGTCGATGCGCAGCCGTGCGTCGTTCTGGTCGCCGAGATAGTGCAGCGCGACGGCCGTCAGCCGGTCGCCCAGCATCACATCGGTCTTGTCGGTCGAGTTCGCCGCCGCGTTCGCAAAACGATCGGCGAACGCACGGGCCTTGCCGAACTGTCCGTTGTTGAACTGGTCGATGCACAGGCCCCACAGCGCGCGCAGCCGGAAATCCTTGTCGTCGAGCCGGTCGGCAAGCTCGAGCGTCGTTTCCAGGATCGGGCGCGCCTCGCGCGCGCGGCCTTCGCCATACATCAGCGACCAGCCGAGTGCCGACAGGAGCTGCATGCGGATACGGTCGTCGCCGGTGTCGCCGAGCGCCGCGAGTGCCGTCCTGCATCGTTCGCGGCATTCGGCGAACAGGGAAAGCCGCACCCACAGCGTGACCGCGGCCGCTGTCAACGCGATTCCCAGCTCGGCATCGCCATCGGGCGCGAAAGCCCAGTCGAGCGCTGCGCGCACATTGTCCAGCTCCGCGCCATAGATGCCGATCCATTCGGGCTGCGGCGTCGACGTGTCGGCCTCGGCGTGCGCGAAGAAGTCGCGAAAATGCTCGGCATGGCGGCGTGCGAACTGCCTGGTTTCGCCGAGCGCACCGAGCTTTCCCTGCGCGTAGGCCCGCGTCGTGTCGAGCAGGCGATAGCGCAGCGTGCGCGCGCCGGATGGTGAGATCAGCGACTTGGTGACCAGGCTGTCGATGGCCTCCAGCGTTTCCGATGCGCTGAGGCCGTCACCGGATGCAACCGCGGCAGCCGCCTCCGGGGCGAAAGGCCCGGCGAACACCGAGAGCCGGCGCAGGGTCGCACTCTCGGCCGCAGGCAGAAGGTCGTAGCTCCAGTCGAGCGCGGCGGCGAGGGTCTGGTGCCGCGGCACGGCCGTGCGCCGGCCACGCCATTGCAGCGAGAAGCGGCTGTCGAGCAGCGATGCGGTGCCGGCGATTCCGTAGGCGTTGACCCGCCCCGCCGCGAGCTCGATCGCCAGCGCAATGCCGTCGAGGCGCCGACAAATGCTCGCGACCAGCGGCGCTTCGTCCGCACTGAGCTGGAACGGGCCGGAGCTCTGCGCGATGCGCTCGACGAAGAGCTGGGCGGCGGGATAGGTGAGGACCTCGGCGACATCGATCCCCTCGCGCTCGGGCGGACAATCCAGCGGGAACAGCCGGAAGATGCGCTCGCCCTCGCTGCGGAACGATTCGCGGGTGGTTGCGAGAACGCGAAGCTGCGGCGCCTCGCGAACGATGTGCTCGACGAGCGGGGCCAGATTGTCCAGCACATGTTCGCAGCTGTCGAGGATCAGCAGGGCCGGGCCGACCTTGAGGAACGTCAAGAGGGCCGGCGTCGGATTCTCGGCGCTGATGGTCAGGCCGAGCGCGGAGGCGATGGTGGTTGCGACGTGGCCGGCATCCCGTAGCGCGCCGAAGTCGACGAAGAAGACCCGTCCGCCAAAATCCTGGGAGCGGCGATGCCCGACAGCGATGGCGACGGCCGTCTTGCCGATGCCGCCTGGGCCGACCAGGGTCATGAAGCGATGCAGCGAGAGTCCGCTCGATATCTTTTCGACGACCTCCTCCCGTCCGACCATTTTCGAGAGCGGCGCGGGGAGGGCGCGGGGCGGCAGGATGTCGATGGTAGGCTGCGCGGCGGGCGAGGCCGGCGGGGCGAGTGAGGCGACGAAGCAATAGCCGCGGCCGGGCACGTTGACGACGTAGCGCGCCGATTTGCCGGTATCGCCGAGCGCTTTGCGCAGCGCTGCGACATGGAAGCGCAGGCTGCCCTCGTCGACATTGACGTCGGCCCAGATACGCTTGACCAGCTCTCTCTTGTCGACGACTTCGCCGGGCCGCTCGGCGAGGAAAATGAGGATGTCGAGCGCGCGGCCGCCGACATGGAGCGGCGACCCCTCCTTCTCCAGGAGCCGGGACTTTGGAAACAGTCGAAAGGGCCCAAATGAAATGGCCGAGTCTTCGCTACGATCTGGCACGCGCCATTGCCCCCGCGACGGGAGTCAAAAGGTATTCGTTTGTGGTTTATCAGAACGAACCGTACAGTAAACTGGCCGAAAGCAGTGGGCAGGGCCAGCAGCCCTGCGTGGACCGCGTGGGTCGGCCGTCTTCCGAAATATTGTTTTAAAAGTAACGGCTTAGAGCACATGACATGGCGGTGACGCCGCCGCATAGTCCGGACGGAGCATCGACGTCGGTCGCCGATTGCTGCGAAGCGCATCGTCCGGGAGCGGGTCTTGCCTCGGGCCGTGACAATCGGCTTCCGGATTCCAATATGCCCTCCTTCTCGCGGCGACAGATCGTCCATGCATTGTCGGGCGCAGCCGCGCTTGCGGCGATTCCGCGCAGTGGACAGACCGCCGACTATCCATCCCGTCCGATTCGCCTGGTGATCCCGTACGGGGCTGGCGGATCGGGCGATCAGATCGGGCGCCCCTGGGCAGAGAGGATGTCGTCGCTGCTCGGATCCGTCTTCATCGAAAACATCACCGGCGCGGGCGGCGCAATCGGGACAGCGGCGGTCGCGCGCGAGAAGCCCGACGGCTACTCGCTGCTGCTCGGAAACGACAGCACGCAGGCGGCCATTCCGCTGCTATCGCAAAATCCGTCCTATGCGATGGACGATTTCCGCGCCATCTGCCGCCTTATCACCAGCGCGCTTGTTTTCGTTGTCCATCCGTCGGTGCCCGTCACGAATCTGCGTGAGCTGATTGCCTACGCGAAAGCCAATCCGGGAAAGCTGTCCTACGGGACACCCGGTATCGGCAGCGGAAATCATCTCGTCGGCGAAGCCTTCAAGCTGCAGGCGGGCGGACTGGACATCGTCCATGTCCCGTATCGGGGCATCGCGCAGGCTAGCAACGACCTTCTCGCCGGCCAGATCCCTCTCATCATTGCCGTGATGTCGGTGCAATTGCAGCAGTGGAGCGAGGCCGGCAAGATCCGGATGATCGCGGTCGCCACCGAAAAGCGGCTGAGCGTGGCCCCCGATATCCCGACCGCCATCGAATCCGGCATGCCGGGCCTCCGCTATGACGGCTGGTTCGGCCTGTTCGCGCCCCGGCAGACCAACGATGCGATCATCGACCGGATCGCGCAGGCGACGCGCATTGCCATGGCCGACAAGGCGATGCAGGCCAATTACCGTGCCGAGGGCATGGAGCCGGACAGCGACTCGAATCCGGCCGAATTCCAGCGCCTCGTCGAGGCGACTTCGGCGAGCCTGTCGCGCATGATCAAATCGATCGGGCTGGAGAGGTTTTGAGACGACTCAACCGGTGGGGCGCGTGACGATGCGCGCCGACAGTGTGACCAGACACATCAGCGCGGCCAGAAGCCAGAACGCCGTCGGCAATCCGCCAAGGCGCGCGACGAAGCCGACGCCGGCAGGACCGATCAGGATGCCGGCATAGCCCGCAGTCGTGATCGCGGCGACCGCGAGGCCGGTGGGCATCACCGTCTGCCAGGCAGCGCGCCGGAACAGCACCGGCACGAGGTTCGACGCGCCGAGGCCGATCAGCAGGAAGCCGGTCATCGCAACCGCCGCGATGGGCGCTGTGAGCAGCACCACGAAGCCTCCGATCGCAATGAGGCTGCCCCAGAACAATGTCGCGCGGTCTCCGATGCGCGCGACGACGGCGTCGCCGCCGAGCCGCCCCACCGTCATCGCGATCGAGAACACGATGTAGCCGGTCCCGCCTTGCGCCTCCGGGACGAGGCCTGCACCAATCACCAGCAGCGCGCCCCAGTCGAGCATCGCGCCTTCGACGAGGAAGGTGATGGCGCCGAGCAGCGCGAGCAGGAGGACGAAGCCGTGCGGCAGCACCAGGAGCGGCCCGTCCTGCACCTGCACGGAGCGCAGCAGCCGGGGCGAGGTCACCGTCATCGCGATCAGCATCAGGACCGAGCAGATCAGCGTGCAGGCGAGGGGGCCGAGCTGCAGCGACAGCAGCGCGGTCATCAGCGCCGATCCGGCGAAGCCTCCGATGCTGAACAGTGCGTGGAAGCCGGACATCAGCGGAATTTTCGCGGCGCGCTCCACCTCCACCGCATGAATGTTCATGGCGACGTCGATCGAGCCGAGCGCGGCGCCGAATGCGAACAGCGCCATCGCGAGCGTCGCTGGCGTACTCGCGATGGCCAGCAGCGGCAGCACCAGCGCGAGACCGAGCCCGCCGGCGACGATGATCGGCCTGCTGCCATAGCGCGCGCTCATGATCCCGGTCAGCAGCATAGCGACGACCGAGCCGATGCCGAGGCTGAGCAGGAGCAGTCCGAGCATGCCGTCGTCGACGCCGAGCCGCGTCTTCGCGAACGGCACCAGCGGCGCCCAGCACGCGATGCCGAAGCCCGCGACAAGGAAGGCAAGCCGCGTCGCAAGGCGTGTCGCCGGCCGGTCGGCGGAAGACATTGGAACTCCGGGGAAGCGCGATGAAGGAGGCGAGGCCGAAAAGCCCGACGATTGCCGCGACTTTATGGCCGCGACGCCTCCGGCGCGTTGCCGGTCTTGGCAAGCTGTAAGCGGACGCACAGGCCTTTCGGCGTATTGTCGAGCAGCTCGAGGGTTCCATCATGCGCGGTCACGATCGACTGCGCGATCGAGAGGCCGAGGCCGAATCCGGTCGTCTCGTCCATGGTGCGGGCGTCCTCGCCGCGGACGAAGGGCTCCAGCATCGCCGCCTTCCTGTCGTCGGGAATGCCGGGTCCATCGTCGGACACGTCGATGACGAGATGATCCTCCGATATCGACAGCGCGACGTCGATCCTGGTTCCGAAGCGCGTTGCGTTCTGGACGAGGTTGGTGACCGCGCGGATGATCTCGTCCGGCCGCAGCACGAAGGCGGCGCGATCGGGGCCCGAATAAGTCACCGCATGGCCGCAATCGGAAAACTGCTCGCAGACCATCTGCAGCAGCGCCGCGACGTCCACCAGTGTCGGCTTCACCGGGCTTTCGCTGCGCAGCAGGGAAAGCACCGATTCCAGCATCGACTGCATCTGGTCGAGGTCGCGGACGGTCTGCGTGCGCTGCGCCGCATCCTCGATATATTCCGAGCGCAGCCGCAGCCGCGTGATCGGCGTGCGCAGGTCGTGGCTGATCGCCGCGAGCATGCGCGTCCTGTCGTTCATCAGCGCAGTGATGCGCTCGCGCATCCGATTCAGCGCTCTGGCCGCGGACCTGATCTCCTCCGGCCCATTCTCCGGCAGCGGCGGCGAGGTCCGGTTCAGGCTGAAGTTCTCCGCCGCGCGCGCGAAGGCCGACAGCGGCGAGGAAAGCGCGCGGCCGGCCCAGACGCCGAGCAGCGTGACGCTCGCCACCAGGAACAGCAGCGTCGAGGTCCAGAGGCCGCTGACGAAGGCCGGTATCTGGGGCGATCCCATCGTCGCTTCGAGCACGTCGTCTTTGGCGAGGTAGAACCAGACGCGATTATCTTCCGCGCCGGTGCCGCGAATGAGCTCGGCCCGGCCGCCGAGCGCGGACGGGATGGGCAGGGGTGTCCGCGCCGGCAGCGGCGTCACGGAAGTGGAAACACCGTCCCGCAATTGCAGCTTGAGCGCCGGAAAGGTCCGGCTGATGCTGTCGAGGACGAGAGTACGTTCCGCCTTGGGTGTGTTGGTGATGATCCGCGCGATCAGCTCGAACTGCTCGACGGGCGTGTCGGTCAGCAGCTTCGGCCGGTTGAGCAGGAAATACCCGGCGATCGAGAGGTGGATCAGGAGCAGTGAGACCAGGATCAGGGCGGCGATCTGGCCACTGATCCGCCTGAAGCTGAACAGCGCCAGGATGTCGGCGGCGCGGCTCATGCTTCCTCCACCCTTGGCGTGAAGATGTAGCCGCCGGTGCGGATGGTCTTGATCATCGACGTGTCTTCGGTGCGGTCGAGCTTGCGGCGGAGACGGCTGACCAGCACGTCGATGCTGCGGCCGAAACTTCCGCCGGGTCGGCCGCGCGTCATGTTCAAGAGGCTGTCACGGCCGAGAACACGGCCGGCGCGCTCGCAGAAGGCTTGCAGCAGGTCGAACTCGGCGCTGGTGAGCGGCACCTGCGCGCCTTCAGGATCGCGCAATTCACGCAGACGCAGATCGATGGTCCAGCCCTGGAACTTCAGCCGCGTCGTCGTGGAGGCCGCCGTGAGGCCGCTCGCGTGCCGGCGCAGCACCGCGTTGATCCGGGCGAGCAGCTCGCGCGGATTGAACGGCTTTGGCAGATAGTCGTCGGCGCCCATTTCGAGGCCTAGGATGCGGTCGAGATCCTCGCCTTTCGCGGTGAGAATGATGATCGGCGTCGCCGTTTCCATCCGCAGGCGGCGGCAGAGGCTGAGGCCGTCCTCGCCTGGAAGCATCAAATCGAGCACGATCAGGTCGGCGCGGTTTTGCGACAGGTGGCGGTCCATCTCCCTGCCGTTGGTGACGGCGCTGACCGCGAACGCGTGCTCGCGCAGATAACGCGAGATGAGGTCGCGGGTCGGCTGGTCGTCTTCGACGATCAGGATGTTTGGCGTGCCGTTGGTCATGGTTGAGATCGCATCGGGGGCGCCGATCGTTGGTCGATTTGCGGACGATTGTCTCGTCCGAAGAACTACGGTCATGGTGCAATCCTACGGTCAGTCACGGCTCAGCGCCACCACGGGGTCGAGGAAGGCGGCACGGCGGGCGGGGAAGAAGCCGAACGCGATCCCGATTCCGGTCGAGGTCAGGAACGCCGCGCCGATCGAGAATGCGGAATAGCTGACCTGGAAGCCGGGCACCGCGACGTTGATGGCGACGCCGAGCAGGACCGCGATCAGGATGCCGGCGATGCCGCCGATCGACGAGATCAGGGTCGCCTCCACCAGGAATTGCTGCAGGATGTCGCTGCGCCTCGCGCCGACCGCCATGCGCACGCCGATCTCGCTGATCCGCTCGGAGACGGACACCAGCATGATGTTCATGACGCCGATGCCGCCGACCACCAGCGAGATCACCGCGATCGCGGCGACCAGGAACGCCAGCGTCTGCGTCGTGCTGGTGATGGTGCGGCGGATGTCGTCGGTGTTGAGGATGACGAAGTCGCGGGTGTTGTGCCGCTGCGTCAGGAGCGTGGTCACCGCGTCCTGCGCCAGATTGGTCGAGATCTCGTCGCTGATCCGCAAGAGGATGCTGCGCAGCGCCCGGTCGCCGGTGAACTGCGCCTGCACGGTGGTGTAGGGCAGGTACACCGCCAAATTCTGATTCGAGCCGAAGCCGCCCTGCTGCTGGGCGATCACGCCTACGATGCGGCACGGCACCTTGCCGAGCCAGATCACGCGGCCGATGCCGGAGGTCTGGTCGTCGGCGAAGAAGGTTTTTCTGGTGTTGTCGTCGATGACGGCCTGCCTCTCGATGTTGCGGACGGCGTCCGCGTCGAACAGGCGGCCCTTCGCCAGCTTGGCGCCCTTGACCAGGAAATAGCTCTCGCCGACGCCGTTCACGAGCACGTTGGATTCATTGCCGCGATAGCGCACCGTGGTGCTGGTCGACACCGTCGGGGTGACGCCGGCGATGAAACCCTGCCGGTCGAGCGCGCGGGCATCGTCGAGCACCAGCGTCTTGATCTTGCCGGCGCGGGCATCGCCGAAATCCTTGCCCGGAAACACCTCGATGGTGTTGGTGCCGAGGCTGGAAATGTCCGAAAGCACCTTGCGCTGCGAGGCGTTGCCGAGCGCCACCACGGACGATACCGCGGCGATGCCGATGATGATGCCGAGCATGGTCAGGAACGCGCGCAGCCGGTGCGCGGCCATCGCCACCAATGCCATGCGCGATGCTTCCCGCAGGCGTCCCAGCGCGCCGGTCCAGCCGGCACCGCTGTCCCATGCCGTGCGGGCGACCGGCTCCGATGCGCCCGCGGTCTCCGTACGGCGATCGGCAACGATCCTGCCGTCGCGCAGCTCGATGATGCGCTCGGCTTGCGCGGCCACATCGGCATCGTGGGTGACGATGATGATCGTCCGTCCCTCGCGGTGCAGCTCCTTCAGGGTCTTCAGCACCTCCTCGCCGCTGCGCCGGTCGAGCGCGCCGGTGGGCTCGTCCGCCAGGATCACTTCGGCGCCATTGATCAGCGCCCGCGCGATCGAGACGCGCTGCTGCTGCCCGCCGGAGAGCTGGTTCGGGCGATGGCCGCCTCTTGTCCCGACGCCGAGTCGCTCGAGCAGCGCGTTCGCGCGCATCCGGCGCTCGCGTGCATTGATGCCGGCATAGACGGCGGGGATCTCGACATTCGCGGCGGCGGTGAGATCGCCGAGCAGATTGTAGCGCTGGAAGATGAAGCCGAAATGCTCGCGGCGCAGCGCCGCCAGCGCGTCGGCATCGAGCTCGGAGACGTTCCTGCCGGCGACGCGATAGGCGCCCGACGTCGGGCGGTCGAGGCAGCCGAGGATGTTGAGCAGCGTCGATTTGCCCGACCCGGACTGACCGATGATCGCGACCATCTCGCCGGGCTGGATGCTCAGCGAGAAATCGTCGAGCGCCACCACTGTGGTGTCGCCGGCGGCGAACTCGCGGCGGACATTCTGGAGATCGATGATCGGATCGGTCATGTCAGGGACCTCCGCCGCCGGGCGGGCCGCCCGGCATGCCGCGCGATGCGGTCTGCTCGCTGGCCTCGCCCGTCACGACCCGTTCGCCCTCGTCGAGGCCGGATCTGATCTCGACGGTGGTGCGGTCGTTGAGGCCGGTCTTGACCTCGCGCTCGCGAACGTCGCCCGACGTGCCGAGCGTGCGCACCGTGCTGCGCCCGTCGGATTTCCGCATCACGGCGAGCGCCGGGATGACCTTCACCCGCTTGGCCTCGCCGGTGATGATGTGCACCTCAGCGGTCATGTAGGTTCGGAGCGCATAGTCCTTGTTCGGAACGTTGAAGACGCCGATGTAGTAGATCGCCGTGCTGGTCGAGCTCGACGTGCTCGAGCTTGAGCTCGAGGTCGTGGTGGTCGAGGAGAAGCTGGCGTCGTTCTTGATCGATTCGGGCGCTGGCTCGATCTGTTCCAGCCGGGCCTCGTAACGGTGATCCTGGTCGCCGAGGATGGTGAAGTACAGCGATTGCCCCGGCCTGACCTTGACGATGTCGGCCTCGGAGATCTCGGCCCGCACCGTCATGGTCTCGAGCTGGCCGAGCACGACGATGGTCGGCGCGGACTGCACCGCGTTGACCGTCTGGCCCTCCTGCACAACGGTGGCGAGCACCGTGCCGTCGATCGGCGCGGTGATGCGGGTGTATTCCAGGTTCACCCGCGCCGTCTCGACACTGGCCTCGGCGCCGACGATCAGCGCCTCCAGCGCTGCGATCTGGGCGCGGGTCTGGCGCACGGTCGATTCCGCGCTGTCGAAATCGCTGCGCGAGGTCGCGCGCTGCGCCAGCGTCGCCTGCTGGCGCGCGAGGTTGGCCTCGGCCAGCACGAGGGCGGCCTCTTTCTCCACCTTCTGCGCGCGATAATTCTTCAGCGAGGCTTCCGAGTTGCGCAGATCGTTCTGTTTGGTGACGGGGTCGATCTGGGCGATGACGTCGCCGGCCTTGACCGTGTCGCCGACGCGCACGTTGAGCGCGGTGATCCGGCCGGACACCTGCGCGCCGACCGCGGTGAGCCGCGCGGGCTTCAGCGTGCCGCTCGCGAGCACCTCCTCGCGCAGATCGCTGACCGCGACCTGCGCGGTGATGTAGGATTGCGCCTTGCTCGATGTCCCCGGGGCCCGCGTCGCCAGCACCATGCCGGTCGCGACCACGGCAACCACCGCGGCGGCGATCTTCACGCGCTTGACGGTGATGATCTCGGTCACTTCTGCGCCTCCCGGACGTGAGGTCCCGTGTTGGTGTCCACGATGATCGGTGTCGACACGTCGACCGGATCGGACCAGCCGCCGCCGAGCGCCTTGGCCAGTGCGATGTAATCCTTGGCCGCCGACACCTTGCTCTGGATCAGCGAATCCTCGGCCGAATAGAGCGAGCGTTCGGCGTCGAGCACGTCGATGAAGCTGGCGCTGCCGGTCTCGAACAGCGATCGCGACAGCTTTGCGGCCTCGCGGTAGTTCTTCGCCGCTTCGGTCAGCTTGGTCGCGCGCACGCGCTCCTGTGACAGCGAGACCAGGGCGTTCTCGACATCTTCGAGCGCGGTGAGCAGGGTCGAATGGAACGTCGCGAATGCCTGGTCGCGCTGCGCCTCCGCGATCCGGATGGTAGCGAGGCGCTTGCCCGCATCGAACACCGGCACCGTGACCGAGGGCCCGACCGACCAGCTCACGCTGGAATATTTGGCGAGATCGCCGGCGCGCAACGCAGATGTGCCGACCGAGCCGGTCAACGACACCGCCGGGTAGCGGTCGGCTTCGGCCGCGCCGATCTTGGCGGTCGCCTGCGCCAGCTTGCGTTCGGCGCTGGCAACGTCCGGACGGCTCATCAGAAGATCGGCGGGCAGGCCCGTCGGCAGCGGCATGCGCGGTGCCGGCAAGGGTGCGGACTTCGCCATCAGTGCGGCGACGCCATCGGGCGGCCGTCCGAGCAGGATTCCAAGCCGATGGATGTCGGCCGCGAGCGCGGCCTGGTAGGTCGGAACGTTGGCTTCGGTGCTCGCGGCCTGTGCGGTGGCCTTGGCGAGATCGACGGCGTTGCCGCTGCCGGCCTCGTATTTGCTGCGGGTGAGTTTTTCGGTGTCGCGTTGCGAGACCGCGGTGCGCTGCGCCAGCGCGATCCGGGCCTGATAGCCGCGTGCCTCGACGTAATAGGCGGCAACGTCGCCGATCAGGGTGACGAGGCTGTCGCGCAAGTCCTCCTCGGCCGATTGCGCGCCGCGCACCGCCGCTTCGATGCTGCGCTGTGTGCCGCCGAACAGGTCGAGCTCCCAGCTCGAATCGAAGCTCGCCTGGTGCAGCGCGTAGGGTGCGCTGTCGACGACGGCTGATGCGGAGCCCGAGCTCGCCTTGTTGTCGGTCGCCGAGGCCGAGCCGCTGACGGACGGGAACAGGCCGGCGCTGGTCTGCTGCACCGTGGCCCGCGCTTCGCGCACCACCGCTTTTGCTTTTGCTACATCGGGATTGGCCTCGACGGCCTGTTCGATCAGCCGGTTGAGCAAGGGATCGCGCAGGCGAAGCCACCAGCGATCGAGCGTGCCTCTGCCGCGCCGCGCAGTGTTGCCGCTCCAGTGCGACGGCAGCTCCAACCGGGGCGGCCCTGCATAGTCCGGGCCCACGGCACAGCCGGCCAATGAGCCGATCAGCGCCAGCGCGAGGCACGCCGATCCGGCACGGGAAAGGATTTTGCGCAGCGGGCGGGGCGTCGGATGACGGTTCTCCTTTGCGGAAGGCGCGGGGATTTCGACGGACGAGTGTGACGGCATCAAATCGGCTGAAGTTCACTGGCCTCGCCTCGAAAGGAGGAGGGCGCTCATGGCCCTCGGAGAGGCAGGACGAGGCAGGAACCACTAGCCTAGGGATCGTGGCCTTTCGGCAGCCCGAATGTTGCTGAATGTAAACAGATGTTGCGCCGCATCTCGGCGCCGGCGGCGGGGAGCTCGTCGGGGCAACATCGGCCCTGTTTCGCGGCCGAGTCAAGCAGTCCCGGCAAAAATATTCCACTTTACCGAAATTCGGATTAGTCGTACATGTTGTCCGTCCCGGCTCACCTTGAGGGGCGATCATGAGGTCGTCATTGTCGCGAGCCGGGCTTGCGGTGGACGCGGCAGCGTCGGGCGCGAGAGCTTGAGGGCAGGGCGGATTGCTCTCCGTGAGCCCCAAGGCTTCGTGCGGACGAACGGCGCTGTCAGGTTCGTCTCGTCGTCAAGTTTCCGGCTCCGTCGACAGGGCTGGGAAAACTGCGGCGAAATGGCGGACCGTGCGTACGGCAAAACCGTGTGGTCCTGGCCGTCGTTGCTACGGTCAAACTCTTGCGGAGGCGGTGATCGCGTCAACCGGCGCGATGCCGGTGAATTTCGCTGGGGTGAGGGAGGCCAGAACGAACTCGGCTCCCGGGAGAGCGCGGCATAAGCCGTCCGACCATCGCGCAGGGAAGGCCGTGTGTTGGGCTTCACCTGTATGCTGCTGTGCGGTTCTTTTGCGCTACATTTTTGCGCAGCGGACCGCGGGTGCCAGCCGGCACCCGGCCTTCCCTGCGCCCTCTTGGACAAGAGGGTGGCGTGACGAAGCAAAGCTCGGGCGAAATCAGCCGCGAGGACGCAAAGGCGCGTCTGCGACGCCGTAGGATGGGTAGAACACTTGCGAAACCCATCATGCTTCGGCGAGGAGGATGCGCGTGATGGGTTTCGCTTCGCTCTACCCATCCTACGAATGCATGTCGGAGAACTGAGGTGCTGCCACACACTCCGTCATTGCGAGCGCAGCGAAGCAATCCAGAATCTTTCCGCGGCAGCAGTCTGGATTGCTTCGCTGCGCTCGCAATGACGAGATTGAGGAGGCTGCGTGCCACAAGTGCGGAATCGTAGGGTGGGCAAAGGCGCAAAGCGCCGTGCCCACCACTGATGATTGGTGGGCACGCTTCGCTTTGCCCACCCTACGGCACTTGCCGACTTCAGCTACCACCGGTAGCTCAACGTCCCGATCACCTGACGCCGTGCGCTGGCGTAGCAATAGCCGGACTGGCAAGTGTCATACTTCTTGTCGAACAGGTTGGTGGCATTCACGCGCATATAGGCGCCGCGGAAGCTGCGGTCGAGCTTGCCGAGATCGTAGTCGATCACGGCGTCGAACAACGTGACAGCGGCGTTCTCGAACGTATTCTGGTCGTTGCCGAAGTTCGCGCCGATATGGCGCACGCCCAGACCCAGTCCCAGCCCTTCCACCGGCATGCCAGACTGGAACGTGTACTTGCCGAATGCCGCGAACGAGTCTCTCGGAATGCCGGAATACTCGTTGCCGGTCGTATCGGTATTACCACGCGTGATCACAACGTTGAGGTGGGTGTAGGCCGCCGTGAGATCGAAGCCCGACTGGAGCGACAGCTTGGCCTCGAGCTCCACGCCCTTGGACTCGATCTGTCCAGTTGCGGCCTGGAATGCAACCGCACTGGGATCGGTGCGCAGAACATTGTCCTGCTTGATGTCGAAC
Source organism: Bradyrhizobium sp. CCBAU 45389 (assembly GCF_028128625.1). Classification (NCBI taxonomy): domain Bacteria; kingdom Pseudomonadati; phylum Pseudomonadota; class Alphaproteobacteria; order Hyphomicrobiales; family Nitrobacteraceae; genus Bradyrhizobium; species Bradyrhizobium sp. CCBAU 45389. The sequence goes on along the minus strand of NZ_LBIY01000098.1, from coordinate 471,837 downwards.
ACGGCGCCGGTCAGGAGTACTGGCACATTCGGCATCTGATACTTGATACCCGCTTCGGTCTGCTCCCCGGTGGTCGGCTTGAACGTGGCACCCGTCACGTCGACCCCGGTTTGCGGGCTGAACGACGTCGCATAGCTGACATAGGGCGCAACACCATTGTCGAAGACATAGCTCAGGCCCGCGCGGCCGGTGAAGGCCGAAGGCTCCGAGGTCTGCGGCGTTCCGTCCAGCGTCGTCGTCGTGCTCTGCGAGACCCAGCTCTGGCGGCCGTTGAGTGTCAGGATGAATCCGCCGAGCCTGGCCTGCTCCTGCGCGTAGACTCCGATCTCGTTGGTCGACTGCTTGGTGAAGATCGAGAATGCCGGCGTGGCGATCGCCTGGGTGCCGTAGTTCATGGTCGCAAGATTGAGATCGGGCGCCGGCCCGTACCCGATCTTGTCGTCGTAACGGGAATTGCTGTAGTCGACGCCGAACAGGACGGTGTTCTTGACCGCACCGAGCATGAACTTGGCTTCGGCCTGGTTGTCGATGGTGGCGGTCTTGAAATTGTCGAGGATTCGCCAGGCCGAACGCGTCGCGGTCTGGGTCGCGAAGTCGAGACTATCGATCTGGGTATACTTCGCGTCGGTGTTGACCTGATAGAACCGGAAATTCTGCCGGACGGTCCAGGTGTCATTGACGTTGTGCTCGAACGCATAGCCGACGCGAAACTGCTTCTGGTCCATGGCGCTGAACGCCGGATCGTTCGAGTAGATGTTGGTCAGCTTGCCATCGGCCGTGCGCGCGTTGCCGATGCTCGCGGCGGTGCGGCTGGTCTGATATTCCCCGAGGATCGTGAACGTCGTATCGAGGTCCGGCTTCCAGGTCAGGGCAGGGGCGATATAGGCGCGGTCGTCGTCGTTGCCGGGAAACCAGGTTTTGGCGTCGCGCAGCAAGCCCGTCAGCCGGTAATACAATTGGTCGCTGCCGGGGACCGGTCCGCCGACGTCGAAGGCGCCCTGGTAGCGATCGTAATTGCCGGCCTGCAATTGCACCTCGCCGAACGCCGTCTGCGGCGGCCGCTTCGTCGTGACGTCGACGATGCCGCCGGGGGAGCCGAGCCCGTAGAGCCCGGACGCCGGCCCGCGGAGGATCGACACGCTCTCCAGCCCATAGGGCTCGATCTTGGGAATGGCGAAATTGCCGCCGCCCTGACGCAGGCCGTCGCGATAGATGCCTGTATAGGTCACGTCGAAGCCGCGGATGGAAAAGGCGTCGAAGCGCGGATCGTAACCGAACGCCGTGGTCGTGACGCCGGGCGTGTAGTTGACGGCGTCCTTCAGCGTCTGGACGTTACGATCCTCGAGCTCCTTCTTCGTCACGACCGAGAGGGATTGCGGCGTCTCGATCAACGGCGTGTTGGTCTTGGTGCCCGCAGTGCCGCTGGTCGCGACGTAACCTGTCGTCGCACCAGCCGCGCCTCCAGCCGCCTGCGGTGCGCGATTCTGATTGGCTGCCAAATTGCCCCGGCGATTCGCCGTGGCTGCGCGTTGCGACCGCGTGCGCTGATTGGACGCGGCGCTGCTGCTGCGCGCCTTCGGCGCGCTCGGCGCTTCGACGGTGACTGGCGGCAGGTTGCTGTTCTGGGCCTGCGCCTGGGAGGCCAGAATTTCAACAGATGCGAATACGACCGAACCGAACATCGTGGCGTTGATCGCAGCTGCGCTTCCAAACCAACGATGTTTCCTCTCCGACAAAGCAACGCCCACCGATGATGATCCCCAATTTCGCCGAACTGATATCGATCGAACGCGCGCAACTGCATGCTGGCGCACGTCGAACGATGCGGACTTCTATTGGTGACACGATCGGAATTCCACACGCGCAAAATAGAATTGCTTGAAGCTGCGATGAGCGAATTTGGAATGGTTCAAGATGAGTGTGGAGAACATCAAGCCGCGTGCGGCAGATGCGCACACGCGGACATCATATCCGCTGGCGCGCGATTGCCAGCTTACGAGCGGCGGAATATCAGGGTATGCGACAGCACAGTACCCATCGTCTCGCTGGGCGAGACGATGGGCAGAGTCTCCGCAAGCCGGTCACCACGAGATCGGGATTCTCTGCACGAACCCGCCCAGATCCGAGTCGGGGCTGAGTGGCTGGCGATCGAGCGGCCGGTTGTTGTTCTCGCGCGCGAACGTGGTGCCGGGCGGCAAGGCATAGTCGCTGAACTTGCGCTCGCCGGGGAGCAGCTCGGTCCCTCCATCCAGCCAGGACCGCTTGCTGACATAGATGCGCGTGTGCGGACCGGACTGATAGGACCGGTTGGGGCCGTGCGGCCCGTACTCATAGACCGTATTTTGCGTCGTCTGTTGTCGATCGCGCTTGCCGGTGGTCGCGGCGTGAGCGGCCAAGGTCGAGGCGAGGAAGGCGACCAGCACCGTTCTGGTCATGAGAAGCGTGTTCATCGACGAATACCCATGCGAGTTCCTGATGTCGCCGCCTCTCGCACCGGCTTAAGTCTCTGTAAAGAATCCGGGCGTTGCGCGATGTTGCTGAAGGCCTGCATGGGCAAGCCGTGTTCGCAGCGGGCTCGATGCCGTTCAGTCACCGCGGCCGGCACGCCCGATCGTCATGGCTGCTACGATTGCGTGCCGATCCGCCAATCAAATTGAACGACCAGAAACAATGCAGCAATCACAAAGCCACACCGCGGCCACAGCCGTCTCGTTTCAGAGCAGGCTAGGTGCTCTTGAGGTGTGGAATGTCGTTTTTGCGGCCCTGGCTGATCGCGGTGGTGATGTGCGGTGTATCGATTGCGAGTTCAGTCCCTGTCGCGCTGCTGCCGCAGCCGGCGGCTGCGCAGGCGGTGGAGACGATCGTCGTCGAGGGCAATCGCCGCGTCGAGGCCGAAACCGTGCGCTCCTACTTCAGGCCCGGGCCGGGCGGGCGTCTGGATCAACCGGCGATCGATGAAGGTCTCAAGGCGTTGATCGCGACAGGCTTATTCCAGGACGTGAAGATCAACCAGGCTGGCGGCCGAATCGTCGTGTCGGTGGTCGAGAATTCCGTGATCGGGCGCATCGCCTTCGAGGGCAACAAGAAGATCAAGGACGAGCAGCTCTCGGCCGAGATCCAGTCCAAGCCGCGGGGGACCTTCTCGCGGGCGCTGGTGCAGTCCGACACGCTGCGAATCGCCGAGATCTATCGCCGCTCCGGCCGCTACGACGTGCGCGTCACACCCGAGATCATCGAGCAGCCGAGCAACCGCGTCGATCTCATCTTCACGGTCGTCGAGGGGGCCAAGACCGGCGTGAAGTCGGTCGAGTTCATCGGCAACAGCACTTACTCGGCCGCGCGCCTGCGCGACGTGATCAAGACGCATGAGAGCAATCTGCTCAGCTTCCTCGGCAACAACGACATCTACGACCCCGACCGCATCGAGGCCGATCGCGACCTCATCCGCCGCTTCTACCTCAAGAACGGCTTCGCTGATGCCCAGGTCGTGGCCGCGCTCACCGAATACGATCCGGAGAAGAAGGGCTTCAACGTCACCTTCAAGATCGAGGAGGGCCAGCAGTATCGCGTCGGTTCGGTCGATTTCCGCTCCAGCATCGCCAATTTCGACGCGACCTCGATGCGCTCCTATTCGCGCGTCGGTGTCGGTTCGCTCTACAACGTAGAATCGGTCGAGAAGTCGACCGAGGAGATGCAGATCGAGGCCTCTCGTCGCGGCTACGCCTTCGCCGTGGTGCGGCCGAGCGGTGACCGCAACTTCGAGGCGCACACCGTGTCCGTCGTGTTCAACATCGACGAGGGCCCGCGCACCTATATCGAGCGCATCAATCTGCGTGGCAACACCCGCACGCGGGACTACGTCATCCGCCGCGAGTTCGACATCTCGGAAGGCGATGCCTACAACCGCGCGCTGGTCGACCGTGCCGAGCGGCGCCTGAAGAACCTGGACTATTTCAAGAGCGTCAAGATCGTCACCGAGCCGGGCTCCTCCAGCGACCGCGTCGTTCTGATCGTCGACATGGAGGAGAAGTCGACCGGCGACTTCTCAATCTCCGGCGGCTATTCCACGAGCGACGGCGCGCTGGCAGAGGTCTCGGTCTCCGAGCGCAACCTGCTCGGCAAGGGCCTCTACGCCAAGGCGTCCGTCAGCTACGGCCAGTACTCGCGCGGCATCTCGCTGTCTTTCGTCGAGCCCTATCTGCTCGACTACCGGATGGCGCTCGGGTTCGACACTTATTGGAAGCAGCAGAAGTCGAACAGCTATACGAGCTATGGCGTGACGACGCTGGGCTTCTCTCCCCGCATCGGCCTCGCATTGCGCGAGGATCTCTCGCTCCAGCTCCGCTACTCGCTCTATCAGCAAAGCATCACGCTCGCGAGCGCCTACAATAACTGCAACAACAACGCGTCGAATACCTCGCTCGCCTACAACCCGACGCCGGCCTACATCAAGAATGTCCTGGGCGGCGTGGACCCGACCAATGCCACGGATTCCGGCGTCTATGGCTATGGCTGCTACGGCGACGGCGAGTCGAGCCTGCCGGTCCGGAAAGAACTGGCGAACGGCGCGACCTGGACGTCGGCGCTCGGCTACACGCTGAACTACAACACGCTCGACAACACCAAGAACCCCACGGACGGATTGCTGGTCGACTTCCGCCAGGATTTCGCCGGTGTCGGCGGCGACGTCACCTATCTCAAGACCGCGGTGGATACCAAGTACTACACGCCGCTGGTGTCCGAGATCGTCAACGTGATCCACCTGCAGGGCGGCATCCTCAACAAGATCGGCAACAACGATCTGCGCATGCTCGATCACTTCCAGATGGGCCCGAACCTCGTGCGCGGCTTCGCCTCCAACGGCATCGGCCCGCGCGACATCACCTACTACAATTACGGCGCGAGCGGTGATGCGCTCGGCGGCACGAAATACTGGGGCGCGTCCATGGAATTGCAGATGCCGTTCTGGTTCCTGCCGAAGGAGGTCGGCCTGAAGGGCGCGGTCTACGCCGACGCCGGTTCGCTCTGGGGCTATCAGGGGCCGACGTCGTGGACGGCCACGGGCGAGGTCAACACCAAGGCCTGTCCGACCTGCGGACTGCAATATGATGACGGCAACGTGGTGCGCTCCTCGGTCGGCGTCGGCCTGATCTGGGCCTCGCCGTTCGGACCCCTGCGCTTCGACTACGCTGTGCCGATCACGAAGGGCAAATACGACATGGTCCAGGAGTTCAGGTTCGGAGGGGGCACCTCGTTCTAGCGCTGCGCGCCGGCCGCGGAAAGTTCCCGCATCTGTCGTGCATTTGTGAAAATCTGTGATGAGCCTCCCGTGCGCCTGCGTGGACAGTCGTTGCCGGATGTCCGATAATACGCCGTGGAAACTGCGGGACGCTGTGGCCTGCACTTGGACTGCCACAGAAGGGCTGACCGATGACACAGGCAGGCGCCTACGGACAGAGGCTCGGGCATTTCCTGCGCTTGAAGGATGCGCCGCCCGCGCTGGTGGCGCGGTCGCTGCACAGCGCCGAGCTCGCCGTTACCGAGACGCGGAATGACCGCCCGGTGCCTGGTCTGTCCGGCTCGCTGGCGGCTGAAGACGCCTTTCTCGTCAGCCTGAAGCTTCACGATTATCCTGACTGCGAGCTCTGGGAGCGCGGCAAATCCATCATGAAGGCGGACGTCCGCGCCGGCACAACCTACCTCTATGACCTCAAGCACGATCCGCGCTACGTCATCGACAAGCCGTTCCACTCGCTGTTCTTCTATATTCCACGCTCGGCGCTCGACGGCATCGCCCGCCAGAGCAATGCGCCGCGGGTCGACCAGCTCGACTGCCAGGTCGGTGTTGGCCATGACGATGCAATCGTCCGCCACATCGGCGCATCGCTGCAGGAAGGGCTGCGTCGGCCGGACGAGGCCAACCAGCTCTTCGTCGATCACATGATGCTCGCGCTGACCGCTCATGTCGCCCGGACCTATGGCGGACTTCAGCGCCCGGCCGGACTTGCGCGCGGAGGGCTCGCGCCGTGGCAGGCGAAACGCGCCTGCGAGCGGCTCGAATCGGACCTCGGCGGCAAGCTTTCGCTGGAGAAGATTGCGGCCGAGCTCGATCTGTCGGTCAGCCATTTCTCGCGCGCATTTCGAATCTCCGTCGGCATGCCGCCGCACCAATGGCTGCTGCATCAGCGCGTCAAGGCGGCCAAGCAGTTGATGGGCGTCCGCGACTTGCCGCTGTCGGAGATCGCGATCTCGGCTGGCTTCGCCAACCAGAGCCACTTCACGCGCGTGTTCTCGGCGATCACCGGCGTCAGCCCCGCAGCCTGGCGCCGCGAGGCGCTTGGCGCTTCCAGCGAGACGTGAGGCGCAGCGCTCAGCGCCGTTTCGCGAGAGAGATGGTGTAGGCCGCGCGCCGCGCCGCAAAGATCTCGTCCGGCGGGTGGCCGATGCCGTCGGCGAGGTTGGCCGGATTGAAGATGGAGCCGTCGCAGGCCTGATCCGGTTCGAAGCCTGTGATCACGATCGTGCCGAGCCGCACTTCCTCGCGATGATCCTCATCCGGCCAGCGCATGGTCACGTCCATTGTGGGATCGCCGGGTCGATCGAGCAGCGCCATGACGTTGAAGCGGACATGGCCGCCAGCGATCCGGCCGCCCAGATCGTCGCGCAGGAAATCGGCCGGCTTCGTCCTGGCCTCCTCGGCGCTCAGCGCGATCTCGCCGCGGGCCGGGACCACCTTGAACTTGATGAATCGCGTCTCATTCTCCGCATTGGTCGCTGGAAAGGAGTGCACGCCCCAATAGGTCGTGCCGGCAAGGCTGCCGGGCAGCGGACGCGCGGCAATGTAGCTCGCCTGGTTGAGCGTCTCCGGATTGGCCGCCGAGAACGCCTCGACCTTGGCCATATCCGGCTTGCCATCCGGCCCCGGCATGCGCGCCTCGAGGAAGGCCAGCATCTGGTCGAGCGTTCGCGCAAAATGCACGGGTGCGCTCTCCACCAGGATATCCGAGCGGTGATCGTCGTCGCCGAGCTTGAAGCTGAAGCCACGCAGCACCAGATTGTTGGTGTCAGCGACGGCAGGGTTGCCGCCGCCGACCGAGAAGCGTGCCAGCACGCGCGATGGTTTGGTAAAACTCTGAGATCTCGTGACTTCGCCCGCGCGGTCCGACGGCGTGTAGGTGCCGCGAACGCACCAGCCCTTGGCAAAGCTGGCGCGGACCTTCGGCGGATTGCCGGCGACCGCCTTCAGGGCTTCGACGATCGAAACAGGCGTCGCGGCGGAGACATCGGGCATGTAAACCTTCTCGCGTGGGGCGGGCAGGCTAGGTGTTGTGCGAACCAGCGTCTTGCCCAAAGCGGCCGGGATTTGCCCGATCCTGCTCAAGACAACCTGCCTTGCGGCGTCCGGGAACGTTACGATCGCGCCCCGGCCAATCAGGGAATGGCAGGCTGCGTCTCGACGAGCGGCATCCAGCCGGCCTCGCTACGCTGGAATAGCGGGCAGCCGTAGACGGCGCGAACCGGAAGCGCCGCGACCAGGGCCTGCCAGCGATTGGTCTGCTTCATCGCGACGACCATGCCGGCGATGTCGACGCCAATCTTCTGCAGCAGCCGCACAGCGGCGATCGCCGTCGTTCCGGTCGAGATCGCATCATCGACCAGCACGACCCGGCGTCCCTCGAGCAGCGGCAGCAGGTTCGGGTCCAGCCGCAGCCTCTTGCCGGCCTCGGGGCTTGTGATCGAAGTGACGGGCTCGGACAGCGCGTCGTCGTACCAGAACTTGCGCGAATAGCCGAGCGGGACATAGCGCGGCTGTCCGAACCGTTCGGCGACCAGCGACGCGAAGGCAAGACCGAGGGTCGGCAGTCCGACGATGATCTCGGCGTCGAATGCGCGCGCCTGTGTCGCCATGTGGTCGGCGAGCGTCGCGACAACGAGGTGCGAGGCCTGGTTGGCGATGAGCGAGGCGACCGCGTGATCGCCATCGGGTAGTCGGCGCAACGGCAGGACCAGGATGCGGCCGCAGGGCAGGGTGACAGGGTAGCCGAAGCGATAGGGTGCCGCTGCCGAGAAGCGCGCAGGGACGTCCGGCGTCAATTCCTGCCAATAGCCGGTTGTCGTCTCGGTATAAGCTTCGCCCGCGGTCATGCCGGCATCGGCCGCCTAGCCGCTGAGGATGCGCCGGCAGGCGTCGACGAAGACCTGCGCGCCGGTGACGATATCGGCATCGGCGGTATTCTCGGTCCAGTGATGGCTGATGCCGCCGATCGACGGCACGAACAGCATGCCGGCCGGCATGACAGTCGCGAGCATCTGCGCATCGTGGCCGGCGCCGCTGGGCATGCGGATGGAGCGTCCGTCGGCAAGAGCCTTGCTCGCAGCTTCGATCGCGTCCTGGAAGCCGGCGTTCATCATCGCGGGCGCGCCGGTGCGAATCTTCTCCACGGTGACGGTGCAGGGGCCCTTCGCATTGGCTTCATCCGCGATGGTCCGCAGCAGCTCCTCCAGCCGTGCGATGACGGCGGGATTGTCATCGCGGATCTGAAACAGCATTTCGGCGCCGCCCGGAATGATGCTCGGCGCGCCCGGCTCGAGCGTGATGCGGCCGGTGGTCCACACCGTGCGCGGACCGCATGCGGTCGGAAAACGTTCGTCGATCGCGACGCAGAACTTCGCCAGCGCGAGACCGGCATCCTTGCGCACGGCCATCCGCGTGGTGCCGGCGTGGTTCTGCTCGCCGCTGAAATTGATCCGGTATTGCCAGATGCCGACGATCGAGGTCACGACACCAACCGCAAGATGGCTGCTCTCGAGTGTGTCGCCTTGCTCGATATGCGCCTCCAGATACCCGACGTGCCGGCCCGGCTCGACGGCGACACGTGCTCGCCCCGAGAGCCCCATCGCGGCGAGGGCATCACGCATGGCGCGACCGCCGGTGCGATCGCGCGCGGCGTCGATTTCAGCCTCAGACACTTGCCCCACATAGGAGCGCGAGCCGAGGAAGCTACCAAAATGTCCTTCCTCGTCGCACCAGGCGGCGACTTCGACAGCGCCCTTCACCGAGGGATCGGTATTGAGTACGCGGGCAGCTTCGAGCGCATAGATGACGCCGAGCGGGCCATCAAGCCAGCCGGCGTAGTTCTGGCTCTCCAGATGCGAGCCTGCCAGCAGCTTCGGCCCGGGCTTCGTGCTCGTCCCGAACACATTGCCGATGCCGTCGATCGCAGCCGAGAGGCCTGCGCCGGGCAGCTTCTGAACCAGCCAGTCCAGCGATTGCCTGTGCGGCTCGGAGAAGGTCGGCTTGTGCACGCCGGTCTTGTAGGCGCCGATGGCGCGCAGCGCATTGAGGTCGGCGAGGACGCGCTCGCCATTGGCGTGGGATTGAGTGTCAGGCATGTTCGGCAACCTTCAGCGCCTCGGTGCGGATCTCCTCGACCAGCCGCTCCTTGAGCTGGACGAATTCGGGCGTCGTCTTGATCTTGTACGAGCGTGGATGCGGCAGGTCCACGGTAATCTCGGCCTTGATGCGGCCGGGACGGGCGCTCATGACGATGACGCGGCTGCCGAGGAAGATCGCCTCCTCGATGTCGTGGGTCACGAACAGCACGGTCTTCTGATCGCGCTCCCAGATCCCGAGCAGCATTTCCTGCATCAGGGCGCGGGTCTGATTGTCGAGTGCGCCGAAGGGCTCGTCGAGCAGCAGGATTTTTGGATCATTGGCGAGCGCACGCGCGATCGCCGTGCGCTGCTGCATGCCGCCGGAGAGCTGCTTGGGCCAGTGGTTCTCGAAGCCGGACAGCCCGACCTGACGGATGAAGGCATCCGCGATCTTGTTCCGCTCCGCTTCGGACACGCCGCGTTCGCGCAGGCCGAAAGCGATGTTCTCGCGCACGGTCAGCCAGGGGAACAGCGTGTAGGACTGGAACACCATGCCGCGATCGGCGCCCGGACCGGTCACCTCGCGCCCGTCGAGCGTGACGCGTCCGCCGGTCGGGCGGTCAAGGCCCGCGACGATGCGCAGCAGCGTGGACTTGCCGCAGCCGGACGGGCCGAGGATGGTGACGAAGTCGTTGTTACCGATGGTGAGGTCTGTTGGCTCCAGCGCCCGGGTCGGCGCGTTGCCGTGGCGTGCGGGGAAGGTGCGCGAGACCTGTTCGACCTTGAGGATCGTCATGCGAGCCTCCACGGGAACAGCCAGGCGTTGAACGCCTTGAACAGGAAGTCGGAGACGAGCCCGATCAGCCCGATCACGATGATGCCGAAGATGATCTGGCCGGTGTTGAGCAGGGCCTGGCTGTCGGTGATCATGTGGCCGATGCCGGAGGACGAGCCGATTAGCTCGGCGACGATGACATAGGTCCAGGCCCAGCCCAGCACCAACCGCAGGATCTCCGCAATCTCGGGCGCGGAGGAGGGCAGCAGCACGCGACGGATGATGCCGCGGTCCCTGGCGCCCAGCGTATAGGCCGCTTCGACCAGATCGCGCCGCGTGGCGCCGACGGTCACCGCGACCATCAGGATGACCTGGAACACCGAGCCGATGAAGATGACGAGCAGCTTCTGCAGCTCACCGATGCCGGCCCACAGGATCAACAGTGGAATGAAGGCGGAGGCGGGCAGGTAGCGCGCGAAGGAGACGAACGGTTCGAGGAACGCTTCGATCGGCTTGTAGGCGCCCATCAGCACACCAAGCGGCACCGCGATGATCGCCGCGAGCGCGAAGCCCCCGACGACGCGCCAGATCGTCATACCGATGTCGTAGACGAAACCCTGCTTGGCCAAGAGGTCGTAACCTTCCTGCACCATGGTCAGCGGGTTGGCGAGGAAGGTCTTCGACACATGGCCGCCGAAGGTCGCCCACGACCAGAGGGCAACGAACAGCACGAAGAACGCAAGGCCATAGGCCATGCGCTGCCTTGAAGTCACGGGATCCAGGGGACGCATCAACTATCTATCCGGGTGGTCGATCAGGCCCGGCCCCGCCTCGCGGCGGGACCGGCAGCTTGTCGGAGCTTACTTGATGAAGCTGGCGTCGTAGAGGTCTTCGACCTTCGGCGCGGACTTGATGATGCCGATCTCGAGCAGGAGCTCGGCGGCGTCCTTGTTGAAGGTCAGGAAGTCGCCGGCGAAGAACTTCTGGTTCGCGGCCTTGTCCTGCCAGCGCAGGTACTTTGCCGAGTTGCCGAACTGTTCGCCGGTCTGCTTCACGTCCGCGCCCATGATCTCATAGGCCTTGGCCTGGTCCTTGGTGATCATGTCGAGCGCCTCGAAATAGCTGTTGGCGAGGGCCTGCGCGGCCTTCGGATTCTCGCTCAGGAATTTCGGCGTGCAGCCGAAGGTGTCCATCACGATCGGGTAGTCCAGCGTGGTCGCGATGATCTTGCCCTTGTCCGGTGCGGCGCGCACGGTCGACAGATACGGCTCATAGGTCATCGCGGCGTCGTTCTGGCCGGAGACGAAGGCTTGTGCGGCCGCGGCGGGCTCGAGGTTCACGATGGTCACGTCCTTCGTGGTGAGGCCGTTCTTCTTGAGCATCCAGGCCAGCGCGAAATAGGGCGACGTGCCCGGCGCGGACGCCGCGACCGTCTTGCCCTTCAGATCCTTGATTGCGGCGACGTCGTTGCGCACGGCCATGCCGTCGGCGCCGTAGCTCTTGTCGAGCTGGAAGATCTGCTTGGTGGCGACGCCGTTGGCGTTCCAGGAGATCCAGGTCTCGACCGTGGTCGCTGCGCACTGGATGTCGCCGGAGGCAATCGCGAGGTGGCGGTCCTTCTGCGGGATCTTCTTGATCGTGACGTCGAGACCGTTCTTCTTGAAGATGCCGGCTTCCTTCGCCAGCGTCAGCGGTGCGAAGCCGGTCCATCCGGAGATGCCGACGCCGACCTTGACGTCGTCGGCGAGCACCGGAGTGGAGGCCGTAAGGGCAATGATTGTCGCAAATACTTTTGAATTACGCATGTTTGTCGTCCTCTTGCCGATCGATGGATTGACGTCCTGTTGATCTCTGTCGGTCTGTGGGAACCGTTGCCCGAAGCGTTGCACAAATTGTGCCGACATCGTTCTCTCAACCTCCCTTGAATCGGGCGACAAGGCGGTGAGAGTCACCGGGATAGAGCAGGCGCACTGCGGTGATGGTGCGCGCGCTGCGCCAGGTGTAGCGGTCGATCACGAGGCAGGGCGCGCCGACGGCAATGTCGAGCGCTTCCGCCGTGCGATCATCCGCAACGATGGCGCTGATCGTATGCTCGGCCTCTGTCCATGGGACATGGTGAAGCAGCCAGGAGCCGGGCGGCTCGCGCGAGAAATCGGCGGTCGCCGCATGCGGCACGGAGGCGAGATCGATCAGCCTGTCCTCGACCGCGAAGGGCACGTTGTCGGCGCTGTGCCGGCAGGTGATCGCGACCACCTTGCCCGCCTTCTTGACGCCGAGACGGTCGCGGTCGGCAGCGGTCGCCGCGCGCAGCTTGCGGCCGATCAGCTCGTAGCCGTACGCGCGCCCGAGCGCGGTGATCTCGGCGCGGATGTCGGCGATCTTGAGAACGGCGGATTGATGCTGCGGCCGTCGCACGAACGAGCCGGCGCGCCGCCGCCGTTCGATCAGGTCGGCCTGGGCGAGTTCCGACAGCGCCTTGTTGACGGTCATGCGCGAGCAGCCGTAGCGCGCGACCAGCTCGTGCTCGAACGGAATGCGATGCCCGGGCGGCCATTCGCCGGTCAGGATACGCTTCTCGATGTCGGCGCGGATGCGCTTGTAGAGCGTCGGCTGGTCGGCTGCGTCTGCGGTGAGGCTCATGCGACGAGCCTCCGCACCGCGGCGTTGAAGCGCTCGCGCGCGGCCTGACGCAGCTTGTGCCGACCGCCTTCGACCACTTTGTTGCCGCCCGCCCAGACGCAATCGATCGCGCTGCCGCCCGCGGCAAAGATCCAGCCATCGATGACAGCGTCATGCATACGCCCCGCCAGCGACGGATGCGCGGCGTCGAGCGTGACGATGTCGGCACGCGCGCCGGGCGCGAGGCCGACCGTCGGCTGCGCCAGCGCCCGCGCGCCGCCGCCAAGCGCATCGTCGAACAGCGTGCGTCCGGTCGAGCGACCTGCGCCGCCGGAGAGGACGTTGCGCTGGCGATGCTTGAGCCGCTGGCCGTATTCGAGCTGGCGCAATTCGTCGGCGGCGCCGATCAGCACGTTGGAATCCGTGCCGACGCCGAAACGGCCGCCGGCGTCGAGAAACTCGCGCGCCGAAAAAATGCCATCGCCGAGGCTTGCTTCGGTGATCGGGCAAAGGCCGGCGACCGCGCCGGTCCTCGCGAGTGCCGTCACTTCCTCAGTCGTCATGTGGGTCGCATGAATGAGACACCAGCGTTGATCGACGGGAGCGTGTTCCAGCAGCCATTGCACTGGGCGCCGGCCCGACCAGGCCAGGCAATCCTCGACTTCCTTGACCTGCTCGGCGGCATGGATATGCACCGGCCCGCCCTCGGCGAACGGAATGATCGCGGTCAGTTCGTCCGGTGTCACCGCGCGCAGGCTGTGCGGCGCGATGCCGATATTGGCGTCCGGCAATGTTGCGATGGCCTTGCGCGAGGCAGTCATCAACGCGGCGAACTGATCGACCGAGCAGATGAAGCGGCGCTGTCCTGCATGGGGTGCAGCGCCTCCAAATGAGCCATGCGCATAAAAACTCGGCAGCAACGTGAGCGCAATGCCGGAGGCCTCGGCAGCCTGCGCGATCCGCGCGGCCATCTCAGCGACATCGGCATAGGGCGAACCGTCGCGGTCGTGGTGGAGGTAATGGAATTCGCCGACGCGGGTAAAACCCTGCTCCAGCATCTCGACATAAAGGAGCGTCGCAACGGCCGCGACATCGTCCGGCGTCATCGCCAGCGCAAAGCGATACATCGTCTCGCGCCAGGTCCAGAACGTGTCGGTGGAATCGCCGCGAAGTTCCGCGAGCCCGGCCATGCCGCGCTGGAAGGCGTGGCTGTGCAGGCTCGCAAGTCCCGGAAGCGCGATTTCGTGACGCTCGTCGCCGGTGGCCGGCGCCACGCCCGGCGTCACCGCCGCGATCGCGCCGGCGGTGACGACCACCTGCACGTCATTAGCCCAGCCCGAAGGCAGGAGCGCGGAAGCGAAATGCAGTCGGGACATGATGACACGCCGGCTGGACAGAACCGCCTTACGATTATATGTCTAGACATATAAGTCAAGCATCCCAGGGCGAATGGATACCCGCATGGCAGAGCGCTTCGACCGGATCTGGCACAATGCCCGGCTCGCCACGATGCGCGCCGACCGTCCCGATCTCGGCGAGATCGAGCATGGTGTCATCGCCGCACGCGGCGGCCGCATCGTTTATGCGGGCGCGGAGGCGGATTTTCCTGCTGATGCGGACGCGATCGATCGGATCGATTGCGAGGGGCGCTGGATCACTCCGGGTCTCGTCGACTGCCACACCCATCTCGTCTATGGCGGCAATCGCGCGCATGAATTCGAGCTGCGCCTGAAGGGGGCAAGCTACGAAGAGATCGCGCGCGCCGGCGGCGGCATCGTCTCGACGGTGGCGGCAACGCGCAAGGCGAGCGAAGCCGAGCTCGTTGCGAGTGCGCTGCCGCGGCTCGATGCGCTGATCGGCGAGGGCGCAACCACCGTCGAGATCAAGTCCGGCTACGGCCTCGATACCGAGACCGAGATGCGTCAGCTCGCGGCCGCGCGCAGCCTCGGCCGTCAGCGGCCGGTCGCGATCCGCACCTCCTTTCTCGGCGCGCATGCGTTGCCGGTGGAGGCCGACGGCGACAAGGACCGTTACATCGATCGCGTCTGCAAGGAGATGTTGCCCGCCGTCGCCAAGGCGGGCCTTGCCGATGCCGTCGATGCCTTCATGGAAGGGATCGCGTTCTCGGCTGAGCAGACCGCGCGGGTCTTCGAGGCCGCGAGAGGGCTCGGCCTGCCGGTCAAGCTCCATGCTGATCAGCTGTCGAATCTCGGCGGTGCCGCGCTTGCCGCAAAATTCTCTGCACTGTCGGCCGATCACCTCGAGCACACGGATGAAGCCGGCGTCACCGCCATGGCGAAGGCCGGCACGGTGGCCGTGCTGCTGCCCGGCGCGTTCTACTTCATCCGCGAGACGCAGAAGCCGCCGATCGAGGCGTTCCGCAAGCATGGCGTTCCCATGGCGCTCGCGACCGACTGCAATCCCGGCAGCTCGCCGCTGACCTCGCTCCTGCTCGCGATGAACATGGGGGCGACACTGTTCCGGATGAATGTGGCCGAGTGCCTTGCCGGCGTCACCCGTGAAGGCGCGCGGGCGCTTGGTGTGCTGGCCGAGACCGGTACGCTGGAAGCCGGGAAATGGTGCGATCTCGCGATCTGGGACATCGAGCGGCCTGCCGAGCTCGTCTACCGCATCGGCTTCAATCCGCTGCATCGGCGGGTGTGGAGGGCACAGTGACGGAGCAGGGTACAGCGATCGTCGTCAAGCCGGGAACAGTGAGCCTCGACGATCTCGGGCGCGTGCTCGAAGGCGCCCCTGTCGTCCTCGATCCGTCATTCTGGCCGCGCGTCGAGGCGGCTGCGCAGATCGTTGCGCAGGCCGCGCAGGCCGACGTCCCCGTCTATGGCATCAACACCGGCTTCGGGAAGCTCGCATCGAAGCGCATTCCGCCCGATCAGACCACGCTGCTCCAACGCAACCTCATCGTCTCGCATTGCTGCGGCGTCGGCCCGGCGACGCCCGAGCCGATCGTGCGGCTGATGATGGCGCTGAAGATCGTCTCGCTCGGGCGCGGCGCCTCCGGTGTTCGGCGCGACGTGATCGAGCAGTTGCAGGGGATGTTGGCGCGGGGCGTCTATCCGATGGTGCCGCAGCAGGGCTCGGTCGGCGCCTCCGGCGATCTCGCGCCGCTCGCGCATATGACGGCGGTGATGATCGGCGAGGGGCAGGCGATCGTTGGCGGGGAAACTGTGTCCGGCAGCGAGGCGCTCACTGCGGCCGGTCTCGCGCCGCTGACCCTCGGGCCCAAGGAAGGCCTCGCGCTGATCAACGGCACGCAGTTCTCGACCGCCTACGCCATATCGGGCGTGCTGCGTGCATTTCGCCTCGCCCGTGCCGCGCTCGTGACCGGCGCGCTGTCGGTCGATGCGGCGATGGCGTCGACGGCGCCGTTCCGTCCCGAAATCCAGGCGCTACGTGGCCATGCCGGCCAGATCGCCGCGGCCGCGACACTGACCGCGTTGCTCGACGGCAGCGATATCCGGCTGTCGCATCTCGAAGGCGACGAGCGGGTGCAGGATCCTTATTGCCTGCGCTGTCAGCCGCAAGTCGCAGGCGCCGCGCTGGACCTGATCACGCAGGCCGCGCGCACGTTGATCGTCGAGGCCAATGCCGTCACCGACAATCCGCTGGTGCTGGTCGAGACCGGCGAGATCGTCTCCGGCGGCAATTTCCACGCCGAGCCGGTCGCCTTCGCCGCCGACGCAATCGCGCTGTCGCTGTCGGAGATCGGCGCAATCAGCGAGCGGCGCATCGCGACGCTGGTCGATCCCGCGCTGAATTTCGGCCTGCCGCCGTTCCTCACCCCCGATCCCGGCATCAATTCCGGCTTCATGATCGCCGAGGTGACGGCAGCCGCGCTCTATGCCGAGAACAAGCAGCGCGCGCTCGCTTGCTCGATCGACTCGACGCCGACCAGCGCTAATCAGGAAGACCACGTCTCGATGGCCGCGCATGCGGCGCGGCGCCTCTCCGACATGGCGGACAATCTCGCCGCCATTTTGGGCATCGAGCTGCTGGTCGCAGCACAGGGCATCACGTTGCGTGCGCCGCATGCGACCAGTGTGCCGCTGATCGCCGTCATCGCGACCCTCCGCGAGCAGGTGCCTGCGCTCGGTGCCGACCGCTACATGGCCGGCGATCTCGCCAAGGCCGCCGCGCTGATCGAAGCCGATGCATTGCCAGCAGTAGCGCTCGCTGCGCTTCCAACCGATCCGTTTCCGCGACTTGATTAAGAGGTCCACATGAACCGCCGACTGGACAATGACCGCACCATCCGTGCTCCCCGCGGCAGCGAGATCAGCGCCAAGAGCTGGCTGACGGAAGCGCCCTTGCGCATGCTGATGAACAATCTCGATCCTGATGTGGCGGAGCGCCCGAGCGAGCTCGTCGTCTATGGCGGCATCGGCCGCGCCGCGCGCGACTGGGAGAGCTTTGACCGGATCACGGCGGCCTTGCGCAAGCTCGAAGGCGACCAGACGCTGCTGGTGCAGTCCGGCAAGCCTGTCGGAGTCTTCCGCACTCACTCCGATGCGCCGCGCGTTCTGATCGCAAACTCCAACATCGTGCCGCACTGGGCGACGCTCGACCATTTCAACGAGCTCGATCGCCAGGGCCTGATGATGTACGGCCAGATGACGGCGGGCTCCTGGATCTATATCGGCAGCCAGGGCATCGTGCAGGGTACCTACGAGACCTTCGTCGAAGTCGGCCGTCGCCATTATGGCGGCAGCCTTGCCGGCAAATGGATTCTGACGGCCGGTCTCGGCGGCATGGGCGGGGCGCAGCCGCTGGCCGCGACTATGGCCGGCGCGTCGATGCTCGCGGTCGAATGCCAGCCGAGCCGCATCGAGATGCGTCTGCGCACCGGCTATCTCGATCGGCAGGCCGCAACGCTCGACGAAGCGCTTGCGATCATGGCGGACGCCGCAAAGACGAAGAAGGCGGTCTCGGTCGGCCTGCTCGGCAATGCCGCCGAGATTTTCCCGGAGCTGGTGCGCCGCGGCGTCAAGCCCGACATCGTCACGGACCAGACCAGCGCGCATGATCCGATCAACGGCTATTTGCCGAAAGGCTGGACGCTGGCCGATTGGGAGGCCAAGCGCGCCTCCGATCCGAAGGCAGTGGAGCGCGCCTCGAAGACGTCGATGGTCGAGCATGTCCAGGCCATGCTGGATTTCCATGCGCAGGGCATTCCGACGCTCGACTACGGCAACAACATCCGCCAGATGGCGCAGGACATGGGCCTGAAGAACGCGTTCGATTTCCCCGGCTTCGTTCCCGCCTATATCCGTCCGCTGTTCTGCCGCGGCGTCGGGCCGTTCCGCTGGGCCGCGCTGTCGGGCGATCCCGAGGACATCTTCAGGACCGACGCCAAGGTCAAGGAGCTGATGCCCGACGACAAGCATCTGCACAACTGGCTCGACATGGCCAAGGAGCGCATCAAGTTCCAGGGCCTGCCGGCGCGGATCTGCTGGGTCGGCCTCGGCGATCGTCATCGCCTCGGCCTTGCGTTCAACGAGATGGTGGCGCGCGGCGAATTGAAGGCGCCGATCGTGATAGGCCGCGATCATCTCGACAGCGGCTCGGTGGCCAGCCCCAACCGCGAGACCGAGGCGATGAAGGACGGGTCGGATGCGGTGTCCGACTGGCCGCTGCTCAACGCGCTGCTCAATTGCGCCAGCGGCGCGACCTGGGTCTCGCTGCACCATGGCGGCGGTGTCGGCATCGGCTATTCGCAGCACGCCGGCATGGTGATCGTTGCCGACGGCACGCCGGAAGCGGCGAGGCGCATCGAACGCGTGCTCTGGAACGATCCTGCCAGCGGCGTCATGCGTCATGCCGACGCGGGTTACGACATCGCGATCGACTGCGCCCGTGACAAGGGGCTCGATCTGCCGAGCCTTTCGAAGTAGCCGCGCCTCAGGCCACGACCTTGGCCGCGCCCGCAAGGCGCTGGGTTTCCTGGGCCAGGTACTCGCCGATCACATGGCCCGGCATGGGCTTTGCGAAATAATAGCCCTGGATGAAGTCGCATCCCAGCCGCCGCAGGGTGTCGAGCTGGGCGCGCGTCTCGACGCCCTCGACGACGCAGGCGATCTCCATGTCGTCGCACAGGCCCGTGAGCGACTTGATGATCTTGTGACTCACCGGATTGTCGTTGATGTCGGCGACGAAGCTGCGGTCGATCTTGATCTTGTCGAGCGGCAGACGGTGCACGTGGCTCAGCGAGGAGTAGCCGGTGCCGAAATCGTCCAGCGAAATGCCGCAGCCCATCGCCTTCAATGCCGCGATCGACTGCTGCGCGCGCACGAAATCGAAGGTGACGGCGGTCTCGGTGATCTCGAAATCGATCCGGTGCGGCGGCAGCCCGCTCTTCTCGACGATCGAGATCAGCGGCAGGATGCCCTCGGCCGCGCAGACGTCGTGAGCGGAGAGGTTAAACGACAGGCGGATGTGGTCGGGCCAGGTCTTGGCCGTCGCAAGCGCGCGAACCAGCAGCGCCTGCGTCAGTGGCCGGATCAGGCCGATGCGCTCGGCGGCCGGGATGAAGTCGGCCGGCGACACGAGGCCGAGGCGGGAGCTGTGCCAGCGCGCCAGAACCTCGAAGCCGGTGGTGTGCTCGCTCATGGCGTCCACGATCGGCTGGAACACCAGGTCCATCTCGGTGCTGAAATCCGCGGTGCGCAGCAGGTTCTCGATCACGCCGCGGCTGCGGATCTCGGCCTCGAGCTCGCTCGAGAAGATCACGGTGCGGCCGCGCAGATGGCGCTTGGCGTGATAGAGCGAATAGTCGGCGCATTCATAGAGCGCTTCGGCCGTCGTTGCCGATTGCGGGAACAGCGCAAAGCCGATCGAGCAGGACAGCCCCGTATGGGCGGTGTCGAGCTGGTAGGGAAGCTTCACCTGGTCGCCGATGCGCTGGCCGAGTCGGAGCAGATCCGCATCATCGGGGTCGCCGCACACGACGAGACCGAACTCGTCGCCGCCGAGCCGGGCGAATTCGACCCGCTGCGGACCAAAACCCTCGCAGACCTCGCGGATGCGCCGGCCGGCTTCGATCAGCACGCGGTCGCCGACCGAGTGACCGTAATTGTCGTTGATCGGCTTGAAGCCGTCGAGATCGATGATGCCGACCGCGACGCGAACGTTCCTGCGCTCGGCATCCGTGAAGGCGCTCGACAGCTCGGCGAAGAAGCGGCGGCGGTTCGGCAGCTCGGTGAGGGAATCGAGATTGGCGAGGCGGAAATTCTCGTCCGACAGAGCTTGCGTCGCCGCCTGTTGTGCGAGCAGCGATTTGCGGCTGGCGACGAGATCGGCGAAGTCGCGATAGTAGATGAACAGCACCGTCACCATTGCGCCGGAGACGAGCAGGTTGTTGACCGCAATCGCCTTCAGCGTCGGCTCGCCGGTGGCCCAGAAGAACAGCACATAGGGGACGTCGACGACCAGCGTCACGATCAGCGCCGCGGAGCGCAGATGCATCAGCGAGAAGATGCAGCCGATCACGGTCACCGCCATGTAGAAGGCGACCTGGCTCTTGGCGAATGGATCGCCGTAGGGGAAGAGCGCGAAGGACCAGGCGGTGAAGCCGGCACCGATCGGCAGCGTCATCCAGTTGGTTGCGCGCAGATTGCGCAGGATGTCGGCATCGCTGCGCACGAGGTGACGCTGGCGCAGCCACCAGAAGGTGCGCAGCGCCGCCAGCACGGTGAGCACGCTCGGCACGATCATCGTCAGCCAGTCCGGCGCCACGTTCACGTAGGTGTAGGCGACGGCGATCGTGTTGCTCATGAGGATGAAGTAGAGCAGCGGGATCTGCTTGGAGAAGGCGTCGAACTGCGCGCGCGTCAGGTCCGGGTTGTCGGCCGGCACGCGAAACAGCCGCGTCGCGGCGACGAAACGAGACTTCAAATTGGCGACAGGCATTGCAATACGCGCCCCGGATCCCTTCAAAAAACGGGGGCGATCTTGCACGGCAGGGGTAAAGGGCGCGTTAGACGGGTTCCATACGGAAAAGCTGGCGCAGGTTGCACGCGGCTGCATCAATTCCAGCCGCGTGCATTGGTGAGGCCGCATTAACGATATGAGGCGGGGACGCGAGCCCTATCACTGCGAAGTAGCGCCGCAGCTACACTCTGCTAACCATGTGCGCCGGCACAACGTGTTGGCGCACCTCTCCCTCGTCGGGGAGAGGCTGGCACCATCTGACGGGCGCTATTTCTTCTCCAGCGCCGCGGTCTGCTTGGCGAGTTGCTTGTCGAACTCCTGCGACAGGCCGGTCGCATAGGTGGCGAGCTCGCCCGGCTTGACGAACGGGTTCGGTGCACCGTCCTTCATCTCCGCGCGCTTGGCCTGCATGCCATAGACCTCCGGATGCGGCCCGAGCAGCACGTCGATCTTCATCGCCTTCACCTTGGCGTAGGTTGCGCGATAGTCGTCGACGATGCCGGGATAGGTTGGTTGGCCGATCAGGCGGTTCAGCGCCACCGTGCCGCTGCAGAAGAACAGTACCTCGCGGTCCTCCTTGCCGTCCTTGACGGTCATCTCCCAGCTCGTACAGCCGGGCGAATGGCCGGGCGTGGCATGCGCGGTCAGCGTGGTGTCGCCGAGCGTAACCTTGTCGCCTTCCTTGACGGTGCGGTCGACCTTCACGGCGGGGAAGGCGAGGTCCTCGTTCTTCTCGTCGCCCGGATAGTAGCCGCCTTCGAGCAGCGGCTTGTCGCGCTCGCCGGCGATGAGCTGTGCGCCGGTCTCTTTCTTGATCTCGGCGAAGCCGCCGGTGTGGTCGAGATGCGCGTGCGAGTTGAGGATGATCTTGATGTCGGCGACCTTGAAGCCGAGCTTGGCGATGTTGTCCTTGATCATGCCGGTCGACTGCGGCATCGCCGTATCCATCAGGATCAGGCCCTGCGAGGTCTTGATGACGTAGACGGCAATGCCGTCGGTGCCGACATAGTAGATGTTGCCGATGAGCTGGAACGGCTCGAACGGCGCCGTCCATTTCTTCATGGCTATTGCCAGGAAATCCTTGATGGTCTGCGCTTGCGCGCCAGTCGAGAACAGGGCCAGTGCACACAGCGCGGCCGCGAGCCTTCTCATAGTTTGCCTCCCACAGTGTTCTTGTCGTTTTGGTCGGGCGGGGACGTCGTGGCCCGGGCGTGCGCAAGTTACGTCGTGGCTGGCGTCGAGGGCAACGCCTTGTGTCCGCAAAAATTCGTGGGCCTTGCGGGAATATCGGCGGGTTTGGTGAAAGCGGAGCGGGAGCCTATCGCCCGATCGTCACGCCGGCGGTCGAGCGCATGGCGTCCTTAAGGCTCCTCGCGTTCATGTCGTCGAGGACCTCTCGCGTCAGCACGGTGGTCTGGCCGGGCGTGTTGAGGATGGTCTCGCCACGCGAGGACGAGAGCCGGTCAGCTTTGTAACGCGCTGCGGCATCGGCGGCGGGTGCCGTTGCCGGCACGTGGCGCGGTCGCTTGGTGGACGCTGCAAAAGCTGCTTGCGAGAAGCAGAGAGCGGCGATGACGATCAATCGCAACGATGTCGTGCGCATGCGATCTCCCGTGTCCGGGGCTTCAGCCTAGCATATGGCGAGCAGTCTTCGCAGAGAAAAGGATCAGGCGAGAGCGGCCCGGCGTTCCCGCATGGGTTCACGGCCCCGGTCCGGAACTCGCGGCTCGGCGAGGCGGGTGAAGCTGCGATGGCCCGCCTGCGCGGGCGCCTCGACGATGACGCCCTCGCACACGATCTGGCCGCCGAGCATCCTGAATTCCAGCTTGTCGTAGCGCGGCATGGTCTCGCCGGGCGCGGGCGGCAGCAGCTCGATGCTCCCCTGGATGTTCAGCGTGGCATCGCCGGTGCCGTGAAGCCGCGGATTCCACATTCTGATGCCGGTCTCGGCCCAGCGCTGTCGGATCAGGGCGGCGCGATCGGCCGGTTCCGCGGGCTTGGCGCGAACCTTCGGTGTGCTGCGGACCTCGGGGGCGGGAGGCGCAAGGACCGTCTCCGGCGCAATGTCCGTGACGACGTCGGAGGTGTCGACCGAACAGTCCTCGGAGCTGATTGCAGCGACGACGGGCGCCGGATCGTCCGCGGGGACTGGCTCGATCTCGACCGCGACGCTGGAGGACAGCGCGCTGTCGATGCGGCTGTTATCGACATCCTCCGCTGTGACTTCGCTGTCGGCAATGGCGACACAAGACTCGTCTGCGACGGAGGGCTCAACCTCCGCAGGGATGACAGAGGCGTGATCCTCGTTGACGACGAGATCGGGGGCGTCAACCGGCGCTATTGCGACCTCAATAGACGAGATTGGCTCCTCCGCAACGACTGGCTCGATGCCGGCCGGAAGCTCGGGAGATGGATCGCTGCTGATCGTAATGGGCTCGGCGTCGACAGATGTGACCGCGGCACTGGGCGCAACATCGGCCGACTCTTCCGCCGGCGGATTGTTGTCGATGATGAGCTCAGGAATATCGGTCGGTTCGGGCGCGACGTCGACCGGCGAGATTGCAGCCTCCGCCACGACGACCGGCTCGGCTTCTGTCGGCGTCTCCCCGGATGAAGCCTCGGTGACGCTCACATCAGCCGGCGCAGTCGACGAGCTCTCCGCGTCGACAGTGATTTCGGTCTCATCCGCGGCGACCGCGATGGCTGCGTCGCTGGGCAATGGGTCGGCGACGATGCTGACGTTCGGAGCCGGCGCGGTTTCTGCGACGTCGACCGGCGAGATTGCAGCCTCCGCCACGACGACCGGCTCGGCTTCTGTCGGCGTCTCCACGGATGAGGCCTCGGTGACGCTCACATCAGCCGGCGCAGCCGACGGGCCCTCCGCATCGACAGTGATTTCGGTCTCATCCGCGGCGACCGCGATGCCTGCGTCGCCGGGCAGTGGATCGACGCTGGTGCTGATGCTCGGAGCCGGCGCCGTTTCTGCGGCATCGACGATGAGGGCCGGCGAGCTGTCCGCGGTGATCTGAGCGGCGTCGATGCTGGCCTCATGCGGCGAAGGCCGAAGCCGGGTCAACGCCCAATTCACCGCAGGAATGCGGCGCAGCAACGATATCAGTCTCGAAAGCACTGGGAGTTGTCCAAGAGGTACTCTGCGTGAGGCAATCGCTGATTCGTCAGCAATGTGAAAAACTGCCCCGGCCGTCACACCGATGTCAATGTAGGTGGGACCAATTGCAGAACATGCGCGCGTCGCCGGTGAGCCTCTCGATTCGAATCCGCGGCGTGACGAGGCTGCATTGCCGAGACAACCTGTGCGTGGAGGGGGCGTTCCAAACTCGGGCGTGGCGCGTCGCAGCAATGTGAGTTGCGCCGAATGTCGGGGTTCCCCGTGGTGCTCTCTCAAGGTAGCTTGGAACTCCCGGGCATCTGCTGTAGGGACGAGATGAGAAGAATAGTCGCCATCGGAGCGCTTCTGCTCTGGTCCACCACCGCGTTCGCGCAGGATCGCACCATCACCGTGGCCTCGACGACGTCGACGGAGCAATCGGGATTGTTCGGCCATCTGCTGCCGCTGTTCTCGAAGGCCGAGGGCATCAACGTAAAGGTCGTTGCCGTCGGCACCGGCCAGGCGCTCGACATCGGGCGGCGAGGTGACGCCGATGTGGTGTTCGTCCATGACAGGCCCGCCGAAGACAAGTTCATGTCGGAAGGGCAGGGCGTGAAGCGCTTCGACGTGATGTACAACGACTTCGTCATCATCGGCCCGAAGAGCGATCCGGCGCAGATCGCCGGCAGCAAGGACGTCACCGATGCGCTGCGCAAGATCGCGGCGGCAAAGGCGGCGTTCATCTCGCGCGGCGACAAGTCCGGCACGCACGCGGCTGAGCTGAGATTGTGGAAGGAGGCGGGCGTCGACCTCAGTGCCGGCAAGGACAGCTGGTACCGCGAGATCGGTCAGGGCATGGGTCCCGCGCTGAACATGGCCTCGTCCTCGAACGCCTATCTGCTGTCGGATCGTGGCACCTGGCTGTCGTTTGGGAATCGCGGCGAGCTCACTGTTCTCACTGAGGGCGACAAGCGGCTCTTCAACCAGTATGGCGTCATGCTGGTCAATCCGGCCAAGCATCCGAACGTGAAGGCGCAGGATGGGCAGGCCTTCATCGACTGGCTGGTGTCCCCGAAGGGACAGCAGGCGATTGCCGGCTACAAAGTCGGCGGCGAGCAGCTATTTTTCCCCAACGCGGCCAACTAGCAAAAAGGCGACGGTCGACACCGCCACGCTGAGCGCGAGCAGGATCAGCCCGAGCCCCAGCGCCAGCGGCAGATCGCCCTTGCTGGTCTCCAGCGCGATCGCGGTCGTCATGGTCCGCGTGAAGCCGCGGATATTGCCGCCGACGATGATGATGGCGCCGACCTCGGCGATAGCGCGCCCGAAGGCGGCAAGAAAGGCCGTCAGCAGCGAGGTCCGTCCCAGCGCGAGCAGGAGCGCCATGCTGCGGAAGGCGGATAGCCCGTCGATGCGCGCCAGATCGCCATACTCCGCCCAGAGCAGGCTCGCCGGCCGGTGCACCAGCGCCACCACGATCGGCGTCGCGAGCAGCGTCTGCGCGATCACCATGGCGGTGGGCGTGAACAGCAGCCCCGCCGCCCCGAGCGGGCCGGACCGCGACAGCAAGAGATAGAGCGCGAGCCCGACCACGACCGGCGGGAGGCCGAGCAACGCATTGGTCAGCACGATGATGACTTGCCGTCCGCGGAAACGGGTGATCGCGAGCAAGGCGCCAAACGGTGCGCCGATCAGCAGCGCGACGAGGCTGGCGGTCAGGCTGACGCGGACCGACAATGCGACGATGCCGAGCAGCTCGGCGTCGGCATCGCCGATCAGCGCGAAGGCGGCGACGATGGATCGCGCGAAATCGTTCATTCGCGCTTGAACTTCGATGTTCGGACGCATGCCTCCGGGGCGTCGACGTCAAGGCGGCAAAGGCGCGTCACGGACTGGTCCCTGCAAATGCCATTGTGTTCAAGCGGCGGCCGCCGCATTCGCTGAATTAGAACAACTCGCGCAGCACCTCAATCAGCCGGCCACATTGCTCCTCCGTTCCGACCGTGATGCGCAGGAAGTCCTCGATGCGCGGCTTCTTGAAATGCCGGACCAGCACGCCGCGCTGGCGGAGTGCGGCCGCGAGATCGGCACCGCTCCGGCTGCGATGACGCGCGAACACGAAGTTCGCAAGCGAGGGCAATACCTCGAAGCCGAGTTGCCCGAGATCGCGCGTCAGCACGTCGCGGCTCTTGATGATACGAGCGCGGGCTTCGAGAAACCATGCCTCGTCCTCGATCGCGGCGACGGCGCCGGCGATGGCGAGGCAGTCCACGGGATAGGAGTTGAAGCTGTCCTTGACCCGCTCCAGCGCCTCGATCAGCGGCCGCTGGCCGATGGCAAAGCCGACCCTGAGGCCTGCGAGCGCGCGCGATTTCGAGAAGGTCTGGATGACGAGCAGATTGTCGTGGCGCGCGACCAGCGGCACGGCGCTCTCGGCGCCGAAATCGACATAGGCCTCGTCCACTACCACCAGCCGGTCCGGATCTTCCGCGAGCAGTGCGGCGATCGCCGCGCGCGGAAGGGCGATGCCGGTGGGCGCGTTGGGATTGCAGAGCAGGATGGCGCTCGACGGCCGCCTGTAGTCGGCGGTCTCGATCCTCATCGCGGCATCGAGCGGCACTTCCTCATGCGCAATCCCATAGAGGCCGCAATAGACCGGGTAGAAGCTGTAGGTGACATCAGGAAACAGAAGCGGCATATCGTGCTTCAGGAGCGCCTGGAAGGTGTGGGCCAGAACCTCGTCGGAGCCGTTGCCGACGAAGACCTGCTCGGGTGCAACATCGCAATAGGTCGCGATCGCCTCGCGCAGGCGCGTGGCGTGCGGGTCGGGATAGAGGCGCAGCCGCTCCGCCGCCGACGCGATCGCCGCCAGCACGCGCGGCGAGGGCGGATAGGGATTCTCGTTGGTGTTGAGCTTGACGATGCCATCCTGCTTCGGCTGCTCGCCCGGCACGTAGGGCGAAAGCGTGTGGACGACAGGACTCCAGAAGCGGCTCATGATCTCCAATCCGGGTTGACCGGGCACAGTAGGGTAAGCGGGGCCTTGACGGAAGGGCGCTTGCCTTCGGCATCCTCGGCAGATCCGCGCGAACCTCATGGCCGGCGACGTTCCCCCAGGCGCGGCCTTCATGCTAGCCTCATCGTGCAAACGCAAGACCTGAAAATAACAAAGAAGGCCGGCGTAGCCCAAGGCTGCGCAGAAGAGCCGCAAAGAGAGGAACACATGCCGGGTGCTGCCCTTGTCACCGCTCCCTCCATTCCAACCGCGCCCGCGACGCCGGCCGTTCTCGACCGCTTGCGGGCCATCGTGGGTGACAAGGGCTTGATTCTGGACGAGCACGACAAACGACCGTTCGTGACCGACTGGCGCGGCGAGCTCGCAGGGCAGGCTGCAGCGGTCGTGCGACCAGCCAGCACCGCGGAAGTCTCCGCCGTCGTCAGGCTCTGCCACGACAACGGCATTGCCATCGTGCCGCAAGGCGGCAACACCGGCCTGATGGGCGGCGCCACACCGTGGCCGGCGCACCGCGGCATCCTGCTCTCGCTCGGCCGCATGAACCACGTGCTGAATGTCGATCCCGTCGGCTACACCATGACCGTGGAGGCCGGCTGCGTCCTCCAGACGCTTCAGGACACGGCCGCGCGCCATGACCGCTTCTTTCCGCTCAGCCTCGGTGCGCAGGGCTCGTGCATGATCGGGGGGAACCTTTCCACCAATGCCGGCGGCGTGCAGGTGCTGCGCTACGGCAATGCGCGCAATCTGGTGCTCGGTCTCGAGGTCGTCCTGGCCAACGGCGATGTCTGGGACGGGCTGCGTGCGCTGAAGAAGGACAACACCGGTTACGACCTCAAGCAACTTTTCATTGGCGCTGAAGGCACGCTCGGCATCATCACCAAGGCGGTGCTGAAGCTCTGGCCCGCGCCGAAGGACGTCTGCACCGCATGGCTCGCGATCCGCGATCCCAGGGCGGCGATCGAGCTCCTGTCGGAGGCGCATGCGGCCTCCGACGACAATGTCGGCTCCTGCGAGCTGATGAGCCGCGCATGCATCGACATGGTGCTGCGGCATATTCCCGGCGCCCAGGATCCTCTCAAGGCCGAGACCGATTGGTATCTCCTGCTGGAATGGTCGTCGGCCCGCCCGCGGCAGGACGGCGGTGCTGGCATGTCGGACAGGATGGAGCAGTTCCTGGCCGATCAGCTCGAGGCGGGCCGCCTGCTCGATGCGGTGATCGCGCAAACCGAAACGCAGTCGCGCAACATGTGGCGCATCCGTGAGAGCGTGGCCGAGGCTTCGCGCGCCGAGGGGCCCGGTTTGAGCTACGACGTGTCGGTCGCAATCTCCCGGATTCCCGAATTCATCGACAAGGGCCTGAAGTCCGCGCTCGACATCCTGCCGACGATCCGCCCTTATCCGCTCGGCCACATCGGAGACGGCAATGTGCACTTCTCCTTCATGGGTCCGAAGGGCATGGATCGCGAGACGCTCGGCCAGTATTCCCCGGCGATCACACGGGCCGTCAACGACCTCATCACGTCCATGGGCGGCTCGATCTCGGCTGAACACGGCATCGGCATCGAGAAGCTCGACGAGCTGCAGCACTATCGTTCCAGGACCG
This sequence comes from Bradyrhizobium sp. CCBAU 45389, assembly GCF_028128625.1. Taxonomy (NCBI): domain Bacteria; kingdom Pseudomonadati; phylum Pseudomonadota; class Alphaproteobacteria; order Hyphomicrobiales; family Nitrobacteraceae; genus Bradyrhizobium; species Bradyrhizobium sp. CCBAU 45389. Next base: position 443,393 of record NZ_LBIY01000098.1, on the reverse strand, counting down.
AGCTCGACATCATGCGCACGATCAAGCGGGCGCTCGACCCCGACAACATCATGAATCCGGGCAAGGTGCTGCGTCTCGGGTGAGATGGGGGCCGGCGCCATAGCCGGCTGTCGTCCGGCGAACCCGGGCCAAACAGGCCGCAAAGGTCCCAAATCATGCCTTTTCGCCGCGGACGAACGACTTTATTCCCCCCATGGATGCTTTAAGGAAGGGGCAGGATCAGGTCGCAGGCGCGCCTTGGCGGTGCTAGACCCTGATGCAGGAACAATGGGGCCGGGCCTGTAGCCGGCTGGCCCGCTAGGATGAAGGATATGAGGCAATGATCCAGAGCGTGGGCATCATCGGGGCAGGGACAATGGGGAACGGCATCGCGCAGATCTGCGCGGCGGCCGGGCTCTCGGTCGTAATGGTCGATATTTCCGACGCGGCGGTGAACCGTGGCCTGTCGACCGTTGGCGGCAGCCTCGAGCGTCTGGTCAAGAAGGAGAAGATGTCGGCGGCCGACCGCGAAGCGACGCTCAAGCGCATCACCGGCACGACCGATCGGGCGAAGCTGTCGGATTGCGACCTCGTCATCGAGGCCGCCACCGAGAACGAGGAGCTCAAGGTCAAGATCCTGAAGGACCTCTGCGCGACGCTGTCGCCGCGCACGCTGGTTGCGACCAACACCTCGTCGATCTCGATCACCAAGCTCGCCGCCGCGACCGACCGTCCCGATCGCTTCATCGGCATGCACTTCTTCAACCCGGTGCCGGTGATGGCGCTGCTGGAGCTCATCCGCGGTCTGCAGACCTCCGACGACACCCACGCCAAGGCGCTCGATTTCGCCCAGCGCGTCGGCAAGGTGGCGATCACCGCCAAGAACAGCCCGGGCTTCGCCGTCAATCGCATCCTCTGCCCGATGATCAACGAGGCGATCTTCGCGCTCCAGGAGGGGATCGCGACCGCCGAGGAAATCGACGCCGGCATGAAGCTCGGTTGCAACCACCCGATCGGGCCGCTGGCGCTCGCCGATCTCGTCGGGCTCGACACCATGCTGTCGGTGATGGAGGTCTTTTACAAGGGCTTCAACGATCCTAAATATCGGCCAGCGCCGCTGCTGAAAGAAATGGTCGATGCCGGCCATCTCGGCCGCAAGACGGGGCAGGGTTTCTACAGCTACGGTACTTAATCACGGAGCCGGGTGCTAAGGATCCGCAGTGCCGTAGGGTGGGCAAAGCGAAGCGTGCCCACCATTGTCGCGATTTGAGAGAGATGGTGGGCACGGCGCAAGTGCGCCTTTGCCCACCCTACGATTCTGATCAAGGTGCGGGCGCCGGGCTCGAAACGCCCGCCGCTCGCTCCCGCAATTTGCGCTGCGACAAAGACGCCGCGCGCGATTGACCCGACAATGTCGGACGGGCGACCTCGCGGGAACAACGGAACGGATAGCAAAGGACATGTCGGATCGACTGAAGGCCGAGCGGGAAGCTGCGGCCGCGCGGCGGAACTTGCTGACCCAGGATGCGATCGAGCGCACCGGGATCACAGAGGAGATGATCGGGGAACTCGTCACTCGCTTCTACGGACGCGTGCGCGAGGACGCGCTGCTGGGGCCGGTGTTCGCGATCGTTCAGAATTGGGACGAACATCTCGCCAAGCTCAGGGATTTTTGGTCGTCGGTCGTGCTGATGAGCGGCCGCTATCATGGCTCGCCGATGCGGGCGCATTTGCCGCTGAGCCTGGTCGGCGATCATTTCGACCGCTGGCTCGATCTGTTCGAACAGACCGCACGCGAAGTGTGCCCGCCTCCGGCAGCCGCGCTCTTCATCGACAAGGCGCGTCGCATCGCCGACAGTTTTGAGATGGCGTCGGCAACTGTCGCGGGCCGCATCGCTTCGCCGCGTCACGTGCTCAGGTCTTGAAATACAAAATGCCTGCCTGAGAAACGTGCAGCCCGCATCGCGTCGTGGCGTTGCACCAATTCCAACAGCATCGGTCTGATCTGCAAAATCATCATGCTGTTCGCGCAACGCGATGTAGAATTCGCGAAAACACGCTTGTTCGCGTTCACTCTCATTCAATCAACGCGAGCAAAGCCATATTGATGCACTGCGGCGCCAAGTCTTCGCCTTGTTTTCGGCAGAGTTCCAGCGCCTGCTAGCGGGCATGGCTCGCGCATTGTTCAACACCACATCTTCACCCTCCGAGGGTGTTGCGGAACCTGAAGTTGACGCGGGCACGGAGCAGACGCGGCGAACGCTGCTGCTCGGTGCGCTCGCCACCAGCGCATGCCTCGGCTGTTCCACCCAAGCGCGCGCCGGCGAGGATGCTCCCGGCTCCGACGAACGGCCGCAGAAGGGCGACCTGCTCGTCTTCTCCGAAGGCGATCAGGAAGGAAAGCCCGTCACCTTGGCCGACCTCGCGGCCGGCGGGCCGCCGGTGCATGCCTGGCCGAAAGATCCCAAGACATCGGTGGTACGCAGCGCGTCCCGGCTCAACGAGATCCTGATCATCCGCCTCGATCCCGCAGAGCTCGACGAGAAGACCCGCGAGCGCGCCGTCGAAGGCATCCTCGCTTATTCGGCGATCTGCTCGCATGCCGGCTGTCCCGTCACCGCCTGGGTGAAGAGCGATGTCGGCGACAAGGAGGTGTTCAAGTGCATGTGCCACAACTCCGAATACGATCCTCGCGCGGGCGCGCAGGTCGTGTTCGGGCCGGCGCCGCGGCGGCTCGCAGCGCTGCCGCTCGCGCTCGCTGACGGCTCGCTCAGCGTCGCCGGCAACTTCGTCGGAAAGGTAGGTGGCGCGCAGCCGGGATGATGGACGGAGCGGGGTATGCCCGCGTCACGAGAGGCCGCATCCGCCGAGGGGCGGACGACGGGACGAACAAGAATTCAAATCAAGAATTCAAACGGATGAAAAAGGGGAACGTCCATGACCAGGAAGCAATGGTACCTGTCCGGCTTCGTCGCCTTCACCTGTCTTGCCGCGACAGCCGCAACTGCCGGCCCGATCGAGAATTATTCTCCGGTCACCGCGCAGCGGCTGGAAAATCCGGAACCCGGCAACTGGATGCTCTACCGGCGCACTTATGACGGGCAGGGCTACAGCCCGCTCGACCAGATCAACGCCTCGAACGTGAAGAATCTCACGCCGGTCTGGACCTTTGCCACCGGCGTCGTCGAGGGCCACGAGGCGCCGCCGATCGTCAACAACGGCGTGATGTTCGTGGCGACCCCGATGGGGCAGGTGATCGCACTGAACGCGAAGACCGGCGATGAATACTGGCGCTACAAGCGGCAGCTTCCCGACGATCTGTTCCAATTGCATCCGACCAGCCGCGGCGTCGGCCTGTGGGAGGACAAGCTCTATCTCGCCACCACCGACGATCACGTCGTCGCGCTCGACGCCAAGACCGGCAAGGTGGTGTGGGACACCAAGGTGCAGGACTACAAGAAGGGCCAGTATATGACCCTGATGCCGCTGATCGTCGACGGCAAGGTCATCGTCGGCGGCTCCGGCGGCGAATTCGGCGTGCGCGGCTATGTCGCCGCCTTCGACGCCAAGGAGGGCAAGGAGCTGTGGCGGACCTACACTATTCCCGGCGAAGGCGAGCCCGGTCACGACACCTGGCAGGGCGACGACTGGAAGAACGGTGGCGGCTCGGCCTGGATGACCGGCAATTACGACAAGGACACCAAGACGATCTATTGGGGCGTCGGCAATGCCGCGCCCTGGCCCGGCGAGACTCATCCCGGCGACAATCTCTACACCTCGTCGGTGCTCGCGCTCGATCCGAACAACGGCAAGATCAAGACCTATCACCAGTATCACCAGAACGATTCCTGGGACTGGGACGAGGTCGAGGCGCCGATGCTGATCGACCTGCAACGCGATGGCCGCAACATCAAGAGCCTGGTCCACCCGGGACGCGACGCGATCTTCTGGGTGCTCGAGCGCACGCCGACCAAGATCAACTACGTGGCCGGCTGGCCGTTCGTCTCCACCGACGTCTGGAAAGGCATCGATGCAGAAACCGGCAAGCCGATCGTCGATCCCGCGCACAAGCCCGTCATCGGCAAGCGCGTCGAGTTCTGCCCATCGCTGTGGGGCGGCAAGGATTGGCCGTCGGCGGCCTATAGCGAAAGGACCAAGCTGGTCTACGTGCCCGCCAACGAGAACTTCTGCGGCGGCTTCACCGGCGAGAAGGTTGCGCTCAAGCCGGGTGAGCTCTGGCTCGGTACCAAGCCCGAAGACATCGGGCTGAAGACAAAGCCCGGCGCGGATCATTTTGGCGAGCTGCAGGCCTGGGATCCCGTCACCGGCAAGAAGGTGTGGCAGCACAACTTCCCGAAGTCGCAGCTATTCGGATCGGTCACGGCAACCGCGGGCGATCTCATCTTCGCCGGCGGCACCAACGACCGCAACTTCCGTGCCTTCAACGCCAAGACCGGCGAGCTGTTGTGGGAGCAGAAAACCAACTCCGGCATCATGGGCATGCCGGTGTCCTATGAGATCGACGGCACCCAGTACATCGCGATCCAGTCGGGATGGGGCGTGGACGCGCAGCGCATCCAGGATGCGCTGGTGACCAACAACATCGGCATCGAGGCCAACGTGCCGCAGGGCGGCGTGGTCTGGGTGTTCGCGCTGAAGAAATAGCTCCGCGGGCGGATCGACGAAGGCGGAGCAACAGGGGGGTGGCGAATGCGGCGGACGGCAACGTCCGCCGCATTTTGTGTGTTGCTGTCCTTCCTTCTCCCCCTCCTGTGGGAGAAGGTGGCATAGGCGGCCTTCGGCCGCCGTTCTTAAGAGAACGCCGAAGCGAAGCTTCGGCTATGGGCGCCGAATGAGGGGTTCTCTCCACGCGCAAGATCATTCGTGAGGATGGAGACCCCTCACCCAAGCAAGTGCGCATCTCCCAGCGTCGCTGCCCTCTCCCACAACAAGGGGAGAGGGCACATCAATGCGCCGCGCGAGATAACTACTTCCCCTGCCGGTCCACCTTGTCCTTCTCCTTCTGGTTCATCTCCCGAACCTTGGGATCCGGATTGTGCTGCCCAGTGGTCTGGGTCGTCGATGCCGGCGGGGCGTTGGCGTTGGGAAGCGAGTTCTGGTCCGGCGCGGTGGGGCGCGTGGCCGTGGTCGGGGGCGTGGTGTTGCTCTGGGCGAATGCGCCCGCGGCCGTCAAAAGAAAGGCGCCCGACAGCGAGACTGCGAGCGCCTTGGAGATGTTGATCATCGATCTGCTCCTGTCAGATCGATGGAAACGGCGCGAGGCCGCCTCTGTTCCGTTCCCTTACGCCTCCAATTGCTTGCCGATCGGCAGGCTCCGGATGCGCTTTCCGGTCGCCGCGAAGATGGCGTTGATCAGCGCCGGCGCGAACGGCGGCACGCCGGGCTCGCCGACGCCGCTCGGCGGCGTGTCCGGGCCGGGCGGCACGATGTAGACGTTGGTCACGACAGGAGAGTCGTCCATCCTGACGACCTGGAAGTCGTCGAAGTTCTTCTGCTGCACCTTGCCGTCCCTAAACGTGATCTCGCCGTATTTGGCGATGCTCAGGCCCATGATCGCCGCGCCCTCGATCTGCGAGGCGATGCGCTCGGGGTTGACATAGGTGCCGCAGTCGATCGCGGTGTCGACGCGCGGTACTGTCAGCTTGCCTTTCTCATCGACGGCCACCTCGACGATGGTTGCGATGTAGCTGACGAAGCTGCGGTGCACGGCGATGCCGAGACCGTGGCCCTTCGGCACCTGGCGTCCCCATTCGCCCTTCTCTGCGACCAGCTCGACCACCTTGCGCAGGCGCGCGGTGTCGATCGGGTAGCTGTCGAAGGGCTCGCCGTAGTTCCAGAGGTCCTTCACCGCCGGCTTGACGATGCGTGGACTTCCGACCAGCGCGAGCAGCGTCTCCTTCTGGTCGCGGCCCGTGGCCTGCGCGATCTCGCCGACCATCGACTGCACCGCGAAGGCGCGCGGGATATTCGAGACCGAGCGGAACCAGCCGATGCGGGTGTGCGCCGCGGCTTCCGGATTCTCGCAAGAGATGTTGGCGATCTCGAACGGCATGTCGACGAGGCCCATGCCGATTTCGAAAGGCGCCTGGTGCACCGTGCCGGCCGCAAAGGTCGAGGCGATGCTGGGGGCCACGCTACGGTGGCGCCAGGCGATCACCTTGCCGCTCTTGTCGAGACCGGCCTCGATGCGCTCGACCGAGACGGTGTGCAGGAAGCCGTTGTGGATGTCGTCCTCGCGCGTCCACTGCACCTTCACCGGCGCACCGAGCTCCTTCGACAGCAGCGCGGCCTCGAGCGCAAAGTCGCATTTCGACTTCCGGCCGAACCCGCCGCCAAGCAGCGTCACGTTGACGGTGACGTTCGCTTCCGGAATGCCGAGCGTCTTGGCGACGTCCTCGCGCGTGCCGCCCGGGCTCTGCACCGGCGCCCAGATCTCGGCCCTGTCGCCCTTGACGTCGGCCACCGCCACCGGCGGCTCCATGCTGACATGGGCCAGATGCGGGATGTAGTACTCGCCGACGATGACCTTGTCGGCGCCCTTCAGGGCGGCGTCCGCATCGCCTTCCTGGCGCAGGACCAGACCGGGCTTGCGCGAGGCCTCCTCGAGCTCCTTGCGGTAGGCGGCCGATTCGTACTTGCCGTTGGGACCGTCGTCCCAGGTCAGCTTCAGCGCGTCGCGGCCCTTGATCGCCGCGCCGGTGTTGCGCGCGATCACGGCGACGCCGCCGAGTGGCTGGAATTTCGAGGGCCACGGCCAGCCTTGAACCTTCATCACCTTCTCGACGCCGGGAATTTTCAGCGCCTCGTCCGGCTCGAATTTGACCAGCTTGCCGCCGGTCACCGGCGGCCGCGCGATCACGGCGTACTTCATGCCGGGCAAACGCACGTCGGCGCCGTATTGCGCCTTTCCGGTGGTGATGTCGTGGAGATCGACGATGCCGACCTGGCCCTTGCCGAGATAGCGGAAGTTCTTCGGGTCCTTCAGCTTGAGGCCTTCGATGGCAGGCACGGATTCCTTGGCGGCGTCGGCAGCGAGCTCGCCGAAGCCGAGCTTGCGTCCGCTGGCGCTGTGGACGACCTCGTGATTGACGGCCTTGACCTCGGTCGCCGGAACGCCCCAGCGCTTGGCCGCGGCCTGCTCCAGCATGGTGCGGGCGGAAGCGCCGATCTGGCGCATCGGGATCAGATAGTGCCGCGTGCTGCGCGAGCCGTCGGTGTCCTGGTTGCCGAACTTGACCTCGTCGCCATGGGCCTGCTGCACCTTCACCTTCGACCAGTCGGCCTCCATTTCCTCCGCCACGATCAGCGGCAGGCTGGTGCGCACGCCGGTGCCCATTTCGGAGCGATGCCCGACGATGGTGACGATGCCGTCAGGCGCGACCGAAACGAACACGCGCGGATCGACCACGACGCCGTGCGGCATCTTTTCGGCACCTGTCTCATAGGCGAGCGCCTGGCGTGACATCACGGGCGCGGCAAGCACGAAGCCGCCGGTGACGCCGAGCCCCTTCAGGATGCTGCGGCGCGAGACTTTTTCCACCCTGATGTTCTTTTCGAAGCCGCGAAGCTTGCGGGGATTGTCGATGTAATTCATGTCACACTCCCGTCGAGGCGAGATGGACCGCGTTCTCGATGCGCTGGTAGCAGCCGCAGCGGCAGATGTTGCCGGCCATCGACTCGCGGATCTGGTCGTGCGACGGCTTTGGATTGTCCATCAGAAGCGCCGCGGCCTGCATGATCTGGCCGGCCTGGCAGAAGCCGCATTGGGGAACATTGACCTGGCGCCAGGCCTTTTGAACCGGGTGATCGCCGGTCGGGTGCAGCCCCTCGATCGTCGTGACCTCGCGTCCGGCGACGTCGTTCACCGACGTGATGCAGGCGCGCACGGCTTGCTTGTCGACGATGACGGTGCAGGCGCCGCACAGGGCCTGGCCGCAGCCGAACTTGGTGCCGGTCAACCCGGCCTCGTCGCGCAAGAACCAGAGTAGCGGGAGATCCGGGTCGCCGTCCCAGCTCTGTTCCTGGCCATTGATCTTCACCTTGATCATGATCGTCCCTCGCTCTTCATAAGCATGCCAAATTCAAACCGCCGACGTGGGTCGGCGGTGGTTTGTGCGACGTAGCACGACATCCCTCCATCATCCCGCGCGGGCAAATCCCGGAGGGAGGCAGGAACGCCGATGACGATGTCTGGATTTGCTCGATACCTCCCGTTTTGTTCTTCGTTGTTTTGAACTTCGTGCGGCATCGTGACGGCGTGAGCGTAGCAGAGATCGCGCCGACCCGGCGTTCACAGCCGAGTGTTCTCACCGGGAAAAGATTGCATCGGTGGTTTGTCAAAAGCAGGGCGCGAAATCACGCCGCATGCATCGCGCGACGCCTTGCAGCGAAAAAGGCTTCGTCCGCCAGGAAGACTGCGCGGACGAAGCAGGATGCCTCAGTCGAGGGAGGGAGAAACGCAGGGACCGCGGACCTCTAGTCGGAAGCGCGCGGCACTGCGCAGTCATTCAGAGACCAGGACTGAGGGAGCCGATGGTTCTCGCCAGTCCATCGAAGGCGAGGAGGCGGCTTCGCCGCAATGGTCCGGGAGCCAGGCCCGTCCGGTTCGCTGGGAGTGGAGGAGGGGAATCAGCGATCGGACGGGCGTGGCGAGAGCGTGGGCCGCCGGCTCAGGCGGCCCGTTCAAACCACCTTTCAGGCGGCCTTGGCTTTGGCCACGTGGGTCGCGATCGCGTCCATCAGCGCCGGCGACAGGCAGTCATAGGGCTCGAGCCCGATTTCCTTCAGCCGCGAACGGATGCCGGCCATCTGCTCCGGCTTGACGCCGGATTCGATCACCGAGGAGACGAAGGCGGCGAATTGCGGCGCCTGCGAGCCCTGCTCCTGGAACAGTTCGGGATGGATGAAGTCGAGACCGTAGAACGGATGGTTCTTGTTCTCGATGCGGCCGTACATGTGCGTGCCGCAGGCCTTGCAGGCATAGCGCTGGATCACCGCCGAGGGGTCGACGATCTGGAGCTTGTCGCCGTTCTCGAGCACGGTGACATTCTGGCGCGGCACCACGGCGACGACGGAGAACGTCGCGCCTTGCGGCTTCCAGCACTTGGTGCAGCCGCAGGCGTGGTTGTGGGCGACGTCGCCCTTGATGCCGACCTTGACCTGGTGGTCGCTGCATTTGCAGGCGAGGGTGCCGCCGGCAAAGCTGCCGCTACCCTGCTTGAGGCCGTTGTCGATCGATGGATGGAGTGCAACAGTCATGGGTCGATCCTCCTGGGTGTGATGTCTGTAGGCTAGAACACGACGACTGAACGGATGGATTTGCCCTCGTGCATGAGGTCAAAGCCCTTGTTGATCTCTTCGAGCTTGAGCACGTGGGTGATCATCGGATCGATCTGGATCTTTCCGTTCATGTACCAGTCGACGATCTTCGGCACGTCGGTGCGGCCGCGCGCACCGCCGAAGGCCGTGCCGCGCCAATTGCGCCCGGTGACGAGCTGGAACGGGCGGGTGGCGATCTCCTTGCCGGCTTCGGCGACGCCGATGATGATGGAGGTGCCCCAGCCGCGATGGCAGGCTTCCAGCGCCTGGCGCATCACGGTGGTGTTGCCGGTGCAGTCGAAGGTGTAGTCGGCGCCGCCGTCGGTGAGGCCGACCAGGTGCTGGACGATGTCGCCGGTGACCTTCTTCGGGTTGACGAAGTGGGTCATGCCGAACCGGCGGCCCCAATCCTCCTTGGAGTCGTTGATGTCGACGCCGATGATCTTGTCGGCGCCGGCCATCTTGGCGCCCTGGATGACATTGAGGCCAATGCCGCCGAGGCCGAACACGACGACGTTCGAGCCCGGCTCGACCTTGGCGGTGTTGACGACGGCGCCGACACCGGTGGTGACGCCGCAGCCGATGTAGCAGCTCTTGTCGAACGGCGCGTCCTCGCGAATCTTGGCGACCGCGATCTCCGGCAGCACGGTGAAGTTCGAGAAGGTCGAGCAGCCCATGTAATGGTAGATCGGCTTGCCCTTGTAGGAGAAGCGGCTGGTGCCGTCGGGCATCACGCCCTTGCCCTGCGTCGCGCGAATCGCGGTGCAGAGATTGGTTTTCTGGCTCAGGCAGCTTTTGCACTGCCGGCATTCCGGCGTGTAGAGCGGAATGACGTGGTCACCCGGCTTCACCGAGGTCACGCCGGGGCCGATCTCGCGGATGATCCCGGCGCCTTCATGGCCCAGGATCGACGGGAAGATTCCCTCGCTGTCGAAGCCGTCGAGCGTGTAGGCGTCGGTATGGCAGATGCCCGTTGCCTTGATCTCGACCAGGACCTCGCCGGCCTTGGGCCCTTCCAGGTCGACTTCGACGATCTCGAGCGGCTTCTTTGCTTCGAAAGCGACGGCGGCACGTGTCTTCATTGGTAGCTCCTCAAATTCTCGTCAGACGCCAGGAAGTAGTCTCGGCAGTCCTCGTAGCGTTCATTTCTTGCCCATGCAGGCGTCTTCGGCCTTGGTGTAGGCCTCTGTCTTCGCTTCCTTGTTGGCCGGGCGCTGCCGGCCCCAGGCTTCGGTGGAGCGCGCGCGCAGATAGACGTAGAGATCGTCCATGTAGCAGGCGACGTTCGGGTTGTCGCCGAAGGCCGGCATGACGTTTTCCTGCGCGGTCGAGATGTTCTTGCGGCCGGAGGCGACCACGCCGAGGAAGTCGCCGTAGCTCATGGTCTTGACGGAGTCCTTCAGCGACGGTGCGTAGGTGGATCCCATGCCGTCGGGGCCATGGCAGACGTGGCAGTCGGAGTGATAGCGGCGGTAGCCGGAATAGGTGAACCAGTCCACGGTGCCGTCGGCCGAAATCTTGTAGGTCGGGTTTCCTTCCTTATCGAGCCATTTCCCGTCGTCTTCTTTCTTCACGGCGGCCGGGTCGCCCGGACCGTCCGCGATCGCAATTCCTCCCGACCCAACGAAGATCATCGCAGCAATGACAGAGCAGATTTTACGCAAGAGATTTTTCCTCGGAAGGCGTTCGGTGGAGACGAACCGGCGCGTGGAGCGATCCACGCGCCGGAGCGATGCTGAGAGGCCTAGTTGGCCGGCAGCGAGAACACGGTCAGCGTACCGCCGAGCGCCGTGTAGTTGCTGAGGGCCGCGTAGCCGCCGACTGCGCCGAGACCGGCGGTCGGATCGGTCAGGCCTGCGGCCAGACCAATGCCGGCCCAGCCACCGACGCCGGAGAGCACTGCGACATACTGCTTGCCGCCGTTCTCATAGGTCGTGACGTTGCCGATGATGCCGGAGGGAGTCTTGAACTTGTAGAGCTCCTTGCCGGACTTGGCGTCGACCGCCTTCAGGTAGCCTTCGAGCGTGCCGTAGAACACCACGCCGCCGGCGGTTGCGAGCGCACCCGACCAGACCGAGAACTGCTCCTTGTTCGACCAGACGATCTTGCCGGTCTTGCCGTCCCAGGCGATGAAATTGCCCATATGGCTTTCACCCTGCGGCGGATACATCGAGAGCGTCGCACCCACATAGGGCTGGCCCGCGGTGTAGCTCACCTTGAACGGCTCGTAGTCCATGCAGACGTGGTTGGTCGGAACGTAGAACAGCTGCGTGTCCGGCGAGTAGGCTGCCGGCTGCTCGTCCTTGGTGCCGAGCGCGGCCGGGCAGATGCCCTTCACGTTGTGGTCTTCACCGGCCTTGTCGGTCGAAGCTGCGTCGAGCACCTTCGGACGGCCATAGGTCGGCGAGTTCTTGTCCATGTCGACGCCGGAGGTCCAGTTCACCTTCGGATCGTACTTTTCGGCGACCAGCAGCTCGCCGTTCTCGCGGTCCATGGTGTAGGCGAGACCGTTGCGGTCGAAATGGGTCAGGAGCTTGCGCGCCTGGCCGTTGATCTGCTGATCCGAGAGGATCATTTCGTTGACGCCGTCATAGTCCCATTCGTCGTGGGGCGTCATCTGATAGACCCACTTGGCCATGCCGGTGTCCGCGTCGCGCGCGAAAATGGTCATCGACCATTTGTTGTCGCCCGGACGCTGCTTCGGATTCCAGGTCGAGGGGTTGCCCGAGCCGTAATAGACGAGGTTCAGAGCGGGATCGTAGGACATCCAGCCCCAGGTGCAGCCGCCGCCGATCTTCCACTGATCGCCTTGCCAGGTCTTCAGCGAGGAGTCGGCCCCGACCGGCTTGCCGAGCGCCGTCGTCTTGGCCGGATCGAACTTGATCTGGTCATCCGGACCTTCGGAGAAGGCGCGCCAGACCTGCTTGCCGGACTTGAGGTCGTAGGCGGTGACGTGGCACTGCACGCCGAACTCGCCGCCGGAGATGCCGACCAGGACCTTGTCCTTGACGACGAGCGCCGCCGAGGTGCCGGTCTCACCCTTCGCAGGGTTGCCGTTGGTCGAGCTCCAGGCCACCTGGCCTGTCTTGGCATCGAGCGCGACGAGATTGGTGTCGGCCTGATGCAGGATGATCTTGCCGTCGCCATAGGCCAGGCCGCGATTCACCGTGTCGCAGCACATCACCGGGATGACGTTCGGGTCCTGCTTGGGCTCGTATTTCCAGATGATCTTGTTCTCGTTTGAAAGGTCAATAGCGTAGACCTTGTTCGGGAACGGCGTGTGTACGTACATGACGTTGCCGATGATCAGCGGGCCGCCTTCATGGCCACGCAGCACGCCGGTCGAGAAGGTCCAGGCGACCTGGAGCTTGCCCACGTTTTGTGCGTTGATCTGGTTCAGCTTGGAATAGCGGGTATTGGCGTAGTCGCCCGCCGGCATCACCCAGTCTTTCGGGTTCTGCGACATCTTGATCAGCTCATCATTGGCTGATGCGCTGCCGACGGCGAGAACCGCCGCGGAGCCAAGATAGGTCGCCAGTAGCACCTTGCGCATAGTCATTTCCTCCGTTGGTCTCGTTTATTGTTTCCGAAGCATTGCTCAATCACCGGGCTTCTCGTCCGGCGTCTGCTCGTGCAGGGCGGTCACGGGGACCAGAAACGATGCTGTGCTGTTTCCTCCTCCTGATGAGAGCCACGGGTCCACGTGCAGGAGCGGCCCGTTCTTGTTGTTCCTGCCGCAATCCCTAGCCACTTCGCCAACGGGAAACTTGCCCAAGAGAGAAGGCGGTTTGCTTGACAGCGCACGGAGGCGAAGATTTTGATTTTGCAGTAGCGAATTCAGCGGCTTCGGTAAGCCTTTTGAGCCGCCTTCTACGCTCAGGTTCCCCTTGACGGCGGTGCAACTAAGGCGGAGGATTAAGCTTCAAGAGTGGCAATGGAACGATGGCGCTCGTTGCAAAAGACCGCTCAAATTCGAGGTAAACGTCACGCAATCACGGCTGAGGGCTCCGGCAGCGCTGGTCGCGATTCGCGTCGAATCTCCGGATCAAACCAGTGGCTGGATTAATGTCCGACACAATTCACACGCTTTCGACGACCGGAATGACGCCGAAGCGGCAGATCCAGAGCTGGATCGACGGGCTGACGAGCCTGTGCGGGTATTTCGACGTCGATCCGCTGGAGGCGTCCTCGCTCGAAGGTCGCATCGACTACACCACGGTCTCGCGCCTGAAGCTCTGCCAGATCGAGGTCAGCCAGCATCGCATCGCGCATACGCTGGCGCGAGCCAAGGCCAATGAACACCCGTACATCAAGATTCACTTCCAGACCTACGGCGTGTCCTATTTCGAGCAGGAAGGCCGCCACATCGAGATCAACCCGGGCGATATCATCGCCTATGACGTCTCCTGCCCGCATTCGATCATCAGCCCCGCCTTCACGCGTCACGACGTGGTGATCGTGCCGAAGGCGCTACTGCGCGATCGCGGCTTCCCATCGCAGCGGATGCCTGCGTGCAAATTGTCGGCGAAGACGGGGACGGGGCGGATCGCCCACGATTTCGTCCATGCGACCTTCGACGAGGCGGCAAAACTGTCGGCGAACAGCGCGGTCGGCGTCGCCGATTCCCTGATCGACCTGTTGCTGTTGCCGCTCCGCGAAGCCGATACGATGTTCGACCGGGTCGGGCCCGAAGCGATGTATGTGCGCGCCCAGTTCTTCATCCGCGAGCACTTGCGCGATCCCGATCTGTGCATCGACCAGATCTCCGCCGAGCTCGGCTGCTCCAAGCGCTATCTGCATATGCTGTTCTCCGAGCGCGGCACCACGGTGAGCGACTACATCTGGCAGGCGCGCTTGCAGAACTGCCGCCAGGAGCTCGAGGCGCACGCCGGCAAGACCATCACCGACGTCGCGTTCTCCTGGGGCTTCTCCAGCTCGTCGCATTTCAGCCGCGTGTTCCGGAAATATTTCGGCGTGGTGCCGTCCTCGATCCACAAGGCGCAGCAGGGCGCCGCGAGCTCGGGCGAGCATTAGGCTTACGCCGGAGAAAACTTCCGGCGCGGTGGCCGACGCTTACGCCGTCGTCGCGATATAGGGAATGCCGGCCACGAGAGCGACGAGCAGCGCCGCATTGCCCAGCATCCCGCTCCAATGCAGCCGGCGCAACCGACGCGGCGCCTCGGCATCGCCGGCGTCCCGCGCGCTGAGCTGGTCGTCCATCCGTTGCATGAACCAGGGGCGTCCCCAGATCGCCAGGGCTGCGATGATGCCGACGCCCATCGCGGCGAGCAGGCGGCCGTCGAGGAGGAGAACCACCGTTCCGACGATGGCAGCAACGCGCATCACCAGGAAATGGGCATTGAACATTCCGCGCAGCAACTGGGCGACGGGCTGGATATCGAGCTTCACCAGCAGGAAGGCGGGCGATGCCAGTGTGAAATAGCCCATCGGAAAGAGCAGGATGACCATAACGGCGACGGCGACTGCATCCGGTGTCATGCGATCGGCCCCTTTTTGACCGCCCTTGCGAGGCTTCCGGCGGCGTACAATCATAGCGGGAAAATGCGTTCCCGACACTAGGCTTTGGTCGGAGGGCGGGCCGGGAAGGGAGCAACCGGCGCGCCAGGCGGAGACGGTGCCAGATTCAGGCCGGCTCGAGGCCGAGCGACTGTGCGCTCTCGATCCAGATCGGCAGCTCGCGCTGGTACAGCGCATTGCTTTCCTTGAATCCGATCGCGGGTTCGAGCACGAAGGTCGCGAGAACCTCCTTCACCTTTGGATCGCTGTTGGCGGCGACGCAGAGCTCGGCGAGGCGGTCGACCACCGGCTGCGGCGTCGCCTTCGGCACGGCCCAGCCCGAGAAGCCGCTCACGGTGAAGAACTTCGACGTCGCGCCCTGTTCGGGCAGGGTCTTCACATTCGGGATCGCGTCCACCTTCTTCGAATGCACCGCGAACACGGTGCCGCGGTCGCTTTGCAGGACCGACTGCGCGGCCGTGTAGCTGCCCATGGCGGCGTCGAGCGTGCCCTCCAGCATGCCCGTCCACATCGGCGCCTCGCCGCGATAGTGCACCGGCTCGATGTTGAGGCCATACTGCTTGTTGATCTCGTTGATCGTCATGTGCGGGGCCGAGCCCGCGCTGTAGGTGCCGAAATTCACCTTGCCGCTCTTGCGCGCAAAGGCGACGAAATCTTCCAGCGTCTTGACGCCCGTCTTGGGGTTCGCGACCAGCAGCAGGCCGGCGCCGGGAATGACGCTGACGAGCGTCAGGTCCTTGTCCATGTCGTAGCCCGGATTCTTCATCACCACCCGGTTCATGATGTAGGTGGTCGAGATCGAGCACAGGATGGTGTGGCCGTCGGGCTCCGCGCGGGCGACTTCGGCCGTGCCGATCGCGCCGGAGGCACCGGGCTTGTTCTCGACAACGACCGTCTTGCCGACCTGCTTGGAGATGAACTCGCCGTAGGCGCGCGCGAGCAGGTCGGTCTGTCCGCCGGCGGGGTAGCTGCAGATCATGCGGATCTGTCGCGACGGCCAAGCGCTTTGCGCCGAGGCGCTGCGCGAGACGAAAGGCATCGCGAGTGCGGCGGTCCCGGCGGCGACGAAGTGGCGGCGATCGAGTTTGGCGGACATGATTCTCTCCCCGTTTTTTGCCGAGGGTACTGCATCAGGCTGGCGCCGGCATGGGCGGTGGGCGAGACAGATTGGCGCATTCGGCCGGGCGGCGCAGTGCCCATTCCGGCGTCACCCGGACGATCGCACCTTTCGCGCGACTCGTAGCCAGACGATCTCGGTCAGGGCCACCGCAATCAGGCCGAACGTGCCGCCGATCAGCACGTTGATGATGCGCTCCTCGGCGATGCCGCTGGCGCCGCCGGCAAAGGAGGCGGCGAGCGCGATGAAGAAGCAGCGCAGGCCGAAGCCGACGATATAGCGGGAGAACGAGATCAGCGTCAGGGTGGCCGCGAGCACCGCGAGCGCGTAACCGACCCGGCTCTGTGGCAGCAGGATTCCGGTAAGGAAGCCGAGCGGTACGCCGACCAGCGCGCCGGTCGCGCGCTGCTTCAGCTTGCCGGTGGAGGCGGCGAGATCGCCGACCACGACGCTTGCGGCCGACCACATCACCCATTGTCCCTGCGCGAGGTCGAGCATCTCGACCAGCGCGGCTGATGCGAACACCGCCATGGCGGTTGCGAGCGCGGGCAGAAACCATTCAGCGGCAGGCAATCCGAACGATGCTGAAGCGGCGTCGCCACGTGGCCGCCGGTCGTAGATCTGGATGGCGCAGACCAGCGCCAGCGCGATCGGAGAGGAGGCGATGATCACGCCTGCATGCCGCAGCGCTTCGGACGGACTGACGCCCTCCCGCACCTCGCAGGCGAGATAGACGGCGGGGATGAACACCCAATTGCCGAGCGTGCGGAAGTGCTCGCCATAGCGCGTCACCGCGACCGCCAGGAAGCCGGCCAGCGCCGTCAGCATCGCGAACAGCGGCTTGATCGGAGCGGCGAGAACGAGCGCGGAAAAGGTGACGAGGATGGCAAGATAGTGCCACGCGATCACCTTGGGCGGCAGGTGCAGCCTGAGCGCGGGAATGAGCAGCGAGACCGCGACCAGGGCGAGATTGAGCAGTGCCGTCTCGCGCGCGATGAAATAGGCCGCCACCATCGGGCCGACGACGATCAACGCGCGCATCAGCTCGGCGGTTTTGATTTCGCGGGAGAGGACGTCGCGCAGGTTGGTGGCGGCAGGACTCACGACTTCACCAAATGGCCGAATAAATGCTGCATTATACGAACTGAGACGCTGCTAGCCACATCCTCCGTCATTCCGGGATGCGTGCGCCGCACGCAGGCCCGGAATCCATCGTGCCGCATGCGCTGTGGAGGAATGGATTCCGGGCTCGCCCCCGGAATGACGGAGCTTCACCGCTGAATGATCTTCATCCAGACATCGCCGAGGATCGCCGGCTCGCGCGGCGGCAGATAGGTCAGGCCGGCCTGCTTGCCGAGCTCTGCGGTCTTTCCTTCCGCGGCGAGCTCCGTCAGCGCCTTGTTCACCGCTTCGATCAGTGCGGGGTCGCTGGCGAGCCCGACATAGCCGCGATTGGCGCCGATCGGATAGTAGTAGCCGGACGCGCTGATCGCCGTATCAGGATGGGCGGCGCGGTAGGCGTCGAGGCGGGCAAGGTCGATCAGCGTTGCGTCATGGTCGCCGCGGTTGAGCGCGCCGAGGAGGTCGTCGCGACCGGGGACGAGATGCGTGATGCTGTCGATCAGGCGTCCCTTGTCGAAGGTCATCAGGATGGCATCGCCGAGCGAACCGCTCTCGATCACAAGGCGGAGGCCGGCAAGATCGCCGATGTCGGCGATCTTGCGCCCCTGCGCCTTCGGCCCGAGCACCACTGTCATGGGCGAATAGACGTAAGGCCGGCTTGGCGCGAGCACGCCGAGTGCGACGCGACGGCGCCGGTCGTCGCGCGTGGCCCCAGCGAAGTCCGGCAGGCGCGCCGTCTTCATGCCGGGCTTGACGAGGGAATCCGTCGTCAGCGCGTAGCCGCCGACCAGGGCGCAGCGCCCGTCGGAGAGCAGTGCATTGGCCTCCAGCTGCGGGCTCGAATCCTCGTCCAGCTTGCTTTCGAACCACTGGATCTTAAGCGGCCGCCCCATCCGTTCCGCGACTGCCTGCGCCAGCAGCACGTCGAAGCCGGCGTCGGACTTGCCCTTGTGATGCACCGAAAGCGGCGGCCGGTCCTCGTCGAGACAGATGCTCAAGGGATCGGTCGCGTGCGCGGGCGCCGCCAGCGCCGCAAGCAACGCGGCAAGACCGAGCACCTGCCGGCCCCTCATGGCTTCCTCCGGCTCGAGACGAAGGCCCAGAGATCGCCGATCTCGTCGTCGCTGAGGATATCGCCCCAGGGCGGCATCTTGTTGTTCTTGCCGTTCTTCACGGTGGTGACGAAGCGCGTCTTGTCGTCGGGAAAGACGCGCAGATCCGGCGTGATGGTGCCGGAGTTCATCATGTTGGGGCCGTGGCAGTGCGAGCATTTCGAAGCATAGGTCGACTTGCCGTGGTCGATCTGCGCCTGCAGGGGATTGCCGGTTGCGTCATCCGCGGCGCGAACGGTCGCCGCAAGCGCGGCCGTCAGCACCGCGACGGTGGCGATCGTCGCCACCGTCTTCTGAGCTACGTCTTTCAGCATCATGCCGTGGTTACTGCTTGACCGCAAAAACCCACAGCGAGCCGCCGGGCGGCACCTTGGCAAGTCGCTCGTCGCCGGAGAACAGCGAGTAGACGCCGCCGTAGCCAGACGTGACGGCGACATATTGCACGCCGTCCTGCTGCCAGGTCACCGGTTGTCCCTCGATGCCCGAGCCGGTCTGGAACTGCCAGAGCTTCTTGCCGGTGTCGGCGTCGAAGGCCTCGAATTCGCCGGTCAGCGCGCCCGTGAACACGACGCCGCCCGCGGTCGACAGCACGCCCGAGAAGCGCGGGATGTCGGCGGGGGCTTCCCACTTGGCCTTGCCGGTCATGGGATCGATCGCCTTCAGATGACCGCGCGGTCCGTCACCCCATTCCCAGAGGTCAGTGAGGTCCATGCCGAGATACCATTCACCCTGCTTGAAGGTGACGGGCTCGGTCTTGTACCTGCCGCCGAAGGCGAGGGTGTTGGCGTAGGCGAGGCCGGTCTGCGGGTTGAACGACATCGGCTCCCAGTTCTTGCCGCCGAGGATCGACGGATAGACCGTCACCTTCTTGCCCTCGCGCGCGTCCTTGCTGACGTCGGTCTCGATCGGACGGCCCGTCTTCATGTCGATGCCGGTCGCCCAGTTGACCTTCACGTAAGGGTTGGCCGCGAGCAGCTTTCCATTGGTGCGGTCGAGCACGTAGAAGAAGCCGTTGCGGTTGGCATCCATCAGCACCTTGGTCGGCTTGCCCTCGACATTCATGTCGGCGAGCACCATCTCGGCCACCGAGTCATAGTCGAACGGATTGTTCGGCGAGAACTGGTAGTGCCACTTGATCTTGCCGGTCTTGGGATCCATCGCCAGCACGGAGCAGGTGTAGAGATTGTCGCCGGGACGCACCGCCGAATTGAACGGGCCGGGATTGCCGATGCCCCAGTAGACCGTGTTCAGCTCGGGATCGTAGGACCCGGTGATCCAGGTCGAGCCACCGCCGAGCTTCCAGGTGTCGCCCTTCCAGGTGTCACCGCCTGGCTCATCCGGCGAGGGGATCGAATGGGTGCGCCACAGATGCTTGCCCGTCGCCGGATCCCAGCCGTCGATGAAGCCGCGGGTGCCGAACTCGGCGCCGGAGATGCCGGTGATGACGACACCGTCGGCGACCAGCGGGGCCACCGTCATCGAATAGCCTTCCTTGATGTCGGCCGCCTTCTGCCGCCACAGCTCCTTGCCGTCCTTGGCGTCGAGCGCGATGACGTTGGCATCGAGCGTGGTGCGGAACACCTTGCCGTCATAGAGCGCCGCGCCGCGGTTGATGATGCCGCAGCAGACGATGCGCGGCGTCTCGGCGGGGTACTCGACCTTGGATTTCCAGATCTGCTTGCCGGTCTTGGCATCGACCGCCATGGTCGCGTTGTGCGAGGTCACGTAGATTACGCCCTGGTACACCAGCGGCTGCGATTCCTCGCTGCGATCGTCGTTGAAGGAGTAGTTCCAGACCGGGACGAGGTTCTTGACGGTGTCCTTGTTGATCTGGTTCAGGGTCGAGAAGCGCTGCAGATTGTAGCCCATCCCGTAATTGAGAACGTTCGATGTATCGGTCGCGCCCTTGACCAGCTGCTCGGTGGTCTGTGCGTACGCACAAGTCGATGCAAGCATGACGAGGCTCGCGGCCATCGCAAAGCGTTTCATCCGTTCCTCCCAATATGCGCGCCTTTTGACGCTGCGACGGCAACACTCCGCCCGAATGCAAAACGCGTCAATACGAAAGTCGAATGCGCGCTGCCGATATGTTGGATGCCAGACGACGGTCACCTGACAGAAACCTGACAGCCGGCTCTCACTTGTGCGCAGGCGCTGAAAAAATTCCGCGGCATGGCGCAGTACCGGACAAAAGCGCGGGGGGCGCGGCAATCTGGTTCCTCGGATTGTGCGGCGCGCAGGTTGCAATTTCGCTTGAACCGGGGCTCGCCTTGCGGACTTATGTTGCTTTCATCCCGTTCGAATCGGGGCTCTTGGTCTGGGAGGTCATGATGCTATCGCGTCGCTCTGTTGCACTTGCGCTCACGCTTGCAGTTCTGTCCGGTCCGGCCTGGTCGGCATCCGCCGTCAAGATGTTCGATACCGACAATGACGGCACGCTCGACCTCGCCGAGGTGAAGAAGGCCGCGAGCGCGCTGTTCGCAAAACTCGATCCCGATCATGACGGCACGCTGGACGCGCGCGAGTTGCGCGGACGGCTGACGGCGAAGGAGCTCGCCGCCGCCGATCCCGATCGCGACGGGACTCTCACGCTCGACGAATATCTGTCCGTGGTGGAGCAGCGCTTCAATGCGGCCAATCCCGACAAGGACGGAACGCTGGATGCAAAGGAGCTCAACTCGCGCGCCGGCCGCGCGCTGCTGCGCTTGCTGCGTTGACGCTTGACTGGGAGCGAAGGCGATTTGCACGAGAGCGAAATTCGCAAGCAATATGCGACAGTTCGCTGTATCTGCGGATCGATTCCAGCTTGCGCTGTGCTTGATGCAGCCCTAGGTTTTGCCCCGCGCGATGTCGCGCTCAATACCTTGGGAGACCCCGAATGGCTTGGAAAGCTCCGAAGATCGTGGAAGTGCCGGTCGGCATGGAAATCAACATGTACGCCTGCGCTGCGCGCAAGTAAGACTGACGGACCTGCCGCGGCTTCGGTGGCGAATGCCATCGGAGCCGTGGTAGTGTTCGCTGGATGCGAACTGGACCCCACATATTTTGGACGGCGGTTGCGTGCATGGCCGCACTCGCGCCGGCATGCGCAGGCGCCGAAGAGGGGTTTGATACCGAGCACATCTTCGGCTTCATGATCGGCACCGACGTCGGCAACGTCGGCGAGCGGGAATTCCAGACCCAGACGACGGGCAGCTTCGGCAAGGGCGGTGGCACCTATCGCGCTCTCGCGCAGGAGGTCGAGATCGAGGTCGTGCCGCTGCCGAACTTCCGCATCGAGCTCGGCGGCACCGCCAGCTGGCACGACATCACCGGCGTTCCTGACATCGACGACCGCCGCCAGTTCAACTTCCAGGGCGCCTCGCTTGATTTGCGTTATCGCCTGCTCGACCGCGAGCGCGCGCCGTTTGGGTTCACGGTCGCCGCCGAGTTCCATGGCGATCGCATTGATGAGACCTCTGGCGCGAAGGGGCGGATGTACGGCACCGAATTCACGCTCGCCTTCGACCGTGAGCTCGTTCCGAACTTCGTCATCGGCGCGCTTAATTTGATCTATCAGCCGGAATGGGCGCGCTTCGAGGTGGCGGGGACGTCCGAGAAGAGTTCGACGGTCGGAGCGGCGTTTGCCGCCCTGGCGCGGGTGCGCCCGAATGTGCTTCTCGGCGGCGAGATGCGCTACTTCCGGCAATATGAGGGCATCGGCCTCGGCGAGTTCGCAGGCCAGGCCCTGTTCGTCGGCCCTACGGCGTATTTCCAGCTCTCCGAGCGCTCCCGGCTGACCCTGAGCTGGAGCATGCAGGCCTGGGGTCGTCTGGCCGGCTCAGGCGGCAATCTCGACCTCGTCAATTTCGAGCGGCATCAGGCGCGACTGGTGTTCGGGGTGAATTTTTAGCGTGCTTGTTTCGTCTCTTCCCACGTGCGGGGAGGGGCGACGGAGGTAGTTCCCCATCCTCACGTCCGATTGAAACTTCCCGCCCCCTGACACGTAACCTATCGTGCTAGTCTCGAGTGCCCCCGCGAGAGGATCCCGGAATGAACCCGATCGACCTTGTGGTGACTGTGTGTGCGGTGCTCTCGCCTGCGACCTGCGAAGAGCAGCATCTGGTGTTCAACTATTCGGGGTCGCCCCGCCAATGCGTGATGGCCGCACCGCCCTACATCGCGCAATGGGTCGGCGAGCATCCGAAATGGCAGGCGGTGCGCTGGCGCTGCGAATATCCGCACCCGAACGACAAGGCTTAAGCCGGGCGGGCTACTTCGTACAGTCCTTCAGATCCTTGTCGGCGATCGAGAACACCGCATCGGCCCTGATCTCGATGTCGCGGACGATGCACTGCCGCGCATTGGGATAGCTGACCTTGGCGTCGTAGCGGCCGGGCTCGACGCCGGTGATGCGCAGCCGCTCGTCGTGGTCGACCTCCTTGTCCTTGTCGTTGAGGCACTGGTTCGGGCCCCAGTCGGTCTTGCCGGCCGGCGAAAGCTGGAAGCCGGAGATCGTCTCCGTCGTGAGATTCCAGAGCCGGATGCCCTTGCCCTTGGTCTGCGCGGCGGCTTCGCCGGCAAGCGTCAACAACGCGATCAAAGCAAGAACCCCACGCATCAGCCAGTCCTCCCAAAGGCGCCGTCATTCCCTGATCAGGCGCTCGCGGTTCTTTGCCTTGTCGAAATTTTTGGCGCGGTCAAGGCCGTTCGGTGCGATCAGCTTCGTCGAGACGAGATCGGCGCCGTCGAAATCGGCGTCGATGACGATGGCGCCGGTCAGATCGGCTCCGCCGAGCTGGGCGTTTTTCAGTGATGCGCCGCTCAGGTCGGCGCCCCTGAGGACCGCGAACTCGAGGTCGACGCGCGACAAATCGGCGTTGCGCGCGTTCAGCCGTTCCAGATTGGCGGATCTCAGCACCGCGCGCATCAGCCCCATCGACTGGTTGCGCATGTCGGCGCCAAGATGCGCGTCCGCGATCGAGGCGCCGACCAGGCTCGCGCCGGTGAGGTCGGCAGCGATGCGCGCTCCCGACAGGTTCGCGCCGTCGAGACGCGCGCGGGCCATTTGCGAGGCGAACAGATTGGCGCCCTTCAGGCTCGCGCCGGTAAGATCCGCATCCAGCAGCCACGCCTGATCGAGGATCGCACGGTCAAGCCTGGCGTCTCGGAGTATTGTCTTGTTGAGCCGTGCGGCGCGGAGAACCGCGTTGGACAGGTCCAGCCCCGAGAGATCGAGGCCCGACAGGCGTTTGCCGGTGAAATCGGCAGGCTGCTTTGGGCTCGCTTTGGCCAGCACGGCCTCGACCTCCGGCCTCGTCATTTCGGCCGAGACCATCGCGGGAGAGGTGAGGTCGACGTCACGCATCATGTCCTGCGCATCCGCCGTCGACACGACGAGTGCAAGACCAAGCGTTGCAAGCCCAAGCGTTGCGAAGGCGACCGTCCGCGTCATCATCAGCTCCGCCGCCGGCCTAGTCTAGCACGTCGGCCAGGCGACCGGCTATGAGACATCTCGCGCAGTGCGGTCGCCGTGAATTCGTTGGGCGAGGCCGGCCTTGATCGCCGCAATCTCGGCTTCGCCACGTGTGTCGCGCGGGATGCCGATAGGCACCTCGGCCACGATCCGCGCCGGCCGCGGCGACAGGAAGAACAGCCGGTCGCCCAGGCGCACCGCATCGTCCAGGCTGTGTGTCACCAGAAGCGTCATCACTGGCCGGCTCGCCACCAGCGTCGCGATCTCGTCACGCAGACGGCCGGCGAGGGCGTCGTCGAGCGAGGCGAGGGGCTCGTCGAGCACCAGGAGATCGGGCTCCACCGCGAAGGCGCGCGCGAGTGCGACGCGGCGGGCCAGCCCCAGCGACAATTCGCCGGGGAAATGGCTGCGATGGGCTTCCAGCTCCAAAATCCTGAACAGCTCGGAGAGCTTCGCCTCGGTGACATCAGGCGCGGCCAGCCGCACATTCTGCTCGACCGAGCGCCACGGCAGCAGCCGCGGCTCCTGGAACACCATGCCGATCCGCGCCTCAGGCGGCCGCGCGATGCGGCCTGCAAAGTCGTGGTCCAATCCAAGGATGATGCGCAGCATCGTGCTCTTGCCGCAACCGGACGGGCCGATCAGCACGCCGACCTCGCCGGATTGAAGCGCGAACTTGACCGGCGCCAGCACCTCGTGCGTTCCGCCCGCGGCACTCCTGAAGGTCTTGCCTGTGATATCGACCTCAAGCCGCACGGGGCCGCCACCTGTTTGCGCGGGCTTCGAACGGCTGCACCAGCAAGGTTTCGATGACGAGCACGACAGCGGCGAAGGTCAGCGAATAGGCCAGCAGCCGCGGCGTGTCGAACAACTGGAAGGCGACGCCGATCTCGAAGCCGACGCCGTTCGGCCGTCCCAGCAGCTCGGCGACCAGCACGATCTTCCACACCAGCGACAATCCGGAGCGGGCGGAGGCCGCGATATAGGGCGCGAGCTGCGGCAGCACGACATGGCGGAACGCGCGCCAGCGCGGCATCGCGAACACGCTCGCCATTTCGTCGAGCGAACGGTCGAGCGCGCGCGTGCCCTCGCGCAAGGTGACGATGGCGGTCGGCAGCTTGTTGATGGCGATCGCCGCGATCGCGGCGGCTTCAGTGAGGCCGGCCCAGATATAGGCGAGCACGATCACGACCAGCGCCGGCAAATTGAGCAGCAGGATCAGCCAGGGATCGCCGAGCCGGTCGGCGAGCTTCACCCGGCCCATCAGGTAGCCGATGGCGCTGCCGAGCGACATTGCCAGGGTGAAGGCGAGCGCGACGCGGGCCAGCGTCGCCCCGAGATGCAGGAACAGCGCGCCGGTTGACGCTTCTGCGATCATCACCTGAAGCACGGCTGGGGGGGAGGGCAGCTTCGCGCCGCCGACGAGGAGCGCGGCAATCCACCAGATCGCGAGGAACAGGGCGAACGAGAGCAGACGCAGCACCTCAGTCTCCGGGGACTGCGTGATAGAAGGTGCCGGGGTCGAGCTCGGCTGCGGGGCCGACGAGGTCGCGTCCGCCGGTCTCGGCCAGCACGCGGTAGAGCACGCGCGCATCCTTCTCCTCGTCGTCGATGCTCCGGCGCGGAATGCCGTCGCGGTAGCGCTCGCGATAGGTCTTGAGCATGGCCGGATCGGTCGTGCCCGTGAGCGGCGCGACCTTGTCCCAGGCGGCATCGGATGTGACCAGCAGCTGCTTGGCCTTGCGGGTCATCGCGATGAAGCGGGCCACTGCGTCCTTATGGCTCGCGGCCCAGCTCTCGTCGAAGACGTAGCCGACTGCGGCCACCGCGCCCTTGGCGCCGAGCTTCGGCAAGATGTCCTCGATGCCGGCGAGGCGCCTGAAACCCTTGGCCTCGAGCTGCGCACAGAAATTCCAGAAGTTGAGGCTCGCATCCATCTCGCCGTCGAGCGCCTTGGCTGCGATCAAAGGCGGGGCACCGTACACGATGGTCGCTTCCGACTTCAGGTCGATGCCGTCCTGCTTCATCCGCGCCTGGAGCAGCAGCCAGCTCTTGTCGATGGCGCCGCCGGCGACCGCGAGCTTGCGGCCCTTGAGGTCGGCGAGCGTCTGAAGCGGCGAGGCTGCCGGCACCATCACCGCGCCGAGCGCGCTGGAATAGGGATAGAAGGTGAGCTTGGCGCCCAGCGCGCGCTCGCGCGACACCCACAGCCAGTCCGACAGGATGATGTCGGCGCTGCCTGCACGCATTGCGATCTTGCCGGCTTCGGTGCTCGCGAGCTCGGTGACCTCCAGCGACAGGTCAGCCTCCTTGTCGAGGCCGCCAGCTCGGATCGCGGCCAGCTCCCAGGAGAATGTTCCGGTCTTCTGCACCGCAAGGCGAATGGTATCCGCAGCACGGGCCGGTGCTGCCAGCGTCAGCGCCAGGGTCATTGCGAGCGCCGATATTCGTCCCAAAACTCTCATCACCTTGTGAGCCGCTTCCTCTGACAGAGTGCTTTTCAGGACAATACGCATAGCATAGCTTTGGTCGCAACCAGCGGGAGGACGCGCATGAAACTGGCCGGGCAGCTACGACCGATTGTCGCCGCATTGGCGGTATTGGCGGCGACCGCATGCGTGGCGCGGGCCGGAGAGGCCAATGACTATCCGACCTCGGCGCGCGCGGAATATGTCTATGGCTGCATGAAGGCCAATGGCGAGAGCCGGCAGTCCATCGAGCAATGTTCCTGCTCGATCGACGTGGTCGCCTCGATCGTGCCCTTTGAGCGCTATGTAACCGCAGAGACCGCGCTCAGCATGTCGCAGGTGCGCGGCAATCTCGGCGTGCAGTTTCGCACCTCGGAGCAGGCGAACTCGGCGGTGAATGATCTGCGCCGGGCGCAGGCGGAAGCCGAGGTGAGGTGTTTTTGATTTAGCGCTGTCATTCCGGGGCGATGCGAAGCATCGAACCCGGAATTTCGAGATTCTCAGGTGCGCAATTGCGCACCATAGTTCGGTCCTGCGGACCGCCCCGGAATGACGGCTTCGCTGTTACGTCCCCGGCTTCTCCACGTCCCATTCATTCCGGAACACGTGCCCGTCCGTATCCTTCGCTTCCGCGCGAAAACGCTTGGCGCCGTTGGAGACGTAGATGAAGCGCAGATTGGGATCTTCCGAGATCGAGATACCGCCTTCCATCGACAGCACCGGGCTGTCGTCCTGGGTCAGCTTCAGCTGGTTGATGAAGAAGGCGGGAATATAGAGCTGCGTGACCTGGTCCATCTGCAGCCCGGAATTGTTGGGGTGGCCGATCATGATCTGCGCCTCGCGGACGTGGCTCGCGGGACCGTCCTCACGAGCGAATTGCCGGTAGCGCATCTGGCCGAGCCGGTTCCTGGCTTCCTCGACGTTCTTTCCCGCCGGTGCGGAGCAGCCGCCGGAGGCCTTCACATAGACTTTCGAGACGTAGAGCTGGCCGTCGCTGAGCTCGGCGACGGCGTGGACGTCGGTGTAATTGTTGACGCGCACGCGGGTCGAGATTTCCGTGACATTGGCATCCGGGCCGAGCTCGAACTTCGCCGCCATCGGCGCCGGGTTGCGGTCGATCACCAAGGTGATCGAGCGGATGCGGCGGCTGTCGGCCGGCGACAGCTTGCTGCGCAGGGTCACCGGCACGATGGCCGCATCCTCGGCGCGATACGGCATCTCGATGCCGATGACGTTGCTGCCATCGTTCATCGGACGGTTGCTGAAGATGTCCTGCACCAGGCCCGGCCAGGGATCATAGGCCTCTTCAGCCTGCGCCGGCATCGCCAAGGCAATGCAGAGCAAGGCGGCGATCAGGGGCAGGCGGCGTGTGCATCCCGTCATGGTCATGGTCTCGCGCGCGCGAAGCAGAGTTGACTCCTAGCGTAGCGCGCCCGCTACTCCCATTCAATTTCCGAAAATGCTGCAGTTGCGTTGCGAGCGTTGTAGTCATCGAACAATTGCCAATGCGGCTGCTCGTCAGCGGCCGCCTTGTCCGCGGCGGTGCGGATCGTCTCGCCTTTCTTGTTCAGCGTGCGGACGTCAGACAGCAGCGTTGAAAGGTAACGCCGTTCATCGACCAGCGCGGCAGGCCATTCGCTCACAGGGCCGTGACCGGGAACGACGCGCAGTGCCGGGATGGTCTCCAACTCCTTCAGCGTGGCGAGCCAGCCGCGAATGCTGCCGTCCATCACCGGAATGTGGCGGAGAAAGACGAGATCGCCTGCGAACAGGGTTTTGCTGGTCTCGTCGAACACGGTCAGATCATTGTCGCTGTGCCCGGCCGGCCATGCCCGCAAGGTCAGGCGGCGCGAGCCGAGATCGAGCGTCAGTGTGTCCGTCACGAGCAGGGTGGGCGGCACGATCTTCACGGGATCGATCAGCTCGCCGCCCATGATGCGTCTGAAATTGTCCAGATAAAACGGCCCGCGCGCCGCCAGCGCCTGCGGCAGCTTGCCGTGGCCGACGAAGCTGGTTCCGTCCGCCGCGAAGGCGGCATTGCCGAAGACATGGTCGGGATGACCATGGGTATTGATGACGTAGCGGATCGGCTTGGTGGTGCGTGCCTTCACCGCCGCCAGCAGCGCCTCGCCCTCGCGAAAACTGCCGCCGGTGTCGATCACGGCCACGGCGTCATCGCCCACGATGAAGCCGACATTGGCGATATCGCCCTCGTTCTCGCGGCTCATCAGGGCGATGGTCCCGGAGTGTACGAAGATTCCCGGCGCGACTTCGCTCACAGGCAATTCGGCCGCCCCGGCGCGTGCTAGCGTCGCTGCTCCGAGGGACAAGGCTGCGATCACGAGAGCAATGCGAGACACTTTTCCGCCTCAGTTCAAAGGGTTTTCCGCATTGCACTGCAACAAAGCAACGCCAGCACAAAGCTTGGCCAAACATGGCGCGTCATGCGTTGCATGGATAACATTCAAACAAAACGAGGAGGAAGCGCGATGACGGAGGCCGGACGACATCGTCGCTGGTTGATCTTGCTGTGGAGCCTGGCTGCAACCTGCGCCCTGGGCGACGTCGCCATGGCGCAAACGAGCGAGACCGGAGATCTTTCGTTCGAGTTGGTCGATCCGAAAGTGCTGCGCGTCTGCGCCGACCCGCGCAATCTGCCGTTCTCCAACGAGAAGCGCGAAGGCTTCGAGAACAAGCTCGCCGAATTCCTGGCGGACAAGCTGCAGAAGAAGCTCGACTATGTCTTCTTCCCGCAGGCCACGGGCTTCGTGCGGATGACGCTGGGCGCGCATCGTTGCGACGTCATCATGGGCTTCCCGCAAGGCGACGACCTCGTGCAGGGCACCAATCCCTATTACCGCACGAGCTATGCGCTGGTCGCGAAAGCGGGCAGCGGGCTCGATGAGGTCGATACGCTCGAGGATCCGCGCTTGAAGGGCAAGCATGTCGGCATCGTCGCCGGCACTCCGCCCGCGACCAACATGGCGCTTGCAGGCCTGATGGGCGATGCAAAGCCCTATCCGCTGATGATCGATACGCGCTTCGACAATTCGGCGCAGGCGATGATCGACGACCTCGCCGCCGGCAAGATCGATGCCGGCGTGCTGTGGGGGCCGATGGCCGGCTACTACGCCAAGAAGGCCGGCGCTTCGCTCCACGTCACGCCGCTGGTGAAGGAAACCACCGGGCCGAAGCTGGTCTATCGTATCGGCATGGGCGTGCGGCCCGCCGATCAGAACTGGAAGCGGCAACTCAACAAGCTGATCCAGGAGAACCAGGGCGAGATCAACAAGATCCTGCTCGATTTCGGCGTGCCGCTGCTGGACGAGAGCGATAGGCCGCTCGGTGCGGAGACTGCCAAGAAGACGCCATGAGATGGCCGGTTGCCGCTGCGCTGGTTGCCGCCATGCTGGCGGCGCCGGCATTGGCGCAGCAGCAGGAGCCGTTCGAGCCCGAGGGATATCGCACCGACAATTACCGTGCGCCGGTGCCGGCGACGCTTGTCGGCGCGCGGGTGCTGACCACGGCCGACGCCGAGGCGATCTGGCGCGAGAAGAGCGGCGCGTTCATCGACGTGATGCCGCGTCCGCCGAAGCCGAAGAACTTGCCCGAAGGCACGGTGTGGCGTGATGCCCCGCGCAGAAACATTCCGGGCAGCCTGTGGCTCCCCGATACTGGCTACGGCCATTTGCCGTCGGCGATGGACGATTATCTCCAGCTCGGCCTCGCGCGTGCCTCGCGCGGCGACAAGGCCGCGCTGCTGGTGATCTATTGCCTCGCCGATTGCTGGATGTCCTGGAACGCGGCCAAGCGCGCATTGGCGTACGGCTACTCCAATATTGCCTGGTATCCCGACGGCACCGACGGCTGGGAGCGCGCGAAGCTTCCGACCGAAGAGGCGCAGCCCGAGCCGCGGCCGGAGCAGTAGCAACCTGCACCGCAGAACACAGCTGTACTCCCTCGCCCCGTTCTTACGGGGAGAGGTGAAAAACCCACCGCTACTGCTTCTGCAGCTTCGTCAGCGTCCCGGTGCCGTTGGTGTCGGTGGCGGAGTACGTCACCCTGTCGCCGGCATGGACCGCATCCAGCATTGCGGCGTCCTTGGTCTTGTACTCCTGAAGCGCGCCGGCGCCGCCGGCGCTGGCGCCGACCGTGCCTTTCTGCATCTGCTGGATCGAAATCGTGCCGTTGAGCCGATCGATCCGCGTGACCATTCCGGTCATGTCGTCAGCGAGAGCGCTGGATGCGAGCATGCTGAGGGCCGCAGCGCCCGCTAGGATGAATTTTTTTGTTCCCATCGAGGTCTCCCGACGTCTGGCGTTGACTTCGACAAGCCATCATAAATCGATTTGGTTCCGGCAGATTGCGCGGCAAAAGGTTAACGTTCCCGAGGCAATCGCGGGAACTTTTCGTGAGCCGTCAGCTTGGCTGACGCTATTCCATTTCCTGCTGGATGACGCGTCCGAGCGCGAACAGGCGCTGGTCGATCGAGGTCGGAACCTCGCAGACGAAGCGCACCACCTTGTGGCGGTCCTCGAAGATGCGCGTCTTCCAGATCAGCTCGTTGCTGAGCGCCTCGATCTTGGCGTCGTCGCGCGGCGTTGCGCCCTGAAGGGCCTGGAGCTGGAGCGTTTCCTCGCGGATCTTGTCGGCGGCGTCGCGCTGCTTGCGGCTGACGCGTTCGAGCCCGATCATGACCTGTGAGCGCTGGGCGTTGAGCGTGTCGAACAGGCCGGCGAACAATAGCTTGGCGTTCGCGGTCTTGTCGGCGGCGGAACCTGCAAGAAACTCCTTTACCGACTTTTCCGCCTCATCCAGCGGCGTCTTGCGGGCCGCCAGTTTCGAGACCAGCGCGCTGACCTTGGCGTCGTCCTTCCATTTGGTCTCGGCGTCACCGAGCGTAGGACCGGCCCAGACGGCGGCAAGCGAGATCTCCGGCACCTTTGCCTGTGTGCACGGCCAGTCCGGATAGCGCGGATCGGCCGCGCGCGCGGCCGTGCTCGCAGCAGCGAGCGCCAGAACAGCCGTCGCCAGAACCCGAACCTTCATCCTTCGCCTCCCGCGGGGCCCCGTCGCGCCAGCCCGCGCGAGGGATCATAGGCCAAAATCGCGCCGATCATGAAGACGATTGTGCAGGCTGCGACCACTGCCAGCGAGATCCAGTTGACCTGGCCGTACAGCGCGAAGCGGATCAGCTCGACCGCATGGGTGAACGGATTGGCCTCGCAGAGATAATAGAGATAGGGGCTGCCTTCCTGCACCCGCCAGAGCGGATAGAGCGCGGAGGAGGCGAAGAACATCGGGAAGATCACGAAGTTCATGACGCCGGCGAAGTTCTCCAGCTGCTTGATGCCCGACGAGATCAGCATGCCGAGCGAGCCCAGCATCAATCCGGACAGGATCAGCGCCGGCAGCACGGTGAGATAGCCCGACGGCGGCGGCGTGATGTCCCAGAACCAGGCGATCAGCAGGAATGCATAGACCTGGAGCAGCGACACCGCGGTGCCCGCGAGCAGCTTGCAGAACAGAAGGAAGCCGCGCGGCAGCGGGCTCACCAGCAGCGTGCGCATGTTGCCCATCTCGCGGTCGTAGACCATCGACAGCGAAGACTGCATGCCGTTGAACAGCTGGATCATCGCCATCAGCCCGGGCGCGATATAGACCTCGTAGAGGATGTAGGTCTCGTAAGGTGGGATGATGGAGATGCCGAGCACCTGGCGGAAGCCGGCGGCGAAGATGAACAGCCACACCAGGGGCCGCACCAGCGCCGAGACGAAGCGCTCGCGCTGATGCAGGAAGCGCAGGCCCTCGCGCCAGACGATGCCGGTGAGGCAGGTCATGTACTCCTGTAACGAGAATCCGCGCGGCGCATCGCGCGTGGTGATGCTGCTCATGTGCCGCCTCCCGGCATCACTTGCGCGCCGGTCAGGCGCATGAAGGCGGTGTTGACGTCCTGCGCGCTGGCCTCCGCGATGACGCGGCTCATCGGCCCCTGCGCCAGCACCTTGCCCTGGTGCAGCACCACGAGATCGTCGCCGGCCATGATCTCGTCGAACAGGTGCGTTGCCCAGAGCACGCCGATGCCTTGCTCGGTCACGAGCTGGCGGACATGGCTGATGATGTCGGCACGCGCCTTGACGTCGAGGCCGACGGTCGGCTCGTCGAGCAGCAAGAGGCGCGGCCGGTGCAGCAGCGCCCGTGCGATCTCCAGCCGCCGCATCTGTCCGCCGGAGAGGTCGCGCACCTTGCTGCCGGCGCGGTCAGCGAGCCCGATACGGCCGAGCAATTCGGCGCTGCGCGCTGAGGCCTCGCGGCGGCTGATGCCGTGGAGCGCGGCGTGATAGAGCAGGTTCTGCGTCAGCGACAGGTCGAGATCGAGCGTGCGCGGCTGGAACACGACCCCGAGCAACCGCAGCGCCTCACCGGGACTCTTGCTGACGTCATGGCCGAAAATGCCGACGCGGCCGGACTGGATGCCGAACAGGCGCGTGATGAGCGAGAACAGCGTGCTCTTGCCGGCGCCGTTCAGCCCAAGCAGCGCGGTGAAGCTCGCGGGCTGCACGTTGAAGGACACGTCCATCAGCGCGCGCCGCGGGCCGTAGGAATGGCTGACGCCGTCGATCGACAGCGCCGGCACCGCGACCGGATCAGGCTTCGGCGTCTCGCGTGGTTCGGCGATCGGGGCAGGGCTGGTCATGGCGCGATCGTGATGCCCCAGGGCAGCTCGCCCACCTGGATGGTCTTGATCACCTTTTGCGCGGCAACGTCGATCACCGAGACGTCGTTCGACACGCCGTTGGTGGTGAGCAGGTATTTTTCGTCAGGCGTGAATGCCATGTGCCAGACGCGCTGTCCCACCAGCAGATATTTCGTCACCTTGCGCGTGGCGACATCGACCACCGCAATGCGGTTGGCGGGGCCGAGCGCGACGAAGGCGGTCTTGTCGTCCCTGGTCATGCCGATGCCGACCGGCTGGATCGCTTCTTTCCGCAACCCCGGGATCTCGAAAGTGACCTTGCCGATCACCTCGTGTTTCTTTGGATCGATCACCGAGACCGTGCCGCCGATTTCCGAGGACACCCAGACTTCCGAAGAATCGTGCTTGAATTCGGCAAAGCGCGGCCGCGCATCGACCAGCACGTTGGCGACGATCTGGCGCGAGCTCGTGTCGATGAAATGCGCCATGTTGGTGGTTTCGGACGTGTTGATGAGCGTCTTGCCGTCGGGGCTGATGGTCATGCCCTCGGGCTCGACGCCGACCTGGATGTCGCCGAGGCGCGCGCGCTTCTCAAGGTCGATCACCGTAACCGTATTGTCGTTCTCGTTCGCGACATAGAGGATTTTTCCCGCGGCATCCTGGGCGAACAGCTCGGGGTCCGGCCCGGAGGGCAGGCTGTCGACCACGGCCTGCGTCTTCGCATCGATCACCTGGATGGTGTCGTCGTCGCCGACCGCGACCATCACGAACTTGCCGTCACGCGTGAACTCGATACCGCGCGGGCGCTGGCCGACCTTGATGGTCTTGGTCACCGTCCAGCTGTCGGTGTCGATCACCGAGACCGTGTTGCTTTTCTCGTTCGAGACATAGGCGATGAACGCATGCGCGGGTGCCGCCGCCAGTGCCAGTCCGAAGAGAAGCCCCACACGCCACATGCGCAACATCTGCGTCCTCATTTCAGCTTGCATTTGCTCTCCGGGCGATCGTAGCCGAGCGTGTCGAGCTCGGAGACCTGGTGCAGGAATCCTTCCTGCGGCGACACCGACACCACCATGCGGCCGTCGACCAGCAGGATCGGCTGGCGCAGCTGCAGGTTCCAGTCGCGCAAGGTGAGCCGCGTGCCCTTGAAGGCGGCGACCGAGAAATCCGGGCCCTTGATGAAGTCGGTGACTTTCTTGACGTCGCCGGAATTGGTGCGCGAGGTGGCTTCCCCGATCATGCGCACCGCGGTCCAGGCTTGCATGTCGAGCGCGGTCATGCGCCGCGAATTCAGCTTGATGAAGCGGTTCTGCATCTGGATCGCGCCCCACTGGTCCTGCGAAGCGTCCCAGCTGCGCGGCACGAGGCCGGCCGAGCCCGCGACGGGCCGCGGATCCCAGGTGCGATAGGGCAGGTAGGCACCGAACACCTCGCTCTCGTCGGCCGCGACCAGCACGTCATAGGCGGGTGCCTGTTGCGTGAACACCGGTATCTGCCGCTGGATCTGCGTCACGCCCGAGTCGGTGCGCCGTGCACCGCCCTTGTCTTCAAATGTGCGCTCCTGCACGATCTTGGCGCCGAACCGCGCCGCGGTGCGCCGGAGCGCATCGGCGAACAGCTTGTCCTCGTCGTGCGAGCCGACCACCAGCAGCCAGCGCGACCACTTCTTCCACACCAGATATTGGCCGAGCGCATCCGCCAGCATCGCGCGTGTCGGCGCAGTGTGGATGACATTGGCGCGGCAATCGGTCTCGCGCAGCCGCTCGTCGATCGCGCCGGCGTTGAACAGCAGCGTGCCGCGGTCGCGCAGGGCGTCGGCAACCTTCAAGAGCGCATCGGCCGGCAGATCGGCGATGATGAAGCCGTTTTTCTCGGCGAGCGCGGTTGCGGCCTGCACCGCGTCTTCGCCTTCCTTGATGCGGCGCTCTTCCAGCGTGAACCGCTGGCCCGTGAATTTCCCAGTGGTGTTGTTGTCCTCGATGGCGAGGCGGGCGCCGGCGACGCCGTCATTCTCGGCCGGTTGCTCGACCAGCGACAGCGTCGATCTGGTGCCGGCGACACCGAGATAGCCGACGCCGATCGTGACAGGGTCGGCCGCGAGCACGCTCGTCGCGGCAAGACACCAGCCGATCAGGCCGACCAACCATCGGATCATATTTCCTCCAGGCGTTCTCCCCGGCTTGACCGCCGGTGGAGAATTGTTTCTGCTTCAACCATGACCGATTTGTCAGGGCATGCAACCCCGCATTTCGTCGTCGCGGCGAGAGGAGGCGGAATCACGATCATGCGAGCGCTGATATGTTTCATCGCTTTGCTG
Source organism: Bradyrhizobium sp. CCBAU 45389 (assembly GCF_028128625.1). Classification (NCBI taxonomy): domain Bacteria; kingdom Pseudomonadati; phylum Pseudomonadota; class Alphaproteobacteria; order Hyphomicrobiales; family Nitrobacteraceae; genus Bradyrhizobium; species Bradyrhizobium sp. CCBAU 45389. The sequence continues at coordinate 408,249 of NZ_LBIY01000098.1, read as the reverse complement.
TTGACGGGCTCGGCCGCGTTCGCCGACCCGCCGAAGCTCGCCGTGTTCGATTTCGAGCTGATCGACACCAGCCTGCCCGGCGAGTTCTACGGGTCCAAGCCGGAAGAAGCGCGGCTCCAGCGCATCAGCGAGCAGCTACGCAAGGAATTGGCAGACTCAGGCAAGTTCCAGGTGCTCGACATCGCGCCGGTCCGGGACGCCGCCCGCCACGCCAATTTGCAGGCCTGCGGCGGCTGCGACCTCAAGCTCGCCGGACAGCTGGGCGCCGAGCTCGAGATCACCGGCATGGTGCAGAAGGTCTCGAACCTGATCATCAATCTCAACGTCTATCTGCGCGACGTGAAGACCGGCAACATGATCGCCGCCGCCAGCGCCGACATGCGCGGCAACACGGATGAATCCTGGACGCGCACGATGAGCTATCTGATCCGCAACCGCCTGCTGGCGCCGAATTATGGGAAGCCGGAGTAGGGGACTCTTACCCTCCCCTGGTGGGGAGGGTAAGAAAGATCACGCCGTCAATCTCGCCGCATGCCAGTGCAGATGATCGCTCATGAACGTCGAGATGAAATAATAGCTGTGGTCGTACCCCGCCTGGCGCCGCAGCGTCAGCGGGATGTTGGCCTTGCTGCAGGCTGCATCCAGCAGCTCCGGCTTGAGCTGCTCCTTCAGGAAATTGTCGGCATCGCCATAGTCGACCAGGAAGCCGGAAAATTTCGCGCCGTCCTCGATCAGCGCCACGGTGTCGTGGTTGCGCCAGGCATCCTTGTTGGGCCCGAGATAGCCGGTCAGGGCCTTGATGCCCCAGGGCACCTGCGAGGGCGCGACGATCGGCGCGAACGCACTCGCGGCGCGAAAACGGTGCGGGTTGCGCAGCGCCACCGTCAGCGCGCCGTGGCCGCCCATGGAATGGCCCATCACCGACTGCCGCTTGGCATCGACGGGAAAATTTCCCGCGACCAGCTTCGGCAGCTCGTCGGTGACATAGCTCCACATGCGGTAGTTGCGTGCGAACGGCTCCTGCGTGGCGTCGACGTAGAAGCCGGCGCCGAGACCAAAATCGTAGGCGTTGTTGGCATCGCCGGGCACGTCGGGCCCGCGCGGCGAGGTGTCGGGCGCGACGAAGATCAGGCCGAGCTCGGCGCAGGCCTTGCGGAATTCGCCCTTCTCGGTGACGTTGGCATGTGTGCAGGTGAGGCCGGAGAGGTACCAGACCACGGGCAGCTTGGCGCCGTCGGCATGCGGCGGAACATAGACCGAGAACACCATGTCGGTTCCGGTCGCCTGGCTGGCATGGCGATAAACGCCCTGCACGCCGCCGTAGGATTTGTTGGTCGAGACAGTCTGAATCGTCATGCCCTAAGCTCCAGTGGCATCTAACCACATCAACATTGCAACGCTTGTGTGACCGAATTTGCTGCGGCTGCCTGCGTCAGGCGACGCCGCTGTCGATCGCCAGTCGGACCAGCTCGACCGAGGTCTTCACTCCGAGCTTCTGTCGCATGATCGAGGAGGTGTTGGCCACCGTCTTGTAGGACGACTGCACCAGCCAAGCGATCTCCGACAGGCTCTTGCCGGCGCTGAGCAGCCGCAAAATTTCCATCTCGCGCGCGTTCAGCTTCGACAGCGGGCTTTGCGCCAGCGCAGGTCCGGCAAAGGCGATGCTGCGCGCGATCGCGGTAGGCAGATAGGTGCCTCCACCGCCGACGGCGCGGATCGCCTCGACGAGGTCGTCGGGGTCGCCGGTCTTGGAGACGTAGCCCTTGGCGCCGCATTCGATCGCGCGCGCGGCGAAAGCCGGGTCGTCGTTCATGCTGAACATGATGATGCGGGCCTCCGGCGCACGCTCGAGGATGCGGCGCGCGAGCTCGAAGCCGGAGACGGTCGGCAGGTTGATGTCGATGATGCAGAGGTCGGGGCGCTCGACGATGAAGACGCACTCGCCGTCCTCGGCGTCGGCGGCCTCCAGAATCTCGATCTCGCCCTCGTCGGCCAGCACGGCACGGCAGCCCGAGGCGACAATGGGATGATCGTCGACGATCAGAATGCGCATAGGCGTTTCCCCGTAACAGCGCCGGCCTGTTGTCGCGCCGCATGATTCGAACAGGAACGCCGCTGCGTCTCATGTCGCCTCATGCAACCCGGCCGGGATTGCTGTACGCTTTCGATTAGATATCGGGCGCTTCGCCCCTGTCAACGTCATCGGACAGGCGCGGGCCAACCTTCGCGAGGCACGGGCGACATCAATGTGGCAAAATCTATCATTGCGCGCGCGGATCAACCTGTTGCTGGCGCTGCTGCTGGCGTTGGGCCTCGCCGTCAATATCGGCCGCCAGGTCGCTGAGGCCGGCCCGCGCGTGCAGGCCGAGGACCAGAGCGTGATCCGCCTCGCGCGCGAATTCATCGAGATGATCGTTGCCGATCTCAACGAGGCGCCCGATCCGGATGCGCGGCTGAACCAGATCGCCCGCGATCTCAGCCGCCTGCGCCATGTCAGCATCGCGCTTCTCGATTCCGGTGGGAACCCGCTGACGCCGCCGCGGCCAGATGCCGACGACGACACGCGCGCCCCGCCGGCCTGGTTCGTCAGCCTGGTTCATCCCGAGCAGACCGCCGTGAGCGTGCCGGTGTCGATCCATGGCAAGCCGGGCTCGCTCCGGATCACCTCGCATCCCGATGACGAGATCGCAGAGATCTGGGACGGCATCGTGACCCAGCTCGAGGTCGGCTCGGTGATCGCGCTCGTGCTGTTTTTCCTGATGATGAGTGTGGTCGGCCGGGCGCTGGTACCGCTGCAGTCGCTGACGGAGGTGATGGGGAAGCTCGAGGGCGGGCACTACGAGGCGCGCGTCGCGCCGGGCGGCGCGCCGGAGCTCGCCGCAATCTGCACCAGGCTCAATCATCTAGCGGCGACGCTTGGCGAGGCGGTCGAGGACAAGCGGCGCCTCGCCGAGCGCGCGGTGTCGCTGCAGGATGTCGAGCGCAAGGAGATCGCGCGCGAGCTTCACGACGAATTCGGGCCGTATCTGTTCTCGCTGCGCGCCCATGCCAGCGCGCTGGCAAAGCTCGCGGACGGCAAGGCGCCGAGCGCAGAGGCGGTGCGCAAGCACGGCAGCGCCCTCCTGGAGCAGATCAACGCGCTCCAGCAATTCACCCGCCGCGTGCTGGAGCGCCTCCGGCCCGTCGGCCTTGCCGAGCTCGGCCTCGGCCAGGCGCTGGAATCGCTGTCCCGGCTGTGGCGGGAGTCCCATCCCGAGGTCACCATCGAAACCAAGATCTCGCCACAGCTGGGGGCGACCGGGGAAACCGCCGACCTCACCATCTACCGCGTGGTGCAGGAGGCGCTCACCAACGTGTTTCGCCATGCCGGCGCCACCGCGGTCAATGTCGTCATCGAGCCTGCGGACCAGCCGACGCGCGACGGCCGCCTCTGCGCCCGGGTGCGAGTCAGCGACAATGGCCGCGGCATGGAGCCGGGCCAGAAGCTCGGCTTCGGCCTCGTCGGCATGCGCGAGCGGATCCTGGCGCTGGGCGGCACGCTCAATGTCGTGTCCGGCGACGGCGGCCTGACCGTCGAGGCGCTGGTGCCGACGGCGGCGGCCTGATGGTGCGACACGATCGGGAAAAATTCCCGATTTGGTCGGGAAAACGGGTGCGGATATTGCCCGACCTTTTGTGGCTGGCGCGTGAGTTCCTGCCGATTACACTCGTCTGCACCAAACGGCGAAAAGTCAGAACAGCCGGTGGTCACGGGTGGGTTGGGAAGGCAGGAATGGGCAAGCGTCTTAGGGGTAAGCGTCGTTTGTTGATGGCCTCGGTGTCGATGGGGCTGGTGTCGGGGCTGGTTTTTGCCAGCCCTGCCGGGGCCGCGCAGGAGGAGGAAACCAACGTCCAGAACCTGCCGCCGGTCGAGGTGACCGCGCCGCCCTCGGCGACAAGGCGCACAACGCCGACGCGGCCGGTGGCGCGAGCAGGGGCTTCGTCGTCGAACCGCCCCAAGACACGCATCTACGTCTACCCGACCTCGCCCGGTACTGGCCGAGGCCTCGACGTCGACAAGGTTCCTTCGGCGATCAACGCGGTCGACGCCAACCAGATCAGGCGGACCGGCTCGCTCAACGTCACCGATGCCCTGCAGCAGTACGTACCCGGCGTCAGCATCAATGAAGTGACCGGCAATCCCTTCCAGCCCGATATTCAGTTTCGCGGCTACGTCGCTTCACCTCTGGCGGGGACGCCTCAAGGTCTGGCCGTCTATCAGAACGGCGTACGCATCAACGAAGCCTTCTCCGATATCGTCAATTGGGATCTGATTCCGACGGCCGCGATCCGATCAGCCGTTGTGGTGACCAACAATCCGGCGTACGGCCTCAATGCGCTCGGCGGCGCCATCGACCTGCAGATGAAGAACGGTTTCAACTATCAGGGTGCCGAGATCGACATCATGGGCGGCTCGTTCGGCCGCATTCAGGGCTCTGCGCAATGGGGCAAGCAGGTCGACAGAAACTGGTCCGTCTATGGTGCGCTCGAAGGCATTCACGACAACGGCTTCCGCAATTTCTCATCATCGGACGTCCGGCGCTTCTACGGCGACGTCGGGTATCGCTTCGAAGGCAACGAGTTCCACATCAATGGCGGCATCGCCAACAATTCCTTGGCTGGACCCAGCACTGTTCCGGCCGAATTGCTCCAGCAATATTGGGGCGCGACCTATACAACGCCACAAACCATTTCCAACAAGGTCGGCTATCTCAACCTGACCGGCAAGGTGGAGGCGACGCCGACCTGGACCTTTGAGGGCACGGCGCATTTGCGAGGCTTCAAACAGAGTACCGTGGACGGAAACCCGACCGATGCGCAGCCTTGCGACGCTGATGCGACGCTCCTTTGCTTTGGCGAGGTCAATCCTTTGACTGGTATCCAAGCGCCGGCCAACGGCCTGAATGGCGTTCAGCTCGCCAATACCTTTGCGCCGGATGCCATCCTCGGCGAGATAGATCGCACCAGCACGAGATCGATCACGTTTGGCGTATCCGGGCAGGCGACCAATAGCGATCAGCTGTTCGGTCACGAGAACCGCCTCGTGATTGGCGCAAGCTATGATGTCAGCCGCACGCACTTCACCGGTAGCGCCGAATTGGGGACGATAGGCACGAACTATGTCGTCACCGGCAGCGGCATATTCCTGGGCCAGTCCGGCGACCCGACATCGATTGGCCCCGTATCGCTTCGCACCGTCAACCAATATCAGGGGCTCTATGCGCTCGACACGTTCAACGTGGACGATCGCTTCGCGATCACGGGAGGTGGGCGGTTCAATGCGGCCCACGTCTCCCTGATGGACCAACTCGGCACCGCGCTCAATGGCGATCATAACTATGATCGATTCAATCCCATCATCGGTGGCACCTACAAGATCACCTCTGAAGTGACCGCCTATGCGGGCTATTCCGAAGCCAACCGGGTGCCGACGCCACTCGAGCTCGGCTGCGCGGATCCGGCGAGGCCGTGCATCATCGGGCAGTTCCTGATCGCCGACCCGCCACTGCAGCAGGTCGTATCCAAGACGTTTGAAGCGGGCTTCCGCGGTACCAAGGAATTGAACATCGGCTCGCTTGGCTGGAAAATCGGTGCCTACCGTGCCACCAATTACGACGATATCCTAGCAACCCCAATTCCAGGCCTGACGGGCTTCGGCTTTTTCCAGAACGTCGGGCGGACACGCAGGCAGGGTATCGAAGCCGAGGTGAGCCTGAAGTCGAATGTGCTTCAGTTCCAGGCGAGCTACGCGTTCCTGGATGCACGCTTCCTCGACGCGCTGACGCTTGGCTCAGACAGCCCGTTCGCCGACGCCGACGGCAACATCCAGGTCCTGCCGGGTAATCACATTCCGCGCCTCCCTAGCCACCTTATCAAGGCCAGTATCGAATATGCAGTGACCGATGTCTGGAAGGTCGGAGGTGACGCGCTCTTTGTGTCGAGCCAGTATTTCGTCGGCGACGAGTCCAACCAGTTTCCGAAGCTGCCGTCCTACACCGTGTTTAATCTCCACACCTCCTACCAGGTCACCAAGAACCTCCAGCTTTACGGTCGCGTCAACAACATCTTTGACAACCGCTACTCCACCGTCGGCACCTTCTTCGACCGCGAAGCCTTGCCCAACTTCACCAATGGCGGCGCCGAGTTCACAGACCCGCGCTCGCTGAGTCCGGCCCGGCCGCGCGCGTTCTATGCGGGGATGCGGGTGACGTTTTAGGCGCGCCGAGATCCGGCTGCCTGCGCCCGGGCGGAGAGCGAGGCGGCTCAGGGCTTCGCACAGCCCTGCGCAGACAGCTTGCGTAAAATATCCCGCCTCCGGCATCATGGGCCCGGAGGCTCGCTTTGTCGTGTCATTGAAAAATCCGGACGCCGTCGCCGCGATCGTTGCGGCGCTCCGACACGTTTACGGTGACGAGGTCGCGCGCCTCATGCTCGTCGAGGGCATGAGCCTCGCCAACCTGATCGATGCGATGTTTTCCGCGCCCTTGACCCACCGCGAGGCGATCAGGGCCATCACCGACGGACTGGACGACTTCGTCATTTCGCCGGACCTCGGCCGCATGTGGCACCTCAGGTACATCTATGCCGACGAGCCCGGCTCTTTGCATGTCGTGGACATGGAGATCGCCACGCCCAGCGGTACGCTGGTGAGCAGGGACGTCTGGCTTCGCCTGTCGTCCTAGAGAGGCTGCTCACTTTCGCCGCGGCGATGCTTCCCGTAAGGGGACGTGAGCCCGGCCACGTTCTACTTCCGGCCGATTGACTAAATGTTCATGATTTGTTCTTATGCTGCACGTCCAGCCAAGGAGCGAGCCATGGACAACCGCATCAATGAAATCCGTAAGATCATCAGGGCATTACGTGTGAGCATGCGTGAGGCCGAGGCCATCATGCATGAGCAAATCAACCGGGACGAGGACTGCACTTTCGTGGCCGAGGAGGTCATGAAGATGCGTGCCGTGATGAGCGGGCTCGTCCAGGAGCGGACCGCTCTCGGGGACACCGATCCGATCGTCGTCGCCAGCCTCTTCGTTCCACGCCGGCGCCCGGCGCCGCCGCGCATTGGTGTCGAGAAGCGCCGCCTCGTTCCGCCAAGGGAGGTGGCGCGGGCATGAAGGGAGAGAGGCCGACCTACTTCTCCGACATGCGGGAGCCGCCGGAGTTCTTGAAGGCCCTCGAGCACGCGCGGCGCCTGTCCTGCCTCGAAGGCTGGTGCCGCATGCACATCGAGGCGATCCAGGTCGCGATCGATCAATACGCGGAAGCAGCTCTCGGCAATCGGGAGTTCTTCCTCAACAAGCCGCACAGCATCGGCGAGAGTCGCAGGAGCGGCGAGGTGCCGTGAGAATCGCGGATTCCGTTGGATTTTCGTTCTCTTGAAGATGAATTTGCCGCGCAATTGACAAGCCAGGAGCCGGAGCGGGTTTACCTCCGGCTCAGCCGTTCTCTCAAAAATTCGATGAAGCGTTGCGTCTTGGCTGGGAGCAATCTGGTCTCGGTGACGGCGTAGATGGTCATGGGCTGGCCCTGCCATTGCGGCATGATGCGGCGCAGCCGGCCGGCTGCAACTTCGTCGGCCACGATTTCCTGCGGCATGAACGCAATGCCCATGTCGAGCGTAGCGAGGCGGCGGAGCATGCCGATGCTGTTGAGATGAAAGCGGCCGTCGACATCGGCATCGACCGTTTGCGTTCCGCTCTGCAGCGTCCAGGTGCTCACTCTCGTCTGACAAAGGCATTGATGGCGCGCGAGGTCGGCCGGTTCGCGCGGCTCGCCGCTCAGTTCGAGATAGCGCGGCGAGGCGTAGAGATAGCCGTGCAGGCGCGCGAGCGGCCGCGCGATCATATGCGAGGCCTCGGATTCCCCGACGCGGATCGCCAGATCGTACGGCTCGGAAACGAGGTCGACACGTCGCGGCGTCAGGTCGAATTCGAAATCGATCCCGGGATACTGCTGCGCGAATTCGGTGATCAGCGGCGCGAGATAGGTGTTCGCGAAGTCCACCGGCAGTGAAACGCGCAGCAATCCGCTCGGCTGCGCCAGCATCTCGCCGAGCTGCTCGTGCGCGAGGCGCGCTTCGTCGACGATGCGCTTGCAGCGCTCGAAATAGAGCTGGCCGGCTTCGGTCAATTCGATCCGGCGCGTCGTCCGGTTCAGCAGGCGAAGCCCGATTTCCTTCTCCAAGAGGCTGATCCGTCGCGACAGGGTCGAGTTGGGCATGTCGAGGGTCGCGGCGGCGCCCCGAAAGCTTCTGGCCTTCGCGACCTCCACGAAGAGCGCCATGTCATTCAACAGCTCCATGGAATTATCCCATATATGGATCAATCTGTTCCATCATACGGCATTTATTCCATCAGGTGGAAGCTCCATCTTCCCTCTCAGCATCATCGAGAAGGAACTCGCCGTGAATTCGCTCTTCAGTCCCGTCCGCGTCGGCGGACTAGACCTTCCCAACCGCCTGGTCATGGCGCCCATGACGCGCTCTCGCGCCGACGCCGATGGCGTTCCCGGCAGCCTCGCGGCCGAATATTACGCGCAGCGCGCCGGTGTTGGCCTGATCGTCACCGAGGGCACCCAGCCGTCCGATGACGGGCAGGGCTACATGACGACGCCGGGCATCTACACGCCCGCGCGTGTCGTCGGTTGGCGCAAGGTGACCGACGCCGTGCACGCCAAGGGCGGACACATCTACATCCAGCTCATGCATGCCGGACGCATGTCGCATCCCGACAACACGCCGCACCACCGCCAGGGCGTGGCCCCGTCCGCGATCGTGCCCGGTACGCCGATGTTCACGCCGAAGGGCATGCAGGATATCCCGCAGCCACGAGCTCTCACGACCGACGAGGTGCGCCAGACCGTCGCCGACTTCCGCGATGCCGCGCGTCACGCCATGGCGGCGGGCGCTGATGGCGTCGAGATCCATGGCGCGAACGGGTATCTGGTCCAGCAGTTCATTGCGCCGAGCGCGAACACCCGCACCGACGCGTATGGCGGCTCGATCGAAAACCGTGCGCGTTTCGCCGTCGAGGTTGCGGCCGCCATCGCTGCGGAGATTGGCGCGGACAAGACGGCGATCCGCCTGTCGCCGGGCATCACGATGTGGGGCATCGACGAAGGCGCCGAGGGACCGGACCTCTATCGCCATCTGGTCGCCGAGCTCGACAAGCTCTCGCTCGCCTATCTTCACATCATGCATCAGGGCGACGATCACCTGCTCGCCGACCTCCGCCGACTGTGGCGCGGCAAGCTGATCGTGAACCGGCCGGGCCGTCCGCGCGATCGCATCGGTTCCGACGTCGCTGCGGGGCTGGCCGATCTGGAAGCGTACGGCCAGATGATCCTGGCGAATCCCGATTTTCTCGCGCGCCTGAAATCCGGTGCGCCGCTGAACGAGGCCGATCGGCGGACGTTCTTCGGCGGCGATGCCCGCGGGTACACCGACTATCCCGCATCGGATGTGGCTGCCGCCGTCTGAGGCCGGTTCCCACATTCATCGGCTCTGCGACGCGACAGCGGTGCAGAGCGCTCATATTCATCAATGCTTGCGGAAGGCACCTGAAGTGAAGCGCGTGGAATTGGACAAGAGCCTGAACGTGACCTTGCCGTCGCTCGAAAGCCTCCGGCTCACCGGTCTGAATGTCGCGGTGATCGGCGGCACCGGCGGGATCGGTCGGGCACTCAGCCAACAGCTTGCGGCCAGGGGAGCGAATGTCCTGGTCGTCGGTCAGACCTTCCGCGATCAGGAGGTGCCGCGCATCACGTTCATGAAGGCCGACCTCGGCTCGATGCGCGAGGCGAAGCGGATCGGCGCCGCGCTGCCCGCCGGAAACATCGACATTGTTGTCTTCACGACCGGCATCATGGCCGGCCCCAAACGCGAGGTGACATCGGAAGGCATCGAACGCGATCTTGCCGTCAGCTATCTGAGCCGCCTCGTCATCCTGAACGAGATCGCTCCGCGTCTCGGCAAGGATCGCGCCGGGACCGACATGAGGCCCCGGATCTTTGTCATGGGATTCCCGGGTACGGAGCAGAAAGCGAATGTCGACGATTTGAACTCGGAGCGGAGCTACAAACGCTTCGCGGCGCACTCGAACACCGTGGCCGGAAACGAGGTGCTTGCCCTCGATGCAGCCAGGCGCTTCCCCGGTATCGACGTGTTCGGTCTCAACCCGGGCTTCGTCAAGACCAACATCCGCGCCAATCTGCTCGGCCCGCGCGCGCTTTTCGCCGTCGTGGAATGGCTCGCCAGCTTCATGATGGTCGAACCGGACGTTTATGCCGAGCGCTTGATACCGCTCCTGGTGTCGCGCGATCTCGACGGCCGCAGCGGCGCGATGTTCGACAACAAGGCCAAGGCCATCCTGCCGAGCCCGTCGTCCACGGAGCCGTCCTATGCGGCCGCACTGATGGACGCTTCCGACAAACTGGTCAGTCGCGCGTTGGCGGGCCGGGCAGGTGAGGAAAAGAGGACATGATCATTCGGCGTCCAATTCCTGTCGCGTGATGGACCCGGCCCAGGCATGGCTCCGCCGTTGATCTAGATCAACGGCGTCGATCCCCTGATGATCACGTCTTACTGGGGGCGTGTGGCAACTCCCGCCGCCTATCGGTTCGCATGCGTCATGAGGAGGACATCATGCATCGCAGCAAGCATCGTTCGATCAAGTCCGCGACAGCTGCAGGCCTCGCCGCCAGCGCTCTGTTGGGACTGGCAGGCCTCACGCTCAGTCCGACGCCGGCCGAAGCGGTGGTCTATTGCCAGTACATCGATTATCCGCCGAGCTGCGTCGCCCGGGCCGGCGTCGTGCTCCGGCCGCGTCCCGTGGCCCGCGCTGCGGTGCGCGCCGGCACGGCGAGCGCAACCAATCTGAACGGCGGCGTCAATCGCGTCGGCGTGCGGCGGTAGAAAACCGCCCTCGAGCTAGCGAACCGGCGTCGCGGAATGCGCGCGCGTGTCGGCGTCACAGGCGTGCCATGTTTTCTTTACCGGTGGGAAACCATGTCAAAAGATCCGAAAACTTTAACGAAACTGCCGGGCTGTCTCCGCGTCATTTCGTCGGAGGGCCCATCTGATGACAGAGCGCCAGTTGAAAGAGCGGGAATTCCAGATCGCGCGTTACCGGCGTTTGGAGCGGGAAGTCACCGACCCGCTTGCCGCGTGCCTGCTTCACAGCATCATCGAGGAGCTTGAAGAGGAGCTGCGCAGGGACGTCCCGGATTGTCACGGGCCGCGTGATTAACGCTTCCTTAGCGCTGTTCATGCGGATTGTTGGTGTGGGACTACCAAGGGGAGACTGCTCCCATGCTGAAGGACGGCACCTACGCGGCTTGGTACAAGACGCCGATCGATCAGGGCACCGGGATTGTGCATGTCGCGGATGGCCAGATCTGGGGCCGCGACAGCCTGATGACCTATCACGGCTCCTGCAAGGTGGACGGAGATCGCTTCACCGCAACCGTGTCGACGAAGCGTCATACCGACGGACGTGCAACGGTCTTCGGTATCGAGGACGAGCTGACGCTGGACATCGAGGGCAGCTGCCCTGGCAAGATCGCGACCTACACGGCGACGGCACAACAAGTGCCGGGAATGGTTCTCCATGGTACGCTCATTCTGACGGAGCAGCAGCCGCCGGCGTCCGAGCAAACCGAGCGGGTGCCGGCGTTCGATCCCGGCAAGCTTCCAAAGCTGCCGAAGCGCCCGCGCTGACTGCAGCGTGCTCCATGTCTCCAAGACGAAGCTACGCCAGCAATCCGTCGAGATCGGAATAGATGACGTCGGCGGTGCGCTGATAGTGCTGCTGAAGCAGACGCACGGCCTGCTCGCTGTCCCTGGCGAGAACCGCCTGGAGGATATCGCTGTGCTCGGCACCGACCTTGCGCGCGGGATAGGCCTTTGCAATCGACATCATGCGATATCGATAGAGCCGGTCGGCGAGCTGCTCGCAGAAGCCGAGCAGGGGGCGTGAACCGCAAAGTCCGATCAGCGTCGCGTGGAAGGCGCGGTGCACCTTCTCCCAATCCGGATTGTCCTCGAATGTGTCGGGCTTGAGCGAGCGCGGCGTACGATCGAGCCGGTGATGTGCAACCAGCAGAGCCTCTTCCCAGGCCTGGGTGGCATTCTGCATGGACTCGCGTAGCGCCAAACCCTCGACCCAGCACCGCGTCTTGGTCAGCTCCTGGAGCTCTTCCTTGCTGACCTCCTTCACATAGAAGCCGCGCTGCTCCATGCCGACGACGAACTCTTCGGTGGTCAGGCGGTTGAGCGCCTCGCGCAGCGGGGTCTGTCCGACATTGTACTGCTCCATCAGGAAGCGCGACTGCAGCTTGCGTCCGGGCTCGAGCCGCGTTGTCAGGATGTCGGCCTTGAGGCGCGCGTAGATCGTGGTCGCCAGCGTTGCCGGCTGGTCCACCTTCTGGCTGGGCAGGTCAGTGCTCATGGGGCATCCATCAGAATCTCCAGCACTTATGTACATTAGCAGATCTAGGGCCAACTATTTATAAATTTTTGCTTTACGTGAGATTTTGTACATATTAATGAGGTGACGTTCGCCTTTCCTGACCAAGGAAACCCAATGTCCGACTTTCCGGTGACGGCCCTGCGCAGCGTCGAAATCACGACGCCGCAGCTTGCCGGCTCGGTCGAGTTCTACAGCAAGGTCTGGGGCCTCGACGTCGCGGCAGAAGCGGACGGCACGGTGTACCTTGCCGCGACGGGCAGCGACTTCCACGTCCTCGAACTCACGCCGGGCGAGGCGACATCGCTCCGCAAGATCAGCTTTCGCGCCCGCTCGCACGATGATCTGCACCGCCTGTTCGCGCGTGCGCGGCAAGCCGGCTGTGAGGTGATCAGTCCACCCGCACCGTCGCCTGCGCCGTCGGGCGGGACAAGTTTCGTGGTTCGCGAAGCGCAGGGATGCGTCATCGAGTTCGTTCATGGCGATCGCACCAGGCCGGCGCGCGTGATCGCCGATCGCCCCGAGCGGCTGGCGCACGTCAACATCAACAGCGCCGACATCGAAAAGCTCTCCGCATTCTATCAGGAGATCCTGGGATTCCGGCTGTCGGATCGGTCCAAGCTGATGGCGTTCCTGTGCTGCAACAGCGACCACCATGCGATCGTGCTTGCGGAGGCCCCTCGTAGCGGACTCAACCACGTGGCTTTCCTCATGCCTGATCTGGAGTCCGTCATGCGCGGCTCCGGCCGCATGGTGGACCATGGCTATCCGATCGGCTGGGGCGTTGGCCGTCACGGCCCGGGCGACAACGTATTCGCCTACTTCGTCGATCCGGCAGGTAGCGTGATCGAATACACCGCCGAGGTCCTGCAGATCGACGACAGCTACGTCGCGAAAGGTCCGAGCGATTGGGTCTGGCCTCCGGGACGAACCGATCAGTGGGGCATCGCCCCGCCGAAATCGGAGGCCTGTAAAGCGGCGCAGCTTGCCATTCCCTTCGCCGCGGCGCGCGCATGACGGATACGGCTGGTGCCACCGACTATGACGTGCTCGTCGTCGGCTTCGGGCCGACAGGCGCCGTTGCCGCAGGACAGCTCGGCCGTCTCGGTCATCGCACCCTGGTCATCGACCGGCTGACCGACGTGTATGACAAGCCGCGCGCGATCGCGCTCGATCATGAGATTTTCCGTCACTTCGACAATATGGGCCTCACTGAGGCGATCTCGCCCTATATCGAGCCTTTCACCGCATCGGAGCATTTTGGCGTCGACGGCCAGTTGATCCGCCGCATCGACATGGTCGCAAAACCCTATCCGCTCGGCTACACGCCGAGCATGGTGTTCAGCCAGCCCGCGGTCGAGGCCGGGCTGCGCCGCCACGCGACCGGCTTTTCCAACGTGCGGGCCGAGCTCGGCGTCGAGCTGCTCGATCTCGTGCAAACGCCCGATCGCGTCGAGGCGCGCCTGAAGAACAGCGATGGACGGCACCGTTCCGTGACGGCGCGCTACGTGCTCGGCTGCGATGGCGCATCGAGCACCGTGCGTCAGATCGCAGGTCTCGCGCTCGAGGATCTCATCTTCGATGAACCCTGGCTGGTGGTCGACGTGCGTGTGAACGAGAACGCGCTCGGCCGCCTGCCGCAATGTTCCGCGCAGTTCTGCAATCCGGCGCGTCCCGTGAGCTTCCTGATCGGGCCGAAGAACCATCGCCGCTGGGAGATCATGCTGCTGCCGGGCGAAGACGCGCGGCAGATGGAGCGGCCCGACAATGTCTGGAAGCTGCTCGCGCCCTGGCTCACGCCACATGACGGGGAATTGTGGCGGGCGGCCTCCTATCGCTTCCACGCCCTCGTTGCCGCCGATTGGCGCAACGGCAGGATCCTGATCGCCGGCGATGCCGCGCATCAGCAGCCTCCCTTCATCGGCCAGGGCATGTGCCAGGGCCTTCGCGATGCCACGAACCTCGTCTGGAAGCTGGATCGGGTGCTCAAGGGCGTCTCCTCCGACAGCCTGCTCGACAGCTACACAATTGAACGCAAGCAGCACGTCATCGAGCTGACCGGCAAGATCAAGGCGATCGGCCAGTCGATCTGCGAGCGCGATCCGGCGGCCGCCCGCCGGCGCGATGCGCAGATCCTGGCCGATGGCGGCGGCAAGCCGCTGCTCCTGACGCGGCAGGAAATCATTCCGCCGCTCCGCGCAGGATGTCTGTCACACCACGAGATGCCGGCGCGCGGCACGCTGTTTCCGCAACCGCGCATCGCGAGCGGCCGTACGACCCGCTTGCTGGACGAAGTGACCGGTGTCGGCTGGCGCGTGTTGATCGACGGCCGCAGCAATGATGCCGCTTCGATGCTCTCGCTCTGCACCGCGCGCCCGGACCTATCGCCAGCGGTAGTCGCGCCTGCCGGCGCAGGGCTGCCGAATGCGCTCGAAGAGACCGAGGGCGTACTCGCGAATTGGTTCGACCGTCACGCCGTCATCGCCGCGATCGTTCGGCCCGACCATTATGTCTTCGGAACCGCGCGCAATGCCACCGAGCTCGGCGAGCTCTTGGCCGAGATCGATTTGCGTCGTCGCGACATTCCGGCCGAGCAAGGCAAGATTCCCGATCTGAAAATGGAGAGAACCCCGTGAAACTAGCCACCGTAGCGATCGACGGCCGCACCACCTGGGGCATTGTCGAAGGCGAGACCTTCTTTGATGTCGGCGCTACGCTCAAAGCGCGCTATGCCGATCTCAAGGCTGCCATCGGCGCCGGCTTCGCCGGCGTTGCGGATGCAAAGTCCTCCGCCGCCGCCGTTCCGACCTCAAAAGTCATTTGGCTGCCGGTCATCCCGAACCCCGACAAGATCCTCTGCGTGGGCCTGAATTACGAGACCCACCGCAAGGAGACCGGCCGCGCCGAGGTCGAACATCCCACCATCTTCTCGCGCTATGCCAACAGCCAGACCGGACATCTGCAGCCGATCGTGCGGCCGCGCGTCTCGACCCACCTCGATTTCGAAGGCGAGCTCGCGGTCATCATCGGCAAGGCGGGCCGCTACATCTCCCGCGCGGACGCCATGAACCACGTCGTGGGCTATTCCTGCTACAATGACGGCAGCATCCGCGATTTCCAGCGTCATACGCATCAATTTACGCCGGGCAAGAATTTTCCGGATACCGGCGCATTCGGGCCCTGGATGATGACGCCGGACGAGCTCGGTCCGCTCAGTGAGCTCAAGCTCCAGACCCGCCTCAATGGACAGGTCATGCAGGAAGCGCTGATCAAGCAGATGATCTTCGATATCCCGCGCCAGATCGAATACTGCTCGACCTTCACCCGGCTCGAGCCCGGCGACGTCATCGTCAGCGGAACGCCGGGGGGCGTTGGTTCACGGCGCGAGCCGCCGCTCTGGATGAAGCCCGGCGATGTCGTCGAGATCGAGGTCGAACGCCTCGGCGTGCTCAGGAATGTCGTTGCAGACGAAGCCTGATCGAGCGGCCGCAGCCGGCGACGGCTGCGGCCTGCGAGCGACCAATAAAGGCCCGCAAAGCGGCATCTCCAGGGAGAAACACCATGTCCGGACTATCGCGTCGCCTGCTGCTCGCCGGCTTTGCGCTTTGCTGCTCTCTTCCGGCCTTCGCGCAGTCGTGGCCGCAGAGGCCGGTGACCGTCGTCGTGCCGCAGCCGGCGGGCAACAGCCCGGACGTGATGTGTCGCCTCATCACCGAAAAGCTCTCGCGGGCCTTCGGGCAGCAGTTCGTCGTCGAGAATCGTCCGGGTGCCGCAAACCTCGTCGGCACGCAGGCGGTCGCCAGGGCGGCTCCAGACGGCTACACGTTCCTGTTCGCCACATCGGCCGCGCTCGTCACCAATCCCTATACGTTCAAGAAGCTTCCCTACGATCCCGTGAAGGACTTCGTGCCCGTCGCGATGGTGGCCAAAAGCAACCACGTCCTTCTCGTCAATCCCGAGGTGAAGGCCAATACGCTGCCGGAATTGATCAAGCTCGAAAAATCGGCACCGGGTTCGCTAAGCCTCGCCGTCGACGGTGCGCGCAACCTCTCGGGCCTGATCGCTCAAGCCATCAACAAGAACGCCGGAACCAGCTTTGTCCTCATCCCCTACAACACGACCACGAATGCGGTGCAGGACGCCATCTCAGGCCGTATCCAGGTGACGATCCAGGCGGCATCCATCGCCGAGGCCTTCGTCAAGGCAGGGACGCTTCGACCGGTCGCCGCTGCCGGAGCCAGGCGGATCGAGTCCCTGCCGGACGTTCCCGCGATCGCGGAGACGCTGCAGAGCGTCGATCTCCAGGGCTGGTTCATGTTCATGGCGCCGGTCGGCACGCCCGCCGACATCGTCGAAAAACTGAGTGCCGAGATTGCACGCGCCCTGGAATCGTCCGAGGTGCGCGAGCGCGCGCCCACCCTCGGCTTCGATGTCCGTATTGGCGATGCGGTGACGCCTGCGGGTGCAAAGCGCTTCCTCGACGACCAGCTCGCCTCGTCCGGCAAGATTATCCAGGGGCTCGGCATCGAGCCTGAATAGAGCGCTGCGGTGCGGGGCGCTCTTCTGCATTTTTGCATCGTCAACTTCTGCCTCCACTGCTTCTCAAATTGCCCGCGACCGGTCATTGTGCGGCTGCAACAACTCCTCGGGAGCAGCATCACATGTCGGACAAGGTCTCGCGTCGCCAGTTTGCCGCGCTGGCGGGATTGTCCGCGGCAGCAATCGCAAATCCTCTGGACGGCGCCGACGCCAAACCCGCAGCAGCGGCGCCGCGTAGCGACACCGGCTTTCCGACGGGCTTCGTCTGGGGCACGGCGACCTCGTCCTACCAGGTCGAGGGCGCGGTCAACGAGGGCGGGCGAGGGGCCTCGATCTGGGACAAGTTCGTGCGCATTCCCGGCAAGATCGAGGACGGCTCGACCGGCGACCGCGCCAACGAGCACTACCATCGCTACAAGGAGGACATCGCGCTCATCAAGGAGCTCGGCTGCAAGGCCTATCGCTTCTCGATCGCCTGGCCGCGGGTGTTTCCGGATGGCGACGGCAAGCCGAACGCCAATGGGCTCGACTTCTACAATCGGCTCATCGACGAGCTGCTCAGGAACGGCATCGAGCCGTGGGCGACGCTCTATCATTGGGACCTGCCGCAATCGCTGCAGGACCGCTTCGGCGGCTGGCGCTCGACCGAGACCTGCAAGATCTTCGGCGACTATGCGGCCTATGTCGCCGAGCACCTGACGGACCGGGTCAAGAACGTGTTCACGCTGAACGAGAGCGGCCGCTTCGTGCAGTTCGGCTACGGCCTCGGCATCGACGCGCCCGGCGTGACGCTGCCGCAACGAGAGGTCAACCAGGTCAGGCACAACAGCGCGCTCGCACATGGGATCGCGGTGCAGGCGGTGCGGGCCCATGGCCGTCACGGCACGAGGGTCGGACCTGCCGAGAATATCGACGTCTGCGTTCCCGCGATCGATACGCCCGAGCATGTCCGCGCCGCCGAGATCGCGCTGCGCGAGATGAATGCCGGCTATCTCAACGTCATCATGACGGGTCAGTATACCGACGCCTTCCTGAAATATGCCGGCGCCGACGCGCCGAAATACACCGACGCCGAGCTGAAGATCATCTCCTCGCCGGTCGACTTCCTCGGCCTCAACATCTACGCGCCGCAGAACTATGTGGTGCCGTCGCAGGAGGGCGCGGGCTTCATGCCGCTGCCGATCCCGAAATCGTTCCCGCACATGAGCTCGGACTGGCTGCGCATCGCGCCCGAGACGATGTACTGGGTGCCGAAGCTCGCGGCGAAGATCTGGAAGACGGACGCGATCTACATCACCGAGAACGGCACATCCGGCGACGATGTGATCTCGCCCGACGGCAGGATCTACGACACCGACCGCATCATGTACCTGCGCAACTATCTCGCCCAGCTCCAGCGCGCCACCGCCGAAGGCGTGCCGGTGCGCGGCTATTTCCTCTGGAGCCTGATGGACAATTTTGAATGGGTGTTCGGCCTCAGCAAGCGCTTCGGCCTCTACCACGTCAACTTCGACACCCAGGTCCGCACCGCAAAGCTCAGCGCGAGTTTCTATCGCAACGTGATCGCGAAGAACGCGGCGGGGGTGTGATGTCTTCGCCTCTTCCCGCGTGCGGGGAGAGGCCGGATTTTACGCGGAGCGGAAAATCCGGGTGAGGGGGAGCCTCCGCGAGTCCGTCTGTTACCGTTTTTGCCGAGGCAGCCCCTCACCCCAACCCTCTCAGCGCGAGCAAAGCTCGTCGCGGGCCCCGTAAGAACGGGGAGAGGGAGTGCAGCAGCGTACATTGACTCATCTCTCCCCCTGATTCAAAACCGTCCTCAACACTCATAACAAGAGGACAACGCCCATGACCGACGCGCTGATCATCGATGCCTGCCGCACCCCGCGAGGCGTCGGCAAGGCCGGCAAGGGAGCACTGTCGGGCATTCATCCGCAGCAGCTCGGTGCAACCGTGCTGCGTGCGCTCGCCGACCGCACCGGCATCAATACCGCCGATGTCGACGACATCGTCTGGGGCTGCAGCGCGCAGGTCGCAACGCAAAGCGGCGATCTCGGCCGCATGTCGGCGCTCGATGCCGGCTATGACGTGCGCGCCAGCGCGGTGACGCTGGATCGCTTCTGTGGCTCCGGCATCACCAGCGTCAACATGGCGGCCTCCTCGATCATGGCGGGCGCCGAAGATCTCGTCATCGCCGGCGGCTGCGAGATGATGTCGATGGAGGGGCGGCGCGGCGGCGGTCCGATGATGATGGACAGCGGCAATCTGCGCCTGCGGGCAAAGCATCCGCAGTCGCATCAGGGCGTCTGCGCCGATGCGATCGCGACTCTCGAAGGCATCACGCGGCAGGACGTCGACGCGCTCGGGCTCGAAAGCCAGAGGCGCGCCGCGCATGCGATGGCGAAC
The DNA here is from genome assembly GCF_028128625.1 of Bradyrhizobium sp. CCBAU 45389. Lineage (NCBI taxonomy): Bacteria > Pseudomonadati > Pseudomonadota > Alphaproteobacteria > Hyphomicrobiales > Nitrobacteraceae > Bradyrhizobium > Bradyrhizobium sp. CCBAU 45389. The sequence continues at coordinate 388,804 of NZ_LBIY01000098.1, read as the reverse complement.
GGTCACTTCAAGAAGAGTCTCGTGCCGGTGCACCGCGAGGATGGCAGCCTCGCTCTGGACCACGAAGAATATCCGCGGCCGCAGACCACGATGGAGGGCCTCAGCAGCCTGAAGCCAGCGTTCCCCGCCGTAGCCGATTACGCGCTCGACGACAAGGGCACGACCTATCGCGGCCTGATCCTGCAGAAATATCCGGATCTGAAAATCGACTTCGTGCATCACGCCGGCAACTCGTCCGGCGTCGTCGACGGCGCCGCCGCGATCCTGCTGGCGTCGCCCGCCTATGCCAGGGCGCATGGCCTTAAAGCGCGCGCCCGCGTGGTGGCGATGGCGAATATGGGGGATTCGCCGACCCTGATGCTGAACGCGCCGGTGCCGGCGACGCGCAAGGTGCTGGCGAAGGCAGGCCTCTCCATCGACGACATCGATCTGTTCGAGATCAACGAGGCCTTTGCGGTGGTGGCGGAAAAATATATCCGCGACCTCAAGCTCGACCGCGCCAAGGTCAACGTCAATGGCGGCTCGATTGCGCTCGGCCATCCCATCGGCGCGACCGGCTCGATCCTGATCGGCACCGTGCTCGACGAACTCGAGCGGCGCGATTTGAAGCGCGGTCTCGTCACCATGTGCGCCGCCGGCGGCATGGCGCCCGCCATTATCATCGAGCGCGTCTAGCTGTCTTCTCTTCATCTCTCCCCGTGAAAACGGGGAGAGAGAGCGGTTGCAGTGCGATCCAACCCTTATTTTCTAGGGTGAAACGCACCCCTCCTCGCATAAAGAGGCCGGTCGTCGCTTGTCGAAAGCCGCGAATCAGCTTTAGCAAGGCTGCGTGCGGGCCTTTGAAACAAGGTAAAATCCGCTGCCCGAGGCTTCTTTCGCTCCGGAAGTAGCTAAAAAGCAGGGTTTTTTGCCACAGGGGGCCAAAAAAGCCCGTAAAATCGCGACAAAACTGTGCAGAAGGCTATAGGCCTTCGCCGCTTGGTCTAATATGCAACCGGCAACGAATCAGAGGAGACACGATGCCAGCCCAAATGTCCAAATCGCAGTTGATCGAAAAGATTGCGACCGCCACCGAGCTTTCCAAGCGCGACGTCAAGAGCGTCATGGAGACGCTGACCGACGTCGGCCACAAGGAGCTCAAGAAGAACGGCCTGTTCCTGGTGCCGGGCTTCGCCAAGTTCGTGGTCATCAAGAAGCCCGCGACCAAGGCGCGCAAGGGCACCAACCCGTTCACGGGTGAAGAGATGATGTTCAAGGCCAAGCCGGCCCGGAAGATCGTCCGCGCCCGCCCGGTCAAGGCCGCCAAGGACGCCGTGGCCTGATAAACGCAAAGGCCCCCTCGCAACGAGGGGGCCTTTTATTTGGGGCAGCCGCGGGGGCTTGAGACGGAGGGGCTCAACCCTTGCGGCGCTTCACCCGGACCGGGATCGGCTGAAGCCGCGGCCCGGGGCCTGCGAGCGCATCGCGAACCCGGTCGATGGCGCGATCGAGCAGCTGGCGCAGCCGCTGCGTCTTGCGCGATCTCTTGGCCTTCTCCAGCAGTTTCTTCATCGCATCACTCCGCCGCTTCGACCTTCGCACCGGCTTGGGCTTCCGCCGGCTCGAGCGCTGCGGCGATGGCCTCGTCGACGCGCTCAAGCCAGATGAATTCGAGGTTGTCCCGCGCGCTCTTCGGGATGTCGTCATAGTCCCGCTTGTTGCGCGCCGGCAGCATCACCCGCTTCAGCCCGGCAGCGGCCGCAGCCACCACCTTCTCCTTGATGCCGCCGACCGGCAGCACCAGGCCGCGCAGCGAGATCTCGCCGGTCATCGCGGTGTCGCTGCGCACCGTACGGTTGGTGAGCAGGGACGTCAGCGCCGTGAACATCGCCACACCCGCGCTCGGTCCGTCCTTCGGGGTTGCACCCGCGGGGACGTGAACGTGGATGTCGCTCTTCTCGAACACCGACTGATCGATGCCGAGCTGCGGCGCCTTGCTCTTCACCAGCGTCAGCGCCGCCTGCACGCTCTCGCGCATGACCTCGCCGAGCTGGCCGGTCAGGATCATGCCGCCGCGGCCGGGCACGCGCGAGGCCTCGATGAACAGGATGTCGCCGCCGACCGGTGTCCAGGCAAGGCCTGTGGCCACGCCCGGAATGCTGGTGCGCTGCGCGATCTCGCCCTCGAAGCGCGGCTGGCCGAGCACGGTGCCGATGTCCTTCGTCGTCACCACGACCTTCGCAGCGGTGCCTTCGGCGACCTGCACCGCGGCATGCCGGAACACTTTTCCGATCTCGCGCTCGAGGTTGCGCACGCCGGCTTCGCGGGTGTAGCCCTTGACGATCAGCTTCAAGGCCTCCGGCTCGATCTCGGCTTGCTCGGCCGAGAGGCCATTGGCCTCCAGCTGCCGTCGCACCAGATAGCGCCGCGCGATCTCCAGCTTCTCGTCCTCGGTGTAACCGGCGAGGCTGATCAGCTCCATGCGGTCCAGCAGCGGACCCGGAATCTGGTCCAGCATGTTGGCGGTCGCGATGAAGACGACGCGCGACAGATCGAAGGGCACGCCCAGGTAATTGTCCCGGAACGTCCCGTTCTGCTCGGGGTCGAGCACCTCCAGCATGGCAGCGGAGGGATCGCCCTGCACGCCACGGCCCATCTTGTCGATCTCGTCCAGCATCATGACGCAGTTGCGGCTGCCCGCCTTCTTGATGCCCTGGATGATGTTGCCGGGCAGCGCGCCGATATAGGTGCGCCGGTGACCGCGGATCTCGGCTTCGTCATGCACGCCGCCGAGACTGACGCGCACGAAGGGGCGATCCATCGCGCGTGCGATGGACTGGCCGAGCGAGGTCTTGCCGACGCCGGGCGGGCCGACGAAGCACAGGATCGGCGCCTTGCCCTGCGGGGCGAGCTTGCGCACCGCCAGATATTCGATGATCCGGCTCTTGATCTTCTCCAGGCCGAAATGATCGGCGTCCAGGATGCGCCGCGCCTCCTTGATGTCGATCGGCTTCTCCGCGGGCAGCGCCCAGGGCAGCTCGATCAGCCAGTCGAGATAGGTGCGGACCATGCCGGCTTCGCCGGCGGCCTCGGGCATGCGCTCGTAGCGGCGCAGCTCCTTCTTGGCGTGCGCCTCCGCTTCCGGCGGCATGTTGGCCTTGGCGATGGCGGCGGTCAGCTCGGTGACCTCGGCCGCCTTGCCGTCGCCTTCGCCGAGCTGACGCTGGATGGTTGCCATCTGCTCGCGCAGGATCGCCTCGCGCTGCCGCTCGTCGAACGTGGCGCGGGTTTTCTGGCCGATCTCGTTGCTGATGCGCAGCACCTCCAGCCGCTCGGCCAGGTGCTTCGACACCTTCTCGACGCGCAAGGCGAGGTCGATGGTCTCCAGCACCTCCTGCTTGTCCTGCGGCTTGATGTCCATGAACGACGTCGCCAGGTCCGCCAGCGCGCCGGGCGCGGTGGTGCCCTGGAACATCCCAACCAGCTCGGGCGGCGCTTGCGGCAGCAGCTCGATCGCCTCGATCGCCTGGCGCTGCAGGTTCAGCGCCCGCGCCTCGATCTCGGGCGAGCTCGTGGTCGGCTCGGGGATCTGCTGGATCCGCGCGGCCGGGAACGGCGCCCCCGGCAGGAAGTCGAGGATGCGCGCGCGCTGCACGCCTTGGCAGACGATGTGATGTGTGCCGTCGGGCGCGGTGATGTAGCGCACGATGTTGGCGATGGTGGCGACCCGGTAGAGATCGTCCGGCCCGGGCTCCTCGATCTCGGGGCTGCGCTGCAGGACGATGCCGACCGGCCGCTGCTCGCGCAGCGCCTGCTGCGCGGCGGCGATGGACTTCGCCCGGCCGATCGCGATCGGCGCGATGGCGCCGGGGAACAGCACCATCTCGCGCACGGGAATGATGATCAGCGCGTCCTCGGGGATCTTCACGTCCGAGCCGTTTTGGGAATTGGTCTGTGCGTTATTCATCTGTTCGGTGGCCATGATCGACCTCAGGATTTGGCGAGGCGCAGTGCGACGCAGCCGTCCATCACGAAGCGGCTGATGGCGTAGCGGCCGAGGGGCAATGCAATGCGGCGCTCAAAACGCCCCTGCGGCAGCTCGAGGCGGTGGATGCGGGCGTTGCGAAGCTCAGGCGGCAGCGTGCGCTGGCCGGAGATCACGAGCACGCCGTCATGGATGACCGTCTCGACATTGTCCGGATTGACGCCGGGAAGCGCGATCAGGATCAAAAGCTCATGCTCGGTCTCGAGCACGTCGATCGGCGGCTCCCAGCAGGCTTCCTGGCGGCCGAACTGGTGCCGCAGCCGTTCGGCGCGGGTCAGCGAGTCCAGGGCTTCGGACAGCATCCAGTCGAGGGGATTTTTGGGTTGCATGATGCGGACTCGGGGCTGGGAAAGCCTGCATATGGGGCTGGTTCCCGGGAAATCCAGTGCAGTGGCGCTGACGTGCCATGCGCCATCGTGCGATCCAACAAGCGAACGCCGCGGCTCGGCCGCGGCGTTCTGTCGTGCGGCGCAGCGCGGCATCAGGCAGCGGCGCGATACTCGTCTTCCGCTTCGAGGTTGATGACGGAGGTGGCAAGCTCCGTCAGCGAGCGATCGGTCGCCTCTTCCTCGTCCAGCGTCTCCTGGAGCAGCCTTGCTGCGTCCCGCATGCCGAGCTCCTCGGCCCAGGTGCGCAGCGTGCCGTAGCGGGAGATCTCGTAATGCTCGACCGATTGCGCCGCTGCGAGCAGGCCGGCGTCGAGGGCGGGGGCTCCCTTGAACTCCTTCATGATCTCGGCGCCCTCGTCCGCGATGCCGTTGATGGCCTCGCAGGGCTTGCCGCGTGCGGGCTTGCCCAGCATCTTGAAGATCTGGTCGAGACGCTTGACCTGACCCTGGGTCTCGCGCAGATGCTTGTTGAAGGCAGCGGTGAGGTCCTTCGACTGCGCGGCCTTGGCCATCTTGGGCAGGGTCTTGATGATCTTGTTCTCGGCGAAATAGATGTCCTTCAGCGTTGCCAGGAACAGGTCGCTGAGCATCTTCGGCGCCTGACGCGGCCGGCGCGCCGCGGTCTTCTTGCTCGTGCGTTTCTTCGCTCGTTTGGCCATTGGTCCTCCTCTCGAGATGACACGGGAAGGGATGCCCTTCCTCGATCCTCAGGCGATCAAGAGTCGGGATCGGCAAATGTTCCTCGCGAAGGCGGCCGCGAGCCGCTATGGCTTCCTGCCTGAGCTACGCCAGAGACGCTTTCCAATGCTCGACTTCGCCCTGTCCGCCTTCGTGACGCTGCTGCTGGTGGTCGATCCGGTCGGCCTTGCGCCGGCGTTCCTGGCCGCGACCTCCGGCATGCCCGACAAGGTCAAGCGGACGATCGCGCTGCGCGCGCCGCTGATCGCGGCCTCGATCCTGGTCGTGATCGCGCTGGTCGGAAACTGGCTGCTGCGCCAGCTCGGGATCGGCATCCCCGCCTTCCAGATCGCCGGCGGGCTGCTGCTGTTCGGCGTCTCCTACCAGATGATCTTCGGCGATCGTCCGCATCGCGAGGCCCGCGAGGCCGACAAGGCGACCTCGGAGCACGCGTCCGACGTCGCGGTGTTTCCCCTGGCCATCCCCATGATGGCCGGCCCCGGCGCGATCGCGACCACGCTGCTCCTGTCGGGCGACGCCGGCTACGGTGCGAGGCTTGTGATCATCATCGCGATCGTGCTCGCGGTTTGCCTGCTCTGCATGCTCTGCTTTCTCTCCGCGGGCCTGATCGCCCGCACCCTCGGGCGCACCGGAAACGCGGTGCTCTCGCGTGTGCTCGGCATGCTGCTCGCGGCCTATTCGGTGCAGTTCGTGATCAACGGCGTCGCGGCTGTCCGGGCGAGCCTGGCGTAGGCCCTGCGACAATCTGTTAATTCGTTGATTTTACGGTCTATTTCGAGAAAGAGCGCGCGCGCCGTCCGGATGGTGGGCGGACCGGTCGCTTTCGCTTGCACTGCCATGTTGCTTTGACGTACTTCCCCCTTCACCAGCGCCAGGAAATCGGGATGTCGATGACAGCGGACGAGCTCGCCAAGAGACAGGCCATCATCGACGCCTGTCGCCGCATGAACGCGCTCGGCATCAACCAGGGTACCTCAGGCAATATCAGTGTCCGGCATGCGGACGGGCTTCTGGTCACGCCGACCAGCGTGCCCTATGACGCCATGACGCCGGACCAGATCGTGTTCATGGCGATGGACGGCTCGCACGCGCGCCAGCAAAAGCCGTCCAGCGAGTGGCGTTTCCATCGCGACATCCTGAAGTCGCGGCCCGACGTCAACGCCGTCGTCCACGCCCATCCGACCTATTGCACCATCCTGGCGATCATGGGCATGGCGATCCCGCCCGTGCACTACATGATTGCTGCTGCCGGCGGCGACAGCATCCGCTGCGCGCCCTATGCCACCTTCGGAACGGAGGAACTGTCCGAACATGCGGTGCGGGCGCTGGAGGGACGGCTCGCCTGCCTGCTCGACCATCACGGCATGATCGCGATCGGCAAGACGCTGGACAAGGCGATGTGGCTCGCCGTCGAGGTCGAGACGCTGGCGCGGCAATATCACGGCTGTCTTCAGATCGGACAACCGCCGCTGCTTTCCAGTGACGAGATCGAACGGGTCCGCCAGCGCATGGCCGGCTACGGCCTGTCGGAAGGGTAGGGCGGGCAAAAGGTGTTCGTACGGATCAGGCATCTCGTCGATCGCAAGGGAACCAACCGCACCATGGTTCGGCTGCGCGCGCTGCTGCGCAGCAACGAGTTCTACCTGATCCCGCTGGCGCTCGTGATCGGTACGCTCGCCGGCGCCGTCGTGACGCTGATGGCCGAGATCGCGCAGATCGCCCATGTGGTGATCTACGGCATTCCCGTCGACGTTCGCCTCTCGGCCAATGCGCGCGTGAGCCCTTGGGCCGCGCTGCTCGCACCTGCGCTCGGCGGGTTGGCGCTCGGCATCATGGAATGGTCGCGGCGGCGGATGAAGATCTCCAACGCGGTCGACCCTATCGAGGCCAACGCGCTGCGCGGCGGCAATCTCTCGATGCGCGACAGCGTGGTGGTGTCGAGCCAGACGCTGATCTCCAACGGCTGCGGTGCGTCGGTCGGCCTCGAGGCCGGCTATACCCAGATCGGCTCCGGCATCGCCTCGCTGCTCGGCAAGTTCTTCAATCTGCGCCGCAACGATCTGCGCCTGATGGTCGGCTGCGGTGCGGCCGCCGCGATTGCAGCCGCGTTCGGTGCGCCGATCACCGGCGCCTTCTACGCCTGCGAACTGATCGTCGGCGTCTATTCGGTCGGCAGCGCCGCGCCGATCCTGGCGGCCTCGCTCGCCGGCGCGCTGACCGCGCAATGGCTCGGCGGCGCGCCGTATTCATTGGAGATACCCAAGGTCAGCGCCGTCGGCGTCGAGCAATATCTGGCGCTGATCGGGCTCGCCCTCATCACCAGCGGCGTCGGCATTGCCGTGATGCGTTCCTCGCCGATGTTCGAGCGTCTGTTCGCCTGGCTGCCGGTCTGGCTGCGTCCGGTGTTCGGCGGCCTCATCGTCGGCGGCTTTGCGATTGTCACGCCGCAGGTGCTGGCGGCCGGCCACGGCGCCATGGTGCTCGATCTGTTTCACGACATGACGATCGGCCTGATCGCGCTGATTATCGCCCTGAAGGTGACCGCGTGCCTGATCTCGCTGGCCTCGGGCTTCCGCGGCGGCCTGTTCTTCGCCTCGCTGTTCGTCGGCAGCCTGATCGGAAAATTCTTCGCCGAGCTGCTGGAACTGATCAGTCCGAACTTCGTGATCGATCCGCTGGTGGCGATGCTGACGGGCATGGCGACGCTCGGCGTCGCCATCGTCGGTGGGCCCCTGACGATGTCGTTCCTCGTGCTCGAGATGACCCGCAATGTCGACGTCACCGCCGTGGTGCTGGCCGGCTGCATCGTCACCTCGATCTGCGTGCGCTTCATGTTCGGCCACTCCTTCTCGACCTGGCGCCTGCATCTGCGCGGCGAGACCATCCGCAGCGCCAACGACGTCGGCTGGCTGCGCAACCTCACCGTCGAGCGGCTGATGCGCTCCGACGTCGGCAAGGTGCCGTCGACGACGACGATCGCGGCTGTGCGCCGCGAATTCGCGCTGGGGTCGCGGCCCGGTATCGTCATCGTCAACAACGCGGACGAATATGTCGGCCTCGTCCTGCTGCCCGACCTGTACTCCAGCGATCTCGACACCATCGCCGACGACATCCAGGTGATCGAGCTCGCCCGCCTGATCGACATCGTGCTGATTCCGGAAATGAACGTGAAATCCGCGATGGCGGTGTTCGACGAAGCGGAAGCGGAGATGCTGGCGGTGGTCGATTCCACCGACAGCCGCAAGGTGGTCGGCTTCCTCACCGAGACCTTCGCCCGCCGCCGCTATGTCGAGGAGATCGACAAGGCGACGCGCGGCGTGCTGGGGGCGTTGTCGTAAAGCGTTGAGGCGGGACGGCGGGCTGCGTGCGCCGCCGTCCGCGCCTTCTATCGACCTGGTTGGGACGGGGACGCGACGAGGCAGGCCACGATCCGGCGGACCAGCGGCAGCACCACGAGCAGCGTCGGGAAGGCGACGAGCCATGACAGCCCCCAGGCGCCGGGCCAGGTGGCCAGGAACGCCGGCGTTGCGCCGAGGCTCCGCAGCGTCGAAATGACCGACACCACGGCTGTCATGAGGATGGACAGCACGAATGGCATCACGATCGGCGCACAGCGCGCCGGCAGTTTGCGAATCGCAATCATCTGATTTCTCTTGAAGAATAGGACGCGTCAGTCACGTTGAACCCCAAAATTGGCATCGATCCCGACGGCGTCGGTTGATGCGTTGGTTCACGTGAACGCTTACGGCGACCGAAAAACGGCGCGGCTGTTCATTATCCGCTCAGGTTGAGTGGCGCAAGCTGGATCGGATCGTTCGGTTTACAATCGTTCAAAGCGTGGCAGATCGCCGCGATCATGAAACCAATTCAGCGGTTTGGGCGTTACGGACGGTTTGCATGGATGTGTTTGGGCGAAAACAGAGGAAGGTCAAAATGAGCAGACTCGTGATTTCCGCAGCCGGCCGCAACACCGTCCTGGCCGCGTGCGCTGGCCTGGCGCTGCTCGCAACCTCGGTATCGCCCTCGGCTGCGGCAGCCCCTCGGCCGGCACAGGCGGCGTCCGCAAACGCAGGTCAGGCCTCCTCCGACGTCACTGATTTCAGCGCAGCCCGTCGTCGCCACTACTACCGGCGTGGACCGAACGCCGCAGGTCTCGCCTTCATGGGCGCAGCGGCGGGCATCATCGGCGGAGTGATCGCCGAGCAGCGGCGCCGCGACTATTATGAGAACCGCTATTATTACGGCCCGCGTCCTTACTACGGCGGCCAGGGCTACTACGGCGGCAGTCCCTATTATTACGATCCGGGCTACTGATACCGGTCGTATCGAGCGGCCGTAGTTCGTCGGTCAGATCCACTTCCGGATTTTGCAGAAGGGCGGTGCTTTGCGCCGCCTTTTTTGTTGCTTCCTTGCTCTTGTAGTTCCATCCGGGCTACGGGACCGAATTGTGTCGCCCGGCTGTCAATCCCGGTCGGCGAAAATATTCCGCTTTATCGAAATTCGGATTTGTCGTATGTGTGGCCCATCCCGGCTCATCCTTGAGGGGCGATCATGAGGTCGTCATTGTCGCGAGCCGGGCTTGCGGTGGACGCGGCAGCGTCGGGCGCGAGAGCTCGAGGGCAGGGCGGATTGCTCTCCGTGAGCCCCAAGGCTTCGTGCGGACGAACGGCACTGTCAGGTTCGTCTCGTCGTCAAGTTTCCGGCTCCGTCGACAGGGCTGGGAAAACTGCGGCGAAATGGCGGACCGTGCGTACGGCAAAACCGTGTGGTCCTGGCCGTCGTTGCTACGGTCAAGCCTTAGCGGAGGCGGTGATCGCGTCAACCGGCGCGGCGCCGGCGAATTTCGCTGGGGTGAGGGAGGCCAGAACGAACTCGGCTCCCGGGAGAGCACGGCATAAGCCGTCTGACCATCGCGCAGGGAAGGCCGTGTGTTGGGCTTGACCTGTATGCTGCTGTGCGGTTCTTTTGCGCTACATTTTTGCGCAGCGGACCGCGGGTGTCAGCCGGCACCCGGCCTTCCCTGCGCCCTCTTGGACAAGAGGGTGGAAAGATGAAGCAAAGCTCGGGCGAAATCAGCCGCGAGGATGCGGAGGCGTGTCTCTTGTTCGAGAGTTCAACGCGCCATGAACCGTCACCCTGAGGTGCGCGCTCTGCTGCGCGTAGCGCTGCAGAGCAAGCCTCGAAGGGCGACGGCCCGGCTGCATCTCGGCCGTGCATCCTTCGAGGCTCCCGATGGGGCGCTCCGCGCCCCATCACTCGCACCTCAGGATGACGGTCCAGCAATGACGATGTCGAAGCCGTTGTGCTCTACGCTTCGCGTATCACCGTCCCGCCGGTGCCGACATCGCGCCATTGGAATAGCGCGACCAGTCGGGCGCGGTCGGCTGCGACGGCCAGAGTGCGGCATTGGAGTCGCGTACCGATTGAGTGATGGGAGCGGGTTGCGCTTTGCGAGCGTGGTGGCGGTCGCTTGCGGCGGCGGTCTGGACGGTGACGGCGGCAATCAGCATGGCGCCGAGAAAAGCGAAGGACTTTTGCATCGTTGTTTCTCCCGTGACGACGCTCCGGCTGTGAGAGATGTTGTCGTCGTCGCGGCTGACATGGCGATGTGGTTTGCCGAATATCAGCGGCGCCGCCATCACGTTGGAGCGAGCAAATTTTTTGGTCCCGGCTAAATATTCGGCAACCGGTCCACGGCGCCGATGGACTTGCCCGCCGCAATCCGGTTCAATGGGGTGAATTGGCTTTCCAGGCGACAACGATGTCGAAATATCTGCTGGTCCTTCTCCTGATCGCCGCGCCGGCGGCCGCGCAGGTCAAACCTACGCCGAAGAGTTCGGCGGCGCATCCGGATCCCTGCGCGCCGATCGGGCGGACCGCGGACGGCAAGCTGGTCTATTCCATGAAATGCGAGAACCTGCCGGCACCGCCTCCGCCACCGCCTCAGGCGGAACTGAAGGAGGCGCCGCCCGCGGCAGCCGCCGAGCCGGAGCCGGAGGTGCGGCGGAGCGGCATTTTCGGCTGGTCCTACGACCGCAGGTGATGCGGCTTCGCCCTTGCGCGAAGCCCGATGGAGTGCTTTTTGCTGAAAGTTCCCCGCGGGGCGCATCGCCCCCGATCCAGAGAGATGAGATGAGCAAACTCGTTATCCGCGCAGGCGACTACACCTTCGATGCCCGCTTCGAGGAGCAGGCAGCACCCAAGACCGTTGCCGCGTTCCGCAAGGCCATGCCGTTCGAAAGCCACATCATCCATGTGCGCTGGAGCGGCGAGGCGGTCTGGATGCCGCTCGGCGACCTCGATTTCGGCGTCGGCTACGAGAACCACACCAGCTATCCCGCGCCGGGCCAGATCATCCTCTATCCCGGCGGCATCAGCGAGACCGAGATCCTGATGGCCTATGGCGGCGTGAGCTTCGCCAGCAAGATGGGCCAGCTCGCCGGCAACCACTTCATCACCGTGACCTCGGGGCTGGAGAACCTGGCGACGCTGGGCAAGAGCGTGCTGTGGAAGGGCGCGCTGCCGATCCGCTTCGAGGAAGTCTGAGTGACTGACGCCCGCTACCCGCGCGATCTCCGCGGTTACGGCCGCAACCCGCCGCATCCGCAATGGCCTGATAACGCGCGGGTCGCGGTGCAGTTCGTCGTCAATTTCGAGGAAGGCGGCGAGAACAACATCCTGCACGGCGACCGCGCCTCGGAAGCGTTCCTGTCCGACGTGCTCGGCGCACAGCCCTGGCCGGGCCAGCGCCACGCCAACATCGAATCCATGTTCGAATATGGCTCGCGCGCCGGCTTCTGGCGGCTGTGGCGGATGTTCAATGAACGGAAGTGGCCGACCACCGTGTTCGGCGTCGCCACTGCGCTCAAGCGCAATCCGGAAATCGTAGCTGCCATGAAGGAGGCGGGCTGGGACATCGCCAGCCACAGCCTGAAATGGATCGAGCACAAGGACATGACCGAGGCGCAGGAGCGCGCCGAGATCGCCGAGTCCATTCGCGTCCATACCGAGGCGACCGGCGCACGGCCGCTCGGCTGGTACACCGGGCGCTCCTCGATCAACACCAATCGGCTGCTGATGGAGGAGGGCGGCTTCCTCTATCTCTGCGACTCCTATGCCGACGATCTGCCCTATTGGGTCAAGGGTGCGAAGGGCAAGCAGCTCATCATTCCCTATACGCTAGATGCCAACGACATGCGGTTCATCAACCCGCAGGGCTTTGCCGAAGGCGAGCAGTTCTACACCTACCTGAAGGACGCCTTCGACGTGCTCTATGCGGAAGGGCAGACCGCGCCGAAGATGATGTCGGTCGGCCTGCATTGCCGTCTCGCCGGTCGGCCCGGCCGTGCTGCGGGGCTGATCCGCTTCCTGGATTACATCGGCAAGCACGAGCGCGTCTGGGTGCCGACCCGGCTGCAGATCGCGCAGCATTGGCACGACAAGCATGCGCATCTCGCGGCCGATGCGTTCGAGATCGGATGAAGGTGTGATGTCGCAGATTTCGCTCGCCGATCTCAATGCTGCAAGCAAGGCAGATTTCGTCGCCGCCCTCGCCAACGTCGTCGAATACTCGCCGTGGATCGCCGAGAAAATCGCGGCGCAGCGACCGTTCACCGGCATCAATCAATTGCACGCCGCGCTGATGGCGGCGATCCAGGCTGCCGAGCCCGACGTGCAGCTCGCGCTGATCCGCGCGCATCCGGATCTCGCCAACAAGACCCAGCGCGCGGCGGGCCTCACGGCGGAATCGACCGACGAGCAGAACAGCGCCGGCCTCGACCGGCTGTCGGATGCCGAATACGCCGCGTTCGAGCGCGTCAACAACGCGTACCGCGAGAAGTTCGGCTTCCCCTATATCGTCTGCGTGCGGCGTCACACCAAGGATTCCGTGCTGCGCGATTTCGAGACGCGGCTCCTCAACATCGCCAAGACCGAGACGCGTCGCGCGATCGAGGAGATTGGCCGTATCTCGGCGCTGCGGCTCGATCAGCTCGTCGTCGCCGACGACAGGCTGAAGGTGCACGGGCGCCTCTCCACGCATGTGCTGGACAACCACGCCGGCAAGCCCGCGCCCGGCATCCCGGTGGAGCTCGTCGAGCTCTCCGCGCTAGGCGAAAACCGCATCATCGCGCGGACCGTCACGAACGCAGATGGCCGTACCGATCAGCCGCTGATCGGCGGCCGCCCACTGCCGATCGGTCGCTACGAGCTTCGCTTCAGCGTCGCCAAATATTACGCCGAGCGCAACGTGCCGCTGTCGGACCCGCCGTTCCTCGACGAGATCCCGCTGCGCTTCGCCGTCAGCGAGCCGGAAAATCACTACCACGTGCCGCTGCTGGTGACGCCCTGGAGCTACGCGACCTATCGCGGCAGCTAGCTGCCGAACTTCTCGTGTAGCGCCGGAAACAACCGGTCCGGCTTGAAGGGCGGCGCGGTGAAGCGGATGCCGGTGGCGTCCGCGATCGCATTGCCGAGTGCCGCAGCGACCGGATTGTACGGACTCTCGCTCATCGACTTGGCGCCAAGCGGGCCGATCGTATCCGACGTCTCCGCGAACAACACCTCTGTGCGCGGAACGTCGGCGAAGGAGGGCAGGTGGTAGTCGCGGAACTTCGGATTGGTGACGCGGCCGCCTTCGTCGATCACCATCTCCTCGTAGAGCGCAGCACCGAGCGCTTGCGCCACGCCGCCCTCGACCTGGCCGCGGCACTGCATGGGATTGGCGACGATTCCGGCATCCGCGGCCTGCACGCTCCTGAGAATCCTGAGCTCGCCGGTCCCCTTGTTCACCGCGACGCGAAAGCCCTGCACGTTGAAGCCGACCGAGCGCGGCGTGCCGCCCGAATTGCCGCTGCCTGTGAGCGGCTGGCCGCGTTCGCGCGCAAGCTTGGCCAATTCAACAAAGGACATCCGGCGCACGCCGCTGACGACTGTCTCGCCCTCGAGCGTGCAACCACCGACATCGCAAAGCCAGGCGGCCGCGGCCGCAGCCTTTAGTTCGGTCGCAAGCTGCGTGGCGGCGGCCTGCGTCGCCTTGCCGGCGACGAAGGTGCCGGCGCTGCCATAGGCGCCGGTGTCGTGGCCGCCATGGGCGGTGTCGGACTGGCGCAGGAAAATCCTGTCGACGGTGGTCGCCAGAATGGTCGCCGCGATCTGGCGGTGGACGGTGCTGGTGCCGTTGCCGAACTCGGCGGTGCCGACGGTGAGGTCGAAGCCGCCGTCGTCGTTGAGCGCGATCGTCGCATCCGCGATGTGGCCGGCGGGCGGCACGGTGTCGATCATGGTCAGCGCGACGCCGTCGCCGATCAGCCATTCCGGCGAGAGCTCCGGCTGCGGGCCATCCGCCTGCATCGCGCGCTCGACGAGGTCGATGCATTGGTCGAGCCCATAGGAGCCATAGAGCACGTCGTGAAATTCGGACGGCGGCGGCGACAGCATGGGATCGCCCAACCGGACGATGTTGCGCCGGCGCATCTCGTAGGGGCTGATGCCGAGCTGCTTCGCCAGCTCGTCGATCGCGGCCTCGATCGCGATCAGCGTCTGCGGCAGGCCATAGCCGCGAAATGCGCCCGCCGGCACCGTGTTGGTGTAGACGGCGTAGCCGTCCACCCGCTTGTTCGGGCAATTGTAGACTGCGATGGATTCGGACAGCGAGTGGAACATGACCGGACCGGCGTGATTGCCGTAAGCGCCGGTGTTGGAGAGCACGTCGAGCTGGAGCGCGGTGAGCTTGCCATCGGCATCGGCGCCGGCCTTGATGTGGACCCGCATCGGATGTCGCGTCGAGGTCGCGATGAACTGCTCCTCGCGGGTGAGCTCCAGCTTCACCGCCCGCCCGGTCCTGAGCGCGGCGAGCGCAAGGATGTCCTCGACGAACATCTCCTGCTTGCCTCCAAACCCGCCGCCGACGCGTTCGCAGAACACGCGGACCTTGTCCATCGGAAGCTCGAAGATGTCGGACAGCGCGCGCCGGGTCAGGAACGGCACCTGTGTCGAGGTACGGACATTGAGAATGCCGGCGTCGTCGAGCCAGGCGAGACCGCCATGGGTCTCCAGCGCGGCATGCTGCACGCGATGGCTGTGGAAGGTGGCCTCAAAGGTGACGGCGGATGTCGCGAGCGCCGCCGCGACATCGCCGTACTCGCCGTGTGTCTCGGCCGCCAGATTGCGCTGGGCGTCGGCGATGCGGTCCGCCGTGGTGCGGTCGGGATGAATGATCGGCGCACCCGGCGCCATCGCCTGCTCCGGATCGATCAGCGCCGGCAGGATCTCGTACTCGACCTTGAGCCGGCGGCAAGCTTCCTCGGCCGCGCCCTCGCTCTCGGCCACGACCGCGGCGACTCTCTGTCCGATGAAGCGCACGACGTCGTCGAGGACGCGGGTGTCCTCGGGGTCCATCCAGTCCTTCTCGTGTCGCGCGGTCGAGATCAGGACGGACGGTGCGTCCTCATGCGTCAGCACCGCGTGCACACCGGGAACGCTCAGGGCCGCAGACTTGTCGATCGCGACGATTCTCGCGTGCGCGTGAGGCGAGCGCAGCAGCTTGATATGCAGCAGGCCATCGATCTGCGTGTCGAACGTGTAGCGCGCTTTGCCGCGCACGACATCCGGACCTGCGGGAGCCGGCAGGCTGCGGCCGAAGGCGGCGCCGGCCTCGACACTCTCCTCGACATTGGACTTGCCGAGCAGTGCGTCCTCGATCGCGCGATAGCCGGTGCAGCGGCAGATATTGCCCTTCAGCGCCGCGCCGAGGTCGGTGCGCTGGGCCTGGTTCAGCGAGGCACAGGTCAGGATCATGCCGGCGGTGCAGAAGCCGCACTGGAAGCCTTGCGCATCGAGGAAAGCCTGCTGCATCGGATGCGCGCCATGGTCGCCGCCGAGACCCTCGATCGTGGTGACGGTGCGCCCCTCGGCGCGGAACGCCGGGATCAGGCAGCTATGCACCGGCTCGCCGTCGAGCAGCACGGTGCAGGCGCCGCAATCGCCGGCGTCGCAGCCCTTTTTCACGCCGAAATGGCCGAGCTCGCGCAGGAACGTGCGCAGGCACTGACCGGCGCGCGGCTCCTGCGCGAACCTCGTTCCATTGACCTCGAAGCTCATGATGTTGCCCCCAGGAGCTCGCCGCGGATCTCCTCGGCGAGCCGCAACGTCATGTGCTTGCGCCAGAGCGGCTTGCCGTGGATGTCGGTGTGGTAGAGGTCATCGGTGATCTGCTGCATGATCGAATCGCGCAGCGCGTTCGCATCGGGCGGCGTGGGGAACGACAATCGGATCGGTCGCACCGTCGATGCGGTGACCGTTAGCGCCAGCGTGCCATCGCCATCGAGGCTGCCGATGAGGAGCACCGCCGAGCGGCCGACCGGCGCCAGCGAGATCTGGCGAAACGCCGTGCGGCGCCTCAAGGCCGCGATCGGGATGTCGATCTGCCTGAGCAGGTCGCCCGGCGTCAGGCGATTGCGCTGGTTGCCGGTGACGAAATCGATGACCGGAATCTTCTGCTCGCCGCCGCCGGCCTTCCAGATGGTGCAGACGCCGTCGAGCGCGGAGGTGAGGGAAATCATCGGTCCAGCCGGCAACGACATGCAGAGATTGCCGCCGACGGTCGCCGTCTTCCAGATCTTGAACGATGCAAGGAAGGCGCGGCAGCACTGGTTGATCAGCGGCGCAGCGAGCCAGTCGGGCGGACAGGTGAGCCCATCGATCTGCGCGACGGTGCAGGTGGCGGCGATGGAGAGGTGGCTATCCGTGATCGTCAGCGCAGGCCATTTCAGATCGGTGAGATCAATGAGCCGCGTGAGGTGCGCTTGCGGCTCCGAGAACAGCCAGGTGCCGCCTGCGAGCCAAGCATCACCTGGCGTCCAAACGGGCAGCTGCGCGCGCGTTTGCGGATGGGCGACCGCTGTGATGGTATTCAAATCCATGGCTGCGCCAAGAGCTTCCGCCGGTGAATCGTGCGATAGAGTCTTGCAAGACCGGAGCCAAGTCGCAACAAGCAAAGTCATGGCATGAACGTGTTCGGACTGGCGTCCGGCTTGCAGGACTGGCGTCCGCAGATGTGGGGAGAAGCAGGCTCATGAGCGATGCAAAGCCAATCTGGATCAGGGATCCGCTGGCCATCCTCGCCGACGGCGCCGAGCGCGGGATCGTGGTCAGGGATGGCCGGATCGTCGAGCTCGTGCCGGCCGGCGGCACGCCTGCAACCGCTGACGTCGCGGTGTTCGATGCGGGCGAGCACGTCGTCCTGCCCGGCCTCATCAACACGCATCATCACTTCTACCAGACGCTGACGCGCGCGCTGCCTGCGGCAATGGACCGCGAGCTGTTTCCCTGGCTCCAGGCGCTCTATCCGGTGTGGGCGACGCTGACGCCGGAGCGGCTGGAACTCGGCGTCACCGTGGCGATGTCCGAGCTGCTGCTGTCGGGCTGCACCACCACGACCGATCATCACTATGTCTTCCCGGCGGGGCTCGAGGAGTCCGTCGATATCGAGGTCGGCGTCGCAAAGCGGCTCGGCATGCGCGTGCTGCTCACGCGCGGCTCGATGAACCTGTCGCAGCGTGACGGTGGGCTGCCGCCCGACAGCGTCGTGCAGGACGAGGACACGATCCTCGCCGACAGCGCGCGCGTGGTAAGCAAGTATCACCAGCGCGGCGCGGATGCGATGGTGCAGATCGCGCTGGCGCCGTGCTCGCCGTTCTCGGTGACGACGTCGTTGATGCGCGCCACCGCCGATCTCGCCGACGAGCTCGACGTGCGCCTGCACACCCATCTCGCCGAGACCGAGGACGAGAACAGATTCTGTCAAGAGATGTATGGCTGCCGTCCGCTCGACTATCTCGAGCAATGCGGCTGGCTCAATGCGCGGACCTGGCTCGCCCACGGAATCTTCTTCAATCCGGACGAGATGAGGCGGCTCGGCAAGGCCGGGACGACCGTCAGCCACTGTGCCTGCAGCAACCAGCTGCTGGCGTCCGGCTGCTGCCCGGTGTGCGAGATGGAGGAGGCCGGCGTCGGCATCGGTATCGGGGTCGACGGCTCGGCCTCGAACGACGGATCGAACCTGATGCAGGAGGTGCGTGCGGCCTTCCTGCTGCAGCGGGCGCGCTACGGGGTGACGAAAGTCAGCCACAAGGATGCGCTGCGCTGGGCGACCAGGGGCTCGGCAGCCTGCGTCGGCCGTCCCGAGCTCGGCGAGATCGCGGTCGGCAAGGCGGCGGACCTGGCGCTGTTCAAGCTCGACGAGCTGCGCTTCTCCGGCCATGGCGATCCCCTGGCCGCGCTGGTGCTGTGCGGGGCGCATCGGGCCGACCGGGTCATGGTGGCGGGGCAATGGGCGGTGATCGACGGCGCGATCCCGGGCCTGGATGTCGCTGACCTCATCCGCCGCCACAGTTCGGCGGCGCGGGCCATGCAGGCGGGATAATCGGACCGAAAATTGAAAGAGGGGGCGACCACAAGTGCCGGGTGCTTCTGGCCACCCCCTCCGAACCTCCTCCGGGAGGAGCAGGTGATTTAGGCAATGCAAGAAGCGTGCTACTTGCCCGGCAGCTTGTCGTCGATGCCCTTCACATAGAAATTCATGCCGAGGATCTGGCCGTCAGCGAGATTGGCGCCGCCCTTGCACTCGACCTCCTTGCCGTCCTGCCCAATGACCGGGCACTTGAACGGATGCAGCTTGCCTGCGGTGATCGCGGCCTGGGCATCCTCGGCCATCTTCTTCACGTCGTCGGGCATGTTCGTATAGGGCGCCATCGCGAACATGTGGCTGTCGAGGCCGCCCCAAGTGTCCTCGGACTTCCAGGTTCCGGCGAGCTCGGCCTTGACGCGCTCGATGTAGTAGGGGCCCCAGGTGTCGAGGATCGAGGTCAGCTGGGTCTTGGGCCCGAACTTGATCATCTCGGAATCCTGGCCGAAGGCGAGCTTGCCGCGCTCGCTGGCGATCTGCATGGCGGCCGGCGAATCCGTGTGCTGCATGATCACGTCGGCGCCCTGGTCGATCAGCGCCTTGGCGGCGTCGGCTTCCTTGCCCGGGTCGAACCAAGTGTTGGCCCAGATGATCTTGACCTTGATGTTCGGGTTGATGGTCTGCGCCGCCAGGATCGTCGCGTTGATGCCGGAGACGACCTCCGGAATCGGGAACGAGCCGATATAGCCGAGCACCCCGGACTTCGACATCTTGGCCGCGATCAGGCCCTGGATGTAGCGGCCCTGGTACCACTTGGCCGAATAGGTCGACATGTTCTTGTCGCGCTTGTAGCCGGTGGCGTGCTCGAAATGCACGTTCGGATACTTCTTGGCGACCTTCAGCGTCGGGTCCATGTAGCCGAACGACGTCGTGAAGATCAGCTTGTTGCCGGCGCGGACGAGCTGCTCGATGGCGCGCTCGGCGTCGGGGCCTTCGGGCACGTTCTCGAGATAGGTGGTCTCGATCTTGTCGCCCAATTCCTTCACCAGCGCCTGGCGGCCGACGTCATGCTGGTAGGTCCAGCCGAGGTCTCCGATCGGGCCCAGGTAAATGAAGCCGACCTTCAGCTTGTCGGCGGCGGAGGCTGCGCTGATGCTCCCGGCAAGCAAAAGGCCGGAAGCCAGCGCAAGAAGTGATTTCCTCATCATCAATCTCCAAACATCAGGGGAAAGCCACGATCCGCAACGTGCGCGCCCCATCGCACACGCCGCGGAAATGAAACTCAGCGGTCAGGCACGAACACGGTGCCGAGCGCGGCCGGCGCGGTCGAGCCGCCGGTGCGCGCGCGGGAGAGCAGGACCAGCACGATGACGGTCGCGAGGTAAGGCAGCGCCGACATGAATTGCGAGGGAATGCCGACGCCCCAGCCCTGCGCGTGCAGTTGCAGGATCGTCACCGCACCGAACAGATAGGCGCCGACCACGAGCCGGCCCGGCCGCCAGGACGCGAACACCACCAGCGCCAGCGCGATCCAGCCGCGGCCGGCAGTCATGCCGGGAATGAAGAACGGCGTATAGGCGAGCGGCAGATAAGCGCCGGCAAGGCCAGCGCAGGCGCCGCCGAACATCACGGCGAAGGTGCGGATGCGCAGCACGGGATAGCCGAGCGCATGCGCGGAGACGTGATTGTCGCCGCAGGCGCGCAGGATCAATCCCGCTCGCGTGCGGTACAGAAACCACCAGACGCCGATGATCAGCGCGACGGAGAAATAGACGAAGCCGTCCTCGCCGAACAGCACGCGGCCGATCAGCGGAATATCGGTGAGGCCGGGGATATAGAGATGCACGGCCGGCGTTATGCGCTCGCCGACGAAGCCGGCGCCGATCAAACCCGACAGCCCGATGCCGAGAATGGTCAGCGCGAGCCCCGTCGCGACCTGGTTGACCGCGAGCCCGAGCGCCATCAGTGCGAAGACCAGCGACATCAGCGTGCCCGCGACGATGCCGAACAGTGCGCCGATGAAGATCGATCCGGTCAGCCAGGCGCCGGCAAAACCACAGGCTGCGCCGACGATCATCATGCCTTCGACGCCGAGATTGAGCACGCCGGAGCGCTCGGTCACGAGCTCGCCGGTCGCGGCGATCAAGAGCGGCGTCGACGCGGCGAGCACCGCGAGGATGATGGCTTCAACCAGCTCCACGGGTCACCTGTCGGTTCGGGAACGCCAGCTTGAAGCGGTAGAGAATGAGGGAGTCGCAGGCGAGCACGTAGAACAGCAGAATGCCCTGAAACACCTTGGTCACATCCAACGGGATCTTCATCGCGATCTGCGCCTGCTCGCCGCCGATAAAGGTCAGTGCGAGAAAAAGGCCTGCAATTAATATTCCAAGCGGGTTCAGCCGGCCGAGAAACGCGACGATGATCGCGGTGAAGCCGTAGCCCGGCGAGATGCCGGGCTGGAGATGCCCGACGGGACCGGCGACCTCGATGATGCCGGCAAGGCCCGCCAGCGCGCCGGAAACCGCGAAGGTCAGGATGATCAGCTGGTTGGCATTGAAGCCGCCGAACCGTGCTGCGCGTGGGGCGGCGCCGACCACGCGGATCTCGAAACCCTTGATGGTGCGCCCGAGCAGGATCGCGGCCGCCGCGACGACGAGCAGCGCGATGATCGAGCCGAGATGCAGCCGCCCGCCTTCGATCAGCAGCGGAACGGTTGCGACCGGATCGAACTCCGCGGTGGTCGGGAAATTGAAGCCGTGCGGATCGCGCCAGGGGCCGCGCACGAGATAGTCGAGAAAGAGATCGGCGACATAGACCAGCATCAGGCTGGTCAGGATCTCGCTGGCGCCAAACTTCACCTTGCAGATCGCCGGGATCAGCGCGTACAGCGCGCCGGCGGCGGCCGCGAGCACGAGCATGGCCGGCAGCACCCAGGCGCCGGCATCGGTGCCCTGCGTCTTCACCGCGATCCAGCTTCCGGCGACCGCGCCGATCAGGAATTGCCCCTCGGCGCCGATGTTCCAGGCATTGGCGAGATAACAGAGTGACAGGCCGATCGCGATCATCACCAGCGGCGTCGCCTTCACAGCGATCTCCTGCAGCGAATAGCCGTCGGTGAGAGGCGCGACGAAATAGGCATGCAGCGCGAGCAGCGGATTCTTGCCGAGGATCGCGAACAGGATGGTCATGGTGACGATCGTCAGGCCGATCGCGATCAGCGGCGAGACCAGCGCGATCGTGCCAGAGCGCTCGGCGCGCTTCTCAAGCACCAACTGCATGCGCGGCCTCCTTCGGCTCCAGGCTGCTACCGCCCATGAGAAGGCCGAGCTTTTCGCGGGTCGCTTCACTCGTTGCGAGCGGGGCCGAGAGCCGGCCGTGGAACATCACAGCGATGCGGTCGGCGATCTCGGCGAGCTCGTCGAGATCCTGGCTGGTCACCAGCACGGCGGCGCCCGCGGTGGCGAGATCGAGCAGCGCCTGGCGGATCACCGCGGCAGCGCCGGCATCGACGCCCCACGTCGGCTGGCTCACCACCAGCACCGCCGGATTGCGCAGGATCTCGCGTCCCACGATGAATTTTTGCAGATTGCCGCCGGACAGGCTCGCGGCCTCGGGATCGCGCTTGGCCTTGCGTACATCAAAGGTTTCGGTCGCGCGGTCGACGGTCTTCAGCGTCGCCGCGGTGTCGATGAAGCCGTGATGGACCATGCCGCTCGCTGCGTGCCCGGTGAGCAGAGCGTTCTCCGAGAGCTTCATGCGCGGCGCGGTACCGTGGCCGAGCCGCTCCTCAGGCACGAAAGCCGCGCCCAGCTTGCGCCGCTGCGTGATCGAGAGATGGCCGGCAGCGATGCCTTCGATCACCACGGTGCCGGGATCCTTGGACAGCCGCTCGCCGGAGAGCGCGGCAAAGAGCTCGTCCTGGCCGTTGCCGGCGACGCCGGCGATGCCGAGGATCTCGCCGCCCTTCAGCTCGAACGAGATGTGCTCGAGCCGCACGCCGTGCGCTTCGCCCGGCGCAAGCGAGAGATCGTTGACGACGAGGCGCGGCACCGTGGTCTTCCGGCCGGCGGGGGCCCTCACTTCCTTGATCTCGCCGCCGACCATCATGCGGGCGAGCGAAGCTGCGGTCTCCAGCCTGGGATTGCAGGTCTCGACCTTCTTGCCGCCACGCAGGATCGTCGCAGTGTCGCAGAGGCGCTTCACCTCTTCCAGCTTGTGGCTGATATAGAGGATGGCGCGGCCTTCGGCCTTGAGGCGCTCCAGCACGATGAAGAGCTGGTCGGCCTCCTGCGGCGTCAGCACCGCGGTGGGCTCGTCCAGGATCAGGAATTTCGGGTCCTGCATCAGGGCGCGGACGATCTCGATGCGCTGGCGCTCGCCGACCGACAATTGCCAGACCTCGCGCCTGGGATCGAGCGGCAGACCGTAAGTCTTCGACACCTGCTCCAGCCGCGCCGACATGTCCTTGAAGGATTCTCGTCCATCGAGGCCGAGCGCGACGTTCTCGGCGACGGTGAGATTGTCGAACAGTGAGAAGTGCTGGAACACCATGCCGATGCCGCGGCTGCGCGCTTCGGACGGGCCTGACAGCACGATTCGCTCGCCCTGCCAGCGGATCTCGCCGGCGCTGGGCTGGATCAGCCCGTAGATCGCCTTGACCAGCGTCGACTTGCCGGCGCCGTTCTCGCCGAGCAGGGCGTGGATCTCCTTGGGCCAGATGTCGATGTCGATGGAATCGTTGGCGAGGAAATCGCCATAGCGCTTGGTGAGCCCGATCGTCGTCAGCAACGGGGACTCGCCGGAATGCAGGCCGTTAGGCGTCGGATCTAACATTCGCTGATGCGCTTGCATGGGGTGAAGTGCCTCAATAGTGGGCTAGTTTGAACCGCCGCGTAAGGTGTGAAAAAGCGTCATCCCTTGCTCAACGCTTCGGCAGGCGCGTGGTGTCGGCGAGTCGTGGCTCTCGCCAGGCGCGGATGGCGCTCGCGCGCTCCAGGGTCGTCCTTGCGGGTACCGCTCGGGCGCGGCGCCTGTTGTAAATTTGTGACGGTTCAAACCAAATCGGAACCCACTGTGCAGCCTCGACCTGAAGCTGAGCAAAATCGCGCCAAGACGCGTATGCAATGTCGGATCGCGGCATCATGCGCCCTCGGCAATCCTGGCTGCCTCGTTCGTTCGACGCGAAATGCGAACAAAATCAAACGGGAATGTCTGGCAATGGCCAGCCTCTCATCGCCGCGTGACAAGGCGCACGCCCCGCAAATGCACTCAAAATCTCGAAGGGAGACGTCGCCTGCTGCCAAAACAAGCGGCATGCCTTGAAAAAAGTTGAGGCTTCTCACTCCGGGAGATCGGCGCAAGTGTCGCACCCAAGGGACGTTCATTTTTACGTGTCCAAACTTGGGGGTATTCAGGATGTCGTTTCGTTTCAAGGCAGTTGCAGCCGCTGCGCTGTCACTTGCTACGCTTGCCACAAGTGGCCTGGCTCAGGCGGCGGACTTGCCGGTCAAGGCCGCCAAGAAGGCGCCTGACCTCCCGTTCTTCCTGGTGATCGACAACCGCGTGTCGTTCTCCTACATGCCCAAGGGCACCGATCCCGGCATGTGGAGCGTCCGTCCCGACGGCAGCATCAACGGCACCACCGCCAAGCAGGTCTACTCCTTCACCCACTTCGACCTCTGGGCCTACGGCACCAACTTCTTCACCATCTCGATGTTCAAGTCGGGGAAGAACGACCCTGCCAATCCCTGCACCGCGCCGGGCGTGACCATCACCGGCGGCGCCGCCGACTGCGCCGGCGCAACCGAGATCTACGGCCTGTTCCGTTCGACCTTCGGCTGGAACGAACTGTTCAACACCAAGGCCTTCACCATGGGGCCGCTGCATAACATCTCGTTCGAAGTCGGTATGGACGCCAACACCGAGAACAACTTCCTCGCGCCGGCCAAGCGCGACGTCGTTGCCGGTCTCCAGTTCGCCTTCGACCTTCCCTACAAGGGCTATTTCAACGTCGCGCCCTTGATGTACTACGAGTTCCTGAACCACAACGCCTTCACCCAGTGCGGCCTGTTCGGACCGGGGGTGGCGGGCGTGACCTGTAACTCGGACGGCAATGTCAGCTATCGTCCGACCTGGGCCGTCGAAATCAACTACTACATGGATCTCGGCTTCCTGCCGCCGAGCATGCAGTACTTCTCGATCAGCGGCCGCGCCGGCTGGTATGGCCCGAAGGGCGACTCCAACGGCCTGCCTGCGCTCTCGGGCGTCGGCCGTTTCTCCACCGCTTCGAAGACGGAGCTGAACAGCGAGCCGATCCGCCTGACCTTCGATGCCTCGAAGGCGGTCTGGGGTGACAAGTACTCGCACTTCGTCGATCTCTGGGTCGCCTACCGCTACTGGCAGAACAAGTTCGGCCTCGACCACAACGCCATGCCCGGCGTCTGCACCGTCGCCGCGACCGGCCAGAGCACCAACAGCTGCACCGAGTCGACGGTCTATGGTGGCGTCACTGTGAAGTTCTGATCGGTTGACGATCTCCAGGTTCGGATGGCGCCGCGCAGGTATGCGCGGCGTCATTCCGTTTTCGTAGGGTGGGTTAGCCGAAGGTGTAACCCACCAACTTCGTTTGGCGGCGCGGAAGCGCGTGGTGGGTTACGCCAGCGGATGCGCTTCGCGCATCCGCCAACTAACCCACCCTACGGATCGGAGTTTGGGGCGGCCTATTTCGTCCACACGCCGGCGTGCAGCGATTCGGCTTCGTCTTCGAGCAGCGGCCCGACGACCTCCGTCGGTCGCTGGCCGCTGGCAAACACCTCACGGCAGGGCAGGTCCAGCGTCGGGTTCTCCGGATGGTTGCCGGTGACGCCGCGCAGGCGCTCCTCACTGAGGCCATAGACGACGCGGCCGATGCCGGCCCAATAAATTGCGCCGGCGCACATCGCGCACGGCTCGGCCGAGGAATAGAGCGTGGCCCTCGCCAGCACCTCGCGGCTGAACGTGCGGCAGGCCTGGGTGGCCGCGAGGCGCTCGGCATGGGCGGTGCCGTCGCGGTCCGGCATGTAGCCGTTCTCGCTCTCGATCAGCACTTTGCCGTCCGCATCGACGACGATGCAGCCGAAGGGGTGGTTGCCATGGGTGAGCGAGCGCCGGGCAATTGCGAAGGACAAACGCAAGAACTGCTTGTCGCGTTCGGTTGCCTCGCTCATCGCTCCTCCGCGGTCAGTGCCCCGCCATGTGCCGGCCGACCACGGTGAGATCGGCTTCGCTGGTCCGTGCTTCATACACGAATTCGCCGTGGAACATCACCACCAGACGGTCCGACAGTTCGAGCAATTCGTCGAGGTCCTCGCTGACGAGCAGCACCGCGGCGCCGCGATTGCGGGCCGCCATGATCTCGGCGTGGATCTGCGCCACCGCCGCGAAGTCGAGGCCGAAGCAGGGATTGGCCGCGATCAGCACCTCGACGTCGCCCGCAAGCTCGCGGGCGAGCACGGCGCGCTGCACGTTGCCGCCTGACAGCGACGAGATCGGCGTGTCCGGCGTGCGGGTTTTGATCTTGTATTGCCCGATCTTCTTCCTGGCGTCGTCGCGGAAGGCGCCGCGATTGAGCCACCAGCCGCCGCTTGCGAGGGGCGTGCGGTCGAATTCGCGGAAGGCGATGTTGTCGGCGACGCTCATGCCGCCGACGCAGGCGTTCTTCAGCGGCTCCTCGGGCAGCAGCGACATCCTGTGGCGCCGCATCTCCTCGCGGCTGGCGTGATAGGGATCGCCGGCGACGCGGATATCGCCGCTCTCGGCCTCGCGCTGGCCGGCCAAGACTTCGACGAGCTGGCGCTGGCCGTTGCCGGAGACGCCGGCGATGCCGACGATCTCGCCGGCGCGCACCGTCAGGGAAACGTCGTGCACGGCAACGGCGCCGGCGTCGTCGAGGGCGCGGAGCTTCTGCAGTTCGAGCCTCGGCTGACCGGCTTCGCCGGTGCGCGGCGGCTGCACGGTCAGCTCCTCGGCGCCGATCATGGTGCGGGCCATCGCGTCGGGCGTCAGCTCGGTGACCTTGCCGGCTCCGGCGAGCTTGCCGCGGCGCAGGATCGTGACCTCGTCGGCGAAGGCCATGACTTCGCGAAACTTGTGCGTGATCATCAGGATGGTCAGCTCGCCCCTGACGACCATGTCGCGGAGCATGCCGAGCA
Organism: Bradyrhizobium sp. CCBAU 45389; assembly: GCF_028128625.1. Lineage (NCBI taxonomy): Bacteria > Pseudomonadati > Pseudomonadota > Alphaproteobacteria > Hyphomicrobiales > Nitrobacteraceae > Bradyrhizobium > Bradyrhizobium sp. CCBAU 45389. The sequence goes on along the minus strand of NZ_LBIY01000098.1, from coordinate 362,098 downwards.
CCTCGTCCGCTTCCGCCGGCGTCAGCACCGAGGTCGGCTCGTCCAGGATCAGGAAGCGACGCTTCAGATAGAGCTGCTTGAGGATCTCGCACTTTTGGCGCTCGCCGGCGGAGATGTCGGAGACCTTTGCGCCGAGCGGCACCTTGAAAGGCATCCGGGCAAGGAACGTCTCCAGCTCCTTCATCTCCTTTGGCCAGTTCACCACGGCCGGCACGTCGTCGCGCGCCAGCACGAGGTTTTCGGCAACCGTCATGGCCGGCACCAGCGTAAAGTGCTGGTACACCATGCCGAGGCCGAGCGCGTGAGCGTCCTTCGGGTTGGCGATGGCCTGCTCGCGACCTCCGACGAGGATGTCGCCTTCGGTCGCGTGATAATAGCCCATGATGCATTTGACGAGGGTCGACTTGCCGGCGCCGTTCTCGCCGAGCAGCGCATGGAACGAGCCCGGCCGTACCTTCAGCTCGACATTGTCGAGCGCCAGGAAGTCGCCGAAGCGCATGGTCATGGCGATGGCATCGACGCCGAAGGCGCCCGCCGGCGGAGGCGTTTCGCCGATGATCACGAAATGGCTCCGATGAAGGCGTCGGAGGTCGAGACCGCGCCGAACACGCCGCCCTGCATCTTGATCATCTTCAGCGCGTGGTCGTGGTTGCTCTTGTCGGTGGCGCCGCAGCAATCATGTAGCAGCACGCATTCGAAGCCGCGGTCGTTGGCCTCGCGCATGGTGGTGTGGACGCAGACGTCGGTGGTGATGCCGGTCAGCACGATGTTCTCGATGCCACGTACGCGCAGGATCAGTTCCAGGTCGGTGGCGCAGAACGAACCCTTGCCGGGCTTGTCGATGATCGGCTCGCCCGGCAGCGGCGCCAGTTCCTCGATGATGTCCCAACCGGGCTCGCCGCGTACCAGGATGCGGCCGCAGGGGCCGGGATCGCCGATGCCGGCGCCGATTTGGCGCGAGCGCCAGCGCTTGTTGGCGGGCAGGTCGGAGAGATCGGGGCGGTGGCCCTCGCGGGTATGGATGATGTGAAAGCCTTGGGCACGCATCGCGGCGAGCAGCCTCTTGATCGGCTCGATCGGCGCCCGCGTCAGGGAGAGGTCGTAGCCCATCTTGTCGACATAGCCGCCGACGCCGCAGAAATCGGTCTGCATGTCGATGATGATCAGCGCCGTATTCTCGGGGCGGAGATCACCATTGTAGGGCCAGGCATAGGGCTCGGACTTGATGTAGCGCTCGGGCATGGACGACCTCGTGCGTGTTACCGTGTGATCGAGAGTTCGGCGGGCGCGCCGGTCAGCGTTCGCTTCGGCGAGCAGGTGATGATCATGATCGCCAGCGTCAGGATGTAGGGCGCAGCGTTGAAGAGGTGATAGCCGGAGGTGACGCCGACCGATTGCAGCGCAGGCCCCAGCGCCGCGGCGCCGCCGAAGGCGAGCGAGGCCCACAGGCAGAGCAGGGGATCCCAGCGCGCGAAGATCACGAGCGCCACGGCGGTGATGCCCTGGCCCGAGGAAAGGCCCTCGTTCCAGCTGCCGGGATAGAACAGCGACAGGAACGAGCCGCCGATGCCGGCGAGGAAGCCGCCGACCATGGTGGCGCGCAGGCGGATCAGCAGCACGGAATGGCCCATCGCGCGCGCGGCGTCCGAGCTCTCGCCGGCGGTGCGGATGAGAAGGCCCCAGCGCGTGGTGCGGAAGGCCCAATAAAGGATCGGCGCCAGCGCGACTCCGATCAGGAACAGCACGTTGATGCGCAGCGCGGCGCGCACCTGAGGGATGTCGCTCCACCAGCCGAAATCGATCGCGGGCAGTCGCGGCGCGGTGGGTTCGATCAATGGCTTGCCGAGATAGAAGGCAAGGCCGGTGCCGAACAGCATCAAGGCGATACCGACGGCAACGTCGTTGACGCGCGGCAGCGAGCAGATGCCGGCATGCAGCGCGCCCAGCAGCGCACCGGTGATGCCGGCGGCAAGCACGCCGAGCCACGGGGAGCCGGTGACATAAGAGATGCCATAGGCGCTCATCGCGCCCATCACCAGCGTGCCTTCGAGGCCGAGATTGATGCGGCCTGCGCGCTCGGTAATGCATTCGCCCAGGCTTACGAACAGGAACGGGGTGGAGACGCGAATGGCGCCGCCGAGCACGGCGAGCGGGACGGTCCAGAGGCCGATCGATCCGTCTGCCATCTCAGGATTTTCCCTTCAGGAATCCGATGCGGCCGTAGAGCGCATCGCTGGCGAGCACGAAGACGAAGATGATGCCCTGAAGCACCAGCACGGACGCATCGGGTAGTCCCAGTCGGCGCTGCAGCAGGCCGCCGCTGGCGCTGATGCCGCCGAGCAGGATCGCGACGGGAATGATGGCGAGCGGATTTTGCCGCGCGAGAAAGGCGACGAGGATGCCGGTGAAGCCGTAGCCGGCCGCGAGATTGGCGTTGGTGCGGCCCTGCACGGCGGCGACCTCGACCATGCCGGCAAGACCCGCTGCGCCGCCGGCGAGGAAGCAGACGGTCAGGATCAGCTTGCTGACGCCGAGGCCGACGATCTTCGCAGCACGGATGTTGCCGCCGGCCACCCGCGCGGCGAAGCCGAACACGGTGTGATAGATCAGAATGTAAGAGGCGATCGCGGCGATCAGGCCGAAGACGAGGCCCCAATGCACGTCGGTGCCCGGAATGGAGCCGATCATGTTGGCGGCGCCGATCTCACGCGTCGAAGGCTTGTTGAGGCTGGCGGGGTCGCGCATCAACCCTTCGACGAGATGATTGAGGATCGCCAGCGCGATGTAGACCAGCAGCAGGCTCGAGATGGTCTCGTTGACGCCGCGATACTGCCGCAGGGCGCCTGACAGCATGATCCACAGGCCGCCGCCGATCACGCCGGCGCAGACCATGGCGACCTGCACGACGAACGGCGGCAGGCCCTGAAGCGCCAGCGCGGCGCTGGTCGCCGACAGTGCGCCGATCAGCAGCGCGCCTTCGCCGCCGATGATGACCATGCCGAGCTGCGCCGGCAGCGCCGTGCAGAGTGCGGTAAGGATCAGGGGCGCTGCGCGCGTCAGCGTGTTCTGCCAGGAGAACCAGGTGCCGAACGCGCCGTAATACATGTAGAAATAGAGATCGAGCGGGTTTTTGCCGAACATCGCGACGAAGATGCCGAATACCGCGAGCGCGCCGACGAGCGCCGCGCCCGGGATCAGGACATATTCGATCGTGCCGCCGTAACGCTGGAGGAAGCCGGAATCGGCGGCCGGGGCAACTGTCCCGGCCGCTTCCGTGGAATCCGCCGTTTCCGCGGTCACGAAGTGGCTCCGATCACGCCCTCGACCAGATAGTCCATCTTCTCCAGTTCAGGATCCTTCTGGCCTCGGTCGGTACCGGCGGGGATCACCGTCTTGCCCTTGTTGTCGACGAGGCCGCCCTTGAAGATGGCGTAGCCTTCTGCCGACAGGAATTTTGCCTTGGCCTCGTCGGCCGCCTTGCGCGCTTCGGCCGAGACCGCTTCGCCATAGGGCGAGACCTTCACGATCTCTTCCTTCAGGCCGCCGCGGTAGAAATTCGGGATGCCTTCGCCGGCGGCGATCATCTTGACGAACTTCGGATAGAGCGCTTCCCAGTTCCACTCGGCGCCGGTGAGATAGGCCTTGGGTGCCAGCGCCGACTGGTTGGTGTGATAGCCGCAGACGAAGGCTCCGCGCCGCGCGGCGTTCTCGACCATGGTCTTGGGGCCATCGACGTGACAGGTGAGCACGTCCACGCCCTGATCGATCAGGCTGTTGGTGGCTTCGGCCTCCTTGACCGGCATCGACCAGTCGCCGGTGAAGATCACCTGCGTGGTGGCCTTTGGATTGACGGACTTGGCGCCGAGCGTGAAGGCGTTGATGTTGCGCAGCACCTGCGGGATCGGCTTGGCCGCAACGAAGCCGAGCTTGCTGCTCTTCGACGTCAGGCCGGCAACGATGCCCGAGATGTACTGGGCTTCGTCGATGTAGCCGAAATAGCTGCCGGCGTTCTTGGGATCCTTGTCGCTCCAGAGGCCGCCGCAGTGCTCGAAGCGCAGCTTCGGGTACTTGTTGGCCATCTTGATCATGTGCGGATTGTAGTAGCCGAACGAGGTCGGGAAGAGCAGGGTGGCGCCGTCGAGATTGATCATGGACTCGATCGTCTTCTCGACCGCGTCGGTCTCCGGCACCTTCTCCTCCTCGACCACCTTGAGGCCTGGAATCTTCTTCAGCGCCGCCGCGCCCTGCGCGTGGGCCTGGTTGTAGCCATAGTCGTCGCGCGAGCCGACATAGATGAAGCCGATGGTGGTCTCGGCCGCGAAGGCCGGGCGGAGGCCCGCTGCCGCGCCGAGGGTGAGGGCCGCGCCGCCCTGCAACAAATGACGTCGTGAAATCCTGCCAGAATCCATTGCTCGCTCCCCTTGGCGGATGCCCCGCCTTGATCTCGCGGCTGCGCCAGCCTGGCGGAGCCGGGATCAAGTGTCGCAAGCTTCGTGCCAGAGATTATGAAGAGTGCAACATCAACTAAGTATCTGTAATATAATGGATATAATAATTATCGAGAACTTGGCGAGGAAAGTGGCAGATTAATTTATGGGCAATATTCCGTCATTGTATGCAGTGGAGTTAAGCAGTCTTAACCGGCTCCAGATGTGCATGACCAGCTTCGGACGGTCGGCCGACAAGGCGCATTCATGCTAACCACGCGCTGACTGGACGGTGCCGGAGGATTTTCGCTGGCACCGAACTTGTATCGATTGTCGTCAGGACCGCCGGGTCCTCAGAAGATGGAAAGCTCGCCGAGATGGGCGCTGGTACCGTTCACGAAGCATCACTCGGCAAGGAGATCGTTCGCCGCATCAACGAGCTCGGCGCGATCTCGGAAGAGCCCGAAAAACTCACCCGCATCTTCCTCAGCAAGGAGCTGCGCAAGGCCGCGGACCTCATCTTGAGCTGGATGCGCGAGGCCGGCATGAGCGCGCATCTCGATGCGATCGGCAATGTCTGCGGCCGGTATGAAGGCGAGCGGCCGGGGGCACCCTGCCTGATGCTCGGCTCGCATTACGACACCGTGCGCGATGCCGGCAAATGGGACGGGCCGCTGGGCGTGATCACCGCGATCTCCTGCGTCGCCGATCTCAACCGCCGCGGCAAGCGCCTGCCGTTTGCGATCGAGGTCATCGGCTTCGCCGACGAGGAGGGAGTGCGCTTCGCCTCGACCCTGCTCGGCAGCCGTGCGGTGGCGGGCACCTTCGACGAGAGCGTGTTGAACACGCGTGACCGTGACGGCGTGTCGATGCGCGATGCGCTCGTGAAATTTGGCCTTGATCCCGATCACATCGGTGCGGCCGCGCGGGCCCGGCGCGAGCTGCTCGCCTATCTCGAACTGCACATCGAGCAGGGCCCGGTGCTGGAGGCTCAGAACTTGCCCGTCGGCGTGGTCACCGCGATTGCAGGCGCGACGCGGCTTGCCGCGCGGCTGACCGGCATGGCCGGTCACGCCGGCACCGTGCCGATGGCGCTCCGGCGCGACGCACTCACTGGCGCGGCCGAATGCATCGGCGCGATCGAGCAGTTCTGCCGAACCGACGAGGCCGGCCTCGTCGGCACCGTTGGCTACATCCAGGCGAGGCCCGGCGCGACCAACGTCATTCCGGGCGAAGTGTCGTTCACCATCGACATGCGCGCGCCGACCGACATGCACCGCAAGCGCGCGGTTGCCGACGTCGTTCGTCAGATCGAGGCGATCGCAAAGCGCAGGCAATTGACGCTCCAGCTCGATGTCACCCATGAGAATCGCACCGCGCCCTGCGCACCCGGGCTGAAGCAGCAGATCGCGCAGGCGATCGCTGCGGAAGGTCTCTCCGTGTTCGAGCTGCCGAGCGGGGCCGGGCACGACGGCATGGCCATGATCGATATCGCCGACGTCGGCATGATCTTCGTCCGCTGCCGCGGCGGTATCAGCCATCACCCGGACGAGCATGTCGAGCTTGCCGATGCCGACGCCGGCGCGCGGGTGCTGCTCAGGGTAATCGAGAATTTCAGGCCGCGGGAGGACCGCGCCGGCGCGAACTGACTGCCGGGGGGCGGACGTCATCGGGGTGAGACACGAATCGGTCATGCTTGGAATGGTGACCGGCCATCGCCGGGATCATGAGACACCAGGGGCATATGAGCGGCGACATTTCCTTGCCATCACACCACGGAAATCGGTTTTACCAGGGCATGGCCGCGACCTTCGTCGCCAACGCCCTTCAGGCGGTCAATTTTCTCGGTGATCGATTTCTGAGGAAGTCGCATCACTCGTTGTCGGCCATCGAGGACCTCTACCGGCACTCGATGGACAGCGCCTTTTCGGTGACCGAGGCCTTCCTCGTCACCGGCGCACCGCACGCATCTGCCTATTACCCCCGCGACTTCGCCTGGTTCTACCCCGATGTCCTCGACCCCGAGACCATCATGGATGCACAGGACGCGGTTCGACGGGCTCGTTTGCTCGAGAAGAGCGTTCGCCTGTTGCTGGAGGCGGTTCGCGCCGACGTCGTCACGACGACCATCGTGCCGGCGGGACGCGGCCGGTATCTCGGCGTGAATTATTTCTCGCGGCCCTCGGACACGCTGCTCGGTATTATCGCCGGCCTCCGACAGATGCTCTCTGCCGAGGAGAGGACGTCGTCCTATCTGGCGATGTCGCAATGCGCGCATGCCGGCCGTTTGTTGCTGAGCGAGTATGGCGGGGACCTCAAGCGTGCGATCGTGAAGCTCGCGAGCGAGCTGGAGTCATTCGACGCTGACGGCACCAGATATTTGCTGTGCGACGCCAGCGGGCCTCGCTCCGCAGCAACGGATACCCGTGCCGAGCGCCGGCGTTTCGTCACCAATGCCTGTGTCTACACGACCTTCGTGTGGGGCGTGCAGCTTGGGATCGTCGACGAGAACGAGCTGAAACGGCTGCTCGGGCGCAACCTCGCGCAGTACAAGAGAGATCTGCTTCGCCTGTTCGGGAAGGACGGCTATATCAGGCATTCCCTGGATGGTCCCGCGTGCTCGCCGGCGTCCTCGGTGGCGCTGGATTTCGTCAGCGTGCATCGCGGCTTCTGGGATATGAGCGAGACGAGCGAACGCGCGTTGTTCGCGGCTACGACGGATCTGATCATCGCCGAACCACGGTTTCGCATCCCCAGCACGTTCCACTTCCTGGTGTCGGCGGATAATCCGCGCAACAAGATGATCCACAAGATCGCAGCGCCAGCCTATCAGGGGCGTTCGTCCTGGCCGACGTTCAACGTCGAGTTTGCGGATCGCATGCTGGACTTTGATGAGGCCTCAGGCAGCGATACCTACCGGGCCTGCGCGCAAGGGATATTGAAGGACATTCGCACCGCGACCGAGGTCCACGGCGGCTATCAGGAGCTGATCTCGGAGCAGGGGCTGAAATATCGCACCTGGGCCTACAAGGGCGCGGTGGCCCACTCCTGGTTTCCGCGCTTCCTGTCGGTCTGGAGGAGGGCGTACGGAACGCCGCTCCTCCAGTGGAATGACTGATCCGCGGGTTATCCCGCCGTCACGTCCACGAGTTCGCCGCCTTCGAGCACCTTGGCCGCCTTGGCGCGGTCGAGATCGCCTTCCCATGCGGCGACCACGACGGTCGCGACGCAGTTGCCGACGAGGTTGCCGAGCGCGCGGGCCATGCCGATGAACCAGTCGACCGAGAGAACCAGCACGAGGCCGATTGCAGGGATGCTCGGCACCGCGTTCAAGGTCGCGGCCAGGATCACGATGGCCGAGCCGGGCACGCCGTGCGCGCCCTTCGATGTGATGAGCGAGACACCGAGCACCAGCAGGAGATCCCCGAACGATAGCGGCGTGTTGGTGGCCTGCGCGATGAAGACGACGGCAAGGGTCAGGTAGATCGAGAAGGCGTCGAGATTGAAGGAATAGCCGGTCGGGATGACGAGGCCGACCACGGAATCCTTCACGCCCATACGCTCCAGCTTCTTCATGATCTGGGGCAGCACGGCGTCCGAGGACGCCGTTGCGAGCACGATCGTCAGTTCCTCGCGCAGGTAGGCGAGGAATTTGAGGATGTTGATGCCCGCGAGCGCCATGACGCCGCCGAGCACGCCCAGCACGAAGATGCCGACCGAGACGTAGAACAGCATCACCAGCGATACGAGCTGCTTCAAGGAGCCGACGCCGTATTTGCCGACGGTGTAGGCGACCGCGCCGAGCACGCCAAGCGGCGCGACTCGGACGATCAGCCCCATGACACGGAACAGCACCGTGGAAGCCGCATCGATGATGGAGGTGACGAGCACACCCTTCTCGCCGCCGACGAGCGCGAGGCCGACGCCGAACAGCACCGCGAAGAACAGCACCTGGAGCACGTCGTTGCGCGACAGCGCATCGAAGGAGGTGGTCGGGATCACGTTCATCAGGAAGGCGCCGATGCCGCCGCCGGACAGCTTGTGGGCGTTGTCGGCATAGGTGTTGAGCGCCTTGGCATCGAGCGTCGACGGATCGATGTTCATGCCGTGGCCGGGGCCGAAGAGATAGGCGAGCAGCAGGCCGACCACGAGCGCCACGGTCGTCATGACCTCGAAATAGACCAGCGCCTTGACGCCGACGCGGCCGACCTTCTTGAGGTCGCCGGCACCGGCAATGCCGTGGACGACGACGCAGAACACGATCGGCGCCACGATCATCGAGATCAGCTTCAGGAAGGCGTCGCTGAGGATCTTGAGCGCGATCGCGAAGTCCGGGACGGCCATTCCCAGGATGACGCCAAGCACCAGCGCAGCCAGGACCTGGACGAACAGCGAGGTGTAAAGCGGCTTGGGCTCGACGGCGGGTGCCGCGGCAATTGTCGACATGAGAACTCCCCTTTGGGCGCGTCTTGGACGTCAAAAAGGGAGCAACAACCGTGCCAGAATGTCGCGGTTACTCCTTGGAAACCGGGAATTTGCCCTTCAGGCGGCCTAAACCGGCGCGCCAGCGGGCCGTAAGGAAGCCGGTTTGCGAGTCTGCCCGGTAGGCTCAGTCGAATGCCGACGCAGGATCAGCGGCAGCAGTCCGCCGACCCGCAACGTCTCGCATTCCAGATTGGTTTCGACCGCGGCGACCGCCGTGAAGCGGTCGATCTCGGTGCCCTCCCGCAGGATCCGAACGTCGATCGCGGCGCGCGGCGCGAGAGCTTCGGCGGAGGCGTCGATCTCGATCCTGTCGTCCGCTTTGAGCCCGAGCGATTGCGGCCGACGATCCGCGGGCAGGCGCAGCGGCAGGATGCCCATGCCGATCAGATTGGAACGATGAATGCGCTCGAAGCTGAGCGCCAGTACCGCGCGCGCGCCGAGCAGGGCGACGCCCTTCGCTGCCCAATCGCGCGAGGAGCCCATGCCGTAGCGTTCACCGGCCACGATGACGACCGGACGTCCCTCCTGTGCATAGCGGTCGGCCGCGAGACGTAGCGGCAGGCGTTCGCCGGAGCTTGCGAGAATCGTCTGTCCCGGCGGCAGGCCGGGATCAAGCAGGTTGCGCACACTCTTGTTGGTGAAGAGCCCGCGCAGCATCACCTCCCAGTTGCCGCGGCGCGAGGCGAAGACGTTGAGGTCTTGCGGATCCTCGCCACGCGCGACGAGATAACGGGCCGCCTCGCTGTTCGCTCCGATCGCGCCCGCCGGGGAGATGTGGTCTGTCGTGATGTCGTCGCCGAGCACAAGCAGCGGCGTTGCCGCATAATGTCCGAGGCGCGTGCCCTGGCCGAAATCAGCGAAGGGTGGGCGGCGAATGTAGGTGGAGGCCTCATCCCAAGGGAACAGCGCCGTGCCGGGGGCCTCGAAGGCGGCCCAGTCGGCGCTCGCTTCGGCCGCATCATAGGCGCGGCTGCAATCGCTTGTTTCGCGGGCGCGGGCAAGTGCAGCATCGATCTCAGGGCCGGTCGGCCAGAGATCGGCAAGGCGCACGTCCGCGCCGGCATCATCACGCGCGATCGGGTCTTGCATGATGTTGCGGTTGACGTCGCCGGCGAGCGCAAAGGCGATGACGAGCGGGGGCGATGCGAGAAAGGCGAGCTCGATCTGCGAATGCACCCGGCCCGGAAAGTTGCGGTTTCCCGACAGCGCGGCCACTGGCCTTACTTGCTTCGCGGCGACCGGGCCTGCCATGGCCGGCGCCAGCGGTCCCGAATTGCCGATGCAGGTCGTGCAGCCATAGCCGACGATGCCAAAGCCCAACGCTTCGAGATCGTCGAGCAGACCGGCGCGCTTCAGATAGCGCTCAGCCGTCGGCGAGCCCGGCGCGAGCGAGGTCTTGACCCAGCAAGGCGGCTTGAGCCCGTGCTGGCGCGCTTTGCGGGCAAGGAGGCCGGCGGCAATCAAGAGGCGTGTGTCGGACGTGTTGGTGCAGCTCGTGATCGCGGCGATCGCGACCGCGCCGTCGGGCGGTGGGCTCGCGCGATCCGTGTCTGCGGTTGCAGCGGGGCGCTCCAGGCCGAGTGTCTCGGCCGTCCTGCCGGCCGCAATGCGATCCTGCGGGCGGCGCGGGCCGGCGAGACTCACCTCGACCTCATCGAGGTCGATGGTGATCGTCTCGGTGTAGCGGGGCTCGGCGGCCGGGTCGAACCAGAGCTGTTGGCGGCGCGCATAGGCTTCGACCAGGGCGAGCTGCTCGCGCGACCGGCCGGTCTGCCCGAGATAGTCGAGCGTCCGGGCGTCGATGGGGAAGTAGCCGGAATTGCCGCCGAACTCCGGCGTCATATTGGCGACGACGGCACGGTCGCCGGCCGAGAGCGCGGAGACTCCGGGGCCGAAGAACTCGACGAAGCGGTCCGCGAGATCGATCCGGCGCAAGCGTTCGGTGACGGTCAGTGCGAGATCGGTTGCCAGCACGCCCTCGCGCAAGCGTCCCGTCAGTCGGACGCCGACCACGTCGGGGACCCGCATCGTCACGGGCATGCCGAACATCACGCTTTCGGCCTCGAGCCCGCCGACGCCCCAGGCGAGCACACCGATGCCGTTGATCATGGGCGTGTGGCTGTCGGTGCCGATCAGCGTGTCGGGCACGGCCCAGAGCTGGCTGTCGCGGGGCATGATCGTCACGACGCTCGCGAGGCGCTCGAGGTTCAGCGTGTGCATGATGCCGGTGCCCGGCGGATGCACGCGCACGCCGTCGAGCGCCTGGCTCGCCCATTTCATGAAGCGATAGCGCTCGCCGTTGCGCTTGAGCTCGTGCGCCATGTTCATTGCCATCGCATCCGGGCGGGCGAACACGTCGACGCCGAGCGAGTGATCGGTCGAGACGTCGACGGGAAGGACCGGATTGAGGCGGTTGGGATCGCCGCCTGCTTCCGCGAGCGAAGCGCGCAGGCCCGCGATATCGACCAGTGCCGGGCCGCAGGTGGTGTCGTGCATGAGAACGCGTGAGGGCTGGAACGCGATCTCGCGGTCGCTGCGCCCGTCGGCGAGCCAGCCGAGAATGGCAGCGACCGATGCATCCTGTTCTTGGCCGCCGTTACGCAACACGTTCTCGAGCAGGATCCGCAGGATCATGGGCAGGCGAAGCAGGTTCTCGCCTGCCACGGCCGTGATATCGGCGATGCGGTAGGTCTGCGATCCACTGAGAAGCATTGCGAAGGCGGTCATCGTTCCATCCTGGCTGCGAGATCAGGCGTGCTGTTCGGCCGGTTGCCTTTGGGTCTCGTCCGCGTTCTCCATCCGCGCGAACCAGGTCATCAGGAACGACACGAACAGCAAGCCGCTGAGGAACAGGAGCCCGCCATAGGTGCTGCCGGTCCAGTCCTTGATGGCGCCGATGGCGTAGGGGCCGACGAAACCGCCGAGATTGCCGATCGAATTGATCGCCGCGATAGACACCGCCGCCGTCGAGCGCGTCAGGAACAGGCCGGGCAACGACCAAAATGGTGACTTGAAGGCGTAGATGCCGGCGAGCGACAGCGAGATTAGCGTCATGGCGATCGCGGGCTGAACCACGAGCCCCGTGAGCGCGAGCGCGGCTGCGCCCCAGAGCAGCGGGATCGCCGAATGCTTCTGCCGCTCGCCGGTGCGATCGGAGTTGCGCGACCACAGCACCATGACCACGGTCGCAAAGGCGTAGGGCAGCATGGCAATGAGCCCGACCTCGAAATTCGTCAGCGTGGACGACAGGCTCTTGATGATCTGCGGCATCCACAATCCGATGCCGAGATTGCCGACCTGGTAGATGAAGTAAATCACCGACAGGAACAGCACTTTCGGGTTGGTGATGGCGGCGATGATTCCGAGATGTTGCACATTGCGCCGGCCGGCCTGGTCCTTGCGCAGCTCGTCAACAAGCCAGTCGCGCTCCTGCGGCGTCAGCCACTTCGCCTGCTCGGGACGATCGGTCATGATGAAATAGTTGAGGATGCCGGCGATGATGGCGGGACCGCCTTCGAGCAGCAGCATCCAGCGCCAGCCGCTGAGGCCCAGGCCTCCGACATGGTCCATGATCCAGGTGCTGAGGGGCGCGCCGATCAGGTAGGAGACTGGAATGGCGGCGGTGAACAGGGCCACCGTCGTGGCCTGCTCCTTGGCGCGGAACCAGTAGGTCAGATAGATGATGATGCCGGGGAAGAAGCCTGCTTCAGCGACGCCGAGCAGGAAGCGCAGGATGTAGAGCTGCATCGGGCTCTGCACGAAAGCGGTTGCGGTGGCGACGATGCCCCAGCTGATCAGGATGCGGGATATCCAGATGCGCGCGCCGTATTTGTTGAGCGCGACGTTGCTTGGCACCTCGAACAGGAAATAGCCGATGAAGAAGATGCCGGCGGCAAAGCCGAAGGCTTCGCTCGTCAGTGCAAGCTCCTTGTTCATCTGGAGCGCTGCATAGCCGATATTGGCGCGGTCGAGATAGGAGATGACGTAGAGCCCAAAGCAATAGGGCACGATGCGCCAAAGCACTTTGCGCATGGTGGATTGCTCGATGGTCGCTGTGGTGGCGGTCATTGGCGCGTTCCCTGGCTGCGTTTCTGGGGCTTGTCGGGCAACGCCAACCTTCCCCGCAGGCGGGCGCCTTGCAGGGCACTAATGCATTTTATAATATAAAATGCAATAGCGTCTGGATCAGACCTTCCGGATCAGACCTTGGGGACCTTGATCAGGCCGGCGCCCTCGATGTGGACGCGGAGGAAATCGGACGCCTCCTGTCGCAGCCCTTTTTCCAGCAAAGTCAGGATGTTGATGTGCTCGCGGCACTGGATCGGAAGACGGCTGCGGTCCACCGTGATGCGGTACTCCACCAGCCGGCGCAGCCGGTTCACCCGCTTGACCGCGTCGAGGAAGAACGGATTGCGCGCGCAGCCGACCAGCATCTCGTGGAACTCGGCGTTGGCGGCGAAGATCTCCGAGCGCGATGCACGCTTATAGGCGCCATCGAGCAGCCATTGCTGCTGCTCCCGTGCGGCCGCGAAGGCCCCGCGATCGATCTCGAAGCTCGGCAGCAGCAATGCCTGTGGCTCGAGCGCGACGCGCAGTTGATAGCCTTGCTGGTAGCTCTCGCGTGAGGTGAGGAGAGGGCCGAATGCCCAGCCATTGCCGGGCAGGCGTTCGATCCAGCCTTCATCGGCGATTTTCGTGAGAATCTTCAGCAGGCGGGTGCGCGAGAGGCCGTAGCGGCGCATCAGCTCGTTCTCGCTGACCTTGTCCGGAAGCTTTCCCGCAAGGCGATCCTCTGCGATCGCGAAATACCATTCGTCCTCGCGCTCAGGCTCGGTATCCTCCACATCGGGCAGATCGGGAAGCTCGCCGGCACCCTTGACCAGGAAGAAGCCGCGGTTGGGCTCGGATCGCACGACCTTCATGTCTTCGAGGATCTGGAGCGCCGCGTTGATCGGCGCGCGCGACACCCGCAGCGCGTCCGCGAGCGTCTGGCTCGGCAGATGCTGTTCGGCCTGCAAGCCGTTGGTGCGGATGTAATCGAGAATCCGCGCGGTCATCTGGGTCGCGAGATTGGGGCGGGGCATTGGCGACTCGGGCTGGTCCTGATTGACGAGATGTCGCCTAACCGCTGGCGAGGCACAAGCGGCCGCGGAGGTCCTCCTTGCGCCTTCGGAATAATTGTGTTTTAAAAAATAAAAAGCAATACGGGGAGGGCCATGACGCCTGGACATTCTGTTGTACGCGACGCCTCGTCTGTCGGCCCCGATGGGGCGACCCTGTCGCGGCGCGTGTTCACCCAACTCATTGCCGTCGGCGCCGTGACCTCTGCATTGACCGCTGCACATGCGCAAACACTGGGAGCCCACAAGGAGGACACCATGCTCGAAGGCTCTCGCTCATTCGTCTATGTCGGCGCGCGCACCACGAAGGAGCGCAATGCCCGCGGCGACGGGCTCAACGTCTATGCGATGGACAATGCGACCGGAGCCTGGCGCCACGTCCAATTGCTCGGTGATCTCGTCAATCCTTCGTTCCTCGCCTTCGACAGGACACGTCGGTTTCTCTACACGGTCCATGGCGATCTCAGCGACATCACCGCGATGGCAATCGACCCTGTGAGCGGCAAGCTCAGCGTGATCAACCGCCAGAGTACGGAGGGGAAGAACCCCGTCCATCTCGCAGTTGACCCGGGCAACCGGTTCGTCGTGGTCGCCAATCACATTACCTCCACCCTCGCGCTATTGCCGCGCGGGGACGACGGCTCGCTCGGTGCCGTCATCGATCTCGTCAAGCTGGAGGGCAAGATCGGGCCCCACCGGGTCGAGCAGCCCTTCGCCAAGCCGCATCAGGTCGAGTTCGATCCATCGGGCGCATTCATCGTCGTGCCGGATAAGGGGCTGGATCTGGTTTTCACCTATCGGATCGACGCCGGCAACGGAAAGCTCGTGCAGGCGACCAAACCGGTGCAGGCGCGCGAGGGCGCCGGACCGCGCCACGTCTCGTTTCATCCGGGCGGGCGCCTCGCTTATGTCATCAACGAATTGGACTCGACCGTTACGGCTTACCACTTCGACCCGGCGACCGGCGCGCTTGCCCCGTTCCAGATCGTCTCTGCGGTTCCGGATGCCTTCACGGGCAATAGCCGCGCCGCCGAGATCGCCGTGTCAGCGGACGGACGCTTCGTCTATGCCTCGAATCGCGGCGACGACAGCATCGCGACCTTTGCCGTCGATGCCGCGAGCGGACGATTGAGGCCCGTTGACTGGACCGCGAGTGGCGGCAAGACGCCGCGCTTCTTCGCGCTGGATGCTTCAGGCAGATTCCTGTTTGCTTCGAATGAAGACAGCGACACGGCCGTTCTCTTCAGCCGCAACTCCGACACCGGCCGCCTCGTTCGGACGGATCAGACCGTGAAAGTCGGAAGCCCCGTTTGTATCGTCTTCAGGCCGGCTGCCTAGGACGCGCGCGGTCCGTTGGGACCGGAGTCATTCCGCCGCCTTCGCCGTCTTGCCGAACATCCGCGTCGGGGCGAGGAAGCCGCAGGAGGTGCCGTCGGTCACCTTGACCTGGTCTTCCCATGGCAGGCGGAAGGTGCCGGCGACCATGTCCTGCATGAAGGTGTAGGGGCAGTCCATCGCGCCGCCCTTCACCGCGACATAGCCGCGGTGCCAGAGCTGGTAGATGTTGTTCTCGACGCCCCAGTTGATGCGGGCCTCGCGCACGAGGTCCGGCCGGACCTCGGCGGTGATGATCTCGTCGGCGCGGCCGGTGGTGCCGTGCGCCAGCACGGTGCCGTCGAAATTGACGATCATGCCTTCGCCCATGGAATCGAACGAGCCGTCCGAGCCGCACATGCACACATTCGCTGTGACCATCAGGTTCTGGAACGAATTGGCCTGGTTGGTGAAGCGCCAGGCGTCTCTGATCGGTGCGGTGTAGCCGGCGGTGCGGATCATGATCTCGGCGCCCTTGTAGGCGCATTCCCGCGCCATCTCCGGGAACATGCCGTCATGGCAGATGATGAGCGCGATTCTGGCGCCCTTCGGCCCTTCGATCACCGGGATGCCGATATCGCCGGGCTCCCATGGCTCGACCGGAATCCAGGGATGAAGTTTGCGGTAGTAGAGCTTGATCTCGCCGTGGTCGTCGATGACCAGGCCCGAGTTGTAGGGATTGCCGTGCGGGTTGAACTCCATGATGGAGAAGCAGCCCCAGATCTTGTTGTCGACACAGGCCTTCTTGAAGGCCGCGACCTCCGGTCCGTCGAGCCGGCACATGATCTCGGGATTGGTGTCCATCGAGAGACCGTGCAGCGAGTATTCGGGGAAAACCACCAGATCCATGGTGGAGAGATTGCGGCGCGCCTTGCCGACCATCCAGACGATACGCTCGGTCTGTTTGGCCAGATCGGCCTTGGTCACGACGTTCGGCAGCTGCAATTGAACCAGTCCGATGACCACGCCGTTGGGAGATTTGTTCAACCCGCCAAGCCCGTTCATGATCAGCTCCCTTGCCGTCCGCGCGGCGCCGTTGCGCGCAGTTCTCGGCTGAGCAAATCCGATTTTGGCGGCGCGCAAAAGTCCATTTTTCAGGCGGCGGGCGATCGATGTGCTCGCGTGGGGCGCCGGCCCCCACGCGCAGGCCGACGCCCATTGTTGCGGCGCGGCCTGCCTCAACTCTCGGCTTGACCCTCCAATTTGCCTGATGTCAGACTTATGACATGAGTACAGCAAAGCGACATATTGCCAGCCTTCGCGACGAATATGCCGAGATGACGCGGCAGCGTATCGTCGCCGCCTTTGTCGAGACGCTGGAGGACGAGGCGGCCGACGACGTTTCCATGGCCGCGGTGGCCAAGCGCGCGAAGGTGGCCGAGCGAACCATCTATCGCCACTTCAAGACCCGCGCGGAGCTGTTCGCGGCGGCCGGCGAGTGGATCGAGGACAACGTCTTCAGCTATATTCCCTTCACCTCGCCCGACGAACTGCCGGATATTTTTCGCAAGCTGTGCAAGCGGTTCGACCGTCATCCGCATCTGGCGCGTGCCATTGCGATGACGCGGGCGGGCCGGAGGGTGCGCGCCGGCTTCCGGCGGCACCTGATCGACCACCATCGCAAGGCGATGGCGCCGCTGGTGCGGCATCTTCCCGCCAAGGAAGTCCGCCAGGCCGAGGCACTCGCGTCTTATCTCAACAACGTGCTGGCCTGGAATGCGATGCGCGAAGACTTCGGCATGTCCAGCGCCGAGATCGCCGACGCGATCGAATGGGCGCTCACGACGCTTTTGAAGGATGTCCGTCAGCGCGATGCAGCTGCGGCGCGCGCCGGCAAGGCCGTAAAATCGCCGCGCAAGCGCACCGCGGCGCGCGAAAGCACCGGCGTAGAGTGAGGCAGGCCATGAATGCGATACCCGACGATCTCCTGATCAACGCGCCCGACGAGGTTCGCATCCGCCAGGATCTGGTGCTGACGGCGCTCGGCCGCCGCCCGGCCGATCGCGCCTTGCGGGTCGGCAAATTGCTCGATGTGCACAGCCGCACCTGGACCGAGGATCAGGAGATCGTTTTCAAGGGTCGGCGTATCGCTTGGGTCGGGCCTGCGGGCGGCTACCCCGGCGAGGTGCGCGAGCGCGTGCATCGGCCGGATCTTGCGGCCGTGCCCGGCTTCGGCGAGGTGCATAAGCATATCGAGAGCTCGCATCTGACGCCGGAATGGGAGGCGGCGCTGGTGCTGCCGCACGGCAATACCTGGACCTGCGAGGCGAGCCACGAATTCTCCAACGTCAACGGCGCGCGCAATCTCGAATTCTGGTTCGAGGCACGCCGCCGCGGCTCGCCGCTCAAGATATTTCCGCAGCCGGGTTCGGCCGTGCCGCCGACAGCCTATGAGTGGGGCGGCGGCTGGTATGGCCACGACGAGCAGGCGCGCTTCATGGGCGAGAGCCTGATGGTCACCGGGCTCGACGAAGTCATGGACTGGCCGGCGGTGTGGAATCCCGACAATCCCTCCTACAAGCGGCTCTGGGGCATGATCGAGGCGACGTTTGCGGCGCGCGGCGTCGTTGAAGGTCATGCCTCCGGCTTGCGCGATCTGCCCTCCATCAACGCCTTTGCTGCGGCCGGGCTTGCCTCCGACCACGAAGTGCAGACTCCGGAGGAAACCTGGGACAAGCTCACCCGCGGCCTGTTCGTCGAGCTGCGCGTCTACGCTATGGACGAGATCGTCAAATGGCTGCTCGCGAAGGGCCTTCAGGACTGGTCGCAGATCGCGTTCACCACGGACGACCGCAGCGCCAGCCACACGCTCGAGCTCGGCGCCAGCGATCACAATGCGCGGGTCGCGATCGAGGCCGGCCTTGCGCCCGAGATCGCAATCCAATGCCTCACCATCAATCCGGCGCGGCACATGCGTCTTACGCCGTTCGTCGGCAGCCTGGCGCCGGGGCGTTTCGGCGACGTCGTGTTGCTCTCGGATGTGTCCAAGCTCACGATCGCCGAGGTGTGGGCCGATGGCGCGCAGGTTTCCGACGGCAAGCGCTATCTCGGCAGGGTGCCTGAAATCCAGTGGCCGGAGTGGGCCACGAAGACCGTCAACATCAAGCGCACGATCAAGCCTCAGGATTTCGAACTGCGGGCCGAGCCCGGCCGCAGCACGATGAAAGCAGCCGTGATCCGTCCGTTCCATTGGCATCCCGAGTTCTACACGCTCGAGCTGCCGGTGCGCGACGGCGCCGTGCAGCGCGACGAGAGCGAGGCGATCACCAAATTTGCCATCGTCGATCGCTTCTCCGGCGACGGGCGCGTGGCCAAGATGTTTTGGCGCGGCTGCGGACCGCGTACCCCGGAGACGGCAGTTGCCTGTTCGGTGGCGCACGACAAGCACAATATCTGGGTGGTCGGCTCGTCCGACGCGGCGATGGCAAAGGCAGTCAACGCGCTGATCGAGCTTCAGGGCGGATGGGCGCTCGTGCGCGAAGGTGAGCTCGTTGCCACCGTACGCTTCGAGGTCGGTGGACTGATGAGCTGTCGTTCCGCGCAAGCGCTCGATGCCGACATGCAGGCACTCTATGCGGAAGGCAGCAAGGTCGACTGGATGTACGAGCCGACGTTCCGTCCGCGCTGGTATCCAGGATTCCCGGAGCGGCTCATGTTTGCGACGCTGACCTGTGCGCCCTGGAGCTGGGTGCTGGTGGCGCCGTGCGAGCAGGCGCCGCTCGGCTTCATCAACGTGCAGACCGGCGAAGCGCATCCGGTGGTCTGGTAGGGGGAGACTGCGATGAACGAGATGACGAAGCCGCAAGCCGCTCCCGCCGAGCCGGCACCGCGTGCAGCCTCGGGGCTGCTCGATCGCACCTTTGGCCTCACCGAACGAGGCACGAGCATTGGCCGCGAGGTGATGGCCGGAGCAACGACGTTCGCAGCCATGGCCTATATCATCGCCGTCAACCCGGCGATCATGTCCAACGCCGGGATGGATCGCGCCGATCTCGTCAGCGCCACAGCGCTCGCCGCGATCTTCGGCTCTGTCATGATGGGGCTGTGGGCCAACCTGCCGCTCGCGGTTGCGCCCGCGATGGGATCGAACGTCATCTTCACCTATGTCATCGTCAAGCAGATGGGCATGCCCTGGCAGGGCGCGCTCGCGATGGTCGCTTTCACCGGCGTTCTGTTCCTGATCCTCAGCCTGTCGAAGCTGCGCGAGAAAGTCGCCAAGGACGTGCCGGAAGCGCTGAAGATCGGCATCCAGGCGGCGGTCGGCACGCTGATCGTCTTCATTGCACTACGGGGCGCTGGCTTCGTCGTCCAGAACCCGTCGACCTACATTGCCATGGGATCCTTGCGCAGCCCGCCGGTGCTGCTGACGCTGTTCGGCCTCCTGCTCACGCCGGTACTGGTGGCGCGCCGGGTGCCGGCAGCGCTGATCCTTTCGATCGCAGTGCTGACCCTGATCGGCTTCTTCGTTCCGGGTGCCAACGGCAAGATGGTGACGTCGGTGCCATCAGCCATCATGGCGTGGCCGCGCTGGCCGACCAGCACTTTCATGGCGCTCGACATCGGCTATCTCTTCAGCCACTTCGTCGTGGCGCTGCCGCTGCTGTTCTATTTCCTGTGCGCCGAATTCTTTTCGACACTGGGCACGCTGATCGGCGTGACGGGGGCCGCCAATCTGCGCAAGCCCGACGGCTCGATCCCGAACGCCACCGCCGCATTTGCGACCGATGCGACGGCTTCGGTGGTGGGACCGCTGCTCGGGACGTCCGTTGTCACGGCCTATATCGAATCCATCACCGGCGTGCAGGCCGGCGGCCGCACCGGCCTGACCTCGCTGACGGTCGCGGGGTTCTTTTTCCTCGCGCTGTTCTTCTGGCCGATCTTCGTCATCATCCCGCCGCAAGCGACCGCGCCCGCGCTGGTGCTCGTGGGCGTGCTGATGATGCAGGGGCTCGCCCGCATCGACATGACCGATCTCGTCAATGCGGTTCCGATCGTGCTGACGCTACTCGTCACCGTGCTGACCAACAACCTTATCAACGGAATGGCCTTGGGCACGCTGAGCTACATCGCCCTGGAAGTGGCCGTCGGCCGGCGGGCGCAGATTACGGCGATGGTGTGGGGACTTGGAGTCGTGTTCGTTGCTTACGCGATAGTGATCGCACAGATCTTTTGACGTGTGCGTCAGGCCGCGAGGTCCAGCAGCCTGCAAGATCCGCGCACTAGCGCCTTGCGCCCGGCTGGTGTCATTGCAGGCACGCCGTCCTTGACCACGACAAGGCCGAGCTCGACCAGTCTTCCGACGACATAGGCCTTCGCGAGGCGACCGTTCGACACCGGGTTGCGAAGCGCCTTCAGTGCTTCCCACTGGTCGGATGAAAGATCGAAGTCGAAATCGTTGCTCATGTTGCCTCGGGCGATAGTCCGGTTCGCGTGCCCCTGTTAGCGGCGCCGCATGAAGACCGTGCGACGACAATGAGTCGGGAATTCGGTCAGCTGTTTAGAACGCCTCTTCACAAATTGCGGCACTTCGTTGCGGCCACAGGAGTTAAGATCGTTTGCGCACGAATATCGTCCAGACGATCACTAATTGATGATCCGCATTTGATGTTGCGCTGCGAATTGTCGCGGTGCACGGGAAGCATCGCTGTCCCATTCTGCGTCGCGATATGCACAGAAATCATGAGGCGAGGGGTTCAGGACTCTGTTACGTTGATTCTCCGGGAATGGCTTCACACGGCAGGAGTGGAGTGCATGAACAGGCTGGTGGAAATTCGCAGTCAGGAATCCCTGTGCCGGGAGCGCGCTGCGCTGGACTCGGAGCGTCGGATGTTTTGGCTTGCGCAGGCCCAGGAGTGGGAGCAGCGCGCGCTCGACGAAATTGCGCATCACTTTCGCGAGTGCAACCTCGTTCCGGCCGAGTTGACCGCCGCCTGACGCCAGAGAGGGCGTGGCCGCCTACTGATAGGTCGCCACGATGTCGGACACCGCGCGCTCGAGCTGTTGTGCGGTGGCGCATTGGCGCACGACGCTGCAAAAGGTCGCGTAGCGCGGCATCTCGGAATCGCCAAAGCCCCAGGCGAGCCGCCCCTCGGGATTGAGCCAGACCAGCCGCTTTGAGCGCTCGGAGATGCGGCGCAGGATGTCGGCGCGCGGGTCGAGGTTGTTGCTGCGGGCATCGCCGAGCACGATCACCGTGGTCTGCGGTGTCAGCGTGCTCATGAAGTCCTTCTCGAAATCGACCAGCGAAGAGCCGTAGTCGGACGAGCCGAAGCCGACCTTGGACATGATCTCGGCCATCGCCTCTTCCGGTGACTTCGATTCCAGAATTTCGCTGACCTCGATGAGATGCGAGGAGAAGGCGAAGGAGCGGACGTCGTCGACGACCTCGTGCAGGGAGTGGATCAGCAGCAGGAAGAAATCGGACACCTGTGCAACCGAGCCCGAGACATCGCAGAGCGCCACGATCTTCGGCCGGTCGCGGTGCTTGCGCTTCCACGCCGTGAGGAAGGGCACGCCGCCCCAGGCCGCGTTGCGGCGCAGCGTGCGGCGGACGTCGAGATGGCCGCGGCGCTGGCGTTTGCGCGGCTTGGAATAGCGCTCGCGCAGCCGGCGCGCGATCTGGCGGATCAGCGCGCGCATTTCGGCGACCTGGCGCCGCTCGATACGGGCAAGCGGCGCGTTGCGCAGGATCTCGTTGCGGAGGTTTTCGGCCTCCTCGCGGGCATAGAGCGCAAGCCCCTGCGAGACCGTGTCGCGCACCGCCTCGCGCAAGGCGTCCAGCGCGGCGCGAAGGCGCTCGGCCAGTGACGGGTTGTTTGCGGTCAGCTGGTCGAGATCGTCGCGCAGCCGCTGGAGGCCCATGGCGTCGAGGATGCGGCTGGAGAAGATGCCGCGCTGGGTCGAGTAGCGGATGTCGGACAGGGAGGCGGCGCCGGCCGCGCTGGCAATCGCGGCTGCGATGGCATTACGATCCTGCGACAGCAGCATCTGCGCCAGCGGCCCGAGTTCCTGCTGCGGCGAACCGCTACCGGCATCACTGGGTACGCCGGAAGAGGGCGCTTGATCTGCGTCCTGTGCGGTGTCCTGGTCGGCGCCCTCGGGCTGCTCCTGTCGCGGTTCCGGCTGGCTGAAGAACAGATCGAAGCAGTCGCCGAGCGCGAGCTTCTCGTCCTGCGACTTGGCAAGCGTCAGCAGCAGCGCGTCGCGCAGGATGGTCCGGTCGGAAAAGCCGACCTGCGACACCGCGCGCATCGCATCGATGCTTTCGGCAGGCGAGACGTGTACGCCGACGCCGCGGGCCGCCCGAAAGAAACGATGGAGGTTCTCGCGCATCGGCGTCAACCGAAGACGTTGGACCGGGCCGCCTTGGCAATGAAGGTCGTCACCTGCGGCGCTGCCGCCTCGATGTCGGCTTCGTATTTGAGGAGCACATTAAGGGTGTCCTTGACGGTATCGGTGTCGAGCTCGGTCGCCTGCAGCAGCACCAGCACGCGAGCCCAGTCGATGGTCTCGCTGACGGAGGGCAGCTTCTTCAGATCGAGCGAGCGGATTTCGTGGATGAAGCCGACCATCTGCCGGCGCAGCGTCTGCGAGATGCCGGGCACGCGGCTTTCGACGATGCGCTCCTCCAGCCGTTGCTCGGGGAAGCCGATATGCAGATGCAGGCAGCGCCGCTTCAGGGCATCGCCCAGGTCGCGCTCGCTGTTGGAGGTGAGGATCACCGTCGGCGGGGTGATCGCCGAGACGGTGCCGAGCTCGGGGATCGTGACCTGGAAGTCGGACAGGATTTCCAGCAGCAGCGACTCGAATTCAGCGTCCGACTTGTCGATCTCGTCGATCAGCAGGACGCAGCCGCCCGGCTGCTCCAGCGCCTGGAGCAGCGGCCGCGGTTCGACGAACTCCTTGGAGAAGAACACGTCGCCGAAATCATGCAACTGGTCGAGCGCGGCGTGCAGCGTCTGCGCGCCGCCGAGCACTTCGCCGAGCTTGTCCTTGAGGATCTGCGTGTAGAGAAGCTGCTTGGCGTACTTCCATTCATAGAGCGCCTTGGCTTCGTCGAGACCTTCATAGCATTGCAGACGGATCATCTTCATGCCGCGCCAGGCCGCGATCGCCTTGGCGAGTTCGGTCTTGCCGACGCCCGCCGGGCCCTCGACCAGGATCGGCTTCTCGATCTGTTGCGACAAATAGACGGCGGTCGCGATCTGCCGGCTCGCGATATAGCCCTGCGCGGCGAGGCCGCTCTCCACTGCCTCGATCGATGTCGAGGCCTTCTGTTCTGCCACGAAATGGCGCTCCCAAGGATCCTGCTTTGAGGCTTGTTCTGCCTGCGTTCCCGGCAAAGAACAAGCCTCGTTTGGGAGACATCAGATCCGCGTGAACGGCGTTTTTTCCGTTCAGCGCAAATAGTTGAGCGGTTCTTCGGTCGCGCTCAGTGGCGCAGCAGCTCCGGCTTGCGGATGGTCTGCCGGACCTCGGCGCCGCAATCGGCGCATTCGTAGACGAAGTCGATCTTGGCAAGGCTCCAGTGCGGCTCGACCTCGCGCACATACATTGGCAGGAACCCCATGCACGTCGGGCAATTTACAGGCGCGATTTCGATATCCTGATGATGCTGTACATAAGCTGGCATCTCGGCTCTCCTTCGCAGGCGACCACCAATCCCCGCGCAAAGGCTACTGCCGGTTGCCCCGGAGCCGTCATCAACTCTTTCGAACAGAGGCGGAACGGCGGGCGTTTGTCGTTTGCTGTGACATTCTTGTTACGCATCTGTACTGTAACGGGCGGACCAAATGCCTATTTCTCCGGCCGATCCGCTTTTCACGGACCTCACTGCAACGATAAGGGAGCAACGCCCATGACGCACGCCATTCGTTTTCACAAGACAGGCGGACCGGAAGTCCTGGTCTGGGAAGAGGTCAGTGTCGGCAAGCCCGGACCAGGCGAGGCGCGCATTCGCCACACGGCCGTCGGCCTCAACTTCGTCGACATCTACAACCGTTCAGGTCTCTATCCCGCGCAATTGCCGAGCGGGCTCGGCAGCGAGGCCGCCGGCGTTGTCGAGGAGGTCGGTCCAGGTGTCACCGATCTGAAGCCGGGCGATCGCGTCGCTTATGGCGCTTCGCCGCTCGGTGCCTATTCCGAGGCGCGGCTGATTCCCGCCGACCGTCTCTTGAAGCTGCCCGATGGCGTCGATGACAAGACCGCGGCGGCGATGATGCTGAAGGGACTGACGACGCAGTACTTGATCCGGCAGACCTACCGGGTGAAGGCCGGTGACACCATCCTGCTCCATGCCGCGGCCGGCGGTGTCGGCCTGATCCTCAGCCAGTGGGCCAAGCATCTCGGCGCGACCGTGATCGGCACGGTCAGCAACGACGAGAAGGCGAAGCTCGCCAGGGCGCATGGCTGCGACCATGTGATCATCTACACCCGCGAGGATTTCGTGAAGCGGGTCGACGAGATCACCGGCGGCAAGAAGGTGCCGGTGGTGTACGATTCCGTCGGCAAGGACACCTTCCTGAAATCGCTGGATTGCCTCGCGCCGCTCGGCGTTGCCGCGCTGTTCGGTCAGTCCTCCGGGGCGGTCGAGCCACTCAATCTCGGCCTGCTCGCGCAGAAGGGCTCGCTCTACGTCACCCGGCCGACGCTGTTCACCTACGCTGCCAAGCGCGAGAACCTGGTGGCGATGGCGGGCGAGTTGTTCGACGTCGTCAAGTCCGGTGCGGTGAAGATCGAGGTTCACCAAACCTATCCGCTGAAGGACGCAGCCAAGGCGCATGCCGATCTCGCCGCGCGCAAGACGACGGGATCGACCGTTCTGCTGGTGTAACATTCGTCCGGACGCAGATGCAGGCGGCCGCGGCCTGCATCACGTCCGTTCGTGCTTGCGCAGGTCACGGACGTGATCGAGGCGGATCGCCTGGAGATCGACGTCCTCGGGCTCGATCCGTGGGAGGGCTGCCTCGGCCAGGATGGCCTCGGTGACGTCTTCGACCGAGCTGTCCACGATCTCGTGGATGAACGAGACGTTCCGATACTCACCCGAGGCGAGGCGGGAGATGACCTCGCGCCTGGTGATCTCGGGATCGACGACCGCCTCGCGGCCGCGCCGCCCGTAGTCGATCATCACGACGAAATACTGCATGAAATGATCCTGCCGCGCCCATGGTCGGGGGCGCGGCAGAGTATTTCTGAAAAACGGAACTAAGTCAAGCTTGATTTCCAAAAATCGGAAATCCTCGGGCGCCTACTTACCCTTCTTGCGGGGACGCGCCGACTTGGCACGCAGCCGCTCGAGTTGCCCCTTGGGCATGGACAGGCAGATCTCACCGACCCAGTCGAGCTTGACGCCGACGATCGGCTTGGCGTTGAAGCTGGTGAGATTGACGACGGAGGGGGATTTGCCCCGCTCGATGGTCTTCAGATAGCGTTCGCCGGTCTTGAGCCGGACCACCGCCTCTTCACCGTAAAAGCTCGACAGCGGATGGCGCTGGTCCTTGTAGACCACGATCACGTCGCCGCTTTCGTATTTGGGCAGCATCGAATCGCCGACGATCTCGAAGGCGACGGTCTCTTCCATGATCGGGAAGGGCAGCGTGATGTCACCGAGACCTTCCGGCGGAACCTGCTCATAGTCAGGTTCGATCACAGCGCCGGCCCCGACGCGGCCCATGATCGGCGCGAGATTGAGCTCGAGATATTCCATGATCGGAATGATTTCCGACGCCTTCACCAGGCGCTCGCCGCCAAGGATCTCCGACACTGCGCCGGGTCGCACGCCCATGGCAGCTGCCAGGCCGCCCTTGCTCTTGCCCGTCTTCTCCAGGCCCCGCTCGATCATTGCAACGTCCAACATGGTGATTCCCTCGATTGCCCATCGTGCCCTCTCTTGTAATCCGAAATTCGGAATTGATGCAATTATGAATATCAGAATTTCAGCTTGACACTCGCTTCGGAATACCGGAATGTGTGTCCCGCCTCCGGATCGTGCGGTCGGAGGAGGCGCATCACAGGACAGCATCATGGAACCGGGCCATTGGCCGTCGGAGCACTCCGACGCGCTTCGCGACTATTTTCTCAAGGGAATGTCTTATGCGGAGATCGGAAGGCAGATTAACGCAAGATTTGGAACGGCTTACACGCGTAACGCGGTGGTCGGTCGCGCCAAGCGGCTCGGGCTTGTCGTACCGGAATGGATGACGAGCCCGTCGATCGCGCCGGTTTTGCCGGGCGAGGCCGGTCTGCTTTCGCCGCGCCGGTCGGCATTGCCGAACCTGAATCTGCCGCCGAAGTCGGCAATGAAGCCCGCTGCGCCGGTCAAGCTGCGCTGCGTCGGCGTCCAGCCGCGCCTGATCGAGCTGGTCGAACTCGAGGCGGCCGACTGCCGCTATCCCTACGGCGGCGACAAGGACGGGGAGGAAATCACCTTCTGCGGCCATCCGCGTCAGCCGGGCTCCAGCTATTGCGCACCGCATGCGCGCCTGACGCGCCGTTCCGGGCCTGCGTCCGCCCGCATTGCAGCTCCTGTCGTGCTGAGGCTGGTCTCCCCGGCCTGAAGCTTCGCCGTCCGTTCAATGGTCAGTCTCGCAAGGAGCATCCGAGTGGCACATGCCCGACGTAACAAATCCTACAAATTGGCGCAGATCTACGACCGGCGGTCGCGGGAGGTGCCGTTCAATGCCGAGGTCGCGGAGGTGGAGGTCGACAATCCGCTCGCGCTCGATTCCGGCGAGAAGATCCTGGCCATCCGGTCGGTTCGCAGCGATCCGCTCGGCCGGCTGCACGCGCACCACCAGATCGACGAGGCGCAATACCGCGGTGGGCGCGCCTTTCAAAACGATTGGGAGCGGGCTGAGCGAGGCCCTCAAGCGGTGGATACGACCCGTGAATATGTCGATGGGACCGGCACGCGCGAGCCTGTCACCGAGAGCCAGCGACAGGCGGTGCTGCGGTTGAACCGGGTCGAGCGCGAACTCGGCACCGACGGCGCCGCGCTGGTGCACGACGTGCTGGTGCTGGGTCTGACCATGGATCAGGTCGGGGAGCGTCGTGCCGTCCGTACGCAGCGCTGGAACGATTATTTCGCGCGGCGGTTTCGCGAATGCCTGGATCGCCTGGCGCTGGTCTACGGCTTTGCGACGGAGACGGGGCGTGCGGAGCGGCGCAGATGACTGCGGCGCGCCGGCGGTTCGACCGCTGACGCGCCGTTGCGCTCGTTAAGGATGGGGAACAATCTGGTAGGGCGTGGTGTAGGGCTCGACACGCAGTGAGGCGTTGGCCAGAAGCCCGATTTTGGCAGTCGGCGCCTGCTGCAATTCACCGTTCGGGCCGCGATGCACGTTGTATTGCCAGACGGTGAGGTCGCCCTTCTGTGCCAGCGCATGCGCAACGGCGCTCGCATCGGTGCCGCCGAGCGCCTGCAGCTCCTCGGTCGACAATCCGACGACGATTTCGTCCTTGATGGTGATGATCTTGAACAGGTTCATCCTGGTCTCCTGCGCCCATGCGCCTTGTATCGAGAGGGTGAGAAGCGCGACCGCGGCGCCCTTGATGAGATCGCAGCGAGAAAGCATGCCGTCGTCCTTGTGCTGAGGCGCGCCCGAATCGATCAGTTCATCAGCCATGGCGCCCGTGATCTGCGTGGCCGTTTCGCAAACGCTTGGTCGCTCGATCTTGAACAACGGTTCACGGGCGGAGACATCATCGGAAGCGATGAACCTTGAAGCGAAAAGGCGAGTCCAAGCCGAAGACTCGAGGGGATACTTGGATGAAATTCGCCGGAACTGTTTGCCTTCTCGTCTCTGTCGGCGCCGCGGACACTGCTGCGGCCGCAGATCCCTTCTACATCGGCACCTGGACACTCACGGCCGCCGTGGTCGCGCCGTGGGCCGATTCGCAGCGCAAGCCCGACGGCACCGAGCGGGAGCGGCTGATGGGCAAGGCAGTCGTCCTGAAGCCGAAAGAGATCTCGGGGCCGCGCCCCTTTGCCTGCGCCAGGCCGCAGTACAAGGTGGCCGATTATGGCCCCGACATGATCTTCCAGGGCGCATTCGACGAGATGCAACGTGTCGACAAGAAGGCCGATCCGAAGACGCTTGCCGCCTCGCTCGGCTTTGCCGGCGCGTCAATCAAGACCCTGGAAACCGGCTGTGAGATCGACGTTCATTTCGTCGATGATACAACCGCCGAGGTGGGACTCAACAATTACGTGTATACGCTGAAGAAGCGCTAGGCATCTCCATCAATGCCCATTCACACCTGAAACAAGGCGAAATGCAGTGCGGGTTGACAGCAATCGGTGCTGCGTGCGTGATTTAATGCAGCTTCTTGACGCAGGTGGGTGACGACGGCTCATATTCCTGTTATCCGGAATTGCGGTGGAGCGATGCAGGCGAAGCATCGCCAAGCCGGTGGTCGGGCTTGCCGGATGGGTTGTTCCTTGGCATAATTGCAACCTCTTCGGTTGAGCCCCGGATGTGTCGTTGAGGGTGCTAACCTGCCGGGCCCTCCGGCCGAGAGTTCGTGCTCGCCATGGCGTCCGGTTGTGGTGTTCGGCTCTCGCGTGGACCCCGATGTCAGGAAGGCCGATGCTTGTCATAGGTGCGAGATGAAGAACCTCAACTTCGCGGCTGAACTGCACCTCAAGCTCGGGGCGCCTGCGACCGGAACTGTCGAAAGCCTGCGCCTGCTCCGCGCTTTTCTGAAGCTCGCGCCTCGACAGCGTTTCGAGGTGATCAAGCTCGTTGAAGACCTCGCCACCGAAGAAGCCCTTCCCGAGCACCCCCTGTCCTGAGCCGGACCGCGCGTTTCGCGCCTTTTTCCCTCCCTTTCCGCCCAAGCCCGCCTCCCGCGGGGTTTTGCCCCGGCGTTCGCTGCTGGAAGGCGGTCGGGCAAGTGTGGTATTCAGTCAGGAAAAAGGGAGGAGTGCGACCATGATCGAACCGAAGCTCGAAGTTCCGGCCGAACTGCGCGACCTGGCCGAAAAGACAATTGACCAGGCAGAAAAAGCATTCGGAATGTTTTTCGAAGCCGCCACGAAATCCATGACGACCGTTCCGGGAGCCGGGACGGAGGTGTCGAAGCAGGCGCTCGCTTTCACCGAGCAGAACATGAAGTCGGCATTCGAGCATGCACGCAAGCTCGTGCATGCCACCGACCTTCAGGAAGCGATGCGGATCCAGTCCGATTTCCTGCGCAGCCAGTTCACCAGCGCGGGAGATCACATGCGCCAGATGACCGGCAGTCTCATGCAGTCGGGCAAGGGCAAATCGTGATTCCTGGCCTGTGTGCCAGCTGCCTACAAATTGATCTTGCGCGGCATGAAGATCCGCATTTCGATGCTGGCGCAGGTCCATGATGGGCCACCGAATGATGTCTCATTCGCCGTCCATCATCCTTTCTGCTGATCCCTGTCGGTCCTCCGGCAGGGATTTGCATTTGTGGCAGGTTTCGCGATCGGCCGCCTCTAAGGACGCAGTGATCCGATATAGGCCGCGATGTCGCCGGCTTCGCTCCGGCTCAAGGGAAAGTTCGGCATCTTCGGATGCGGGTCGAGCAGGAAGAAGGCGAGCTTCTCCGAACTGAAATCCGGCCGCCGCGCAATGGATGCAAAGGAGGGGACATCGGCGCTGGCTGCCGTCTGGCCATTGGCCACGACGTGGCAGCTTGCGCACCAGCGCTTGGCGAGGTCGGCACCGTGACCGGCATCGGCGGCCAGAGCAGAGGACGTGCCTGCGCCCGAGGTCACTACGAGCAGCAGGCAAATTCGTCTCAAATGCTGGTGCATGGGGCAACCTTGATGCGTTCGCCTGCGGCCATGCTCATCCACAGCACGATCCCGGAAATTGCGAGAGATCGATGCGGGCGATGATCGACCGCAGCAGCCTGCGGGTCGCACGATAGAGGTGCCGCACGAACGACGGCGTTCTCGTCGCGGGCAGGCCGAGGCCTTTCGTATCAAGACTTCCAGTATAGTGCGACACGTGCCTCTCCGGCGCTACATGGCCTTTCTAGCCTGTCGGCCCGGAGCTGCCTTGATCTGCCGCAAAGGTGCTTCCGGCTAATAGTCGCCGGGGTTCATGATCATCGGGCTTCCTGTATCGGCCGGGGCGAGCGCGCTGCTGGCGCTGTCGCGCAGGAATCGATCGAGCGTCGCCTGGATCTTCTCCTTGACCGCGTCGGGACCGCGGTCGCTCATTTCGTTATGCTGCGCACCGGTGTGGACGATGTCGATGCCGCGTGCCTTGGCCTCTTCCGCGGTCGGCAGCACGCCCGAGTCGGCGAGGAAATGCGGATCCTTCGAGCGGAACGACAGGATCTTCATGTTGTCGCTGAGGACGAAAGGCACCCGCAGATTATCGAGCGTGATGACTCTCGACACCAGCTCCGGGTGCTGATGGGCGACATACATCGAGACATCGCCGCCGTTGGAATGTCCAACGAGGGTGATGTGGTCGTAGTCCGCGTTCTCCTGCCGCCGCTTCAGCTCGCCCAGCGTGAAGAGGATATTCGCCTCGCAGCGGATGTAGACTTCACGTCGGCCGACATATTGCTGGCCGACATGGGTCATCAGCGGCGGGTCGCTCGGCAGGTCCTGCTGGATGCTGGCAACGAGATAGCCACGCGCCGCGAGCACGTTGGCGAGGAAGGAATACTCGGTGGCCTTGACGGTGTTGCCGTTGCTGATGATGGCAAGCGGCAGCTTCCAGAGACCGAGATTGGCCTTGGTCTCGTAATCACGTCGCACCGCGATCTCGACCGAGATCGGCCGCTGGCGCGAGGCGTCGAACAGGGTCAAAGTCTCGTGGCGGATCGCGAACCGGCTGACGATGAAATATTCGCCGATCCCGAGCACGCAAAAAAACGCCAGGATCGCAAGCACCCTCTTCATGATTCCGTCCCAATCACTTTCGGCTGAAAAATGGTCATTGGAAGCCCCCCGATCGAGCGATCGTGAGCAGGTTAAGGGATTAAATTTAGGCAAGTCTGTGTGCAAGACCGCAAAACGGCCGCATGCCGGGTCCGCTACGCGAAGGAAATGAGCTACAGGCAGCCGCCCCGGCCGTGCTCGGGGCAGAGCCGAAACGCGCTCGACAGCGTGAGGAGGAAGCGCGGGCTGCGGCGTTCATTGTCCGGCGCCCGGTAGCTCAAGGGGACGGCCACGCCGAGATCCGCCTGCAGGTCGTCCCACAGGAAGAAGCGCACGCCGGCTCCGGCCGACGTCAGCGACAGGCCATCGGTCAGCCTGTAACCGTCGTTCCAGACTGCGCCGGCGTCGCCGAAGGCGTAGAGCTGATAGCCGCTCCAGTAGCGGAAATTGAGCTTCTGGTCGAACCGCAGCTCGAGCGAGCCGGCAAGACCGTTATCGCCGCTGATCTCGGCTGCGCCATAGCCCCGGCCGAAGGCCGCGCCGCCCAGGTAGAATTGCTGCGAGGTGAATAGCGGCCGCGATGCCGTCTGGCTCGCTGCGGAGAGCTTGAGCGACCAGGCGTCGTTGAGCGCCTGGTAGCGCGTGAACCAGAGGTTCAGCACCGAGAAGTTCGACGAGGCGCCGTCGCGCGATAGCAAATCGTCGTCGAAATGTGAGGCGCCGAAGACGTCGAGGCCCTGGCGGTAGGTCAGCGTCGCGAAGTTGGTGCCGCCGAAGCGATCCTGGAGCCGGTAGTCGGCGGTCAGGCTCGCGGTCCTGATGTGGTCGTTGTACCAGGGGCCATACAGGTCGTGCTCCGACACGTTGCTGAAGGTCCCGGCCACAGTCAGCGTCAGCGCGGAGGATTGCGACATGAAGGGGACCGTGCTCGCCCGCACCTCGAAAGCCTCGGTCGTGGTGATGTCGCTGTCGAGGCGGCGGGCGTCGCCCGGCCGGACCGCGCTGTAGAGGACGGACGCACCGAGCCGCACGCCGTCGACGCCGACGGGCGCGTCATAGGACAGCCGGGCAAAGCCGAGCTCGCGCGGGTCGTTGGCAATGGTCGACAGGTTGACCGCCAGCGTATCGCCGGGCGTGAGGTAGGAGTTGAACGCGCCCGTCGCGTAGGTCTGCCACGGGCCGACCGAGGACGAGCCGAGATTGTCCAGACCGAACGACGTGAAGACGTGCCACGTCTTCAAGTAAACGATGAGGCGGAAACGGCCGGTCGTACCGCCGATCTCCTCCAGCGCGGTGTCGGCGATCCGGACGCCGGGCCTGCCGTTGATGAGGAAGAGCTGGCGTTCGAGCGTTGCCAGCCGCGACGGCTGCTCGGCCAGAACCGGCCCGAGCATCGGCCGCACGCCGAACTGCTCGGCGCCGTCGCCTTTCAGCTCGGCCTGCACGATGGCGCCTTCGATCACCTGGATCCGGACGCGGCCATCGGCAATGTCCTGCGGCGGCACGATGGCCCGGCTCAGATGGAAACCGTCGGCGCGGTAGAGGTCGCTGATCGCGCCGGCGATCGCGGCGAGATCCGCCTGTGAGACCTTCTTGCCGAGATAGGGTTGATAGAGCGCGGTGATACGATCGCGAGGGACGGCTTGAGCACCGGTGACGTTAATGCCGCGCAGCACGAATTGAGGCTTGGTGTCGCCGCCGGTGTTGGGCTGGCCGACGGTCGGAAGCTTGACCGGGGGATGGTTCAGCGTTTCCCGCTCGGTTTGGTTTTCAAAGTATTTCTCGGGCTGGCGCGGATCAAAGCCTGGCTGGTTCGCCTGTTGTGCGAATGTCTGCGGGATTCCCGCAAAAATCGGTACCAACAGCGCCAATGCGGTAACGAGATGCCGCTTCTCAACGCGCGCAACAAACTTGTCTCCGTAGTTTGACGGAGCGATGGCCGCGGCGCGGTAAGGGATCGTTAGCTGCATGATTTTTCATAGGTTTTTATGGTCAACGATTGGTTAATGCGCCCGCTTCACCATCGGGTTCCCGCTAATCCTCTCTTGAGTGATTTCGGATACGCCTCAGGTCCGGACGTAACGCGGACTGAGGATCGTCATGCGCGGCAGAATTGGAATGCGGTGTGCCTTCGTGGCGGCGCTGACCCTGGGAACGGTTTCCGGCGCGTTCGCGGCGGACGATGGCGTCTGGTCGGTGAGCAAGGCCAGCGGCGAGGTCTGGGTCGCGACCGATGGCGCCCAACAGGTCTCGCTGAACCAGGAAGAGACCCTCAAGCCCGGCAATACCATTCGCACCGGACGCAACGGCCGGGTGCTGCTCGTCCGCGGTGAGGAGACGATCCTGATCTCCCCCAATTCGGTGGTCGGCCTGCCGGCCGAGAAGAAGGACGGGCTTTCGACCACCATCATCCAGCAGGCGGGCTCGATCCTGCTCGAGGTCGAGAAGCGCAACGTCAAGCATTTCGAGGTCGAGACGCCCTATCTCGCAGCCGTGGTCAAGGGAACGCAGTTCAGCGTCACGGTGGGCGCGGGCAGCACCAAGGTCGGCGTGCTGCGCGGCCAGGTCGAGGTCTCCGATTTCAAGACCGGCCAGATCGCCCAGGTCATGCCGGGACAAGCGGCCGCCGCCTTCGAGCACGGCAAGCCTGGCCTCAGCCTGAGCGGCACCGGCACCTTCAGTCCGATCGAGCAGGGCAAACCACGTGCCTCGACGATCGAGCGTGTCCCCGTGCCGAAGTCCGGCCTGTCCGCGCCGCGCAATGCAGCAAACGGCCATGCTATCCATGCGCTTGGTCCGATCGATAGGGGCAACAAGGTCGCCGGTGCGCTGAAGCAAGCTCAGCAGGTGGGCGGAGCTCATGCGCCCAAGGCCGGCGTCGTGCGCATCTCGAGCTCGCTCGGCGAGGTCAAGCTGAATGTCCACAAGGTGACGAATGGCCTCGCTCACGGAGCCGTGGCAACGGGACGCGTGCGCAACGCGAATGCCAGCACAGGTATCGGCGCAGCTACGGTGTGGAGCGATAGCTCGACGACCACCACCACCACAGCCTCCAACAGCTCCACCGTGACGGCGGTCGCCGCGAGCAGCAGCGCATCAACGGCTAGCGCCGCATCGACGTCGTCGAGTGCGACGACGACCGTTGCGACCACCGCCGGGTCGAGCAGCAATGTGTCCACCGG
Organism: Bradyrhizobium sp. CCBAU 45389; assembly: GCF_028128625.1. NCBI lineage: Bacteria > Pseudomonadati > Pseudomonadota > Alphaproteobacteria > Hyphomicrobiales > Nitrobacteraceae > Bradyrhizobium > Bradyrhizobium sp. CCBAU 45389. The sequence goes on along the minus strand of NZ_LBIY01000098.1, from coordinate 327,639 downwards.
AACTTCCGGGACGGGAAGCAGCGGGACGGGTGCGACCGGCAACGGAAGCGGCGGCACCGGTAACAATGGTAACAGCGGCAATAATGGCAACAACGGCCATCACTACGGTTGGTACTGGGGCAGAGGCCACCATTAGGACCATGCAGTTGGCATAGGGGGAGCACTCGGCGGCAAGCACCGCCGGTGCAGGGGAGCAAAGTGAAACGCTATCGGCCGCATATTCTTGTCGCGATCGCGCTTGCGGTCGTGCTGTCCACGGGATGGCATGCTTCGCTTCGCAATGCGCTCACCGATCTGAGGTTCGCCTGGCAGTCGCGTGCGGCAAGCGGCAATGTCGTCGTCGTCGCCATCGACGCGCCCTCGATCGAGCAGATCGGAGTGTGGCCCTGGCCGCGCCGGCTCCACGCCGAACTATTGCACAGGCTCGAAGCGGCCGGTGCGCAGGACGTCGCCTTCGACGTCGATTTCAGCACGCCGTCGGATCCGGTCTCCGACGAGGCCTTCGTCAAGGCACTTCGGGACGTCGGCGGCTCCACGATCCTGCCGTCCTTCAGGCAACCGACGCCGAATGGTGGTGCGATTCACGTCAATCGGCCGCTGAAGCCGTTCAGCAACCAGTCATGGCCAGCCCTCGTCAATGTCGGGGTCGAAGCCGATGGACTTGTTCGTCGTTATCCCTTCAGTGAGAAACTCGGCGATGCCACGATCCCGTCCATGGCCGTCGTGCTCGCCGGACAGGACGCCAGCCGGCGGCCGCCTTTCCTGATCGACTTCAGCATCCGGGCGGCGTCCATACAGCGCGTCTCCTATGTCGACGTGCTGCGCGGCGACACTTCGACTCTCGACAAGCTCAGGGACAAGAAGATCATCGTCGGCGCCACGGCGCTCGAACTCGGCGACCGGTTCAGCGTTCCGAATGGCGGCATCGTTTCGGGGCCCGTTCTTCAGGCATTGGCGGCAGAATCGATCCTGCAAAATCGGACGCTGCGCTGGACCTCTGACATCGGCATGATCCTGGGCCTCGGTGCAATCTGCCTGATGATGATGTATTCGTGGCGCCGCTCCGCACCGGGCGTTCGCGTCGCGATCCTCGTCGCGGCCGGCGCGGCGGTCGAACTGATCGCGGTTTTCATGCAGACAAGATGGCCCCTGGTCATCGACACGTCGCTGTTCCACATCGCGATCGTCGCCTACCTGACCGCGATTGCGCTCGACGAGATCGATTTCCGCAGCTTGTTGGGACGCATCGCCGAAAGCCGCTTTCATCGCATCGCGATGTCGCTCGGCGACGGTCTCGTCTGCACCGATGCGGACCACCGGATCACGGTCTGGAATCCCGGCGCGAGCGCGATCTTCGGCTACATGCCTGCCGAGATCATCGGTCGTCCCTTCGAAACACTCTGTGCCGCGCCGGCGGACGGCGCCGCGAGACCGTCCATGGGCGACGCCGCCCGCCAGGCGCTGCTGGTCCCCGGCGGGGCCGTCGTCGTCGAGTTCGAAGGCCGGCGCAAGAATGGTGAGACCTTCCCGGTCGAGGCGAGCTTCTCCGGCTGGCAGGGAGCGGACGGCTTCCAGTATGGCGCGATCCTGCGCGACATCTCGGTCCGCAAGCGCGAGGCCGAACGTGTCAGGTATCTGGCCGAGCATGACGCGCTGACGGGGCTTGCCAATCGTAACATGCTGCACGCTGGCCTCACCGGTCTGATCACCGCGGCGGAGCGGCGGTCTTCCGACGTCGCGTTGCTCGTGCTTGGGCTCGATGGCTTCCAGCAGATCAACGACATGCTCGGACATTCGGCCGGCGACCTCGTGCTGCGGGCCGTTGCCGAGCGTCTCCGCAACGAAGTCGATGGCAAGGCGATCGTCGCCCGTCTGAGCGGTGACGAATTCGCCATCGCGCTCGACTGTGCGGAAGCCGGCGAGCCGATTGCAGAATTCGCCGAGCGGATCGCGCGCGCGTTCGAAGCGCCGCTCGTCACGGGCACGCGTCAGCATCGCGTTCGGATCAGCATCGGCGTTGCCGTCTATCCCGACGGTGGACACACCGCGGACGACCTCCTGGGCAACGGCCATCTGGCGCTGAGCCGCGCGAAGGCGACGCGGCGCGGCAGCCACGTGATCTTCGAGGGCGCAATCAGGCAGGAACTGGAGAACCGGCTGACGCTGGAGAGCGAATTGGCACTTGCCGCGGATCGCGGCGAGTTCGAGCTGTTCTATCAGCCCCAGGTCCGGCTGGTTGACGGCAGCCTGCTCGGAGCCGAAGCGCTCATCCGTTGGCGGCATCCCGTACGCGGTTACGTTTCGCCCGGCGAGTTCATGCCGGTGGTCAATACCTCGGCGCTATCAGAGCGGATCGCGAACTGGGTCATGGAAACCGCCTGTCGGCAGGCGCGTACGTGGGAATTGTCGGGCAACAGCGTGCGTGTTGCCATCAACCTCTCGCCCTCTCAGCTCGAGGCCGGCGATCTCGCGCATTCGGTTGCGGAACTGCTCGAGGCGACGGGGCTCACGCCCTCGCTGCTCGAGCTCGAGGTCACCGAAGATATCCTGCTGCATGACGAAGGCCGCGTGCTCGACATGTTCAAGCGGATCCAGCAGCTCGGAGTCCGCGTGCTGTTCGACGATTTCGGCACCGGTTACGCGAGCCTGAGCTATCTGAAGAAGTTTCCGCTCGACGGGCTCAAGATCGACCGTTCATTCGTGCTCGATCTGCTTGCTGACTCCGACGATGCCGCGATCGTCGGCTCGACCATCGGCCTCAGCAAGCAGCTCGGGCTCACGGTCGTGGCCGAAGGCATCGAAAATCGGGCTACAGCCGATTTCCTCGTTAGCATGGGGTGCGAGGAAGGGCAGGGGTATTTCTTCGGCCGCCCGATGCCTGTTGAGGCATTCGAGAAGCAATTCCAGCGCGGGTACGAAGCCGTCAGCGCCGCCTGAACGGGCTCTTTTCGATTTTAACGCCGGCGCGCGACGGCAATGCCAAACAGGAAAGCGACGAACAGGCTGGCCAACGGTGCCTCGCGCGTGATGGCCGCAACCGTCGCGAGGGGCCGGCCGGGCTTTCGAGCTTCGTCGATTGTGGCGGTGAGGCGATCGACCGCGGCGTGCAGGCCGCCTGCGACCTCGCCGATCGTGCGGGATACGTCGGTCGCGGCATCGATAGCGCGCTCGGCCACGCCGGGCTGGGGATCGGGATGCGGTATCTCCGTGCTCAAGCTTGCGACCTCCAAAACCCGACGAAGCGATGGAGGCCGGCACCTTTGGCTATCCTCGCGAGCGCTCGTTTTGAACAGCGGGTCTGACGACCTTTGGCTATCCGCGACAGGCGCCGTAACTGACGGCGGGCACCGGCCTTGGAAGGGCAATTCGGCGCGCGGGGTTTTGTTCCGGCCGGGAGGCGGACGATCCCCCGTGAAACGACGGGTACGAATCTCTGTTAGGCTGACGGCAGCCTTGCTGATCACAGGAGATCGCCGTGACCGATCGGACCATGACGGATCGAGCCCGGCACATCGCCTTGCTCGGTGCTCCCATCGACATGGGAGCTTCGCAGCGTGGCACCCTGATGGGCCCCGCTGCGCTGCGCACCGCGGGCCTTGCGACAGTGCTCGAGAGCCTGGATCTTGAGGTCGTCGATTACGGCGATCTCTCCGTGGCGGAGGTCGGCGACCTCGCTGACAGGCCGCCTGAAAAAGCCAATCACTACCGCGAAATCCAGCGCTGGACGCGCGTGCTGAGCCGCAGAGGCTATGAGATCGCGAAAACCGGTGCGCTGCCGATCTTCCTCGGTGGCGATCACACGCTGTCGATGGGCTCCGTCAATGCCATGGCACGCCACTGGCAGGAGCGCGGACGCGAGCTTTTCGTGCTCTGGCTCGACGCGCATGCCGACTACAATACGCCGGAGACGACGATCACGGCGAACATGCACGGCATGTCGGCGGCGTTCCTGTGCGGTGAGCCGGGTCTCGACGGCCTGCTCGGCGATGACCCCCGTGCGTCAATCGACCCCGATAGACTTGACCTGTTCGGCGCGCGTTCGATCGACAAGCTCGAAAAGGAGCTGATGCGCTCGCGCCGGATCAGGGTTGTCGACATGCGCCAGATCGACGAATTCGGTGTCGCCGTGCTGATCCGGCGTGTCATCGAGCGCGTCAAGGCGTGCAACGGCGTGCTGCATGTCAGCTTCGACGTCGACTTCCTCGACCCCTGCGTGGCGCCGGGCGTCGGGACCACAGTGCCGGGCGGGGCGACCTATCGTGAGGCACATCTGATTATGGAGCTCCTGCACGATTCCGGCGTGGTTGGATCGGTCGACATCGTCGAGCTCAATCCTTTCCTCGACGAACGTGGCCGGACCGCGCGCACCGCGGTCGAACTGATCGGCAGCCTGTTCGGCCAGCAGATCACCGATCGACCGACTCCAAGCAACGCGATCGCTCCGGGGGAGTGAATCGGTGCTAGCGATGTTTGTGCGCTGCAAGGAAAGGAACTGCTCTCGCAGCCGGCCGATTTAGATCAGCCCTGATCGAAATCGCCTGCTTTTGAAACGGCTGCGAATTGCAAATGCCGCCGTCGGATTGTTTCATGCAGGCTCAGAGCCAGCCGAGGGGCCGCAATGAGCAGCACGACAGATATCGACGATGATTCCGTGGGAACCACACGCCGTCGCTTCCTGACTGCCGGCACCGCAGCGGTGGGAGGCGCGGTTCTCGGCACGGGCGCTTCCGCTGCCGTAGAGGCGGACAACCTTCCGCCCAACGTTCCTGAATGGATGAAGGTGCCGGGCGAGCCGACCGGAGGCCAGCCCTATGGCACGCCATCACCGTTCGAGAAGGGCGTCGTCAGGAACATCTCGAAAACTCTCAAGCAATACATCTCCGCGTCGAGCCGAACGCCCTTGCAGGAGCTCGACGGCATCATCACGCCGAACGGGCTGTTCTACGAGCGACATCATGGCGGTGTTCCGGCCATCGATCCCGCGCAGCACCGGCTGATGCTGCATGGGCTGGTCGAACGCCCCTTGGTCTTCACGATGGACGATCTCCGGCGCTTCCCGTCGGAGTCGCGTATCCACTTCCTCGAATGCTCCGGCAACCCCGGTTACGCCAAGCCCTATGGCAAGACGGCATCTGACCTCGTCGGTCTTGTGAGTTGTGCCGAATGGACCGGCGTGAGCCTGAAGTTGGTGCTTCAGGAAGCGGGGCTGAAGCCCGAAGCCAAATGGGTGGTCGCGGAAGGGGCCGACGCGGCCGCGCTGACGCGAAGCATTCCGATCGCGAAATGTCTCGAGGATGCGATGCTGGTCTACAGCCAGAACGGCGAGCGGCTCCGTCCGCAGCAAGGCTATCCACTGCGTCTGCTCCTGCCGGGTTTCGAAGGCAACATGAGCGTGAAATGGCTGCGCCGCCTGCACGTGACCGCGGAGCCGGTTTATTCGCGCGAGGAAACTTCGAAATATACCGACCTCCTGCCCGACGGCACGGCGCGAGAATTCTCCTTCTACATGGAAGCCAAGTCGATCATCACCCGTCCCTCCGGCGGTCAGCGTCTGAGCGCACCTGGCTTTCATGAGATCACGGGTATCGCCTGGAGCGGGCATGGCAAGATCGCGCGGGTCGAGGTGTCCGTCGACGATGGGAAGAGCTGGCAGGACGCCCGCTTGCAGGAGCCGGTGCTGACGCGCGCCCTGACGCGCTTCCGCCTGCCGTGGCGATGGGACAGCAAGCCCGCCGTGATTCAGAGCCGCGCCATTGATGAGACCGGCTACGTGCAGCCGACATTGGCCGAGTTGCTTGCCGTGCGCGGAGAAAACTATTTCTACCACAACAACGCGATCTGGCCTTGGCGCATCGCGGCCGATGGCGAGGTGACCAATGCGCTGGCGTGAGACCTATGGGATCGGCATCGCAATTGGCCTGTATGCCTTCTCGAATGGAGCGCTGGCGCAGAGCCCGTACGGCATCGGGCGACCGGCGACAGCCGCTGAGATTGCGGGCTGGAATATCGATATCGGACGCGACGGCAGCAATCTGCCGGAGGGAAACGGCTCGGTCAGCCATGGGCGCGAGGTGTTCGCCCAGCAATGCGCTTCGTGTCACGGGGAGAGAGGTGAGGGTGGTTTGGGCGACCGGCTCGCCGGCGGACAAGGCACGATCGGAACGCCCAAACCGATCCGCACCGTCGGCAGCTACTGGCCCTACGCGCCGACATTGTTCGACTACATCCGTCGCGCCATGCCGCAGAACGCGCCGCAGTCGCTGAGCGATGAGGACGTCTATGCGGTGTCCGCCTTTATCCTGAACCTGAACGGGCTGGTGGGAGCGGATGCGATTCTCGACGCGAAATCCTTGGCCGCCGTGAAAATGCCAAACCGCGACAGTTTCGTCGGCGATGCTCGCCCGGATGTGAAACGATGAACGGATCAAGTTCCGAGGGTTGGCGCGGAACTTGCTTAAGTCAAGCGGGGAACTCCGAGGGGCGCAATTGAATTAACCTGCGATAGGAAAATAGCGGATCCCTCAATGACGACTGATCGTTTCGCGAACTCCATCTCCACGGCGCTCCGTCATCCCGGCGTGATTGCGCTGATCGTGGCTGGCTTGACGATTGCCGCCATGCTGATCGTCGACCACGGACCGTGGAGTCGCGCCAAGACCCAGCCGGCCCATGTCGCGATGTATGCGACGACAGGGGAAGCTGCGCGCGCCGCAGGCGCTGCAGTGCTTCCGACCGAACCAAAGTCGCCGATCGAGCCCGCGCGGCCGGGGCCGAAGACATCCCCGACCGTCAATCCGGTGACGCCGTAATCCGCGTCAGCTCTTGCGACCGTAGTTGAGAAGGCCGCCGCTCGTTCTCGGCGGGTGCGCGCGCAATGCTTCCTCGTTCGGCTCAGTGCCCCAGCCGGGCCGGTCCGGGATAACCAGATGGCCATTCTGGATCTCGGGCTCGTGCGTGAAGAGCTCGCGGTCCCAGGACAGACGATCGATGTCGATCTCCATGATGCGCAGGTTCGGTACGGCGGCGCAGAAATGCGCGTTCATCATCGAGCAGAGATGGCCGTAGAAATTGTGCGGGGCGACGTTGACCTCGAACGCCTCGGCCGCGGCCGCAATCTTCATCGATTGCCAGACGCCGTTCCAAGGCGTGTCGATGATCGCGACGTCCATCGCCTGCTGATGGAAATAGGGCAGGAATTCCCGCAAGCCCAGCAGCGTCTCGCAGGACGAGATCGGATGCGGGCTTTGCCTGCGGATGTAGCCGAGCGCCTCCGGATTGAAACTGTCAATCTCGATCCAGAACATGTCGAGGTCCGCGATGGTGCGAAGTATCTTCAGGTAGCCCTCGGTCTTGGCGTTGAAGTTGCAGTCGAGCAGGATGTCGACGTCAGGGCCCGCGCCCTCGCGGATCGCTTCGAGATGCATGCGCAGGTCGCGCAGGATTTTCCTGTCGACATTGATCTCCGGCGCAAAGGGCGAGCCGAAGCCCGGCCGCCAGCCGGTCGGCTTGCCGTCGTCGTAGGAGAAAATGTTGGTCTTGAGCGCGGTGAACCTCTTCTCGCGCACCTCGTGCCCCATCGCCTTGACGCCGTCGAGGCTTTCGATCGGCGGCTTGTACCAGGAGGGATGATTGATCCGCCACGTCGCGCAATGCGACCAGTACACCCGGACACTGTCGCGGATCTTGCCGCCGAGCAGTTCGTAGCAGGGCACGCCGAGACATTTCGCTTTGGCGTCGAGCAGCGCGTTCTCGATCGCTCCGAGTGCCTGCGCCACCACGCCGCCGGCGGCGGGGCGGGTGGCTGCGAACAGCTCGGCGTAAATGCGCTCGTGCTGGAAGACGTTCTGCCCGATGACGCGGGCGGACAGGCGCTGGATCGCGGCGCCGACCCCGGGCGAGCCAAAGCCTTCGTCGAACTCGCTCCAGCCGACCACGCCGTCTTCGGTGGTGAGCTTGACGAAGTGGTAGTTTCTCCAGCCGGCATCACAGGCGAGGATTTCGAGGCTTGTTGCTTTTGATGATTTGGTCATGTTGCTCCCTGTTGCCCGGTCGGGACTTTGTTTTTGTCGTGGCGTGGTCGAAAGAGCCGCGCTCTGGTTGCAACTGTTAGGCCAAGAGCGGACCGGTGTGAAGCCCGCTGCAGCGCGCCGGGAGGCGCCTTGCGCCGACCTCGGCGAGGAGCCTGTAGACGACGGCGCTGTCGCAAGATTGTCAGCCGATCACTGAGGAGCCGAGCAGCGCGAGGACGGCCAGCGCCATCAGCGCGGTGCCGAGCCAGCCCAGCGCGATCAACCACGACCGCGCCCTGAAACGGCCCATGATCGTGCGGCTCGAGACGATGAGCATCATCATCGCCATGATCGGCACCGCGACGATGCCGTTGAGCACGGCGCTCCAGACCAGCATGTGCATGGAATCGATGCCAGTGAATCCCAGCCCGAAGCCGATCGCGGTCGCGGTCGCGATGATGGTGTAGAAGCCGACGGCCTCGTCGGGTTTCGCCTCGAGCGTAGCGTGCCAGCGGAAAATCTCTGCGACGCCGTAAGCAGCCGAGCCCGCCAGCACCGGGATCGCGAGCAGGCCCGTGCCGATGATGCCGAGCGCGAACAGGGCAAAGGTGAAATCGCCGGCGAGCGGCCGCAGCGCCTCGGCGGCGTCGGTCGCCGAATTGACGTTGGTGACGCCGTTGGCGTGCAGCACCGACGCCGTGGTGAGGATGATGAAGAAGGCGATGCCGTTGGAGAGCAGCATCCCTGCAATGGTATCGGCCCTGATGCGCGCGAGCTCCGGACTGCCGCCGTGCTTCAGTTCGCGAAGCGGCCTGTCGCGCGTGCCCTGGTTCATCTCCTCGACTTCCTGCGAGGCCTGCCAGAAGAACAGATAGGGGCTGATGGTGGTCCCGAGCACGGCCACCACCATCATGAAATAGCCGGCACTGACATTCGCCTCCGGCCATACCGCGGCGAGCAGCGCCGTGCTCCACGGGATCTTCACGGTGAAGGCGGTCGCGACATAGGCGAACAGCGCCAAAGTGAGAAACTTCAGCACCGGTGAATAGCGGCGATAGGGCACGAACACCTGGAGCAGGGTCGAGCCGGCCGCGAAGATCAGGGCGTGCTCGTGGTTGAGGCCGCCGATGACGAGGGAGAGCGCCTCGGCCATCGCGGCGATGTCGGCGGCGATGTTGAAGGTGTTCGCGGCGACGAGCATGAAGACGAGCGCCAGCACCGCCCAGCGCGGCGCGACCCGCATCACGTTGGCGGCCAGCCCCTGTCCGGTGACCCGGCCGATCTGCGCGCTGACGAGCTGAATGGCGATCATGAACGGCGTGGTCAGAAACACCGTCCAGAGCAGCCCATAGCCGAATTGCGCGCCGGCCTGCGAATAGGTGGCGATGCCAGAGGGATCGTCGTCGGCCGCCCCGGTGATGAGACCCGGCCCCAGCCTTTTCAGGAATGTCGACGTGGATTTCGGCGGGGCGAGGGCGCTGTCGCTCATGAAGGGTCTCGGGCCTTTCCGGCGTACCGTTTGCGAAAGGGGAAGTCCGGAAAAAACCCGGCGGGGGAACAATGGTTCCTGGGCAGGAAAAAGCAGCACCGGTGGTGTAATTCTGATTAATCGAAGTTCGGTTTGACCCGTCGGGCAAAACAGCTGTATAAGTAGATCATCGCAAGAGCAGTCGATGCGATGCGGCGCCGCCCGCTGCTCTTTGCCAATTCCTCCTCAGTGAAGTTCGTGTAACCGCTTGATTGCGCCCGCGCTCAGGACGATGGCGACAAATGCAGATAGCGCCCGTCGAACTGCGCCAGCTCCTGGAGCTTGTGCTCGTTGAGAATGTGTACGGTGCCGCGCTGGAGCTCCAGAACCCCGTTGATACGGAGATCGCGCAGGATGCGGTTGGTGTGAACACTGGTCACGCCCATAGCCTCGCCGAGCTGCTCCTGCGTCAGCGGTATGGCGAAGGTGTTGTCGATGACGCGGCCGACCAGGCGAAGCCGCTCGCGTAGCTCGATGATCAGATGCGCCAGGCGGTTGTAGGTCGAGCGCTGGCCGACATTGACGAGCCACTCCCGGGAGATGGCGGCGTCCACCAGCGTGTCGCGCCAGAACATCTCGCCGACGCCAGGCCGCTCCCTGATGAGCTCCTTCAGCGCCCTGTGACCGATGAAGGCGAGGGTGCAGTCGGACAGCGCGACGAGGTCGTGGTCCACAGTCGCATAGTGCAGGTTCTGGAGGTTCGGCAGGTCGCCGGGAATGTGGATCGACAGGATCTGGCGCCTGCCGTCTGGAATCGTCTTGGAGCGGACGCAGAAGCCGTCGACGATCAGGCAGCACTCGCTCGGCTCCTCGCCGTCGCGCAGCACGGTCTGGTTCTCGCGGAAATCGCGCAAGGAGACCGGCAGCGCTGCCAGGAAAAGCAGTTTCTTGTCATCGGCGCCCGTCGTTGTTTTCAGGCGCTCGAACAACGATGCCCAAATCCTGTCGCTTGTCACGTCAACCCATCCCCACGCGACAGAGCGCGTCGGGGGCAGAGAGCACGAACCCGGCCTTGATGTTGATAACAAAGGTTAAATTGGGCCGCCGCCACTTCGCAACACTGTGGACGATGCGTTTCCAAAATGGGTGATCATAACAAATGTTAAGTCATGGGCCGTGCCGCCGGTAACAACGCCGAATATTCGACAGGCTGCGCGCCCGGAAATAGGAACCAAACGGCGATGGAGCCGTTGCGCTGCCGTTTCATGGTCGTGGCCAAAGCGTGTCACGCCGCTTGCCGTCCTTCCGCAAGGCCAGAGACAGGGACCATCCATGTTTCGGGCGCGGATGTTGGACGTGAAAAGGGGACTCGCTTGGCAGCCGATCTGATTTTCAAAGTCGCCATCATCGCCTTGTTCGCGTTCTCGGCGGTGCTCGCCTCGATGCTGTGGCTGAGCGTGTGAAGCGAGCGCGGACCGCGCTAACGCTTGTATGATCGGTGCGCTTGGGAACGGCAGCTCCGTTGCCGCGTTTTCCCGCGGCAAGGAGGATCAGCGCATGGACAACCTGACGAAGCGCGCGCAGCCGGACCGCAGCAAGATCAACATGCACGAGGCCTTCGAGGTCAAGTACTGGACCCACGCGCTGGGCGTGTCGAAGGAGCAGCTGCAAAGGGCCGTCGACAAGGTCGGCAATTCCGCCGCCGCCGTGCGCAAGGAGCTGGCGGTGACCAGCGCGCGCGACGACGAGGCGCGGTCCTCTACTTGATGCTGACGAACATGCCCCAGGCGGCGGCCAGCGCCGCGCCGGTGAAGACGACCACCGGGTTGTCGCAGAACGTGCCGCCATAACGGCACACGTTCGCGCCGAACTGGCCGAGCTCGTGATGGCCCGCGGAGTAGAACAGACCCGACAGCACCAGCAATGCGGCGGCGACGTAGTACATCGACGGTCTCTCCGAAGCTCTTCGATCCTCGCCCTCGTGGGCGGCATGTCTCAGCTTGGCGCGAACAGATTTCATTCCGCCAAATCCGATTTGCCGGATTTGATTAAAGTTTGCGCCGTCGGGCAAAACAGCGGCAGGATACATACGCGACTGCCTGGAGATTATTTCGCTTCCTAGCGCTGCATCAATGAGAGCAGTCGTTGCCGGTCTTGCTGGCGCTGTCGCTGGTTCGCTCGCATGATTTCAAGCTCGGCCTCGGCGTCACTCGGATCTTGATGTTGCCGTTTCAGGTCAACGATCATCGCCTCCTGCTGGGCCAGCCGCCGCTCCCCTTCAATCACCTCACGTTCCAGCTGCCTCAGCTGGTCCAGGATGGCATCGTTGAACATCGTCAAGCGCCGCGGTCGCACAGTTAGAAACGGCCCCAGCACAACCCTAAATGCCGGGGCCGTCGGAGGTTGCCCGGCCAAATGCACCAGGCGGATCAAGCTTAAAATAGTCCCGGACTCTTTTTATGTTCACTTTTGAACAGAGGCCTTACCTATTTTTCCCGACTTGATTCATATAAGCTAATGCAGCCGAACAATCGGTCGCCTCCATTTGTCGCTGATCAAGCAGGCGATTGGAGTGAGATCCTTGACTGACAGTGAGCCGTCGCAGAGCAGATTTTTCATTCGGATGGGTGGCAAAGGTTGGATGGTTTACGATCGAGACCGTAGGGGACCGGCGTTGATCGGAACCGATATGGCCGCAAATCTAACGAAGGAACAAGCCGAGCGATTGCATAGAATACTGATATCGCCAGGCGCACGGAATCTTAAAATCTAGCCTGCTTGAATTTCGGAGAAAACGCCCAGCTTGGATCAAACATCTCCAGGGGGCGCGGATCAGCCATAGTCTGCTGGCCCATGGCCGACGACGAAACAGTCCTGAAACAATCCCGAAACCCGATTGTCCTGAACGCCTTTTCCGCTCGTCTCGACCAACCAAGCGAAAAGGAGATCATCATGATCCAGGTCGGTTCGAAGGAAGAAGTCGCGTTTCTGCTGATGCTGTTCGGCACCCACACCCAGCCGGTCAAGCGGCCGAAGCCGCAGTCGCGGCAAGGCTGAGGACGAACCCATGCCCGGCTTGGCCGAATGCCAGAGCCTCCTGCGTCTTCTGATCGCAAGGGGCGATCCGAAGGCGATCCCGCAAGCCAAGGGCGCCATCGACCAGTATCTGAACACGGCGCCGGTCAGCGCCCGCGGGCGCGGCCTGCGCGTGCTGCAGCGCGATGCGCTCGACCTGCATGTTGCTGCGGTCGGCGTGCAGCGCTCGTTTGCCGAAACGGTGGATGCCTACATCGAGCGGAAGCTTGCGGAGGAGTGAGGTGGGCGGTTGTCGGGGCCCGCGTCTTCGGGCGAGGCTTTTGTGGACTGCGCCGCCTTCAGCAGGCCGATCCTGCGGCCGAGCTGCCAGACCTCGACATCGCCCCGGCGCGTGAAGCGCCGCGCGAACAGAAGCGCGGACGCATCGGACCGCGCCTCGAAGGCTTCGGCGGACTGAAACACCCCGTTCTCCCCGACGAGATAGGCGCGGTATTGCTGCATCATGTCGGCGCCCTCAGGCCGGGCGAGCGAAGCCAGGCTTCGATCTGCATCGCAGTCTCGTCCTGCCGCGCCCTGCGCAGCAGTATCTCGCGCTCGCGCCCGGCCGGCAGCGCGCGTGCCTCGTCGCGAAGGCGTGCCGCTTCCTCGGCAAGCCGCTGGTCGAGTGTCCTGGTCTGCTTGTAACGCCGCCGCGTCAGCATGGCGCTGCTCCCTCGGTTGGAGTGGGCGGGAGCGCAATTGGCGTTCTCATCACCGGTCGTTGCCACGGGCCTTGCGGTGATGGTTAACCCTACGCTTCTGGCGCAGGGGGGACACAACATTTGATATGCTGCGAGGCACTTATTTCGCGCAAATATTGTGCTTTTTGAGCGACTTACTCACTTGGCGCGAGGCGCGCTTCCAAAGTTCACTTTTGAACCAAAGCGACTCCGGGTAGTTTGCAGGACATCACCGGCCGAGGCTCGTCCGTGGGCGCCGGTGGCTGAGAGACCGAGCGTGCTCCCGCCTGACAAGCAAGGGAGATGACGATGAAGGTCTATCGGCCGTTACCGGCGGATCATGAGCAGCTCGGACAGATGCGCCAGCTTGCGCGTGAATGGCTTGGCCTCTTGACGCAGCCGCCGCCCGACACGTTTCTCGGTCGTACGACCAGCGAGCCATTCCTGGCGGAGCCTGGCGATCCCCGGGAGGACGATCGCTGACCGTCAGCGCAATGGCGATGACCGGCAGAGGCCGGATTGCAGCAGACGGGCTTGCCTCGCATGGCTGCAGATGGCCTGGGCGGCTGAAGCATTGCGCATCAGCGCGAGTCGAAGCTGCCTTGCCTCCTTCAGCGCAGCAGGAGAGGATCCGGTGTTGTGCCTTGCACAAGAAGCGAACATTGCATGCTGCCGATAGTTCCTGATCGGAGCCCGCGGGCGCGATACGCGTTCGGAGTGGCGCCGTTAGTCCCCCTTGCTGCGGCATAGCTCTTCACGTGGAGAGCTTTGCGTCTCACGGCGATGCGGACTCTCGCGGAGCCTGCAAGCACGGGACACAATTTGACATTGTTCCCTTTTTGTTCTATTGGACGAGAACTCAACCTGTAAGCGAGCTGTGATCGGGCCACATCACGCCGCAAAGCTTCCGTGAGGCGACCGATGAGTAAGTCTTTTCTTGCCCTGGTCTTGCTGGAAACACCTGCGACGCCAGACATGGTTGCGCTTGCTGAAGCTCTTCGAGCGCGACATCCCGAGCTGCCGATGGAGGCGGACGGAGGCGGCGAGGGGAGCACGCGCCAGGGCTCGCCGCTGCTACGCTGTGGCAACGAATTCGTTGCGGTGATGTCGATGCCGGCGCCCATTCCAGACGATTCAAGTCTGTGGTCGCGTGCTGCCACGACATGGCCGGAGGGCAAGGCAGTTGCGGCACGGCACCGAGGCCATCTGATCGTCTCGGTGCTCGGCCAAAACCAGCAACCATTGTCCGCTGCGCGTCTGACGACGGCTGTCATCGGCGCGTTGATTGCGACCATGCCGCAATGTTGCGGCGTGGTCTGGAATGGCAAGGTCGCGCGTTCTGCCGATCTATGGCTGGACATGTCCATCCAATCGTTCGCGCCTTTCCCCGACTATCCGTCCGCGCTGTGGGTCGACATACTGCCGTTCCGATCAGCGGCCGGCATCGGCGCAGTGACGATGGGGCTGTCGGCATTTGCCGAGCGTGAAATTCAGTTCGAGACCGACAAGCTGACACTTGCAACCTTGATGTCCAAGGTGGATGGGCTTGCCGTCTATCTGGTTGAAAACGGGCGTGTGGTCAAAGACGGCGATACGTTCGGCCGCGACGAACGCGAGCGCTTCGCGGTCAGATACAAGAACTCCGATCAGTTCGGGGGCCTGCCCGTGTTCTTCTGCAGCGACGGTTCGGTGCAATAGGCGGGATGATAGAGGGCGTCGCGTTCAGATAGGTCGTCTGACGCGTCGGGTAGAACACCGGCAGTGGGCATCGTCATCACGATGCTCTAGAGTGCATTAGACCTGTTGTGTAAACGAGAGAAGACGGATGGTTCGTTCCCTTCCAGAGAAGCGCCAGAGCAAAGCAAAAGTCCGAAGGTTCTATGTCGTAGGTCTGGACTTCAGGTTTCAAACGGCGCCGGGATGGGAGATGGAGAATCTCGTTGCTCTCGCCGGCGAGCGCAAGGTACTCATTCCGCCACCGGGGCGGGGCTTCGTGGCCTTCCCTGAACCACCGCGACTTGTCATCGACAAATCTCTTGGCCGGGCTCCCACGGACTGGGAGCTCTTTCACGACTACCGGCTCGTGTCCGACCGGATGAAGAGCCTTCTTGAGGTGTTGGATTTGGAGGGAGTTCGTTTTGTCAGATGCGAAACATGGTATCGCGACGGTCGCCCGGCGCCAACGTATTGGCTCTGCGACATCGTCAGAGTTCTCGATGCCGTCGACGAAGCGAACTCCGTTCTCGAGATCGAGTATCCCACGCCCGATCGAAAGGTTTACAACCTGAATAGAAGAAGTTGCCTTCTCTTCAAGGAGGACGCTGTTGGAACGGCTCATATCTTCAGGCTGCTCTTCTATCCCATGACCGTCTGCGACCAGGTCTTCAAGGATGCATGCAAAGAAGCGGGCATGAGGGGCATCGGATTCACCGATGCGACGAAGTATTGAGCTGATGCGCAGCTGCTGCCGATCTTGAAATCCTGTCGCATGGAAGTCCGCCGATTGGGCGGGAAAAGCCTCGCTCTCTTTCCGCGAGCTCATCGCGCGGAATGCTGTCGGGGCTGCTCGTTGACACGTCGGGCAAAACACTGGCAGAGTGGTATGATCTAGAAAAAGGTAGGCTCGCGACGATGTCGCGGGCCTTTTTTGTTGCCTGTTCTTCGCAGCCGGCGGGCGTCTCTTGGCGGCTCATGCGAATACCTCGCTTCGGGCAATTGCGTGGCGCGAGCTGTCATGAATCTCGAAGGCCCTATTAGTCGCTAGCTGCCGCTTCGCTCGACAGCAAAGACAAGCGATCAAAACTCACAGTTCATTTTCCTTCACTTGCATGCGGGCACCCAACGTCTTGGGGCCGCGCCGATCGATGCCTTGGCGCAACGCAAGAGGCTAGCATGATCCAGATTCATCACATCTTGCCGCAGAGCCTTGCTGGCCACTTCGCACTCAAGGTCTTGGGTAATCGTTTCAACCTCAATGG
Source organism: Bradyrhizobium sp. CCBAU 45389 (assembly GCF_028128625.1). Lineage (NCBI taxonomy): Bacteria > Pseudomonadati > Pseudomonadota > Alphaproteobacteria > Hyphomicrobiales > Nitrobacteraceae > Bradyrhizobium > Bradyrhizobium sp. CCBAU 45389. The sequence continues at coordinate 311,429 of NZ_LBIY01000098.1, read as the reverse complement.
CATCAAGAATTTGATGGCTTTGCCATCAGATCAGCAAGCAGCTCGAGAGCTAGGATCAAGCCCTCACACGGGAGGTCATCTCGCGAGCTATAACAAGATATTTTGCAAGTTTCTCGGTGTACTCCAGTCGCATCCATCCTTCGCCGCTGCTCAGGAAGGCGATACCGCTGCTGTTGATCAACTGGATGCCGAGATGAGCAGCTTTCTGGCCGCTGCCAAGCATGCGCTGGCGAGGGGGCATTTGCTTACCAATACACCTTCGGGAATGACGAGCGAGGACGCGAACAAGCGTATTGAAGATTGGTACGCAAACTGGAAAGCGTATGCTGAAGAGCATCGAGACAGCATTCAGCAATGCAGGACACCGTCGATCAACTTCATGCCGCTGGCGAATGGCAAGGCGCTTTGCACGGCCCCATCCTCCTTCCGGACGGCACTCGCAGTCTCGCGGACAAGATAGCGATACTAGCGCGATATCCCAAAGGCTCACCTATTTCACAGCACTTCACAGCTGTTGGACCTGTTCCCGATCCGCCTGGCCTCGTGCCGCCCTTTGTCGATACGCGGCTTCCCCCTTTTATTCCGCCTTCGCCTGGAGATTTGAATCGACCGGAAGGATTCACGCCGAACCCGCTACCGAACTATGGATCACCTGGCTTCCCAGCGGCCAATCCGCAAGGCTTTGGACAATTGCCGCCCACTACGGCCGCCCCGACGGACCCGCTGGTCCTCCGATCCGACCCGCACGCCGGAACGCCGCTTCCATTCTACGAGAATTCGTTGGCCGGCGGGACATCTCTGGCGGATGATGCTCTTCTTCCTTGGTTGGCAGGAGCGGCTGCGGTCGGTGCAGCGGCTCCCTTCATTCCCGCTTGGCTGCTTGGCATTGGAGGCATCTTAACGCTTACGCGCGCCGCCAGCGCACAGGTTAGCTCACACGGTCCGACGCTGGGCTCCGCCACTTCCGGCGGAGGAGTGTTCTCGACAGGAGCGCCTGCGCACAACACCAACGGTGGTGGGCCTAACGTCGACAACACGGGCAATCGCAGCGGCTCTTCGGCTTCATCGGCGTTCGCGCCGCAGCAGTTAGGCGGAGCTTCCTCGCTTGATTCGGACGCCACCGCCAGCACCTTTGCAGGTCGCTTCGGCGAGTGGGCTACCACGCCAGCCGGCACCATGCCTACGAAAGATCTGCCAGAAACTACGCCCACGCCTGCCGCAGGATCAGTCGCGCCAGACGATGTCCGGCGTCTCACCCGTGTGAATGAGGCGAACTCGGCCAGCGTGTTCACGTCCGGGAGTGCGCCGGTCCCCTATCTCCCGCCGACGGAATTCAACGATCGGTTTGGCAACTGGACCGCGTCGACCGTGGACGGCCGGCCAACGCAGACGAGCAGGCCGATAGGTGTATTCGCGGATGAGCCCAGCCATCTTATTCCGCCACCGATCTTCGGAGTGGATAGTCCAGGCAATCCGCACAATGAAGCTGAGGAGTGGTTCTCGCGCTGGATACGGCCGATGCTTGGGCGAGAGTGAAGAAAGTTCATTGAGCTCTTCGCATGCCGCTCAAGGCCGATCGTTTGACACGTCGGGCAAAACACTGGCAGAATGGCATCATCGAAGAATTCGGATCAAGCCTGCGGGATGCCGCGGGCTTGTTTGTTTCGATGGCGAGTGAGCCGTTCGTCCGCTTACGCCGCGGCCGGTCCAAGCCAGGTCGTCAACGCCTCCGCAAGTCCACGCCGGCTCTCGTCTCCGACCCAGGCCACGTGCCCATCGGGCCGCACCAGCACGGCTTTTGGCGCGACGACTTGCCCGATCGCCGGAAGCTCCCACGCGCCGTCGTAACCGGCGCGGACGAGACTGACGCGATCCGCCCAGGGCACCATGTCGGGGTCCGGCGCCTCGCCGAAGCTCAGCAGCAGCGCCCGCGCGCTGTGCATCAGTGTGAACAATCTCCGCGGCCGGCCATCGATCATCACATCGAGATCGGGCATGCGGTGTCCGAGCAGCGCATGGCCATCGCCGAGATCGTAGCGGATGTCGAGCCCGCTCATCATGGCGCCGAAACGCCTGCGCGGCTCGTCCATGCCGAGCAGTTCGGACACGGCCTCGCGCGCGGCGATGAGGCCGTCGTCGGCGCGGCGGAGCAGGGCGATCTGTGCCCGGGTGTTGCGCAGCACGCGCGCGGCGACGGGATGGCGTTCCGCATGGTAGGTGTCGAGCAGGTTTTGGGGCGAGATGCCCTTGACCACCTGCGCCAGCTTCCAGCCGAGATTGACTGCGTCCTGCAGGCCGGTGTTGAGGCCTTGCCCGCCGACGGAGTGATGGATATGCGCGGCATCGCCGGCGAGCAGCACGCGTCCCCTCCGATAGGAGGCGGCCTGCCGCGCCGCATCGGTGAAGCGGGAGATCCAGGCGGGATTTTGCACGCCGAAATCGGTGCCGTACACGGCAAGGAGCGCGTCGCTGAGATCGCGCAAGCCGGGCTCGCCGCTGCGCGCGAGCGTCGCTTCCGTCACGACGACCAGCACGCGCCCGCTCTCCGCCTTGCTGAGGCCGTGAAAGCCCAGCGCGTCGTGACGCAGGCCCCATGCGGGCTCTTGCGCCATCTCGACCTCGGCCATGAGGTTGCTCAGCGTTGGATCGGAGCCGGCGAAGTCGATGCCGGCCGTCTTGCGCACCAGGCTGCGGCCACCGTCGCAGCCGACCAGATAATTTGCGCGCAACGTGCCGCCGCCCGATAGCGCGATGTCGATGCCGGTCTCGTCCTGCGCGAAGCCCGTCACCTCGCGATTCCGATAGACCGGCACCGCGAGCTCCGCGACCCAATCGGCCAAGATGCGTTCGATGTGGCTCTGCCGCAGCGCGAGCCCGTAAGCGTGGCGGGTCGGGAGATCGCTGATGTCGAGCCTGGTCCATGCGAAGCCGGCGAGCTGGACGATCTGCCCTTCGCGCAGGAAGCGGTCCGCGACGCCGCGCTGATCGAGGATCTCGATGCTGCGCGCGTGCAGTCCGCCGGCGCGCGTGCCGACGATGTCCTGGCTCGCACGCCGCTCGACCACGGCGACGTCGACCTGCGCTAGCGCGAGTTCTGCGGCCAGCATCAACCCGGTCGGGCCGCCGCCGGCGACGACGACCGCATGGCCGGTGTCTGCCGCGTTCGGCCGGGAGCGGGATGTCGGAAGCAGTACAGGCATGTCGTGACCCCTCGACTTGGTGTTCGGGTCGAGGCTTCTACGCGATCAACGGGGGCTTGAAGCAAGCCCCTTGCGCACCACATATTGAGCTGGGCGGAGAGGATTCCGCTTCAGCACTCGCCGCGTTGACACGTCGGGCAAAACACCGGCATGATGGCATCATCGAAACGAGTTTGGTTCGGCCCGCGCGGAGTAATCTGCAGCGGGCATATTCTTGTCCGCTTCGTGCGACGGTAATCGCGCGCAACACAGGGTTTGACACGTCGGGCAAAACACCGGCAGAATGACATCATCGAGACGAGTTTGGTTCACCCGCGCGGAGACATCCGCCGCGGGTTTTTTCGTCTCGATGTCGAGATCGGACGGCGGCGGCGCATTGCGGCCACGCACTCGCTTGATACGCGCTTAGGGAGCGCCGATTGGCGCGCCGTCGTCCGAACCATTGCTGGCCGTGCACGCGCGAACGTGCCGGCTCGCGGCGCCGGGCTCGTTGCTCGCGCCGCTGCGGTCTCCGGGACCGGAGATAGGGTTCGCGCCCGAAACGATCGCGCCTCATTGCGCGATCTGCCGCGCATTTCTTTTCGTGGAGAGATGATGACCGCCTATCTGATATCGCTGGCCCTCGCAGGCCTCGTTGCAATCGCGCTGTGGGAGATGTTGTCGTGAGCGAGGAGATCGAATATGAGCCCGAGCGTGCACCGGTCCGTTTGCCCGCGCGGGGCAAGACGTCCAGGGCGCGCACCCTGACCGAAATTCGCTCGCTTGCACGCAGCCACACCAGAACGGCCGTCAGGGTGCTCGTCGGCGTCATGCGCAGCGAGGATGCAACACCGGCCGCCCGCGTCTCGGCCGCCAATGCGATCCTCGATCGCGGCTGGGGCAAGGCGGCCCAGCCGGTGGAGAACGGTGAAGACGGGGTGCTGGAATTGATTCACCGGATCGAGCGGATCATCGTGCACCCGGGGAGTTCGAACAGCGGTGACGCCGTCACGACGCTTGAAGCAGCGGAGATCCCGATCTGCAATCTTGCCTCGATTGATCGTTGACCCGTCGGGCAAAACACTGGCAGAATGGCATCATCGACAGAAGTTGGTGTTGCCCGCGCGGACGCAGTCCGGCGCGGGTTTTTCGTCTTGATGCCCCCGGCTAATTCCTGGCCGGCTTACCGGCCCGGCGCTTAGGCGCTGCACGTGGTCGCTGCAAGAACGGCGCCTTTCATCGAGGATGGTTGGCTCTGCCGCTTTTGCGCGCGAATTTCTTGACAGGAACGATACAAAACCTGGCCTTCGCCTTCCGGAGGTGGCGTCTTTGCTGGTTTCAATCAAGCTCCGCAACGATCCGACACCCCAGACACCGAAGACTGGTCGGCGATGTGGCGCAGGCGCACCGGCCTGCCGTAAGGCGAGCGAGCGCATCCATTGTCCATCCTGAAAATTCCGACGGCCAAGATCTTCGAGCCGTTGCTGCAACCCGCCCGCTACAAGGGCGTCTATGGGGGACGCGGCTCGGGCAAATCGCATTTCTTCGGCGAGCTTCTTGTCGAGACCTGCCAGGCCGAGCGTGGCACGCTCGCGGTCTGCATTCGCGAGGCGCAGCGGACGCTGGCGCAATCGTCGAAGCGTTTGATCGAAGGCAAGATTGCGAGCCTCGGGCTCGGTCACGGTTTCAAGCTGTTCAGCGACAAGATCGGGACGCCCGGAGACGGACTAATCATCTTTCGGGGGCTGCAGGACCACACGGCCGACTCGATTAAGCTCCTTGTTTGGGACAAGGTTCTCGGCCTCGGCACCACGGATGCCCTGGCGGGATTTGCGGCGATCACTGCCAATCTCGTGGTCTCCTTCTACTTTGCCAAGCGCGGGTTTGAGAATGTCGCAAGGATCATCAAGCGGTGAGGATGCCAGAGGACGAGATCAGGGCCATCGTTGCCGAAACGCTGGCTGAGCAGCACAGGCTCCAGCAGGACAGCATCGACGCGATCGTATTGAAGGCGGTGGCGTCGGTGATGGCCTCGTTTGGAATCGAAGATGATGACCGAAAGGAAGTCAGAGCGGACTTCCAGCATCTGCGGCGCTGGCGAAAGAGCGTGGAGCAGGCGCAGAGCTATACATTCAAGGCGGTGATCACGGTCATTGCGACCGGCCTTGTGGGCGCTGCCTGGCTCGGCGTCAAAGTCATGTTGGGCAAATGAACCGCGGTGGCGACCAAGTCGCCGTCGCTCGACCCGGAATTGTTTCCGTCAATGAACCATCCCATGTACAGAATTGGTGTCGTCGATGCGGACGACGAGGAGGTCGTCGAGACCCTCGACGATCTGCACCGCCTGACGTTCTTCGATGGCGCCGCAATGCCGCAATTCGAGTTGGGTACATGGTGGCTTGCTTATCACAATGATGATCCGGTGGCCTTCGCCGGCGTCGTGGCGTCGACGTATGCACGAAACAGCGGCTACTTCTGCCGGGTCGGAGTCCTGCCGCGGCATTGGGGACGCGGTCTTCAACTCAGGCTGATGCGGGCGATCGAGGCGAGGGGACGGCGCGTCGGGTGGGATAATATCGTGTCGGATACAACGGACAATCCAGTCTCCGCCAATAATTTCATCCAGGCTGGCTATCGGCTCTACGTGCCTGAGGTGCCCTGGGCCTGGTCGCATACGCTGTACTGGCGAAAACGCTTGCGCTGAGGGGCGGGGGTTTCCCGTGATGCGGAACGTGGCCTTCGGTGGGTAGAACGACTTGCAACGAAGCCCGGCGAAGCCTTGTATGCCCGATGTGTCGAGAGGCCCGGCAGCTTGACGGCTGCCGGGCCCTTTTTGCGTTTTCAGGTATGTAGCTGAAGCACTTGCGAAGTCGGCTGCGTCGGGCTTTAAGTTTGCCCTTGCAGGAAATTCGGCGACCACAAGCCGATGTAAGGGAGCGCCACCGATGTCCACCAAGCCTCAATTGCCGGAACGTTCGTCGCGGGTCACGGAAGGGCCAGCGGCGCTCGATGGTCTGCTGGTCGTCGATTTTACGCGCGTGGTTGCCGGCCCGGCCTGCACGCAGACGCTGGCCGATTTCGGTGCTCGCGTCATCAAGATCGAGAACCCGGATGGCGGTGACGACACACGCGCATATGAGCACGCCGAAATCGGCGGTGAGAGCGCTGCTTATCTCAGCCTCAACCGCAACAAGCGCGGCATCGCGCTGGACCTCGGCGTGTCCGAAGCCCGCGGGATCGCACTGGATCTGATCCGTAAGGCCGACGTGGTCGTCGAGAATTTTTCGAGCGGGGTCATGAAGAAATTCGGCCTCGACTATGACGCGGTCGCGCCGCTCAACCCTCGGCTGGTCTATTGCTCGATCTCGGCCTATGGGCGTTCCGGACCGTTCGCCTCGCGTCCCGGCTTCGATCCCATCACCCAGGCGGAAAGCGGCTTCATGTCGCTCAACGGATTTGCCGACGGTCCTCCCGTTCGCACCGGTCCGCCCATCGTGGATATTGCGACGGGGATGACGGCCTGTAACGCCATCCTTCTCGCCCTGCTGGCACGGGATCGGCTTGGTCGCGGCCAGCGTGTCGAAGTCGCCTTGTTCGACATTGCAATGGCGATGACTGGCTTTTACGGCATGGCCTATCTGATCAATGGCCAAAATCCCGGCCGGTTTGGGAATTCACCGAGTGGGTCTCCCACCGTCGGCGTCTATGAAGCTTCCGATGGGCCGCTCTATATGGCCTGCGCCAACGACCGGCTCTATCGCCGCCTGGTCGTCGAGGTGCTGAACCGGCCTGATCTCATCACCGATCCGCAATTCGCAACGCGCAAAGCGCGTTCCGAGAACAAGGAGCTTTTGCGAGCGGCAATCGCGGAAGTCTTTGCCAGCGACACCCTGGAGAACTGGATGGCGAAGATGAAGCTGGCCAATATCCCGGTCGGCTATCTCCGCACCGTCGAAGAGGGCTTTAACGCACCTGAGGCCCGCGACCGCCATCGTTTGAGCCGAATTCGGCATCCTACGGCGAATTGGGTCCCCAACATCGAGACCCCGATTAACATGAGTCTAACCGGTGCGATTGATCCCGTGGCTGCGCCTCTATTGGGCGAGCATACTTTGGACGTCCTGCGTGACACGCTTGGTTATGACCAGCGCCAGATCGCAGAATTCGTCCAAAGGGGAGTCTTCGGATCAGGTAAGCCCTCGGTTTGAGCCCCGAGCGGTTGACCTTGTGGGGCGGCTTCCAGATCGCTGCTTCACGATGCCGGTTCGCCATGTCGCCTCCTGCCCGACGGCCAGGTTCTGGGCGATTGGCTTGATTTGGCAATATTCCCGCCGCATAAATGTGGGAAAGCGAGGGATGCGGAATGGCGCCTGGTCAAGAGCCGAGTGTGGGCCAGCCTGAGGAGCCGGGATCCGGCGGACGCGCCTATGCGGCAATGATCGCGAAGGCTCGGGCGCTCTTGCCCCGACTGCGAGAGCGATCTGCCCGAACCGAAGAGCTGCGACACCTCCCGGCCGAGACCGAACGGGATCTGCACGGCGCCGGCCTGTTCCGGATGCTTCAGCCCAAGCGCTTTGGCGGTGCTGAGCTCGATTATGTCGCTCTGATTGACTGCGCCGATCTGCTGGGACAGGCCGACGCGTCGGTGGCCTGGAATCTCGCCAACCTGGCGAGCCATCACTGGATGCTCGGCATGTTCGAGCAAAGGGCACAGGATCTGGTCTGGGGCCGTGATCCGGATACCCTGATCGCCTCCTCGTTCATCTTTTCAGCCGGACGCGCCACGAGGGTCAAGGGCGGATACCAGTTGCACGGAAGCTGGCCATTTTCTTCCGGCGTCGCGTCGTGCGAATGGAATATGCTTGCAAGCGTGGTCTCCTCCGAAGATGAGGCAGATGGCATCGAGTATCGGATATTTCTGCTTCCGAAGGGCGACTATAGGGTCCTCGACACCTGGAATGTCGCCGGGCTGCGAGGCACGGGTTCTTGCGATGTGGAAGTCCGGGACGCCTTCGTGGCCGACGATATGACTGTCGCGGTTGGCGAACTTACCGGCGGCCGGCCACCGGGAAGCAAGGTCAATCTCAATCCGCTGTATACGTTACCTGTGTTCTCGCTGTTTCCTTACGTCTTGTCCGGCGTCGCGCTGGGGAATGCCCAGGCATGCCTGAACGACTATATCGAGGTCGCCCGTCATCGCATTTCCACCTACAACCGTGCCAAGCTGAGCGACTTTCAGAGCACGCAGATCAAGATCGCGGAGGCTTCCGCCAAGATCGACGCTGCGCGCCTGATCATGCGTTCGGCTTGCATCGATGCCATGGAGAACGCAAGGCGTGGTCATGTTCCCGATATGCCAATCAAAACTCGGTATCGACGTGACGGGGCCTTTTCAGTGAACTTGTGTACGGATGCGGTCTCCATGCTGTTTGCGGCGAGCGGAGCGCGCGGCTTGTTCACGACAGGGGTTTTGCAACGGCAATTCCGCGATGCACACGCGATCAACTCACATCTCGCCTTCAATTTTGATGCGGCTGGAACCAACTATGGACGCGTGGCGCTGGGCCTGCCGTCCGAGAATCTCACGCTGTGAGGCCGGCCGATGAATGATCTGCCGAAGCAGCCGGCCGCTCCCGACCCAGCCAACGAACTTGCGAGCGACAGCTCGCCGATCGATCCCCGTGATTTTCGAAATGCGCTCGGCACATACGGAACGGGCGTAACGATCATCACCGCCACGGCGGCGGACGGAAAACCTTATGGCATCACCTGCAATTCGTTCGCATCGGTCTCCCTGAATCCTCCTCTAGTCCTCTGGAGCCTTGGGGTCTACTCCTCTAGCCTGCCGGTGTTTCAGAACGCCAGCCACTTCGTCGTGCATGTCCTCGGCACGTCGCAGCAGGCGCTTGCGAACAAATTTGCGAGGGCGTCCGAGGACAAGTTCGCTGGTGTCGACTGGACGCCGGGTCTCGGTGATGCCCCGGTGCTCGCCGAAAGCGTCGCCAGTTTTCAATGCCGCTCCGTCAACCGCTATTATGGCGGCGATCACGTGATTTTTCTCGGAGCAGTCGAGGCTTATGCCTACAATGCCGGGGAAGCTCTGCTGTTCGCGCGGGGAACATATGGCCGGTTCTTGCCCGACGATGAACGCAAGAAGTCGTCATAACGCGCTTCTGGATGAATTCGATAGCTCATGCTCTGCCGCTGAAAGCTTGTAGATCTCCAGTGCGTCCGCATCCGCGCCGCGCGCGGCTTTGGCCAACCTGAAAAGTTGACCCGCAAGCGATGCCATCGGCACCGGGGTCGACGTCGTCTGCGCGACGGCGGCGACCGTATCGAGGTCCTTGAGCATCGTGGCGATGTGACCGAGTGGCGGCGAGTGAATGCCCTGGACCATCCGTGGCACGAAAAGCTGAAGCGGAATCGAATCCGCAAAGCCGCCGGCGAGCGCTTCGGGCAACCGGTTGGCATCAATCCCAGCGTTCACGGCAAGGCGAGTTGCTTCAGCGAGGACGGCCATCGCACATCCGACGATTACTTGATTGCACAGCTTTGTCGTCTGACCTGCGCCGGTAGGTCCCATATGGGTGAACCTACGTGCCATCGCGAGGACATAGGGGCGCACCCTCTCGATGTCGGCGGCCTCTCCGCCGGCCATGATCGCAAGCGTGCCTTCCTCGGCGCCCTTGGTGCCGCCGGACACTGGTGCATCGATCCAGCCTGCGCCGCTGGTATCCCTCAATCGACTCGCGAGGTCGCGCGCAGCGTCGGGATGGATCGACGAGAAGTCGACGACGAGCTTGTCTGCGCCGTCCGCGGCCGAAAGACCTTCAGCTCCGAATATCACCTCCTCAACCGCTGCGGCGTCCGTCACGCACATGAAGACGATGTCGGCGTCCCTCATAAGGTCGCGGGGGGTCATTGCGCGCCGTGCACCAGCTTCGACGAGCGGAGCGACCTTGCCCTCCGAACGGTTCCAGACGGTGACCTGATAGCCGGCCTTGAGCAGGCGGCGGGTCATGGGTGTTCCCATCAGTCCGAGGCCGACATAGCCAAGCCGCTCGGCGCGCTGCGGGTTTGTCTCGCTCGTATCAGCCATAGGTTGCCTCCTCCTGTCGCAGCGCAATGGCGCACGACCGCCGCCCTACCATACATTGCGCGCTCTCCGGCGAAACCGGCCGGCTTGCATGGCTTGCCTGATTGTTTGAACCATGAAACATTTGGGCCGGTCGGGTTGGGTGGCGCCGATCGGCGCCGGAGCAACGGAGTGGGCGCGATGCGAACGGTTTCGAGGTTGATGCTGGCAATGGGGGCGGTGGCGGTCGTGATTGCGGTCGCAGGTCCCTCACGGGCGCAGCAGACGATCCGCGTCGGTTGGACGATCCCGGCCGAGGAGTCCAAGTACTGGATGATGCGTCGCCCGGCTGAATTCCCCAATATCGGCAAGACCTACAACATTGAATGGACCCAGTTTCAGGGCACCGCGCCCATGACTCAGGCATTGGCGGCGGGCGCTTTGGATTGCGCAACCCAGGCGCCGCTGTCGCTCTCCAACGGCGTTGTTGGCGGCAATCTCAAGGCCTATATCGTCGCGCAACATGTCTTCGAGAAGCCCGGCGGCTTTTCGGTCTATTGGGCAGTGATGGATGACTCGCCGATCAAGACCATCGCCGACCTCAAGGGCAAGACCGTTGGCATTTCCGTGATCGGCGGCGGCACGCAGGGACCATTCAACCTGCTGCTGAAGCAGAATGGTGTCGATCCGGCCAAGGATATCAAGCTGGTCGAAGTGGGCTTCGCTGTCTCGGAAGACGCGTTGCGCCAGGGCCGCGTCGACGCGGTCAACATGAACCAGCCGTTTGCCGCGCGCGCGGAAGCAAAGGGTGGCACCCGCAAGCTGTTCTCGCTGTCGCAGGCCATGCCGAACATCGTGCACATTCTTGAAGCCTGCCGTGCCGATTTCGTCGACAAGAACCCGGAACTGGTCAAAGCCTATGTCCGTGACATCACGTCGGGCATGAAGAAGGCTCTGGCGAACCGCGAAGAGACCTTGAAGGTCGTGTCCGAGGTGCTGAAGGCTCCCGTTCCGGTGCTCGAGACCTACCTGCTCAAGGAGAACGACTTCGGCCGTGACCCCGGAGCTGCGCCGAACTTCCCCGCCATTCAGAAGATGCTCGACATCTACGCAGAGACGGGAATGCTACCGAAGCTCGACGTTGCGCAGTTCAAGCATCCGACGATCGTCGCTCCGCTGCAATAGGCGGTAGAACGAGATATCCGAACAGTCAGATCGCAGCATCCCGGTCAGCCGGGATGTTGCATGAAGAAGATGCACGCATGAAGAAGTTGCGATCACGGGTGACGACGGACGGGCTTGACCGGGCCCCGCACCGCGCTTTCATGCGGGCGATGGGCCTTGACGACGCCGCGATCGCCAAGCCTATGGTTGGCGTCGTCAGCATGAAGGGCGAGCAAACGCCCTGCAACATGACCCATGATTTCCAGGTGGCCGCGGCCAAGACGGGAATCGAGGAGGCCGGCGGGACGCCGCGCGAATTCTCGACCGTGTCGGTCTCCGATGGCATCAGCATGAATCACGAGGGAATGAAGTTTTCCCTGTTTTCGCGCGAGCTGATTGCCGACTCGATCGAAGCGGTCGTCCATGGCCTCGCCTACGATGCGCTGATCGGATACGGTGGATGCGACAAGACGCTGCCCGGCGTGATGATGGGCATGGTTCGTTGCAACGTGCCGTCCATTTTCATCTACGGCGGCAGTTCGCTGCCTGGGCGCGTGGACGGGCGGACGCTGACGGTGCTCGATTCCTATGAGGCCGTCGGCAGTTTCATGACGGGCGAGATCGACGGAGCCACGCTCGAACGGATTGAGCGCGCATGCCTTCCGACCATCGGCGCGTGCGCCGGCCAGTTCACGGCGAACACCATGGGGATGGTGTCGGAGGCAATGGGCCTGACCATTCCAAACGTTTCGATGGTGCCCGGTGTCTATGCTGAACGCGCGCAGATATCGCGCCGCGCCGGGCGACTGATCATGGAAATGCTGGAACGAGGCGGGCCGCTCCCGCGCGACATCGTGACGCGGAAATCCCTTGAGAATGGCGCGGCCATCGTGGCCGCGACAGGTGGGTCGACCAACGCCGCGCTGCATTTGCCCGCGATTGCGAACGAGGCAGGCATCGCATTCACGATCGACGATGTCGGTGAGGTCTTCGTCCGAACACCGCTGATCGGAAATCTGCGCCCAGGGGGGAAGTACACGGCGAAGGACGTCTATGACATCGGCGGCGCGGCCGTGGTCATTCGCGAGCTGATCCAGAGCGGCCACATTGATGGCAGTTGCATCACCATCACGGGCCGCACGCTCGCCGAAGAATACGGCACGGCTAACGCGCCCGATGGGGAGATCGTTTACGCGGCGCGCGCGCCGATCATGCCGGATGGCGGAGTGGCAGTACTGAAGGGCAATCTTTGTCCAGACGGAGCGGTCATCAAGGTCGCCGGTCTCAAGAGCCTTGTCTTTGAGGGTATCGCACGCGTTTTCGAAGACGAGGAGGGCTGTGTCGCGGCTGTGCGTGACCGCAGCTACAAGGCCGGCGAGGTCCTTGTTATCCGTAATGAGGGGCCGGTCGGCGGCCCCGGCATGCGCGAGATGCTCGGCGTCACCGCGCTGATCTACGGGCAGGGCATGGGCGAGAAGGTGGCCCTGATCACCGATGGCCGGTTCTCCGGTGCCACCCGCGGCATGTGCATCGGCTATGTCTCGCCAGAAGCGTTCGTGGGCGGTCCGCTGGCGCTCGTTCGCGACGGCGACAAGATCCGGATTGATGCGGCTGGCCGCCGCATGGATGTGTTGATCGACGAGCAGGAGCTCGCCGCGCGGCGACGCGACTGGAAGCCGCGACCGCCTCGGCATCGAGCCGGCGCACTGGCGAAATATGCGCGTTTGGTTGGCCAAGCGCCGGGCGGAGCGGTCACGCACGAGGGCCCGGCGGAATGGCCCTGGTTCGAGTGACGAGCCGCGGGGGTGCCGAAGGTAATCGTCCGTCTGGCAGACTTCTTGCTAAGCTCGTGCCGCAGGTGGACGACTTTCAGCAGTCGATTGCGTGATGTTCGCGGATGCGTGAAGTGAGAGTAGGATGAAGGTAGTGCCTTCGAGATCGAGCGAATGGGTGGGACCGGTGACGTCACAAAAGCCGGCTTCTGCGATCATAGAGATCGATCGCGTCTCGCAGGTTTTTCAGACCTCGGCGCGCAAGGACCATTTGGCACTTTCGGACATCTCGCTGACGATCGACGAAGGGGCCTTCGTCTCCATTCTCGGGCCGTCCGGCTGCGGCAAGTCGACACTGCTCTACATCGTCGGGGGCTTTGTCACCCCAACCAGCGGCGCGGCGAAGATTAAGGGGCAGGCGATCACGGGACCCGGCCCTGATCGCGGACCCGTTTTCCAGGAGTTCGCGCTGTTTCCCTGGAAGACGGTGTTGGGCAATGTGATGTACGGGCCGCGCCAGCAGGGTGTGCGGACGAGCGAGGCCGAGGCGCAGAGCCGATCGCTGATCGAGATGGTCGGCCTCAAGGGCTATGAGAATTTCTATCCCAAGGAGCTCTCGGGCGGCATGAAGCAGCGCGTGGCGCTCGCCCGGACGCTTGCCTACCATCCCGAAGTCCTGTTGATGGACGAACCGTTTGGAGCGCTCGACGCTCATACCAGGACGCGCTTGCAGAACGATCTCCTGAACATCTGGGAGCGTGATCGCAAGACGGTGTTGTTCGTCACCCACTCGGTCGACGAAGCTGTCTTTCTCTCGGACAAGGTGGTGATGATGTCGAGATCGCCCGGGCGCATCCGGCAAGTCATCGACATCGATCTGCCGCGGCCACGTCGCCGTAACGAATTGCTCCTCGATCCGCGTTACCAGAAATACGTCGTGGACATCGAACGCATGTTCGACGAAAGCGACGAGGGCGGGGCACCCTCATGATGTCGCCGGCTGCCGTGCTCAAGCGTGCCGCCCCGGTGCTTGCCTGCGTCGGGTTATTGGCCATATGGCAGGCCGCTGCGCTGGTGCTGAAGAACGACAGCTTTCCAACGGCGATCGAGGCGATCCGCGCGATCCCGGATATCCTTGGCGACAAGGAATCCCTCGTCAATATCCTGGCCTCGCTTCGTCGCATGGCGTTGGGGTTCGGTGTAGCCGTGCTTTTTTCGATTCCACTTGGCCTGTTGATGGGGCGCAGCCGGGCCGTCGCAGCCTTCTTCAATCCGCTTTTAATGGTGATCTATCCGGTCCCGAAGGCAGCGTTGATGCCCATCATCATGTTGTGGCTGGGCGTCGGCGATATCACAAAGACGCTGGTGATCTTCCTCGGCGTCAGCCTGCCCGTGATCTATCACAGCTTCGAGGGCGCCAAGGCGGTGGAAGAGAAGATGCTGTGGTCGGGCGCCGCGATGGGACTCTCACCCCTGCAACGCCTGGTCCGGATCGTGCTGCCTGCCGCGCTGCCGGAAATCCTGACCGGATGCCGCACGGGATTGGTGCTGGCGCTGATCACCATGATCACCAGCGAGATGATCGCCCGCCAGTCCGGCGCAGGCAACATCCTGTTCAATGCGCTCGACATGGGGCAATACGACACAGTCTTTGCGATGATCATCATCGTGGGAGCAATGGGCATCTGCCTCGATGCGATCTTCGAGCGGATTCGCGCCAGGCTGGTGCGCTGGTCCGAGCCTCAGTTCGACATGCCGCTGAGCTTCTCATGATGTCGCGCCTCGTCTCAGCAAACCTCCTCCTTGGCCTCGCGCCGATCGCGTTGGTGATCGCCGTTTGGCAGGGCCTCGTCTCGTTCGGCTTTGCACCCGCGACCTTGCTGCCGCCCCCGGGCTACGTCTTTGGCCGCCTCCTGCAGCAGTTCGTGACATGGACGTTTCAGCAGGAGGTCGCGGCGACCCTGATCCGGCTGTTTGCCGGCTTTGCGATCGCGGTCGTGCTCGGCGTCGGCTTCGGCATTGCGGCGGCCGCTAGTCCCACAATCAACGCTGTCGTTCGGCCGATCGTGCGCGTGCTGGCGCCGTTGCCCAAGGTCGCGCTCTATCCGGCGCTGTTGCTGCTGCTCGGGTTCGGTCACGGATCGAAGATCACGTTGGTCGCAGCAGACGCACTTTTTCCCATCTTGCTGTCTACCTATTACGGCGCATCGACGGTTGAGCAGAAGCTGATCTGGTCGGCTATGGCGGCGGGAACGCCGCGCTACGAGATCCTGTTCAAGGTGGTATTACCGGCGGCGATGCCCTCAATCCTGACCGGCTGCCGGATCGGCCTTGTCATTTCCTGCATCGTGGTGTTTCTGGCCGAGATGATCACGTCGACGGACGGGCTGGGCCATGCTCTCGTCACGGCAGCCCGGACGTTCCAGGCCGTCGACATGTTCGTGCCGTTGATCACGATCTCGCTGCTGGGGTTGATCCTGAACGCCCTGTTGGGCGCCGTGCGATCGTACCTCTTGCGGGGCTTCCCCGAAGCGTGATCTGACTGACCAAGAAACCACGATACCGGGAGTGAACCATGCTGGCCGATCGCATCGAGGCAAAGTGGATCGACGCATTCTGCGAGATTTTTGAGCGATGCGCCGTCAAGGCCGGGGATACCGCGGCGATCCTCTCGGAAACCCAATCGCGCGCGTTGAATGTTCATCTGGCAGAGCTCGCGCTGCTGCGCATGGGCGCACGACCGTTCCACGTGGTGATGCCGACGCCGCGCAACCGGAACATCGTTCCGGTTCGCTCGACCGGGGCGAGCGAGGCGATCCAAAAGCTTGGACCGGTCATCACCGCACTTCAACAGGCCGGCTTTGTGGTGGATTGCACCATCGAGGGCTTGATGCACGCGGTGGAAACGCCTGAAATCCTGAAAGCTGGCGCACGAATTCTGGTGATCTCCAATGAGCATCCCGAGGCGCTGGAACGGATGGTGCCGGATCCGGCATTGGAGAAGCGCGTCCGCGCCGCAGCCAAGATGCTACGAGGAACCAAGCGCATGCGGGTGACCTCGAAGGCTGGCACGGCGCTCGACGTCGATATGGTTGGTGCTTCAACCGTCGGCGTGTGGGGCTGGACCGATAAGCCCGGCACGCTGGCGCATTGGCCCGGCGGTATCGTCGTCAGCTTTCCCAAGAGCGGAACGATCAACGGCACGCTGGTGATGGCACCCGGTGACATCAATCTGACCTTCAAGCGTTACTTGGCCTCGCCGGTGAAGATGACGTTGAAGGACGATTATGTCGTCGAACTGGAAGGCGAGGGTACAGATGCCGCTATGATGCGCGCCTATCTCGCCGCCTGGGGCGACCGCGAGGCCTACGCCGTGTCGCATGTCGGCTTCGGCATGAATCCGGGCGCGCGTTACGAGGCGCTGTCCATGTACGATCAGCGCGACACCAATGGCACGGAGATCCGCGCCGTCTCCGGCAATTTCCTCTTCTCGACCGGAGCGAACGAGTTCGCCGGCCGCTACACGGCAGGGCATTTCGATCTACCGATGATGGGGACGACCATCGAGCTCGATGGCGTCGCGGTGGTCCGGGAGGGCGTCCTGCAGGATGTCTTCGGCTAGCCGCGGTCGATCACGGGCGGGCGAGCCAGGTCGAAGTGCCGAAGCAGGTCCACCATGGCCTGCAGCCGCTTGACGCGATAGGCATCGACGTCCATGTCTGAATAATCGAGAAAGCCGGCCCCCGTGCGGAGACCGATCCGGCCTTCGTGCATGTTCTTCGAAATCACCTCGGGCGCGCGATAGCGGTCGCTGCCGAGCGCGCCCTCGAGATAGCGGCTGGCGTAGTACAAAATGTCGCCGCCGCCCCAGTCGATGAATTCGAGCAGCCCGAGCACGGCGTAGCGGAAGCCGAAGCCGTAGCGGATCGCCTTGTCGATCTCCTCGGCGCTGGCGACGCCTTCCTCCACCATGCGTGCGGCCTCGTTCATTGCCAACGCCTGGATGCGCGGGACGATGAAGCCGGGCGTCGCCGCGCAGACCACTGGCACCTTGCCAATGCCTTCGAGCAGCGCCTTGACCTCGTCGACGATGGCGGGATCGGTGGCTTTGCCCGGCGAAACCTCGACCAGCGGAATCAGATAGGCCGGGTTGAGCCAGTGCACATTGAGAAAGCGACGAGGGTTCACGATCGCGTCGGAGAGGTCGTCGACGAGAATGGTTGATGTCGTCGATGCGATGATCGTGTCCGGCTTGACTTGCCTTGAGGCTGTCCCCAGCACCTCTCGCTTGAGTTCAACGACTTCTGGAACACCTTCGAAGACCATTCCGGCTTCGGTCAATGCTGCGCCGCTCTGGCTGGCCGGGACCACCGACACACGAGCGATGAGGGGATCGACATCTGCCTCGGTAAGCAGCCCCAAGCTTGATAGGCTGGAAAAAGTCTTCCTGACTTCCCCGAGCGCGTCCGCCTCCAGCTTGTCGAAATCCTGCGGTGAGCGAGCCTTGACGTCGACCATCGTGACCGTATGCCCGGCATAGGCGAACGCGACGGCTATGCCGCGCCCCATGCGGCCGGCCCCGAGACAGGTGATGTTGGCGCGACGGGTCATCGATCAGAATCCATTGCGAAGAAGTGTCTGCAATTCGGCCTTGCTGAGGTTGCCAAGGCCAAGCGTATCGAGCGTTCGGCCGCCTTGTGCGAAGTCCTCGCCGCAGATCGCGCCACCGATCGCCAGGAAAGCGTTGGCCAGCGGCGTGGCCACGCCCGCCAGGCCGGCGACGGAGACCAGCAGCGCTAGCCCAAGCCGCAGATCCTCACGCATGTAGCGATGCTCGGTCAGCACGATGCGTTCGCGCCAATCGCCGGAATCGGTCAGGCGGTCATGCGAGCCGCGGCCGTACATCCAGATCTCGCCTTCTTTCGCGTAGTGATGGGCGAGCGGGAAATGCGGCGCGTCGTAGCCGAGCGCCTCGCGTACCGCGATCCGCTCCGCGTCGAGTGCGTCGGTCACCCGGCGGATCGCGGCTTGTGTTCCTTCCTTGTGGATGTCCCATCGCTCGAAATGCTCGATCGGGCCGGCGTTCATCACGATCAGTGGTGGATGGATGATCGGGCCCGCATTCATCAGCGCGCCGGATAGCGCGTCGCCGCACGGCTCGATTGCACCAGGGAAGGCCCGTCCGATCACCTCGAGCGCATGCGGCGCCTGGTCCAGCGGGAACACCCCGACCGGCAGCCGCTTTGCGCGGATGGTGATCGCGACTTCGAACGGCCCATGCTTGCGGGTGAGCCAGGGCAGCGTGCCGGTCTCGGCAAAGCTCACCTGAGCGTGGTTGCCGACATCCCGTGCGGCCTGTGCGAAGATCATCGAGCCGAATGTCGCCGGCGGCAGGAATACGACCTGACCGTCCCGCAGATGCGGTGCGAGGAGCTGGGCAATGTCCAGCTGAGCGAAAGCCGGGGCAGGGCACAGGATCAGTTCGGCGCCGCTTGCCGCCTCGGCAATATCGGTCGTAACCA
The DNA here is from genome assembly GCF_028128625.1 of Bradyrhizobium sp. CCBAU 45389. Lineage (NCBI taxonomy): Bacteria > Pseudomonadati > Pseudomonadota > Alphaproteobacteria > Hyphomicrobiales > Nitrobacteraceae > Bradyrhizobium > Bradyrhizobium sp. CCBAU 45389. The sequence goes on along the minus strand of NZ_LBIY01000098.1, from coordinate 292,717 downwards.
GCGCCAGCTTGACGTCGTGCCGGCCGTGATGATCCTTCACCACGATGCGCGAGCCAGCGTCACGATGTGCCGCCACCTGGTCTGCGTCGCGGCGCCAGAGCCGGACCTCGTGCCCAGACAGGGCAAAATCGCCTGCGGCCGCGAAAGAGCCGTTTCCCCCACCCAGGACCGCAATCTTCAAGATGCTTCTCCTTGCGCGCGCGAGCGCGCATCAAGCTGTTTCAGCAGGAAATGCTGGACCTTGCCCAGCGCCGTACGTGGCAGGTCGGTGACGAAGACGATGTCACGCGGCACCTTATAACGCGCGAGCTGCGTCTGAAGATGCACTCTCAGTTCGTCCGCTTCGAGCCGGCAGCCTGACCGCCGGATGACATAGGCGATCGGCACCTCGTCCCAGCGCGGGTCGGGCCGGCCGATCACGGCGCATTCGCTGACATCGGGGTGTTCGAGCAGCACACGTTCGACCTCGGCCGGATAGACGTTCTCGCCGCCGGATATGATCATGTTCTTCTTGCGGTCGCGGACCCAGAAATAGCCGTCGGTGTCGCACAGGCCGATATCGCCGGTGCGATACCAGCCGTCGTGCAGCGCATCGCGTGTGGCATCCGCATTGCCCCAATATTCGAAAAACACATTCGGGCCGCGCACCGCGATTTCCCCCGGCGTGCCGGCCGGCACTTCAGCGCCGGCTTGGTCGATCACCTTCGCCTCGCAGTACAGGCCGGCAAGTCCCGTCGATCCCGCACGCGAAAGGTCGCCGCCAAGCCGCGTGTAGACTGCGATGGGGCAGGTTTCCGTCGAGCCGTACACCTGAAGCACCGGGACGCCGCGCGCGACGAAGCGCTCGATCAGGTGGGGCGGCACGATGGTCGAACCGGTGGCGACGGCCTTGAGTGATGAGAGATCGGTCGCGGCCCATGCTGGATGCTCGCTCACAGCTTGGATGATCGCGGGTACCATGACCGTCAGGGTTGGACGTTCCTGTTCAATGGCAGCTAGTGCCGTGTCGGGCGTGAAGCGCGCATGTATCGTGACCGTCGCGCCGAGCTGAAGTGCCGGCGTGGTCTGGATGTTGAGACCGCCGACGTGGAAGAACGGCAGCACCGTCAGCACATGATCGTCGGAGGTCATGTTGTGCATGTGCTGGCTCATCACGCCGTTCCAGAACAACGCTTCCTGGCGCAGCACGGCGCCTTTCGGCCGGCCGGTCGTTCCCGACGTGTAGACGATCAGGAGCGGGCAGGAGAGGTCGGTGTGCGGGTTGCGGCCGTTGCCTTGGCCACGGGTCAGCAGGCTTTCGAATGTCGTGCCGCGAGGCGGCGTGAAATCGAAGCCGATGACGGCGGTGCCCGGCGCAGTCTGCGCAAGCTCCGGGAGAACTCCCTCGAAGGCCTGCTCGAGCACCAGCACCTTGGCGCCGGCATCGGTGAGAATGAAGAGCTGCTCGGCGACCGCCAGCCGCCAGTTCAATGGCACCAGCATAGCGCCGAGCCGCGCACAGGCATAAAGCAGAACCAGATAGTCCGGCCGGTTCAGGCTGAGGATCGCAACGCGATCGCCGCGACCGACGCCGAGCTCCTGCTTCAAGGCCGTGGCCGTTCGCTCGATGCGTGCGGCGAATGCCGCGTAGCTCAGCCGTTCGCCTTCGAAGGCAATCGCTGACTTGTCTGGCGCGAACGCCGCGTTGCGGTCGATCAGACTACAGAGGTCCACCGTCAGTCGTCCGTCTCGCCGGCTTCGTACAGCGCCTCGCGCCCGATCCGGTCGAGACAGAGCTCGGCCGTCCAGGGCAGCATCAAGGAGCCGCACCGGCTATCGCGGTAGATGCGCTCCAGCGGCAACGACCGGAGCATGGCCTGGCCGCCGCAGGTGCGGATCGCAAGCGCCGCGAGCTCATTGGCACCTTCCATCACCGAATATTGTGCGGCGTAGGCGCGCAGAACCTGCTCCTTGCTCGGACTGGCGCGGGCTTCGGTGACCGCCTGGAACCAGATCGACTTGATCTGCTCGAGCTTGATCTGCATCTGCGCGACCGCGATCTGCTTGGTCGGATACATCCGTCGCTTGACCGGCGGCATCCCGGGCACTTCGCCACGCAGATAGCGCACCGTGAAGTCATAGGCTGCCTGCGCGAGGCCCATATAGGTCGGCGACAGCGTCAGGAACATGTGCGGCCAGCGCATCGCAGCCTGAAAGTAGACCCCGCGCGGCATCAGCGCCGAATCCTCCGGGACGAACACATCCTTGAACAGCAGTGTCCGCGAGACCGTTCCACGCATGCCGAGCGGATCCCAATCGCCGACAACGGAGACGCCATCCGATTTCGCGGGGATCGCGAGGTAAAGGGTGTTGCGGCGCGAGGCCTTCTCGCCTTCCTCGATCTCGGTGCACAGCACGCCGTAATAGTCGGCGTGGCCGGAGAGCGACGCAAAGATCTTCTTGCCGTTGACGATCCAGCCACCCTCCACCGGCCTTGCTTCCGTGCCGAAGGCAACGCCGCCCGCAGCCGCCGCGCCGCCCTCGGAGAAGGGCTGTGAATAGATCGCGCCATCCTCGACGATGCGCTTGTAATGGACTGCGCGTCGCCGCTCGTGCTCGGCGCGGGTTTCGGTATCCATGTCGAGATCGTCGGCGAGTGGCCCCGACCACAGGGTCGAGCACACATGCATGTTCCAGGTCAGCGCCGTCGCGCCGCAATACCGGCCGATCTCGGCGGCCGCGAGTGCATAAGTCTGGTAGTTCGCGCCAAGCCCGCCATGCTTTTTGGGGACGGCGATGCCGAGCAGACCGGTCCGGTGCAGATCGCGATAATTCTCCGTCGGAAAGATCGCCTCGCGATCGTAGGTCGCCGCGCGGCCGGCGAACACGCTCTGGCCGATTTCACGGGCGCGCGTGATGATGCCGGCTTGCTCGTCACTCAGGCGGAATGCGACAGGGTCGAAGATCGGCGCATCCAGCGTGACCTTGTCGCTCGCGCCGATAGTCTTGCTGACTTGCATGGTCATTGCCTAGTCACCTTACGATTTGGTCGCGACGGAATGCAGGAATCGGCCGAGTGCCTCATCGAAAGCGTCGGGCCGCTCAAGGTTGGCTAGGTGGCCGACGCCGGCGAGTTCGATATATTCGGCAGAAGGGATGTAGGTCGCCGTCTTCGCCATCATTGGCGCTGGCGCATTGTTGTCCTTGGAGCCGGACAGCAGCAGCGTCGGCACGGAAATGTCCTTGAGCGTGCTGCGCTGATCAAAGCCGATCAGGGCCAGCATCATGGCGCGATAGCTTGCCTCCGGCACGCTCGCCATGCACTCGCGCGCAAGCTCAATTCCGCCGGGATCCGGATCATCGCCGATAAGCTCTTTCACAAGCGAGGGCGCCAGCGACCTCATCGTCTCGCCGCGGTCGAGCGGCCCGAGCCGTGCGGCGATGAACGATTTCTGCCAGTCGCCGTCGGCCTTGCCGAAAGCCGGGCTGGTCTGCGCCAGGACGACTGCACGCGCCAGTTTCGGCGCTTGCACCAGCCATTTCTGGACGATCATGCCGCCGATGGAATGGCCGACCAGAATAGGCTTGGTCGCACCAAGCTGCTCGATGAACTGCTGGAGCGCATCCGCCAGGGCAGCGATACTGACGCTGGCGAGCGGTTCGGACCCGCCATAACCCGGCATGTCCCATGCTATCGCGCGAAAGTGGCTGCCGAATGTGGCAAGCTGGTGCCGCCAGGCGCGCGCCGCGCCGCCGATGCCGTGCAGAAAGATCAGGGGTATCGCATCGGAAGCGCCCGCAGCTTCATAGGCGAAGCGTCCGTCCTTTGTTATCATTGGCGCAGGCTGCGACACGCGACATCCTTTTGCTTGGCCCCGTGATGCTAACAGGCCTGTGGGGGATGGAAAGAGATAATTTTATACTTAAAGCAATTCCCGGGCCGGTCTCTGATGCGCAGCTGGCGCGGTGCCGGTCGGCGCTTTCGTTGCAAAAATTTGAAGTTTAAAATATATCCGAACGAGCGATCAGAATATCCCGAGGAGTCAGCGCATGTCCGCATTGCCACAATCGCCACACGCGCTGGTGACCGGTGGCGGCCGCGGCATCGGCCGTGCGATCGCAGCCGCTCTCGTCGGGGCCGGCGCAACCGTCACGGTGCTCGGCCGGAACGCCGCAACTCTCGAAGAGGCGATCAAAGCGGGAGCCGCGCATTTTTCAGCCGTCGCTGACGTCTCGGACGAGGTGGCGCTGAACGCTGCCGTCGCGGAAGCGGCTGCGCGCCAGCCGATCGATATCCTGGTCGCCAACGCGGGCAGCGCCGAATCCGCACCGTTCGTGAAATCGGACAGCGCCCTTTTCTCGCGCATGATGGACGTCAACTTCATGGGCGTGGTCCATGCTATCCGCGCAGTGGTGCCGGAGATGAAGGATCGGCCCTATGGACGCATCGTGGCAGTTGCCTCGACGGCCGGACTCAAGGGGTATGCTTATGTCAGCGCGTACACTGCGGCCAAGCACGCCGTGGTCGGTCTCGTGCGATCGCTCGCCCTCGAAATGGCCGGCAGCAATGTGACGGTGAATGCCGTGTGTCCGGGGTTCACCGACACGGATCTCGTCGCCGGCAGCATCGAAAATATCATGAAGAAGACGGGCCGGAGTCGGGAGCAGGCGATTGCGGACCTCGCCAAGCACAATCCGCAAGGGCGGCTGATCACACCGCAGGAGGTGGCGGACGCCGTGCTCTGGTTGTGCGGCGAGGGCGCCGGTGCGATCACCGGGCAGGCGATCGCGGTTGCCGGTGGTGAGATCTAGCGTGACGTGGGTTCAGAACAGGACGGCCAAGGAGATCATATGAGCAGACCAGCCAATCCCGTGACCGTACCGCTCGCGGATTACTCGCCGCAGCACTTCCTGCTGGCCGTTGTCGACGGTGTTGCCACGGTGACACTCAACCGTCCCGAGCGGAAGAATCCGCTGACGTTCGAGAGCTATCGGGAACTGACGGATTTTTTCCGCGCCTGCGCCTTCGACGACGCGGTTAAGTCCATCATTGTGACTGGCGCCGGCGGCAATTTCTCGTCCGGCGGTGATGTGTTCGAGATCATCGGCCCGCTGGTGAAGATGGACACCAAAGGGCTGACGGCCTTCACGCGGATGACCGGTGATCTCGTCAAGGCGATGCGAGCCTGTCCGCAGCCGATCGTGGCTGCGGTCGAAGGCATCTGCGCCGGTGCCGGCGCGATCATCGCCATGGCCTCCGATATGAGGCTTGCGGCCAGCGGTGCCAAGGTCGCATTCCTGTTCAACAAGGTTGGCCTTGCCGGCTGCGACATGGGGGCCTGTGCCATCCTGCCGCGGATCATCGGGCAGTCCCGCGCCTCCGAGTTGCTCTATACGGGCCGGTTCATGACCGCGGAGGAGGGCGAGCGCTGGGGCTTCTTCAGCCGCATCGTCACGCCGGAGCAGGTGCTGCCGCAGGCGCAAATCCTGGCCAAGCAGGTCGCGGAAGGGCCGACCTTCGCCAACACCATGACCAAGCGGATGCTGGCGATGGAATGGGCGATGTCGGTGGAGGAGGCGATCGAGGCGGAAGCCGTTGCCCAAGCGCTGTGCATGACCACGGCGGACTTCGAGCGGGCTTTCGAGGCCTTCGCCAACAAGGTCAAGCCGGTCTTCAGGGGCGACTGAGCCGCCAGCTATTATCCGCAGCCAAGCCAGCGACGGGGACTTGCGTGAAATTATTTTAGGCTTAAAATAGTTTTCATGGCCGGGTGAATTGGCGAGGCTCCCATGAAAGTCGCGATCATCGGTGGCGGACCTGCGGGTCTCTACGCTGCGATCCTGCTGAAGAAGCAGCGGCCAAGCGCCGACATCACGGTGTATGAGCGCAATCGGCCCGACGACACCTTCGGTTTTGGCGTGGTGTTCTCGGATGCGACGCTCGACAATTTCGAGAAGCACGATCTTCCGAGCTATCGCCGCATCACCCAGGAGTTCGCCTATTGGGACGATATCGCCGTGCATTTCCGCGGCACCGTCCATCGGGTCGGCGGCAACGGCTTTTGCGGTTGCTCACGGCAGAAGCTGCTGCTGATCCTCCAGGAGCGCGCGCGCGAGCTTGGCGTCGTGCTGCTGTTCGAGGTGGACATCGACGATGAAGCCCGTTTCGCCGATGCCGATCTCGTCGTGCTCGCCGATGGCATCAACAGCCGCTTCCGCGAGAAATACGTCGAGCATTTCCAGCCGGAGGTCGATGTCCGCGCCAACAAGTTCGCCTGGATGGGCTCGACCAGGCCGCTTGATGCCTTCACCTTCATCTTCCAGGAGACCGAGTGGGGGCCGTTCATCGCCCACGCCTATCAGTACGAGGCTGGGCACTCGACCTGGATCTTTGAGACCGATCCGCAGACCTTCGAGCGGGCGGGGCTGACCGGGCTGAACGAGCAAGAGTCCGCCGCGCGGATGGCAGACATCTTCGGCTGGTTCCTCGACGGCCATAAGCTGCTCACGAACCGCTCGATGTGGCGCAATTTCCCGATGATCCGCAGCAAGCGCTGGGTCAAGGACAACATGGTCCTGCTCGGCGACGCCAAGGCGAGTGCGCATTTCTCGATCGGCTCGGGCACCAAGCTCGCAATGGAGGACGCGATTGCGCTCGCCGAGGCGATGCAGAACGCTCCCAGTATCAAGGCGGCGCTGGAAGTTTACGAGCATGGCCGCCGTGAGGAGGTCGAAAAGACGCAGCACGCCGCCGACGTCTCGCTGGTCTGGTTCGAGCACGTCGATCGCTTCTGGGATTTCGACCCCGTGCAGTTCGCCTTTGGCGTGATGACGCGCTCGAAGGCGATCACCTACGACAATCTCAAACTTCGTGCGCCCGATTTTGTAGCCGAGGTCGAAAAATCCTTCGCAAAGCAGGTTCGCAGCAGCGGCTTTGACGTCGATACCAGCAAGCCGACGGTGCCGCTGTTCCAGCCGTTCCGCTTGCGCGAGATGGAGATCGCCAATCGCGCCGTGATGTCGCCGATGTGCATGTATTCGGCGAAGGAGGGCGTGCCGACAGATTTCCACCTCGTGCATTACGGCTCGCGCGCGATCGGCGGCGCCGGGTTGATCTTCACCGAGATGACATGTGTCAGTCGCGATGCCCGGATCACGCCCGGCTGCGCCGGCTTGTGGAACGACGAGCAGGAGACGGCGTGGCGCCGGATCGTGGATTTTGTTCACGGTAATTCGGCTGCAAAGATCTGCCTGCAACTCGGGCATGCCGGCCGTAAAGGTGCGACCAGGCTGATGTGGGACGGAATGGACCGTCCGCTGGCGGAGGGCGGCTGGGACGTGGTCTCGGCATCGCCGCTACCTTATTTCCCGGATAGCCAGGTCCCGCGCGAGCTTGATCGCGCCGGCATGAACGCGGTGAGGGACTCTTTCGTTGCAGCGGCCGAGCGCGGCGAACGCTGCGGCTTCGACATGTTGGAGCTGCATAGCGCGCACGGATATCTGCTCGCGAGCTTCATCTCGCCGCTGACGAACTCCCGGACGGACGAGTACGGCGGCTCGCTCGAAAATCGCCTCCGTTTCCCGCTCGAGATCTTCGAGGCATTGCGCGCGGTGTGGCCGTCGCACAAGCCGATGTCGGTGCGCATTTCCGCGACCGACTGGGCTGATGGCGGCATCATTGGTGACGACGCGGTAGCCATCGCCCGCGCGTTCGCTGAGGCCGGTGTCGATCTCGTCGACGTCTCGACCGGGCAGACCGTGCGCGATGCGCAGCCGGTCTATGGGCGCATGTTCCAGACGCCGTTCTCGGACCAGGTCCGCAACGAGGCGCGCGTCGCCACCATGTGCGTCGGCAACATCACGACGGCAGATCAAGCCAACACCATCCTGGCGGCCGGCCGGGCGGATCTCGTCGCGCTCGGGCGCCCGCATCTGGTCGATCCTTTCTTCACCATGAAGGCGGCGGCCTGGTACGGCGCGGACGACGCCTTCTGCCCGCCGCAATACCTTCCCGGAAAGGATCAGATTTTCCGGAACAGCGTGCGTGACCGGCAGGATCTCGAGGAGCTTAGAATTAAGGCTAAGCCCAAGACCCGGGCCGAGCTGAAGGCGGAGGCGACAAAGCCGCTTGCGGCGGAGTGACCGCCCATGCGACGTTAACCCCATTGCCTGGCGTATTTCGAGTGGAGTAAGGGCGATGAAGGCGATTATCGTCGGTGGCGGTATCGGTGGGCTCACCACGGCATTGATGTTCCGCTCGCGCGGCATTGATTGCGAGGTCTTCGAACAGGCCGAGACCATCCGCGAGCTCGGTGTCGGCATCAACACGCTGCCGCATGCGATGCGCGAGCTCGCAGGCCTCGGTCTGCTGCAGAAGCTCGACGACGTCGCGATCCGCACCGACCAGCTCTACTATCTCAACCGCCACGGCCAGGAGGTGTGGCGCGAAGCCCGCGGCATCGACGCAGGCCACGACGTGCCGCAATTCTCGATCCATCGCGGTCGCCTTCAGGGCGTCATCCATCGTGCCGTCGAGGAGCGGCTCGGCGAGGACGCGATCCACACCGGATGTCGGCTCGGCGCCTTCACGCAGGACGAGGGTGGCGTCACCGCCTATTTCTTCGATCGCGCCGGCGCGCACATCCATACTGCGCGTGGCGATATCCTGATCGGCGCCGACGGCATCCATTCACGCGTCCGAGAGACATTGTTCCCGAACGAGGGGCCGCCGTGCTGGAACGGCCTGATGCTGTGGCGCGGTGCGCGCGATTGGCCGCTGTTCCTCACCGGCAAGTCGATGATCGTGGCCGGCGGCCTCAACGCCAAGGTGGTGATCTATCCGATCGCGGAGGGATCGAGCCCCGCAAGCCGATTGACCAATTGGGCGGTGCTGGTGAAGGTCGGCGAGGGCAATGCGCCGCCGCCGCGCAAGGAGGACTGGTCACGGCCGGGCCGGCGCGAGGAGCTGATGCCGCATGTGGCGCGCTTCTCGGTGCCCTATATCGACGTCAAGAGCCTGATCTCGGCCACGCCCGAATTCTACGAGTACCCGACCTGCGACCGCGATCCCTTGCCATACTGGTCGTCCGGACGCGTCACGCTGCTCGGCGACGCCGCACATCCCATGTACCCGGTCGGCTCCAACGGCGCCTCGCAGGCGATCCTCGATGCGCGCTGCCTCGCGGATGCGCTCGTGCGCGCCGAGCATCCGCGCCAAGCCCTGGTCGAATACGAGAAGAAGCGCCTGCCGATGACCGCGGATATCGTCCGCTCAAACCGCCGCGGCGGCCCCGAGGGCGTCATCGATGCCGTCGAGCAGCTCGCGCCCGACGGCTTCGACAATGTCGACAACGTGCTCAGCTATTCCCAGCGCGAGGCGATCGTGCGCGGCTACGCCACCAAGGCAGGCTTCGCCGCAGTGCCAGGACTTGCGGCAGTGCGCGCCTGACGCGTGCTGCTACCCGGCGCCGGGTGGCGGCGGCAGGAAGTGGATGTTGAACTCGGCGGCCATCGCGACCACGTCCTCCGGCTTCTGCTCCTTCATGTTGTGAAGGCCCCAGAACAGGTCGAACAGCTTGCGGCTGGGCGAGACCCAGAACAGCACCTTTGCGGTCTGCTCCGATTTGTTGAAGATGCCGTGCGGCACGCCCATGCCGAGACGGATCAGGTCGCCGGCGGTCGCCTGCGCCTCCGAATTGCCGAGCACGAAGTCGAGCTTGCCCTCCAGCATGTAGAGATACTCATCCTGGTCGGGATGAATGTGCGGCGGCACGAACGTGCCCGGCGGCAGCGTCGCGTGCCAGGAGAAGCTGTTCTCGGCGTAGCTCTTGGGCACATAGGTCTGGCCGAGGATGTTCCAGGAGATGCCCTGGATCCCTTCGTTGGCCCGCGTGATGCCGGTGATTTCGCTCTTCATTGCAGTCCTCCCGTAACGCGACGCGCGGCCTCAGTTGGCCGCCTTGCAATCTTTGGCATAGCGGTCGCCGTAATTCTCAAAGACCTTCTGGACGATCTCGGTCTGGAACTTGCCGTCCGGACGCTTGGCGACCTTGGTCAGGTAGAAATCCTGGATCGGATAGCCGTTGGCGTTGAACTTGAAAGCGCCGCGCAGTGAGGTGAAATCCGCCTTCTTCAGCGCGGCTCCGACGGCCTCCTTGTTCGAGAGGTCGCCCTTCACGTTCCTGATGGCGCTGTCGATCAGCATCGCGGCGTCATAGGCCTGGAAGGCGTAGGTGCCGGGCACGATGTTATAGGCGGCCTCATAGGCCGCGACGAACTTCTTGTTCTGGGGATTGTCGAGATTGGGTGCCCAGTTCGCGCCGCCGAACATACCCACCGCGGCGTCCTGCTGTGCTGGCAGCGTCGACTCGTCGACCGTGAACGCCGAGAGCACCGGAATGGTGTCGGCGAGGCCCGCCTGGCGGAACTGCTTGACGAGGTTGACGCCGAGGCCGCCCGGCATGAACGTGAACAGCGCATCGGGCTTCTGCGAGGAGATCTTGGACAGCTCCGGCTGGAAGTCCAGCGTGTTCAGCGGCATGTAGGATTCTTCGACGATCTCGCCCTTGTAGTCGAGCTTGAAGCCGGCGACCGAGTCCTTGCCGGCCTGATAGTTCGGTACCATCAGGTACATGCGCTTGTAGCCGCGATCCTGCGCGACCTTGCCGAGGATCTCGTGCACCTGGTCATTCTGATACGACGTCACATAGAAGTATGGGTTGCAGTCCTTGCCGGCAAAGGTCGACGGCCCGGCATTGGGGCTGATCAGGAAGGTCTTCGATTCCGTGACGGGCCGGTGGATGGCCTGGAGGATGTTGGAAAAGATCGGGCCGACCACGAAATCGACCTTGTCGCGCTCGAGCAGGCCCTTGACCTTGGTCACCGCCGCGTCCGGCTTGAGCTCGTCGTCGACCACCACGACCTCGACATCGCGGCCGCCCATCTTGCTGCCGAGGTCCTTCACCGCGAGTGCAAAGCCGTCGCGAACCTGCTGGCCAAGCGCGGCGGCGGGCCCCGACAGGGTCACGATCACACCGAGCTTGATCTTCTCCTGGGCGAGGGCGGGGCTCATTGCGGTGCCGAGCAGCAAGGCGGCTGCGGTCAAGGTCAATTGCATTTTCATTTCTTGTCCCTCGTGACATCAGGGCCTGCGCAGCAAGCCGCGTACTCCAATCCAAGCTTATGCCGATGATGGCTGCCGCGGCAAGCAAGGCTCAAGACGTCGCCATCCCGCGGCACAGCGAGCATGCAAGCGGCGCGCCAATTATTTGAAGCCTAAAGAAATCGACGTGCGGTCGATTGCTGCAGCTTTGGACTTGCGGCCGGCCTCAATTTATTTGAAGCTCAAAACGTTGGGGAATCCGTGCCGGCGCCAATGCCTGCCGTCAATGACTGCATCAGATGCTTGATTCCGAGACCAAGGCCGTCGAGACGCCGGAGGACCATGCCGAAGAGCTTCGGCTATGGCTGCGCTTGCTGACCTGCACCACCCTGATCGAGGGCGAGGTCCGCGGCCGGCTGCGGCAGCGCTTCGACGTCACGCTGCCTCGGTTCGACCTGATGGCGCAGCTCGACAAGGCGCCCGACGGCATGACGCTGTCCGACGTCTCCAAGCGCATGATGGTCTCCAACGGCAACGTCACCGGTCTCGTCGAACGTCTGGTGGAATCGGGCCATCTCGACCGCCGTACCTCGGAGACCGACCGCCGCGTCCAGGTGATCCGCCTGACAAAGCTCGGCCGCGCCGAGTTTCGCAGGATGGCCGCGGAACACGAGACCTGGATCGCCGATCTCTTCGCCGACCTGACGCCGAAGGACGTGCGCGAGCTGATGCGCCTCCTCGCCAAGACCAAGGCGTCGGCGCAGAAATCGGCCGCGCGCCGCCGGCCTTAAGGCCACCGTCGGCCGGTCTGCCAATCCACTTTGCCGCAGCAAAATGCACGGGATGCCCAAAATCCGCTATTGCGCCAAATTGTTTTAAGCCTAAAATGTTTCCCAGATAGTGCTGCCGGGTGCTTTCCATGCGCAAAGGAGCGTGCGATGGCCAACGCCGCCAAGGTTCAAGCGTCGGGCTCGTATGACGGCAACGCCGCGACGGCCCATGTCGATACATTCGCGCGGCAGCATCTGCCGCCGCGCGAGCTCTGGCCCGAATTCATCTTCACGCGGCCGGAGCTGCACTATCCACCGCGGTTGAACTGCGTCAGCTATTTTGTCGATCGCTGGGTGGAGCAGGGCCACGGCGATGCGCCTTGCGTCATCAGTCCCGCCGTGAGCTATACCTATCGCGAGCTGCAGGCGCTCGTGAACCGCATCGCCAATGTGCTGGTCGGCAAGCTCGGTCTCGTCACCGGCGGGCGCGTGCTGCTGCGTTCGGCCAACAATCCGATGATGGTCGCAACCTATCTCGCCGTGATCAAGGCCGGCGGAATTTGCGTGGCGACGATGCCGCTGCTGCGCGCCAAGGAGCTGTCCTATCCGATCCAGAAGGCGGAAATCACGCTGGCGCTCTGCGACGGAAAGCTCGCCGACGAGATGGAGAAGGCGAAGCAAGCTGCGCCTGGTCTCAAGCGGGTCGTCTATTGGGGCAACGGCGCGCCCGACTCGCTCGAGGCGCTGATCGCCGATGCCAGCCCCGAGTTCACGGCCGTCGATACCGCGTCCGACGACATCTGCCTGATCGCCTTCACGTCGGGCACGACCGGCGATCCCAAGGGTACCATGCACTTCCATCGCGACATGCTGGCCGTCTGCGATGGATACGCGCGCAACATCCTGCGCGCCGACCAGAACGATCGCTTCGTCGGCTCGGCGCCGCTCGCCTTCACCTTCGGCTTCGGCGGCGTGTTGTTTCCGATGCATATCGGCGCTTCCTTCGTGGTGCTGGAGAAGACGACGCCGGACGACATCCTGACGGCGATCGAGCAGTACAAGACAACGGTCTGCTTCACCGCGCCGACCGCGTACCGGGCGATGATCGGCAAGCTCGCGGGCCGCGACATTTCCTCGCTTCGTAAGTGCGTCTCGGCCGGTGAGACACTGCCAAAGCCGACATTCGACGCCTGGCTCAAGGCCACAGGCATCAAGCTGATGGACGGTATCGGCTCGACCGAGCTGCTGCACATCTTCATCAGCGCGACCGAGGACGAGATCCGCCCGGGCGCCACGGGCAAGCCGGTGCCGGGCTATGAGGCGAAGATCGTCGACGATGCAGGCAACGACGTGCCGCCTGGGACGATGGGGCGACTCGCGGTGCGCGGGCCGACCGGCTGCCGCTACCTCGCCGATGAGCGGCAGCGCAAATATGTCCAGAACGGCTGGAACATCACCGGCGACACCTATCTGATGGATAGCGACGGCTATTTCTGGTACCAGTCACGCTCCGACGACATGATCGTGTCGGCGGGCTATAATATCGCAGGCACCGACGTCGAGGCGGCGCTGCTGACGCACCCTTCTGTTGTCGAGTGCGGCGTGGTTGGTGCGCCGGACGAGGCACGTGGGATGATCGTGAAGGCCTATGTCATCGCCGCACCCGGCGTGACGCCGGACGCTCAGCTCGCAGCCGAATTGCAGGAGCATGTCAAACGCGAGATCGCGCCGTACAAATATCCGCGCGCCATCGAGTTCGTGACGCAACTCCCGAAGACCGAAACCGGTAAGTTGAAACGTTTTGCCCTGCGGCAACTCGCGCAGGCCGCGGCGACGTCCTCGGGCGTCGCGGCAGAATGAGAGAAGGATAGAGAATTGTCCGTGACGACGCCGAAAGGCCCGCAGCTTGCGGTGCTGCCGACCGCCGACGAGAATGGTGCACGTTTGGCGGCGCAGATCCTCCAGCCGTCCGGTTGGCCGGTGCCGAAAGGCTATGCCAACGGCATGGCTGCCGAAGGGCGGATCGTCGTCACCGGTGGCGTGATCGGCTGGGATGCCGACGAACGGCTCGCCGACGGATTCGTCGCGCAGGTCCACCAGACCCTGAGCAACATCGCCGCAATCCTGAACGAGGCCGGCGCACGCCCCGAACACCTCGTGCGCCTGACCTGGTATGTCGTCGATATGGACGAGTACCTGGCGAACCTGAAGGAACTCGGCAAGGTCTACCGCAGCGTCTTCGGTGCGCATTATCCGGCGATGGCGCTGGTCCAGGTCGTGCGGCTGGTCGAGAAGGCGGCTCGCGTCGAGATCGAGGCGACTGCCGTCATTCCCCGCTGAGACGCGCCAACTCCTCAGTTCGCCCTGGCAGCTTGTCTTGTCAGCTCGCTTTGGCGAGATCGTCGTCTTCAGGCGAGTTCAGATAGACGCCGGACATCGTGTCGACCCAGCACAGATGGTCGTGCACCTTCTTCACGCCTTCGACATTCTCCGCCGCGACGACCGCGGCCTGCCGCGCGCGTTCCTCGGTGATGACGCCGCTGAGATGGACGATGCCGTCGCGGACGATGACGTTGAGCCCGAACGGACACCAGTCGTTCTTTTCCATGGTGTCGATGATGCGGCTGCGAATGTGATCGTCGTCGGCCGTCGGGTCCGGCACTTCGCGGGCCAGCCCTGCGACTGCCTGCAGCAGATTGGCGCGGGACACGATCCCGACGACCATGTTGCCGCGCACCACCGGCAGGCGCTTCACGTTGTTCCGCTCCATGAGATCGACGATCTCGGCAAGTGCCGTATCTTCGGTGATGGTCACGGGCGAGGGGGTCATCACCTCGGAAACCTTTCGGCCGTGTTCCTGGACGAAGTCACTGGCCGATGTTCCCGGACCCAGGATGAACCGCAACCAGCGACCCCGCTTGCGCCCGGTGCCGATTTCGCTGCGGCGGATGAAATCGCCTTCCGAGACGACGCCGACCAGCCGGCCGGCCTCGTCGACCACCGTCAGGCCGCTGACATGCCGCTTCAGCATGATGTTCGCCGCCTCCACGATGCTGGTGTTGGGGGTGACCGAGATGACCGACCGGGTCATGATCTGATGGGCGCGCATGGAAAAACTCCGCTGGCATGTCGAATTTCACTGCGCAAAACCTAGCCCGACCGTCGGGCTGCGGTTTGACCCAGGTCAAGCGGACAAAGCCGTTTTGTCCTGATTGAGCAATCGTGATCCCTGCCGGGATTTGATGCAGCTCAACGCGCGGCGGAAGCGTCGCAATATCCTGCTGCAAGCGTAGAACGGAAGCCGCAGGAACAATCAGTTATGAGCGTCGTGAAGATCTTTCCACGGGCCGAAGCGCCGCTGCAAGCTCCTTCCGTCGAGCCGGTTGCCGAGATCTCTGTCGCGATTCCCGAAAGGGTCGCAGGGACGCCGGCTGCCTGCGATTGCCCGCCCGCGTCAGATTCGTATCCACTCGACCGCGCGTTTCATGCCATGCTGGCGCGGTTCACGGGCGGGATTTCGCCCGTCGCCTTGTCGCTCGCCTGGCTCGATTGGGCCGCGCATCTTGCGGCGGCGCCACAGCACCAGATCGAGCTTTCCCGCAACATTCTTCGCGATACCGGCCGCTTCCTGCAAGCTGCCGCGCACGCGGCGTCGCAAGAGCCGTGGTCCGTCATTCGGCCGCAGGGGCGGGATCGCCGCTTCAAAGATCGACAATGGGAAGCCGCGCCGTTCAATCTGCTCGCGCAGGGGTTCCTGCTCACGGAGCGCTGGTGGCACGATGCCACGACCGGCATACGCGGCGTGTCCCAGGCAAATGAAGCCATCGTCGAGTTCTCGATGCGCCAGATGCTCGACATGCTGGCGCCCTCGAACTTCGCGGCCACCAATCCGCAGGTTCTGGAAAAGGCGTTCCAGAGCGGCGGAGAGAATTTTGTGTTCGGCTGGCAAAACTGGTGCAGCGACCTGATGCGTCTGCTCTCCGTCTCGAAGCCGGCTGGCGACGATCAATTTGTCGTCGGCAAAACGGTGGCCGCCTCGCCCGGCAAGGTCGTCTACCGCAACGCCCTGATCGAGCTGATCCAGTACCATCCGACGACCGCGCAGGTGCGGCCGGAGCCGATCCTGATCGTGCCGGCCTGGATCATGAAGTACTACATCCTCGATCTGTCGCCACAGAATTCCCTGGTCAAATATCTGACCGGTCAAGGTTTCACCGTCTTCGCGATCTCCTGGCGCAATCCGGATGAGAACGACCGGGATGTGGCCTTCGACGACTATCGCAAGCTGGGCGTGATGGCCGCATTGGACATGATCAGTCAGATCGTGCCCGGCCGGAAGGTTCACGCGCTCGGCTACTGTCTGGGAGGCACTTTGCTGTCGATTGCCGCTGCGGCCATGGGACGCGGCGGCGATAGCCGTCTCGGCACCATCACGTTCCTCGCCGCGCAGACCGATTTCAGGGAGGCCGGCGAATTGACGCTCTTCATCAACGAGAGCCAGGTTGCCTTCCTCGAAGACATGATGTGGCAGCGCGGCTATCTCGACACGACACAGATGGCCGGAGCGTTCCAGCTGCTGCGCTCCAACGAGCTGATCTGGTCGCGGCTGTCGCGTGACTATCTGATGGGCGACGGCTCGCCGCCGAGCGACCTGATGGCGTGGAACGCCGACGCCACGCGGCTGCCCTATCGCATGCACTCGGAGTATCTGCGCAAGCTGTTCCTGCACAACGATCTGGCCGAAGGTCGCTATCGCGTCGAATGCAAGAGCGTCTCGCTGTCCGACATTCACACGCCGATGTTCGTGGTCGGCACGCTCGCCGACCATGTCGCGCCTTGGCGATCGGTCTACAAGATCCATTACCAGGTCGACGCCGACGTGACGTTCGTGTTGACCAGCGGCGGTCATAACGCCGGCATCGTCGCGCCTCCTGACGAGGCCTGGCACAGCTACCAGGTCAAGACCAAGGCCGCGGATGCGCCTTATGTCGGTCCGGAGGAGTGGGTGAAGCTGGCGCCGCATGTCGAGGGCTCGTGGTGGCCGGAATGGGCGCAATGGCTGGCGGCGCGCTCAGGCGCGCCTTGCGACCCACCGTCGATCGGGGGCGGAGACATTGACGGACTGCCCGACGCGCCGGGCGACTACGTTCACACCTAATCGTCAGGCGTGGAATTCGGCGCAAGATCTGACGAGCGGAACGGCTTGGCCTTGTCCAGTTTCCGGTACGCTTTCGAGGCACTCCGCAACAGCTTCTTTTCCCGTTTGCGGTCGAGGAAGCGAATGCCGGCCTCGGGGCCGGCGCCGTTCAACGAGGCGGCCAGCGCCTGACCGCGCGCATCGTCGTTCAATTGTCCCAGGGATTTTTGCGCCTTCTTCAGTTGCTTGAGGATCGACTTCTGCTTCGTCAAGGATTCGTCGGCGAACAGGTCCGCGAGCGACTCGACCGAATAGGTCATCCGCTTGTTGAGAAGCCGAAGCTTGTGACGCCTCTCGACGTCGAGCTTGCGCAGCTTCCGGGCCTTCCTGAGCAGCGTCTCTTCCCATTCGGTCAGGCGGGCCGTCGCGTGGTCGGCCAGCGGGCACCGGCGCAACCTGACCGCCTCCTTGCTGCGCCGGGTCGACCAGGGGCCGCTCTCGATCCAGGTCGAGGTCTGCTCGACCAGGCGCCGAAAGCGCGCGGACTGCAGGGCGCGCGCGAGCAAGCGGTGGCTCTCGGCGCGTTTCTCGTCCCAGTGCTGGAGCTCGGCAATCACGTCAAGCTCGCCACCGCTCTCGGCGATCACCCGGTCGATCGCTACGTCGAGGTCGCGCACCATGCCTAGCTGGCTATTCAGCCATTTCAGCTCGGCCCAGACGTTTGGCCGCAGGCCGTCGTCGACCATGGGCGAGAAGAAGCGGATGGCGGTGCGCAGATGCGTCAGCGCGATCCGGATCTGATGCAGTGCCTCCGGGTCGCCAAGGCATGTGCCGTCGTGCTGAGCTAGCACGGCATCGAGATGGCGGCGGGCGATGATGCGGAATGCGGTGTCGCAGGCCATGCCGGGGCTGAGGCGGCCGGGCAGGACATTTCGTCGCGTCGTCGGCTTGGCGGGCGCCGTCGAGCTCTTGGTGGGTCGCGACATCCTTGCCCGCGTCAATCAGATTGCCTTGCTTGCCTTGCGATCGCGTCCCGGCAGCTCTGGAGCGTCTGCTCCCGTGTGCCGGATGCATCGATGGTCGCCCACCCGATGTGACCGATATTATAGTGCTCTTGCTGCGCGGCAACCTCCTGCGTGGCATCGGAGGCATCGCCATGGCGGCCGCCGATGCGGGCCTGACGGGTCGCAAGGTCGGCGACGAGGAATAGTCCGCTCAACGGCACATTGCGTTCGCTGGCCAGAGCGGCCAGTTCGTCCCGTTCAGACTCGCGTGCAAAGACCGCATCGATGATGACGGAATGGCCTTGCGCCAGCGCCCGTCCGGCACGCTGCGCCAGCAGCTCGTAGACGCGCGCGGTGACCTCAGGCCGGTACGTGGACGGCGGCAGTCGGTCGGTGTGTCCCACCTGAAACAGCTGCTTGCGGATGACGTCGCTGCGCAGCACGACGGCTCCCGGCTGCGGCGCGACGTAGGGCGCCAGGGCGCGGGCAAGGACGGATTTGCCGGTGCCTGATAGTCCGCCGACTGCTATCAGGCGCGGGGCGGGGGGAGCGATCAGAGCCCGGGCGAGATCGAAATAACGACGTGCTTCGCCGAGAATTCCGCTCAGGTCGGCATCGGGCCGCGTCAGCCGCGCCAATGCCACCTGCGCACGAATTGCCGCGCGAATGGACATGAACAGGGGCAGGGCGGACAGCGCATCGAGAGTTTCGACGGGCGACGTGGTCAGATACTGGTTCAGCACGATGTTGGCTGCCGCGGCCTGGTCATGGCTTAGCAGGTCCATCAGGGCGAATGCGAGATCGTAGAGCACGTCGACGGTTGCCATCTGCGCATCGAACTCGATGGCATCGAACAGGACGGGCTGTTCGCCGATCAAGACGATGTTCGCAAGATGCAGGTCGCCATGGCAACGGCGCACGAAGCCCTGCCGGCCGCGCTCCTCGAGCAACGGCTGCAGGCGCAGGAACATCGCGTGCGAGGCCTCGCCGAGCTGCTCGATCTTCTCGGCTTCGAGATGGTTGCCCTTCCGCAGGCCATTGCTGTTTGCATCGATGAGGCCCGGGATGGAGGCAACCCATGCCTTGCCGTTGGCGCTGGGCGCCGCCGCATGCGAAGCCGCGATGGCGTCGGCGGTTGCCGAGGCGAGGCTCGCATCGAGCGGACCGGCCTTCGCCAGATGATCCAGCGTCCGGCTTTCATCGAAGCGGGACATGTCGACCGCATACTCGACCGGCCGGCCACTGCCGTCGACCTTCAGCGATCCGTCCGCCTCCTCGGTGATCGCCACGACGCGATGATAGATCTGCGGCGCCAGTGGCCGGTTGATCCTGATCTCCTCCTCGCAGGCCGCCTTGCGTTTCTCGAGCGTCGAATAGTCGAGGAATGGAAACCGGACGGCTCGCTTGATCTTCAGCGCCCGCGGTCCGTCGAGAAAGACCGAAGCGGCATGGGTATCGATCCGCGTCACGTCGGGATGGGTGCAGAGCGCCGCGAAGATCCGTTCCTGGGCAGCCGTTTCGTCTGTCATCGAAGCTGGTGTTCCAAGATGCGCTCAGGGCTTGAGCACGGCGGCGCCGAGAACTTGTCCATTCCGCAGCTTGTCCAGGACCTCATTGGCCTGATCGAGTGGGAACGCGGTCGTTTCGGTGCGCACGCCGGCTTGCGGGGCGATGCTCAGAAAATCGAGACCGTCCTGTCGGGTGAGATTGGCAACAGAGATCAATTGCCGTTCCTGCCAGAGTAGATCATATGGGAAGCTCGGAATGTCGCTCATATGGATGCCGGCGCAAACGACGCGGCCGCCTTTGCGAACGGCGCGCAAAGCGGCCGGCACGAGTTCGCCGGCAGGCGCGTAGATGATGGCGGCGTCGAGCGGCGCGTCCGGCACCTCGTCCGAAGCGCCGGCCCAGACGGCGCCGAGCCGGCGGGCGAGGTCCTGTGCGGCCACATCTCCGCGCCGCGTAAACGCATGGACCGATCGCCCCTGCCAGACGGCGACTTGCGCGACGATGTGGCCGGCGGCACCGAAGCCGTAGATGCCGAGCCGCTCGGCCTTGCCGGCCAGGACAAGCGAACGCCAGCCGATCAGGCCAGCACACAGCAGAGGGGCGAGAGCTACGTCGTCGCCGGCCTCGTCGAGCGGAAAGGCGTAGCGCGCGTCGGCGATCACGTGCGTTGCATAGCCGCCGTCCCTTGTATAGCCGGTGAAGAGCGGGCGGTCGCAGAGGTTTTCCATTCCCTCCCGGCAAAACTGGCAATTTCCGCAGGTGAAGGCGAGCCAGGGAATGCCGACCCGGTCGCCCAGCGCATGCGTTGTGACATTGGGGCCGATGAGATCGACGCGGCCGACGATTTCATGGCCGGGCACGATGGGATAGCGGATGTCGGGCAGTTCGGCATCGACGACATGAAGATCGGTCCGGCAGACGCCGCAAGCGCTGACCCTGACCCGGATCTGGCCTTCGCCCGGGATTGGATCGGGGCGCTCCTCCATCCGGAGCCGCGTTCGCGGGGCCGCCAACACCATCGCACGCATCAGTCTCTCCGGGGCAGACCGCTCCGATCGAACTATCCATAGAATGGCAGCGCGCGGCCAGTCCTTGACTTCCGTCAATGCCCGTCCTTGCCGGTCGGGCAGTTCCCGAGGCTTGACGAGGATCAAGCATCCTGACGAAAGCCGGCCTATTCTGGCAGCTAAGGAGAATTCCGATGCCCATCAAGGACGTCTTTCTGCCGCTTGTCGGCCAGCCGCGTGGACCGGCCCTTGCAGTGATCGAGAAATGCGTTTCTGTCGCCGCCGATCTCGGTGCCAGGATCACCGCGCTTGCGCTCGAGGAAGATCTCTTCGTGCGACCGAAAGTGCTGCTGCCCGACGATTTCGAGGCCGCCGAGGCGAGGGGGACGCCTGCAGCCGGCGATGTGCAACGTCTGCTGGACGCCTTCACCGGTGCGGCATCCCGCGCCAACGTTCGGGCCCAAAGCCGGTCGGGCAAGGTGCCGGCGGATCAGATCGCGCCGATCCTGGCCGAACATGCGCGTTTCAGCGATCTCATCCTGGTCCCCGTGAAGCCGCATGACAGCCGAACGGAGCATATCATCGAGACGCTCCTGTTCGAATCCGGGCGACCGCTGTTGCTGTGCCCGGAACAGCATGTGGAGGTACTGCGACCGGAATTCGAGAACGTCATGATTGCCTGGGATCACTCCGCGCGTGCGGCACGCGCAGTTGGCGACGCGATGCCTGTCCTTCAGGCTGCGGCCTCGGTCCGCGTGGTAACTGTGGCAGACGACAAGACGGACGAGATCGTGCAATCCGGAACCTCGCTCGTCGAGCATTTGAGGGAACACGGTGTCTACGCCTCGTTCGAAACGGCGAAGGGCGGCGGCAGCTCGGTCGGCAAGGTGCTCGGAAGCTGGGCGAATTCCAACGCCATCGATGCGATCGTGATGGGGGCCTACCATCATTCACGCCTGAACGAGATCGTTTGGGGCGGTGTGACAAAGACCGTCATTGGCCAGCCACCGTGCTGGGTTATGATCTCGCACTAGGCTCGCCGTCAGCTTTCCAGCCTGATCACCATCGGAACCGCCCCCGACCGGGCGCATTTGCTTTCATGTCAACCTATCGCCTGAAGAATCTGCTGTCGCCGCGTTCAGTCGCGCTTGTCGGTGCGAGCTCCCGCCCGGTCTCCGTGGGACGCGCCGTTCTGGAGAACATTCGCAAGTCTGAGTTCACGGGACAGTTCGGCCTGGTGAATCCGCGCCACGCGGAGATCGCCGGCGTTGCCTCGGTCAAGAGCCTGGACAGGCTGGAGTTCGTGCCCGAATTGGTGGTCATTACCGCGCCGGCGCGAGAGGTTCCCGGCATCATCGACCAGGCCGGGCGGCGCGGCTCGGCAGGCGCGTTGATCGTCTCGGCCGGATTGGGCCATGGGCCGGGATCGCTGCAGGAGGCCGCGATCGCCGCAGCCCGCAAATACGGCATGCGGCTGATCGGGCCGAACTGCCTCGGCATCATGATGCCCGGCGTGAGCCTCAATGCCAGCTTTGCCGCGCACATGCCGGGAGCGGGAAATCTCGCGCTGATTTCACAATCCGGCGCGATCGCCGCCGGCATGGTGGATTGGGCCGCGCAGCGCGGCGTCGGCTTCTCCGGCATCGTCTCGATCGGTGATCAGATCGACGTCGACATTGCCGACCTGCTCGACTATTTCGCATTGGATCACAAGACCCGCGCGATCCTGCTCTATATCGAGTCCATCAAGGACGCGCGCAAGTTCATGTCGGCGGCGCGTGCTGCGGCGCGCGTCAAGCCGGTCGTCGTGGTGAAGTCCGGCCGCATGGCGCAGGGGGCAAAGGCGGCCGCGACCCATACGGGCGCGCTCGCGGGCGCCGACGCCGTCTATGATGCGGCGTTCCGCCGTGCAGGTGTCCTGCGGGTTTCCGATCTGCGCGAGCTGTTCGACTGCGCCGAGACGCTCGGTCGCGTCGAATCGCCGAGCGGAAAGCGGCTGGCCATCCTCACCAATGGCGGCGGCATCGGCGTCCTCGCGATCGATCGTCTGGTCGAGCTTGGCGGCATCCCTGCGACCATCTCGGCCGATGGACGCAGAAAACTCGACGACGTGCTGCCGCCGACCTGGTCCGGTGCAAATCCCGTGGATATCGTCGGTGACGCCGATGCCTCGCGCTACGCCGCGGCGCTGGAGGTTCTGCTCGCCGATCCCGACAATGATGCCGTCCTCGTCCTCAATGTGCAAACCGCGATCGCTTCGGCCGCCGACATCGCCACGACCGTGACGGAGCTCGTCGGCAAATATCGCAAGCAGCACGGCCGATGGTCGAAGCCCGTGTTGGCCGCCTGGGTTGGAGCCGACCAGCAGATTGTTCGGGCGCTGTCCGACGCCGGTATGCCGAATTATCCGACCGAGGACGATGCCGTGCGCGGTTTCATGCATCTGGTCCGGCATCGTGAAGTGGTCGAGGAGCTGAGCCAGGTTCCCCCCGCGATGCCCGACACGTTCGTACCCGACGCCCGGGCTGCCAGGCAGATCGTCGCCGCAGCCATCGCCGACGGCCGCAAATGGCTCGAGCCTGTCGAGATCAAGCACCTGCTCGAAGCCTACGACATCGCGATGGTGCCGACCTATGCCGCCGGCGATGTCGAGCAGGCCGTGGTCTGCGCGAACGAGATTTTTGCACAAGGCGGGACCGTCGTGCTGAAGATCATGTCGCGCGACATCGTGCACAAATCCGATGTCGGCGGCGTCGTGCTCAATCTGACGACGGCGGAGGCGGTGCGCGCAGCCGCTACCGATATTCTTGCCCGGGCCAGGAAGCTGCGGCCCGAGGCCCGCATCGGCGGCGTCATCGTCCAGGCGATGGTCGTCAAGGCGAAGGCGCGCGAGCTGATCCTCGGTCTTGCCGACGATCCCACCTTCGGCACTGTCGTGGTGTTCGGCCGGGGCGGAACGGCGGTGGAGATCATCAATGACAAGGCTCTCGCGCTGCCGCCGCTCGATCTGCAGCTCGCCCGCGACTTGATCGATCGCACGCGGGTCTCGCGGCTGCTGCGCGCCTATCGGGACGTGCCTGCCGTCAAGCAGGACGCCGTCGCCATGGTGCTGGTCAAGCTGGCGCAGATGGCGGCCGATATTCCGGAGATTCGCGAGTTCGACATCAACCCGCTGCTTGCGGATGAGACCGGCGTGACGGCGGTCGACGCCCGTGTCGTGGTGGGGCCGTCGCAGCGGAAATTTGCAGGCTCTGGCCCCGCCAACTTCGCCGTTCGCGCCTATCCGTCGCAGTGGGAGCGTCGCCTCAAGCTCAAGGACGGCTGGCGGATCTTCGTGCGGCCGTTGCGTCCCGAGGACGAGCCGACCATCCACGAGTTCCTGCGTCACGTGACGCCTCATGACCTTCGCCTGCGCTTCTTCGCGCCGATGAAGGAGTTCACCCACGAATTCATCGCGCGGTTGACCCAGCTCGACTATGCGCGCGCGATGGCGTTCATTGCGTTCGACGAGGCGACCGGCGAGATGGTCGGCGTCGTCCGGCTCCATTCGGATTCGATCTACGAGAGCGGCGAATATGCGATCCTGCTGCGATCCGATCTCAAGGGCAGGGGGCTCGGATGGGCCCTGATGCAGCTGATCATCACCTACGCGAGGTCGGAAGGGCTGAAGGCGATCTCGGGCGATGTGCTTCAGGAGAACACCGTGATGCTCGAGATGTGCCGGCAACTCGGTTTCGAGGTCAAGCCGGATCCGACCGAGCCTGATATCTGCGACGTCCGGCTCAAGCTCTGAGCGCCTCTGCTAGGAGGGCGCTTCAGCCGAATTTGCAGCGGCGGATGTCTTGCCAGATGTCTTCGCAGTGGTTCGCAAAGACTTGACGATAATCGCGATCAGGGGCACCAGCACCGGCACAATCGTGCTCAGCGGATGATGCACAGCGCCCGACACCTGAGCCTGAAGCGCGCGTGCCTCGAGCTGAAGGGCCTCGATGGAGGCGCCATGGATCTCATTGGCGAGCTCGATGTCGCGGCCGGACGGAGCGCGGCCCGCAATGACGAAGAGGACCGCCGCAATGGCAAAATTGACGGCGCCGAGAATGGCGGCCGCGGCGATGGCGCTCCAGATCTGGACCAGCGCGAAATAGGCCGACAGCTCCAGCATCAGGAGCCCGAACGCCGCGATCAGCGCCGCAAAGGCGCGCAGGCCGAGGCCCGTCAGGAGGTGGCGCAGCCTGATGTCCGCGATGATCCTGTCGGTGCGCCATAAGAGGCGCAGATGTTTGACGACATTCTCGCTATTCACCTAGTGTCTCCTCAGCATGAAGCCGACGACCACGCCGAGCGCGAAGGCCGAGGCGAGCGATGTGATCGGGCGCTCCGTAATGAGGCCTTGAAGCTGCTCCTGCTCGTCGCTGACGGTCTCGCCGAGTTCGGCAAGCGCGGCCTTGATCTGATCGGCCAGAGCCTCGGCACGCTCCTTCGAACTGTCGAACATCTCCTCGCCGGCCGTGCTCAAGAGGCGCGTGACGTCCACCTTCAAAGTCCGCAGTTCTTCGCTCATCCTGTCGCTGTCGAACATGGATTTGATGTCTCCATTGAATGGAACGAACCTAGGGCCCGTCGGCACGACTGCGCTTGACCTGCGTCAAGACGTCGGCAGGTTCTGCTCTTGAGACAAGTCAAACCGGCCGCCACACGCTGGCCTAGAAGTGGCGGCTGAATGGGGATCAGTTGTCCCGATGAGGTGGAAGCGTGAACACCGAACCGCTGTTGCTGGCAACGCCCTCTGGCGATGGGCTGAAATTGCGCCCGGAAGGGCCGTGGACCGCGGCGAATGTGGCCACGCTCGAAACTCTGTCCCGGTCGGTCGGAGCCGAGGTCGATCGGTCGAGAGTTGTGACCCTGGACATGTCGGGCATCAGCGCGCTGGACACGCTCGGCGCTTGGGTCCTGGAAAAGCTGTCGCGCCGGGCCGCCTCATCGGGCAGGCCGGCGGAATTCGTCGGTGTCGCCGACCATTTCAGCGGCCTCATGGAGGAGGTGCGCCAGGTCAACCGCCATCCGTCGGCGCCGACCTCCGCGGCCAATCCGGTTCTGCTCAGGTTGAACGATCTCGGCAAGGCCACGGTCGGTGCACGCGAAGACGTCACGATCTTCCTTCAAATGCTCGGCGCCTTGTTCATGGCCGTCGCGGGGGTGCTGCGCCGGCCGCGTACGCTGCGGCTGACGTCGCTGGTCTACCAGCTCTACCGCATCGGGTGGCAGGCGATCCCCATTGTCGTTCTGATCACGTTCCTGATCGGCGCCATCATCGCCCAGCAGGGATTCTTTCATTTCCGCAGGTTCGGCGCGGAGTCCTACACCGTCGACATGGTCGGCATCCTGGTGCTGCGCGAGCTCGGCGTTCTGATCGTTGCCATCATGGTCGCGGGACGTTCGGGCAGCGCCTACACCGCCGAGCTCGGCTCGATGAAGATGCGCGAGGAGATCGATGCTCTCTCGACCATGGGGCTCGATCCCGTCGACGTTCTGATCCTGCCCCGCGTTGCGGCGCTGGTCATCGCGCTGCCGATCCTGGCCTTCATCGGATCGATTGCCGCGCTCTATGGCGGCGGCCTTGTCGCGCAGTTCTATGGCGACATGGGGCCGGCGATCTACATCGCACGGCTGCATGAGGCCATTTCCGTCACCCATTTCGAAGTGGGCATCCTGAAAGCGCCGTTCATGGCGCTGGTGATCGGGATCGTCGCCTGCAGCGAGGGCTTGCGCGTCAAGGGCAGCGCCGAGTCGCTCGGGCGGCAGACGACGACGTCGGTGGTGAAGTCGATCTTCCTGGTGATCGTGCTTGACGGCCTGTTCGCGATCTTCTTCGCCTCGATCGGAATGTGACGATGGGCGAACAACAGGAAGAGCTCGCGATCAGGGTTCGCGACCTCGTGGTCGGCTTCGGCCGCCAGACCGTGCTCGACGATCTGTCGCTCGACGTCCGCCGCGGCGAGATCCTCGGGCTGGTGGGTGCGTCCGGCGGCGGCAAGTCGGTGCTGATGCGGACCATCATCGGCTTGATCCCGCGCCGGAGCGGCACCATCGAGGTCATGGGGCAGCCGATCGGCGGCCGCACGCAAGGCGCGGCCACGGCCTGGGGCATCCTGTTCCAGCAGGGCGCGCTGTTCTCCTCGCTGACCGTCCGCCAGAACGTCCAGTTTCCGCTGCGCGAAAATCTCGTCCTGTCGCAGGAGCTGATGGACGAGATCGCGATCGCCAAGCTCGAGATGGTCGGATTGCGGGCGCAGGATGCCGACAAATATCCGTCGGAACTGTCGGGCGGCATGACCAAGCGCGTGGCGCTGGCGCGCGCGCTCGCGCTCGATCCGCCAATCCTGTTCCTGGATGAGCCAACATCCGGCCTCGATCCGATCGCCGCCGGCGATTTCGACGCGCTGATCAGGACCCTGCAAAGGACCCTCGGGCTGACCGTGTTCATGGTCACCCATGATCTTGCCAGCCTCACCACGGTCTGCGACCGCGTCGCCGCGCTCGCCGACGGCAAGATCGTCGCAATCGGGCCGATGCGCGAACTGCTGCAATCCGAGCATCCCTGGGTGCGCGCCTATTTCCACGGCAAGCGCTCGCAGATGCTGCAACACGAGATGAGATGAGACATGGAAACCCGCGCTCCCTACGTGCTGATCGGCAGCTTCGTGCTGGCCGCGATTGTCGCGGTGTTCGGCTTCGTCTATTGGCTCAACAACACCGGCGGCATCGGGCCGCGGACGAACTATCACGTGCAATTCCAGGGACCGGTGCCGGGCCTGCTGGTCGGTGCCGGCGTGCTGTTCAACGGCATCCGCGTCGGTGAGGTGACCCAGCTCGGGCTAGCGCCGGACAACCCGCGCTTCGTCAACGCGACGATCTCGGTAGCTTCAGCGACACCCGTGCGCGCCGACACCAGGGTCGGGCTCGATTTCCAGGGCTTGACCGGCGTGCCGGTGGTGACGCTCGAGGGCGGCATGATCGTCGCCAGGTCCGGCGAGCCGCTGACCTTGATCGCCGAGGCCGGTGCAGGTCAGAGCATGACGCAGGCCGCGCGCGACGCGCTGCGGCGGGTCGACACCGTGCTGGAGGATAATTCCGGTCCGCTGAAGGACACCATCGCCAATCTCAAGACATTCTCCGACGGGCTCGCGCGCAACACCGGCAAGATCGACGGCATCCTGGCAGGCCTCGAGAAGATGACCGGTGGCGGGACGCCCGCGCAGAAGATCACCTACGATCTGCGCGCGCCGCAGAACCTTGGCCCCGCCGGCAAGACTTTCTCCGCGTCGCTGGCCATTCCCGAGCCTACCGCGGTCGCGATGCTCCAGACCCAGCGCATGCTGTTCTCTCCCGTGGGTGACAACCCGGGCTTTGCCGATTTCCTGTGGGCCGACAGCATCCCGAAGCTGGTCCAGGCGCGGCTGATCGACAGCTTTGAAAATTACGACATTGCCCATGCGCCCTTGCGCACCACCGACCTTGGCCAAGCGGACTACCAGCTTCTGATCGATATCAGGCGCTTCCGGATCGCCACGGAGGGCGAGATAAGGGTCGAGATCGCCCTGTCGGCGCGGATCGTTGACAAGAACGGCAAGGCGGTCGCGTCCCGCATCATTGAGGCCAGCGAGAAGCTCGACAAGGTCGAGCCGGCGGCCGCCGTCGCGGCGTTCGACACGGCTTTCGCCCGCATCGCCAAGGAACTGATCGGCTGGACGGTGCAGGCGGTGTGAAGCTCGTTATTCCAGCGTCTTCAGGTAGGACAGCAGATCGTGGATCTGGTCCGGACTGAGCTCGAAGGCGGGCATGTCGGCGTGACCGGTGTAGATGCCTTCCGCCAGCGCCTCGCCAAGGGTCTCGATCGGATAGCGCCGGTGCAGGAAACGTAGCGGGGGCGCGATCTTGAGCGGGCTCTCCGAGACGCGGTCGATCGCGTGGCAGCGCGCGCAATTGGTCCGTGCAAAGGCCTTGCCGCGTTGTTCGGCGGTGGGGGCCGCCAGTGCAGGCGTGATCAGAAGCAGGCCAACCAGGCCCTGGCGGAGTGCGCGCTGAAACATGGAAGGCGGGGTCCCCTCGAACTCTCGGCACAGAATAAAGGGGGGGGAGGGAGGCCAAAATTGATCTGGGTCAACCGCGTTTGTGGCAGCGCAGTAAAATGCAGTCGCGCGTGGCGGACTCGGCCTGGGGCGGAGCTGGGCCGACGCTTGGAGCGGTGGATGAAGCCTTCCGTGGTCACGATTGAGCCGAACGGACATTTCTGCAGCGATTGTGCCGTACGTGGATCGGCCGTCTGTTCGTCGCTGGACGCGGCAGAGCTCAAGGAATTCGAGCATCTCGGACGCCGCGTCCATTTCTCCTCGGGCGAGACCGTGTTCTCCGAGGAGGACATCACGACCTCGTTCTACAACGTCCTTGAGGGCGTCATGCGGCTGTACAAGCTGCTGCCCGACGGCCGGCGACAGATCGTGGGTTTCGCGTTGCCCGGCGATTTCCTAGGGATGAATCTTTCCGGCCGTCACAATTTTTCGGCCGATGCAATCGGTGCGGTGACCGTCTGCCAGTTCGCAAAAGCGCCCTTTGGCCGTTTCATCGAGGATCGTCCGCAGCTGCTCAGGCGAATCAACGAGCTGGCTATTCGCGAGTTGAGCCAGGCACGCGACCATATGGTTCTGCTCGGCCGCCGCTCGGCGGACGAGAAGGTCGCGGCTTTCCTGCTCGGCTGGCGGGAACGGCTGCTGGCGCTCAAGGGGCCGTCCGACACCGTTCCGCTTCCGATGAGCCGCCAGGACATCGCCGACTATCTCGGCCTGACCATCGAAACCGTCAGCCGCACCTTCACCAAGCTCGAACGCCACGGTGCGATCGAGATCATTCACGGCGGAATCAGCCTGCTCGACCCGGCACGAGTCGAGGCTCTCGCCGCAGCCTGACGGGCTTTCCACAAGGCTCTCGTTTTTTTGATCCCGATCAATGACGCTCGGCACCCGCCGCAAATAATGCCCTCAAACAATCCGGGAGGAGCATGATGCCTGCTGACGCGTTGCTGATGACCATTGTCGTCGTGGCGATCTTCGTCACTTTTGCCGCAGCTCTGGCGTGGGCGGACCGGCAAACCAGCGCAGGCCGGATTGACCCTGATTCCAAGCGCTGAAGCTCCTGATCGTAGGTCCCATTTGATATATTAGCGGTCGATTCTAGCCCGGCCGGCTTTGGGACGTTCGGCAGCGCCTCAACGCAATTGCGACTTGCGGTGTCTGCAACTCTGCATCGACCCGACTGCACTGACGCATCCTTCGGATGCCGACGACCGGCCGGGTCGAGGCAATTTCGCCGCATTTGGCTAAAACCGCGGGCATGCTTTCCGGTTGAAAAGCCGGGCAACACTGACTACGCAGGAACTCCAGTGCCTCGCAGTCTTAGGAGCCCAGCGGCGTGCCTCAGGACAAGACCGGCGACCCCCGGCAATCAGCGGGCAACAAACTATCGGTCCTGCGCAAGCACCCGATCTTCGCGGATCTGGAGCCGGAGGCGCTCGATCAGCTTTGCCGCTACGCCAAGCACACCACCGTGAAGCGCGGCGCAACGATCGCCGCCAAGGGTGATCCCGGCAACAACCTGTTCGCGGTGATCACCGGAACGGTGAAGATATCGTCCTCATCGCCCGACGGGCGGAATGCGATTCTCAACCTGATCGGCCCCGGCGAGATCTTTGGCGAGATCGCGGTTCTCGACGGTGCGCCGCGATCGGCGGATGCGACCGCCAACACCAATTGCGAGCTCTACATCATCGACCGCCGCGACTTCCTGCCGTTCGTGAAGAGTCAGCCGGCGCTGGCGATGAAGTTCATCGAACTGCTCTGCGCGCGCCTGCGCTGGACCAGCCAGCAGGTCGAGCAGGTGATCCTGCAAAATCTGCCCGGGCGGCTGGCAAGCGCGCTGCTCGGCCTCACCGAGGAGCGCAAGCTCGACTCAGGCAGCGGCACGCTCGCCATCACCCAGCAGGAGATCAGCGAGATGGTGGGCATGACGCGCGAGAGCATCAACAAGCAATTGCGCGCCTGGGCTGGTCGCGGTTGGGTTCGTCTCGAGCATGGTGCCATCGTGGTGCTCGACATCGATGCGTTGCGCGAACTCGCCGAGAGCGGCCTCGACGGCGAGTGATGCGTCGCGTCTAGTTGTCGATGATGGCGACCGCGCGGGTCCAGCCCGCGGAGGCGCGTTCGATCTTCACCGGGAAGCATGAGACCGTGAATCCGGTCGAGGGCAGCTGATCGAGATTGTGCAGCTTCTCGAGATGGCAATAGCCGATGTGCCGTCCCGCCTTGTGACCTTCCCAGATCAGGCCCGCGTCTTTCGTTTCGGCATATTTCTTTGCGGTGTAGATGAACGGCGCGTCCCAGCTCCAGCCATCGGTGCCGGTCAGTCGCACGCCGCGCTCGAGCAGATACATGGTGGCCTCATAGCCCATGCCGCAACCCGAGTTGACGTAATCGGCCTGGCCGAATTTGGCGCCGGCGCTGGTGTTGACGACGACGATCTCGAGCGGCGATAGCGCGTGCCCGATGCGCTTGAGCTCCGCCTCGACGTCGCCGGCAGTCACGACATAGCCGTCAGGCAGATGCCGGAAGTCGAGCTTCACGCCGGGCTGAAAGCACCACTCCAGCGGCACCTCGTCGATGGTCCATGACCGCTCGCCGCGGTTCATGGTCGGGTGAAAGTGCCAGGGCGCGTCGAGATGCGTGCCGTTATGCGTCGACAGCGAGACCTGCTCCACGGCCCAGCCCTGGCCGTCCGGCAGGTCTTCCGCCTTGAGGCCGTCGAAGAACTGCAGCATGCGCGGCAGGCCCTGCTGGTGGTCGATGTACTGGATCGTCGGGTGATTGCCGGGCGGATCGGATGTCACGTCGTTTCGCAGTGGCACGGAAATATCGATCAGCTTCCGCGGCATGGGCATTTCCTCGAGGCAGTCCGGTGTTCGGGACATCTTGAGAGGGCGCCATTGGAGGCGTCAAGTCACGTGCCAGCGACGTCGAGCCAGCCCGCCATACTCACCATAGTGCGAATTGCGCCAGAAATCGATCGATGCAACTCTTGCATTGATCGATGCTGGATTTGGCTTGGACAGAGAATGCCGCCCGCCCTAGGGACGACATTGGCGCTTGACTTCACGCCTGAAGTGGAGCGACCCAAGACGGCCTGCAGCCTGCCCGACAACGACATAATCACCTCAGGAGGAAGCCTAGATGAAGACACTCACCGGTATCATCGCAGCCGCCGTGCTGGCGGTCTCAGCGCCCCTGGCCACCGCCCGCGATTTCCGCTCCGCCGACATCCATCCCGCCGACTATCCGACCGTCGAGGCGGTCAAGTTCATGGGCAAGCAGCTCGCGGCGGCGAGCGGCGGCAAGCTTGGCGTGAAGGTGTTTCCGAACGGCGCCCTGGGCTCGGAAAAGGACACCATCGAGCAGCTCAAGATCGGCGCGCTCGACATGATGCGGATCAACGCATCGCCGCTGAACAACTTCGTGCCCGAAACCATCGCCCTGTGCCTGCCCTTCGTCTTCCGCGACACGCAGCACATGCGCACCGTCCTTGACGGGCCGATCGGCGACGAGATCCTGGCGGCGATGGAGCCCGCGGGCCTGGTCGGCCTTGCCTATTACGACAGCGGCGCCCGGTCCATCTACACCGTCAAGGCCCCGGTCAAGTCGCTTGCCGACCTCAAGGGCCTGAAGATCCGCGTCCAGCAATCCGACCTCTGGGTCGGCATGATCCAGAGCCTCGGTGCCAACCCGACGCCGATGCCCTATGGCGAGGTCTACACCGCGCTCAAGACCGGCCTCGTGGACGCCGCCGAGAACAACTGGCCCTCCTACGAGTCCTCACGCCATTTCGAGGCGGCCAAGTTCTACAACGTCACCGAGCACTCGCTTGCGCCCGAAGTTCTCGTGATGTCCAAAAAGGTCTGGGACACGCTGAGCAAGGAGGACCAGGCGATGGTCCGCAAGGCGGCCAAGGAGTCGGTGCCAGTCATGCGCAAGCTCTGGGACGAGCGCGAGCAGGCCTCCCGCAAGACCGTCGAGGCGGCCGGCGTTCAGGTCGTCACGATCGCCAACAAGCAGGAGTTCGTCGACGCGATGAAGCCGGTGTACCAGAAGTTCGCCGGCGACGAGAAGCTGCAGGGCCTCGTCAAGCGTATCCAGGACACGAAGTAAGAGCACGGCGGATCGGGTCCGGCGTCGCCGCAAGGTGGCACCGGACCCTCGCGAGGGAGGCGCGCGATGACAGACCCACACGTCGCAGATCACGAGCAGGAGGAAGTCGGACGTCCGTCCACCGGCCTGTTGTCACGGATCAATGCCCCCATCGCGCGCCTGGGCATGTATCTGTCGGTGACCGGTCTGCTCGTCATCGTCACCATCGTGTTCTACCAGGTGTTCGGACGCTACGTGCTCAATTCCAGCCCGACCTGGACCGAGAACCTTGCGCTGGTCCTGATCCTCTACGTCACGCTGATCGGTGCCGCCGTCGGCGTGCGCGATGCCGGACACATCGGCATGGACAGTCTGCTGGTCATGCTTCCGGATCATGTGCGCGAGAAGATCGAGATCGTGATCCACGTCCTGGTGGCGATTTTCGGCGTCGCGATGGTTTACAACGGCTGGATCCTCGGCGCGTCGGTCGGGACCGTGCATATCCCCAATCTCGGCCTGCCTGAGGTGATCCGCTACGTGCCGCTGATCGCTTCCGGCGTCATGATCGTCTCCTTTTCAATCGAGCACATCATTGCTCTCCTGCGCGGCGAAGAGGTCGTCCCCTCATGGAACTGATCATCCTCGGCGCCACCTTCTTCGGCTTCCTGATCCTCGGCGTTCCCGTCGCCTTCGCGATCGGCCTCTCCGCGATCTGCACCATCCTCTACGAAGGCCTGCCGGTCGCCGTCATCTTCCAGCAGATGATGTCGGGGATGAACATCTTCTCCTTCCTGGCCATCCCGTTCTTCGTCTTCAGCGGCGAGCTGATGCTGCACGGCGGCGTCGCCGACAAGATCGTGAAGCTCGCCAAGAATCTCGTCGGGCACATCCGCGGCGGCCTCGGCATGTCGAACGTGGTCGCCTGCACCTTGTTCGGCGGCGTCTCCGGCTCGCCCGTGGCCGATGTGTCGGCGATGGGCGCGGTGATGATCCCGATGATGAAGAAGGAAGGGTTCGACACCGACTACGCCGTCAACGTCACCACCCATGCCTCGCTGGTCGGAGCCTTGATGCCGACCAGCCACAACATGATCATCTATGCGCTGGCCGCCGGCGGCAAGGTCTCGATCGGCGCGCTGATCGCCGCCGGCCTCCTGCCGGCGCTGGTGCTGATGGTGTGTATGCTGGTCGCTGCCTACGCGGTCGCGGTGAAGCGCGGTTATCCCGCAGGCAAGTTCCCGGGCTGGGCCGAAGTGTTCCGTTCGCTCGCCGCCGCGTTGCCCGGCCTGCTGATCGTCGGCATCATCCTTGCCGGCATCCTGTCCGGCGTCTTCACGGCCACCGAATCCGCAGCCGTTGCGGTCACCTACACGATCCTGCTGACCTTCTTCATCTACCGCACCATGACCTTGCGGAACTTCCTGCGGGCCGCGGCCAAGGCAGTGAAGACGACGGGCGTGGTGCTGCTGCTGATCGGCGTCTCCACCATGTTCCAGTACCTGATGGGTCTCTACGAGGTGGCCGACTTCGCCGGCGACCTCATGAGCAAGGTCTCGACGCAGCCCTGGATGATCTTCCTGCTCATCAACGTCATCCTGTTCGTGCTCGGCACGTTCATGGACATGGCGGCGACCATCCTGATCTGCACCCCGATCTTCCTGCCGATCGCGATGAAGGCGGGCATGGATCCCGTGCAGTTCGGCATGCTGATGCTGATCAACTGCGCGCTCGGGCTGAACACCCCGCCGGTCGGAACGACGCAGTTCGTCGGCTGCGCCATCGGCGGCATCTCGGTGGGCGCGGTGATGCGCACCATCCTGCCGTTCTATGCCGCGCTGATTGCAGCGCTGATGTTCGTCACCTACGTTCCCGCCTTCTCGCTGTGGCTGCCGCGCCTCTTGATGGGATACAAGGGATAGCTGCCGTGCGTGCGCCGGCACTTGGCCGGCGCGCTCGCCTTGCGTAGTTTGCGTCACAACAACAGGGAGAATCTGTCCGTGACCGACTATCGCAAGCTCTTCGATCTCACCGGCAAGACGGCCGTGGTGCTCGGCGCCGCCTCAGGGATCGGCAAATCGTCGGCCGAGGCGCTTGCCGGGCTCGGCGCCCGCGTCGTCTGCGCGGATCGTGCGCTTGATGCGGCGGAGGCGACCGCCGCCGGCATCCGCGACAAGGGAGGTTGGGCCGAAGCAGCTAGCTGTGACGCTGCAATTGCCGCGGACGTCAATGCGCTCGCCAAAATCGTGATGCAGAAATTTCCGCGGCTCGACATCGCCGTGACGACGCCCGGGCTCAACATCCGCAAGACCATCCTCGATTACACCGAGGAGGATCTCGACCGCGTCCTCAACCTCAACGTCAAGGGCACGGTCTGGTTCTTCCAGGCCTTCGGCCGCATCATGGTCGAACAAAAGGGCGGCAGCATCATCGCCTGCTCCTCGGTGCGCGCTGTCACCATCGAGCCCGGCCTTGGCATCTACGGATCGACCAAGGCGGCGATTGGCCTTCTGGTGAAGGGCTTTGCCTCCGAGGTCGGCCATGCCGGCGTGCGCGTCAATGCCATTGCTCCGAGCATCGCCGAGACCGCGCTGACCGGCCCGTTCAAGCAGCGCCCCGACATCTACAATCTCTATGCCGGCCACACCGTGTTCAACCGCTGGAGCAGCGCCGACGAGGTCGCGACCGCTGTCGCTTATCTCGCCTCGGACGCCGCGAGCTATGTCAGCGGCAGCACGCTTTTCGTCGACGGCGGCTGGACCGCGGTCGACGGGCCGCCGACCGGCCTCACCCAATTGCACAAATAGGACGGCTGTCTAGCTGGCGAAGCCCACGCGCTGGCGCAGTTCCTTCCGGTCTGCGCCAGTCAGCAACGCAATCAGCGCGGCGGCCTCGTTCGAATGTGCGGCTCGCGCGGTGACGCCCGCCGTGTACATCGTCACGAGCTCGCAGCCCGGCGGCAACGCCCCCGACAGCGCGATGCCGTCGGTGGCGATGATCTCGGTCGCCTGCGTGCAGCCGATCGGTCGCGTGGCGGTGGAGGCCGCAAGCTCCCGCATCGCAGCCGCGCCGTTTGGAAATATCTTGAGGCGCGAGGCGACCTCGTAGGCGATGCCGAGCTGATCCAGCACTTTTGCGAAATGTTGTCCCGCCGTGGACGCCTTGATATCGGGGACGTAGATAGCGTCCGCGGAACGCAGCACCTCGCGCAAATCGGCTTCGGTCTTCGCCGTCACCCTGGGATCACGGTTGCGGACCGCCAGCGCGGTCTCGACCCGTCCGACATCCGCGATCGAGGAGGGAACGACGAGTTTCTCCCCGGCAAGCTTCGCAAGCAGGGCCTGCGTCAGGATCACGAGATCGGCCGGCGCTCCCGCGCGCAGCTTGTCGGCTATGATGCCGACCGCGCCGAATTCGCCGTCAATGCCGAAGCCGGTCTGCGCCTTGAAGGCTTCAGTGAGGCCGCGCACCAGGCCCTGCGCCGCGCCGCCGCTCAAAATATTCACTGTCGTCACGATGCAAGCTCCATGGCTGCGATGATCCTGTGGCGCGTGATCGGCAGGTCGCGCACGCGCACGCCGAGGCAATCGAACACGGCGTTCGCGATTGCCGCCGTCACCGGGCCGTGCGCGGCTTCGCCGGCGCCGACCGGCTCGATCTCCGGCCGCTGGATGATCTCGACATCAACCGCCGGCACCTCGCTGAACGTCAGGATCGGATAGTCCGTCCACGAGGTCGAGGTGATACGCGACCGGTCGAAGCGAACGCGCTCTTTCAGCACCCAGCTCGTCGCCTGGATGGCGCCGCCCTCGATCTGGTTGATGACGCCGTCCGGGTTGATGGCCTCGCCGACATCGACGGCAAGCGTCAGCCGTTTGACGCGGATGTCGTCGGCGCCTTCGATCTCCGCAATCGCGGCGCAATAGGCGCCCGTGTTCTTGTAGCGGGCAAAGCCGACGCCGTGGCCGATGCCGGCCTGCTTCTGCGGTTTCCATTGCGCGCGTCGGGCTGCTGCGGAGACGACGTCGCGCGCCCGCTCGTCGCGGAGATGGCGCAGGCGGAATGCGATCGGGTCCTCGCCGCGCAGCGCGGCGATCTCGTCGAGCAGGGACTCGATGGCGAACACATTGCCTTGTCCGCCCAGCGTCCGCAGCGCCGAGGTGCGCACCGGCATCGTCAGCAGCCGATGGCTCGTGATCGTCCAGGCCGTGAAGTCGTAGAGCGGAACGGAGTTACGATCGCCGCCACCGCCATTGGCGGCAGGCGGATTGGTCGAGATCATGCGCGGGTAGGGGTTCGCGATCTCGGTTGCTGCGAGCAGCGCGGGCTGCGCCGCGCGCCCCGGCCTTGCGGCGTGGCCGTTGCTCCAGATCGCATGGCGCCAGCCGACGATCTCGTTGTCCGCATCGAGGTCGGCCTCGATCTCGATGGCCATGGCCGCGCCAAACGGCGCGTGGCTCATCTCGTCGTGGCGCGACCACTGGACCCGGACCGGTCGACCGCCGGCGGCTTTCGCCAGCAGCACGGCATCGAGTGCGACGTCGTCGGCCGCGTTGTGCCCGTAGCAGCCGGCGCCCTCCATGTGCTCGACGACGATGTTGTCGGCCGGCAGCTTGAGCACGATCGCGAGATCGGCGCGCAGCAGATAGACGCCCTGGCTGTGCGTCCAGACGTGGACACGATCGCCGTCCCATTGGGCCATCGCGCAGGAGGGCGCGATCGAGGCATGGGCGATGTAGGGGCGGGTGTATTGCCGGCGAAGAGTCTGGGCGGGCTCGCGCGGCGACGAGGCCGGCCTGGCGTCGATGATGGTTGTCTCGACCGGCTGGCCTTTCAGGAAGCCCGCGAGATCATCTTGATCGGGCAGCGGCTCGCCGGCCGACCAGGTCGCGCCCTTGCGCAGGGCCTTGAGTGCGACTTCCGCCGCTGCCTCCCCGTCAGCGACGACGCCGGCAAAGCCGCCGTCGCGGGCGATCGCGACGAGGCCGGGGACGGCGCGTGCGGCTGTTTCGTCGAGCGCAATCAGCCTGGCGCCCGAGATGTCCGGCCGCAGCACGCGTCCGTGCAGCAAGCCGGGCAATGCGTGGTCATGAATGAAACGCGGCTGAGCGAACACCTTGTCAGGCATGTCTACGCGCTGGATGGAATGTCCGGCGATGGCGCGCTTGGTCGCAAGCTTCGCTGTCACGCCTAGTGTGGCGTCGTGGTCGAGCGAAACATCGCCGGCCAGCTCCCAATAGCTGGTCCTGACATTGCCGGGACCCGAGATCGTGCCGTCATCGACACCGAGCAACGCCTCATCGACGCCCAGACGCTCCGATGCCGCCATCAGGAAACGCTGGCGCACTTCGGCACAGACCTGGCGCAGCGCGCGGCCGGATTGCTGGATCGACAGGCTGCCCGAGGTGACACCTTCGTTCGGGCTGGCTGCCGTCGAGGCGCGGATCATCTCGACCTTGGAGATATCGACGTCGAGCTCGTCCGCTGCGATCTGCGCCAGCGCCGTGACGATGCCCTGACCGATCTCGACCTTGCCCGGCGAGATCGCCACACGGCCGTCACCGGTGAATTTCACCCAGGACGACAGCCTTGGATTGGCTGCGAGACTCATCGGCAGTTTCGGGGCAGGAGAGGTCATGAGGCGGCCATCTCCGAGGCCGCGCGCAACACCGCGCGCACCATGCGATTCTGCGATCCGCACCGGCAGAGGTTGCGATCGAGCGCCTCTCTGACCTCAGCCTCCGTCGGCGACGGATTGTGTTTCAGCAGCGCCGCTGCGCTGATCAGGATTCCCGAGACGCAATAGCCGCACTGCATCGCCTGTTCGGCGATGAAGGCGCGTTGCAGCGGATGCGGCTGCTCCACCGTCCCGAGGCCCTCCAGCGTGACGACATCCTTGTCCGCGACCGACCACATCGGCATGTCGCATGAGGTCATCGCGCGGTCACCGACCATGACATGGCAGGCGCCGCACTCACCGGCTCCGCAGCCGAAATGCGCTCCGGTGATGCCGAGCCGGCCGCGCAGCACGTCGAGCAGCATCTGATCCGGATCGGCGTCCACGGCGATCGCTGCGCCGTTGAGCCGGAATTGAAGGGAGGGCATGAGCAGCGCGGCCTCAGGACTTGTCGAACTTCTTGACGACATCGGCCCATTTCTCGATGTCGCCGCGCAGGAATTTTTCGAATTCCTGCGGTGTCATGGACATGGGTACGGCACCCTGCTCGGTCCAGAGTTTTACGATGTCTGGCCTCTTCACCATTGCGTTGACGGCGGCGTTGAGCTTGTCGATGATGGGCTTGGGTGTGCCCGCGGGCGCCATCAGGCCGAGCCAGATTGTCGCCTCATAGCCGCGAACGCCAGCTTCGGTCGCGGTCGGCACGTTCGGCAGCACCGCGGAGCGCTGCTTGCCTGTGGTGGCGAGCGGACGAACCTGGTTCTCGGCGATGTTCGGCGCCATTGCCGGCACCGCGTCGATCATCATCTGCACTTGTCCGCCGATCACGCCGCTGCGGGCTTCGCCGCTGTTGCGGTAGGGGACATGGACGATGTCGATGCCGGCCATCGCTTTGAACAACTCGCCGGCCATGTGATACGGTGTGCCCTGACCGGAGGAGGCGTAGTTCAGCTTTCCGGGCTGCGATTTGGCGAGCGCGATGAACTCGGCAAGCGTCTTCACCGGGACTTGCGGGTTCACCACGATGACGAGATCGGAATAGTTGACCGGCGCGATCGGCGCGAGGTCGCGCATCAATTCATATTTGCGCTTGTCCGGTGTCAGCAGCGATTCATTCGCGGTCTGGGTGTTAGACATCATCAGCAGCGTGTACCCGTCGGCCGGCGACTTCGCAGCCTCCACCGTGCCGATGACGCCGCCCGCGCCGGTGCGGTTCTCGACGACGAAGGGCTGGCCAAAGCTCTCCTGGAAGGCGTTGCCGATCAGCCGGGCCGCCACATCGGCCGGCCCGCCCGCCCCGAAGGGGACGACGATCCGGACCGCCCGCGTGGGATAATCCTGTGCCGATGAGGGGGTTGCAGCGAATGCGCCGAGCAGGCCGGCGGCCAGCGCCAGCATGAAGCTTCGGGCTGTCATGCCCACCTCCCTGATGTCGTTCTTGTTGGCCGGCACTCTAGCGGCAGGCAATGCGGACTGTCGACGCCTCAGAAAGTCGATCGTGTCAGGGAATATCGGGCGGTTTTCGGTGTGGCTGCGGGCCATTTCGCGTTTGCGGCAGGAACCGGCTGCACACGCGGATTGAGCAAATCGCATGGGCATTGCCGGTAAAATGCGCTCGGCTGGCTGGTATTTTGGTGTTACGAACTGAGACATGAACCAGCACGCCAAGATCGAAATCCGTCATTCGACCTGCCCGCACGATTGTCCCTCGGCCTGTGCCCTCGATGTCGAGGTGGTCGAGGGTCGCAGCATCGGCCGCGTCCGCGGTTCGAAAAAACAGACCTACACGGCCGGCGTCGTCTGCGCCAAGGTCGCCCGCTACGCCGAGCGCATCCATCACCCTGAGCGGGTGACCTTCCCGATGCGCCGCATTGGGCCGAAGGGCTCCGGTCAGTTCGCGCGGATCTCGTGGGACGAGGCGCTGGACGAGATCGCGGAGCGCTTCAACCAGGCGGAGCGCGAGTTCGGCGCGGAATCGATCTGGCCCTATTACTATGCCGGGACGATGGGCCTCGTGATGCGCGACGGGCTCAACCGTCTGACGCATGTGAAAAAGTATTCGCGCTTCTATCAGACCATCTGCGCCAATGTCGGGCGCATCGGCTTTGCGATCGGCATCGGCAAGATCGCGGGCGTCGATCCGCGCGAGATGGCGCTGTCCGACCTCGTCGTGATCTGGGGCACCAATCCCGTCAACACCCAGGTCAACGTGATGACGCATGCCTCGCGTGCCCGCAAGGAGCGCGGCGCGAAGATCGCTGCGGTCGACATCTACGACAACGAGACCATGAAGCAGGCTGACATCAAGATCATCCTGCGGCCGGGCACTGACGGCGCGTTTGCCTGCGGCGTCATGCATGTCCTGTTCCGCGACGGCTATGCCGACCGCGCCTACATGGACAAGTACACGGATTGCCCCGCCGAGCTCGAGGCACACCTGAAGACCCGCACACCGGAATGGGCTTCGTCCATCTGCGGCGTGCCGGTGGTGGAGATCGAGGCCTTTGCCAAGGCAGTCGGCGAGACCAAGCGGACGTTCTTTCGCTATGGCTACGGTTTTACGCGCAGCCGCAACGGCGCCGTGCAGATGCATGCGGCGAATTGCATTCCGGCGGTGACCGGCGCCTGGCAGTATGAAGGCGGCGGCGCATTCTTCAACAATTACGCGCTGTGGCACTTCAACGAATCCATCATCGAAGCCCATGACGCGGTCGACCATAGCGTCCGCGCGCTCGACCAGTCCAAGATCGGCCGCATCCTCACCGGCGATGCCGAGGCCCAGCTCGGCAAGGGGCCGGTCAAGGCGATGCTGATCCAGAACACCAATCCGATGACGGTGGCGCCGGAGCAGGCGCTGGTCCGGCAGGGCTTTGCGCGCGAGGATCTGTTCGTGGCGGTGCACGAGCAGTTCATGACCGAGACGGCACTGATGGCCGATATCGTGCTGCCGGCGACCATGTTCATGGAGCACGACGATCTCTATTACGGCGGCGGGCACCAGCACATCTCGGTCGGGCCGAAGCTGATCGACCCGCCCGGCGAATGCCGCTCCAATCATGAGGTGTTGCAGGCGCTGGCGCCGCGGCTTGGCGCGAAACATCAGGGCTTCGAGATGACGCCGCGCGAACTGATCGACGCGACGCTGAAGCTGAGCAACCACGGCGATATCGGCGGCCTCGAAGCGGATCTCTGGCGCGACCTGCAGCCGGACTTCCGCACCTCGCATTTCCTCGACGGCTTTGCCCATGCCGACAAGAAATTCCACTTCAGGGCGGATTGGGCGCACCCGCCGTTCGGCGTGACGATGGGCGATTTCGACAAGATGCCGGGGTTGCCGGACCATTGGGCCGTGATTGAGCATGCCGACCAGGCCCATCCGTTCCGGCTCGCCACCAGTCCCTCGCGGAGCTTCCTCAACACCACCTTCAACGAGACGCCGTCCTCGCAGGCGCGCGAGGGCAAAGCGAGCGTGATGATCCATCCGCTGGATGCCGCGCCCCTCGATATCGCCGACGGTGACGCCGTGACGCTCGGCAACAGCCGCGGCGAGACCACGCTGGTCGCAACGCTGTTCGAGGGCGTGCGACGCGGCGTCTTGATCGCGGAGTCCGTTCACCCCAACAAGAACCACATCGGCGGCCGCGGCATCAACATGCTGACGGGCGCGGACACGATCGCGCCGATCGGTGGGGCCGCATTCCACGACAACAAGGTCTGGATCAGGAAAGCGGTCGCCTGAGTGCGCCCGGCGATCGCCACGCAATTTGTGTCGAGGCGCTAAAGCGGCGCCGCGCCGCAGTTTGCGCTTGC
This sequence comes from Bradyrhizobium sp. CCBAU 45389, assembly GCF_028128625.1. Taxonomy (NCBI): domain Bacteria; kingdom Pseudomonadati; phylum Pseudomonadota; class Alphaproteobacteria; order Hyphomicrobiales; family Nitrobacteraceae; genus Bradyrhizobium; species Bradyrhizobium sp. CCBAU 45389. The sequence continues at coordinate 250,499 of NZ_LBIY01000098.1, read as the reverse complement.
ACCTCTCGCCCGAGCTGCCGCAAATGGCGGCAAACGGGAGCAAGGAAGCGAGCGTGCCATGACCGACACCACAGCCGTCATCACCGAAAAGCGCGGGCAGGCGTTCTGGATCACCATCAACCGGCCGGAGAAGCGCAACGCGCTGAACGGCGACGTGATCGCCGGCATCACCAAGGGCTATCGCGATGCGCATGAGGACAAGGACGTCCGCGTCATCGTGCTGACGGGTGCGGGCGACAAGGCGTTCTGCGCGGGCGCGGACCTGCAGAATTCCGGCGCGGCGTTCGCGATGGATCATTCCAAACCCAACGTCGACTATGCCGATCTGCTGCGCCTGTCGCAGAACGCGACCAAGCCGGCGATTGCGCGGGTGGGCGGCGTCTGCATGGCCGGCGGCATGGGCCTGCTCTGCATGACCGACATGGCGGTTGCCGCCGATCACGTCATCTTCGGCCTGCCCGAGGTGAAGGTCGGTGTGTTCCCGATGCAGGTGCTGAGCCTGCTGCAGAGGATCGCGCCGCTGCGGCTCGTCAACGAATGGGCGCTGACGGGCGAGCCGTTCGATGCGAAGGCTGCGCAAGCTGCAGGCCTCCTCAACTACGTCGTGCCCACCGCCGAGCTCGACACCAAGGTCGATTGGCTGATCGGCCGTATCGTCGACAAATCCCCCACCGCGATCCGCCGCGGCAAATACGCCATGCGCGCCATCGCCGCGATGTCGTTCGACGAGAGCATCGCCTACACCGAAAGCCAGATCGCGCTGCTGGCGATGACCGAGGATGCCAAGGAAGGGCTGAAGGCTTTCAGCGAGAAGCGCAAGCCGGTCTGGACGGGAAGGTAGAGGGGAAGTTCGTAGGGTGGGTTAGCCCCGCAGATGCGCACAGCGCATCTGCTCGGCGTAACCCACCACTGTCTGTGTCCGCCGAGGCAGAAGCGGTGGGTTACGCCCTGCCGGCCGCGCTTTGCGCGCCCGCAGCGCTAACCCACCCTACAACATCTTACCCCGCGTTGGCCTTCAGGCCCGCCGCCTGGATGCCCGCAACGGCGCAGGCCTCGTCATTGTCGGAGGTGTCGCCGGAGACGCCGACGGCACCGAGCAGGGTCGTGCCGTCCATGATCAGCACGCCGCCGGGGACCGGCACCAGCGCGCCCTTGGCGATGGTGTTCACGGCATCGATGAAATAGGCCTGCTCCTGCGCGCGCTGGTACAGGGCGCGTGAACCCATGCCCATCGCGAGGGCGCCATAGGCCTTGCCGTGGGCGATCTCGGCGCGCATCAGGCTGGTGCCGTCTTGCGCCGCGGCGATCTTGAGCACGCCGCGAGCGTCGAGGATGGTGACGACCAGCGGCTTCAGCTTCAGCTCGCCAGCCTTCGCGAAAGCGGCGTCGAGGATCTTGCGGGCGGTGTCGAGCGTGAGGTCAGCCATGGCTGGGTTCCTTTGCAGCGGTTGAAGTGGAATTGGTCTTGGCGCGATCGAGGCTCATGGCCAGCACGCGCGCGACGTGAAGCGCCTCGCGCTGCGTGCCGTCGTGGATCTGATGGCGGCAGGAGGTGCCGTCGGCGACGACCAGCGTAGCCTCGTCCGCGCGCCGCACGGCGGGCAGCAGCGACAGCTCGGCCATCTCGATCGAGGCATCGTAGGTGTCTGCGCCATAGCCGAAGGCGCCGGCCATGCCGCAGCAGCTCGACTCGATGGTCTCGACCTTGAGGCCGGGGACGAGGCGCAGCACCTGCTCGACCGGCTTGAAGGCGCCGAAGGATTTTTGATGGCAATGGCCGTGCACCATGGCCTTCTCAGCGACGTTGCCGAGCGGCAGTTGCAATCGTCCGGCTTCGGCCTCGCTTACCAGAAATTCCTCGAAGGTCAGCGCATGGGCGCCGACGGCGTTGGCGTCGTTGTCCTTGCGCAGCGAGGAAAGCTCGTCGCGCAGCGTCAGGAGGCAGCTCGGCTCGAGGCCGACGATCGGCACGCCGCGCGCGGCGAAGGGCGCGAAGGCGGAGACTAGCCGATCCAGCTCGGCCTTAGCTTCGTCGACGAGACCAGCCGACAGGAAGGTTCGGCCGCAGCACAGAGGCCGGCTGCCGCTCACAGGCTTCGGTAGGTGCACGCGATAGCCGCCGGCCGCGAGCACGCGTAGCGCTGCGTCGAGATTCTCGCGCTCATAGATGCGGTTGAAGGTATCAGTGAACAGCACGACCTCGCGGCCGCCCTCCGGCCCGACGCTTTCGGCCGGCGGCACGAACACGTCGCTGCGGAAGGCGGGCAGCGCCCGGCGCGCGCTGACGCCGGCAAAGCGCTCGAACAGTTTTCGCAACAACGGGCTGCTGTTGCGCAAATTCGCGAGCGGCGCGAAGCGCGCAGCCAGCCCAGCGTAGCGCGGGAGGTAGCCGACCAGGCGGTCGCGCAGGGTCAGGCCGTGAGTGGCTGCGCGCGCGGCCAGCACCTCGATCTTCATCTTGGCCATGTCGACGCCGGTCGGGCATTCGTGGCGGCAGGCCTTGCAGGAGACGCAGAGTTTCAGCGTCTCCATCATTTCGTCCGACGACAAAGCATCCGGGCCGAGCTGGCCGGAGATCGCGAGGCGCAAGGTGTTCGCACGGCCTCGCGTGACATCCTTCTCGTTGCGCGTCGCGCGATAGGACGGACACATCACGCCGCCCTCGAGCTTGCGGCAGGCGCCGTTGTTGTTGCACATCTCGACGGCGCCCTGGAACCCGCCGCCGGCGCCGGGATAAGCCGACCAGTCGAGCTTCGTCTTCAGCTCGCCAACGCGATAGTCCGGCTTGAAGCGGAACAGCGAGCGGTCGTCCATCTTCGGCGCGTCGACGATCTTGCCGGGATTGAGCGTGCCATCGGGATCGAAGCGCTGCTTGACCTCCCTGAAATCGGCGACCAGACGCTCGCCGAACATGGTCTTGTGGAATTCGGAGCGCACCAGGCCATCGCCATGCTCGCCGGAATGCGACCCCTTGTATTCGCGCACCAGCGCAAAGGCCTCCTCGGCGATGGCCCGCATCGCCTTGACGTCTTTCTCCAGCTTGAGATTCAGCACCGGGCGCACATGCAGGCAGCCCTCGGAGGCATGCGCGTACATCGTGCCGCTGGTGCCGTGCTTGGCAAACACCTCGTTCAGCCGCGCGGTGTAATCGGCCAGATGCGGCAGCGGCACGGCGCAGTCCTCGACGAAGGAGACCGGCTTGCCCTCCTGCTTCATCGACATCATGACGTTGAGGCCGGCGGCGCGGAAATCGGCGATGCCGCTCTGGAGCGCCGGCTCGGTTATCTCGACCACGCCGCCCCATTTGCGCGTGTCGTTATTCCAGCCAAAGCCGAGATCGCTCATCAGCTCGGTGAGCTGCCTGAGGCGCACGAGATTGTCGGCTTGATCTTCTTCGGCGAACTCGACCACCAGCACGGCGTCCGGATCGCCCTTGATCGCGGCGGAGATGATCGGCCGGAACATCGCGATGTCGCGGCCGAGCGCGATCATGGTGCGGTCGACCAGCTCGACCGCGATCGGCTTGAGCTTGACCAGGTGCTGGGCCGCGTCCATCGCCTCGTAGAAGCTGCCGAAATGGCAGACGCCGAGCGCTTTGTTGCGGATGACGGGCCAGAGCTTCAGCTCGACCTTGGTGGTGAAGGCGAGGGTGCCCTCGGAGCCGACCAGCAGATGCGCCATGTTGTTCGGCGCGTTGCGCGGTACCAGCGCATCGAGATTGTAGCCGCCGACGCGGCGCTGCACTTTTGGAAAGCGCGCGGCGATCTCGTCGGCCTCGCGGGTGCCGAGATCGAGCATGTCGCGGAACAGGGCGCGGGTGCTGTCGCTGGCCTCGACGTCGGAGAGGTCGCGCGACACCTCGCCAAACCGGCTCAGCGTGCCGTCGGCGAGCGATGCCTCCATCGAGAGCGTGTTGTCGCGCATGGTGCCGTAGCGAAGCGAGCGGCCGCCGCAGGAATTGTTGCCGGCCATGCCGCCGATGGTGGCGCGGGACGCCGTGGAGACGTCGACCGGAAACCACAGGCCGTGCTTTTTGAGCTGGCGGTTGAGATCGTCGAGCACGATGCCGGGCTCGACCACGCAGGTCCGGCCCTCGACGTCGAGCGACAGGATGCGGTTGAGATGCTTGGAGAGATCCACCACCAGCCCGTCATTGACGGTCTGGCCGCATTGCGAGGTGCCGCCGCCGCGCGGGGTGACCTTCAGCCCCTCGTCGCGGGCGATCGCCAAGGCCCGAAGCGCCTCGTCCATGGTCTTCGGGACCGCCACGCCAGCCGGCATGATCTGGTAAAACGAGGCGTCGGTGGCGTAGCGGCCGCGGCTGAAGGGGTCGAACAGGACGTCGCCGGTCAATTCCGACCGCAGGCGCCGTTCGAGCGTGGAGGCGTTTGTCATCCCTGATCCCGGACTGCCTCAGCGAGGCTCAGCCTTGCTGAGTTATTCATTATGGTTCCCGATGAATTATATTATGAATGCAAAATGAGCAAGCCAGCCGCCCTCAGGCCGAGGCCGGCGCGTCCTCTTGTGGCTCGGTCAGATGCTCGATCGCGGCCGTCCGCTTATTGCGCAGGTGCTGGAACAGGATGTCGCTGAGCTCGCTGCCGGCACGGCGGCGCAGCGCATCGAGGATGGCCTCATGCTCGCGCATCGCCTCCGCCCAGCGCTGCCGCTTGCGGGCGAAATTGGCGGAGTAACGGACGCGGCGAATGCGGCCGGCAAAATTGGCGTAGGCGGTCTTCAGCGTCTCGTTGCGTGCGGCTGTGACGATGCTCTCGTGAATGCGCTGGTTGGTCTGGAAATAGCCGTGCATGTCGCGGTGCAGGTAGTGGCCGTACATCTCGTATTGCAGCTGCTCGATCGCGGTGATTTCCGCATCTGTAATGGCCTCGCAGGCCAGGCGTCCGGCCAGGCTTTCCAGCCCCGCCATCACGTCGAAGAGCTCCTCAAGGTCGCGCTGGCTGAGCTGGCGCACGCGAGCGCCGCGGTTGGGCAGTAGCTCGATCAGGCCCTCGGCGGCGAGCACTTTCAGGGCCTCGCGCAGCGGCGTGCGGGAGATGCCGAGCATCTCGCAGAGCTGCCGCTCAGGAACGCGGGCTCCTTCCGGAATGTTGCCTTCGACCACGTAGTCGCGCAGCCGCAGCAGGATCTCACCATGAAGCGAGGCCTCCTGGCGGTCGCCGCCATTGCCGGCGGGCGGGGTGATCGGAACCCCGGTGTCGGGAATCGTGGATTTCATTTGCAGCACAGTAGTTTGCCCGTTGGATCGCGTCGACGTCCACAATCGAATACCAAATTTCGATTGAAAGGACAAAAAATGAATGCAAAATAGCCAGCAGAGCCGGCCAGGATCCGCCGACAGGGAGGTTTTCATGCATCAGGGACGCCATTTCCTTCAGATTCCGGGCCCGAGCCCGGTCCCCGAGCGCGTCCTGCGCGCCATGGACATGCCCGTGATCGACCACCGCAGCGCGGAGTTCGGCGAACTCGGCCGCACCGTGCTCGAAGGCAGCCAGAAGATTTTCCAGACCAAGGGTCCGGTGGTGATCTTCCCCTCGTCGGGGACGGGCGCCTGGGAGGCCGCGATCGTCAACACGCTGTCGCCGGGCGACAAGGTGCTGATGGTCGAGACCGGCCATTTCGCGACGCTGTGGCGGCAGATGGCCGGCCGCTTTGGCATCGAGGTCGACTTCGTGCCCGGCGACTGGCGCCGCGGCGCCGATCCGGCGGTGATCGAGGCGAAGCTCACCGAGGACAAGGCGCGCACGATCAAGGCCGTCATGGTCGTGCATAACGAGACCTCGACCGGCGCGACCAGCCGCATCGCCGAGATCCGCGCCGCGATCGACCGCGCGTCGCATCCCGCGCTGCTGATGGTCGACACCATCTCCTCGCTCGGCTCGGTCGACTATCGTCACGACGAGTGGAAGGTCGACGTCAGCGTCAGCTGCTCGCAGAAGGGTTTCATGCTGCCGCCCGGCCTCGGCTTCAACGCGATCTCGGAGAAGGCGCTGGCGGCGTCCAAGAGCAACAAGATGCCGCGCTCCTATTTCGACTGGGAGGAGATGCTCAAGCCCAATACGAAGGGCTTCTTCCCCTACACGCCGGCGACCAACCTGCTCTACGGCTTGCGCGAGGCGATCGCGATGCTGCTCGAGGAGGGACTTCCCAACGTGTTCGCAAGGCACCAGCGGCTTGCTGCGGCAACCCGCGCCGCCGTCAATCATTGGGGCCTCGAAGTGCTCTGCCAGGAGCCTTCAGAGTTCTCGCCGGTGCTGACGGCCGTGCTGATGCCGCCGGGGCATGATGCCGATCAGTTCCGGAAAGTCGTCCTCGACAATTACAACATGTCGCTCGGCTCGGGCCTGTCGAAGGTCGCCGGAAAAGTCTTCCGCATCGGCCATCTCGGCGAATGCAATGCGCTGACGCTGCTCGGCGCGCTCACCGGCGTCGAGATGGGCCTGTCGGTGGCCGGCGTGCCGCATCGCTCCGGCGGCGTCAACGTCGCGATGAAGCTGCTGGAGCAGCGTCCGCAAGGCAACGCCTCGCCGCATCTGAAAGTGGTCGGCACTTAAGTCGCGCGGGACAGGCGGGCAGCAATCATAACAACAGCGATACGGGAGGGGTGAGATGGGGGTTCGGTTCAAGGCCACGCATGTCGTGCTGGCGATGCTCTGCGCGATGTATTTCATCACCTATGTCGACCGGGTGAACATCGGCACGGCCGCGAGCGAGATCCAGAAGGAGCTGGGCCTGTCCAACACGCAGCTCGGCCTCGTGTTCTCCGCCTTCGCCTATCCTTATCTCTTGTTCCAGGTCATCGGAGGCTGGGTCGGCGATCATTTCGGGCCGCGCAAGACGCTGTTCTGGTGCGGCATGATCTGGGCGGTCGCCACCATCATGACCGGCTTCGTCAACGGTCTCGCTGCGCTCTTCGTCGCGCGGTTTGCGCTCGGTTTTGGCGAGGGCGCGACGTTCCCGACCGCAACGCGCGCGATGCAATACTGGACGCCCGCCAACCGCCGCGGTTTTGCGCAGGGCCTGACCCATTCCTTCGCCCGGCTCGGCAATGCCGTGACGCCGCCGGTGGTGGCGCTGTTGATCCTGTGGCTGACCTGGCGCGGCGCCTTCGTCGTGCTCGGCTTCGTCAGCCTGATCTGGGGCGTGATCTGGGTCTGGTACTTCCGCAACGAGCCGAAGGAGCACGCCTCCATCACCGAGGCCGAGCTCGCCGCACTGCCGCCGCGCCCGACCGGCGAGCGGCCGCGCGTGCCGTGGAGTGCGCTGCTCGGGCGGATGTGGCCGGTGACGCTGACCTATTTCTGCTACGGCTGGTGCCTGTGGCTGTACCTGAATTGGCTGCCACTGTTCTTCAAGAACAACTACAATCTCGACATCAAGAACTCGGCGCTGTTCGCCTCCGGCGTGTTCTTTGCCGGCGTGGTGGGCGACAGCGTCGGCGGCGTGCTCTCGGACAGGATCCTCGACCGCACCGGCAATGTCCGCCTGGCGCGGCTCAGCGTCACCGTTGCGGGATTTACGGGGGCGCTGCTCTCGCTGCTGCCGATCCTGTTCGTCCACGACATCACCGTGGTGGCGCTGTGCCTGTCGGCGGGCTTCTTCTGTGCCGAGCTGGTGATCGGCCCGATGTGGTCGATCCCGATGGACATTGCCCCGAAATATTCCGGTACCGCGTCGGGAATCATGAATACCGGCTCGGCCTTCGCCGCCATCGTCTCCCCGCTGGTCGCGGGCTTCGTGATCGACGCGACCGGCAACTGGTACCTGCCGTTCCTGATGTCGATGGGCCTTTTGCTGCTCGGCGGCTTTTCCGCCTTCCTAATGCACCCGGAGCGCCCGTTCGCGGAGGTCGAGGGCAGGGGAACGGCCGGAAAGATGGTGGCCGCGGAATAGGGGTGGCGGAGGCCCGCCGCTCAGGCATGGGAAACGTCTTTAGGAGAGGGGACAAGCCGGTCAAATGGTGCTATTCGGCGGCCATCAAAATCAAGGCTAGACCGGGAAGGACGCCTATGACCGTGCATACTGGAAGGCATTTCTTACAGATTCCAGGACCGACCAACGTGCCCGACCGCGTGCTGCGGGCGATGGACATGCCGACTCTGGACCATCGCGGTCCGGAGTTCGCCGAGCTCGGTTTCGCGGTCCTCGCCTCAATGCAGCGCGTATTCCGCACCAAGCAGCCCGTGATCATCTTCCCCTCGTCCGGCACCGGCGCCTGGGAAGCGGCGATGGTCAATGTGTTCTCGCCCGGCGACAAGGTTTTGATGTGCGAGACCGGCCAGTTCGCCGTGCTGTGGCGCGGCATCGCCGACAAGTTCAAGCTCGACGTCGACTTCATCCCGAGCGACTGGCGCCATGGCGCCGACCTCGCCGAGATCGAGACGCGCCTTGCCGCCGACAAGCAGCACAGCATCAAGGCGGTCTGCGTCGTCCACAACGAGACCTCGACCGGCTGCGTCACGCCGCCCGCGGAGGTGCGCAAGATCCTCGATCGCACGAAACATCCGGCGCTGCTGATGGTCGACACCATCTCCGGTCTCGGCTCGATGGAATATGAGCACGATGCCTGGGGCATCGACGTCTCGGTTGCGGGCTCCCAGAAGGGCCTGATGCTGCCGCCCGGCCTCGGCTTCAACGCCGTGTCGGAAAAGGCGCTTGCCGTTGCCAAGGCCAATCCGGGCATGCGCTCCTATTGGGACTGGCAGGAGGTCATCAGCTTCAACAAGCTCGGCACCTTCCCCTATACGCCGGCGACCAATCTGCTCTACGGCCTGCGTGAAGCCGTGAAGATGCTGGAAGAGGAGGGGCTGGAGAACGTCTGGTCCCGCCACAAGCGCCACAGCGCGGCGACGCGCGCGGCGGCCAAGGTCTGGGGCCTGGAGACGCAGTGCATCGATCCTGCCGCGCATTCGCCGGCGCTGACCGGCGTGCGCGTGCCTGATGGCTTTGATGCCGACGCCTTCCGCAAGGTGGTGCTGGAAAACTTCGACATGTCACTCGGCACCGGCCTGAACAAGGTCAAGGGCAAGGTGTTCCGCATCGGCCATATCGGCCATTTCAACGATCTGATGCTGATGGGTACGCTCGCCGGCGTCGAGATGGGCCTGGATCTTGCAAAGATCCCGCACCGGAGCGGTGGCGTGCTGGCGGCCATGGACGTCCTGAAGGGACGCGACGTGGTGCCGATGACCAAGGCTCAGGTGGCCTGAACTAACTTGGAAAGTGAGCGCGCGATGAACGCACCGACGACGACTAGCGAAGACCTGCTCTACTCCGTCACGGACGGCATCGCGCGGATCACCTTCAACCGCCCCCAGGCGCGCAACGCCATGACTTTCGCCATGTATGACCGCATGGCGGAGATCTGCCAGGAGATCAACGCCGACCGTTCGATCAAGGCGCTGATCCTGACCGGCGCGGGCGACAAGGCCTTCGCCTCCGGCACCGACATTTCCCAGTTCCGCGCGTTCAAGACCGCGCAGGACGCGCTCGATTACGAGGCGCGGATCGACCGCGTGCTCGGCACGCTGGAGCAGTGCCGCGTGCCCGTGATCGCGGCGATCGCCGGCGCCTGCACCGGCGGCGGCGCGGGCATCGCGGCCTGCTGCGATATCCGCATCGGCACCGAGACGACGCGGATGGGCTTTCCGATCGCGCGCACGCTCGGCAACTGCCTGTCGATGTCGAACATCAGCCGCGTCGTCGCGCTGGTCGGTCCTGCCCGTACCAAGGATATGATCTTCAAGGCGCGTCTGGTCGAGGCGCCGGAAGCCCTCGCGCTCGGCCTGCTCAACGAGATCGTGCCCGACGTCGAGTCGCTGCAGCGCCGCGCCGACGAGACCGCCAAGCTCGTCGCCAGCCACGCGCCGCTCACGTTAGAGGCCACCAAGGAAGCGGTGCGCCGCATCCGCCGCACGCTGTCGCGCGAGGAAGGCGAGGACCTGATCCTCAAGGCCTATATGAGCGAGGATTTCCGCGAGGGCATGGACGCCTTCCTCAACAAGCGCGCGCCTGTCTGGAAGGGCAAGTAGCGCTTCGGAGGCGTTCCGCTTGGTCATCCGAAAGTCATATGCGGCAGAATGTCCGCCGGCTTGAACTCACAACCTTTAGTCCGCACAATGCATCGATAAATTTCCCGGCATCACAAAGCCAATAATAAACAGGGGACGAAACTCGTGCGTATTCCAGTGAAAGCCGTCGGGGCAGCGACGGCCTTGTTGCTCAGCACGCCCGCCTTTGCCGGCTGGGAGCCGACCAAACCCGTCGAGATTGTGGTAGCCGCCGGTGCGGGCGGTGCTTCCGATCAGATGGCCCGGATGATGCAGGCCGCGATCCAGAAGAATAATCTGATGAAGCAGCCCATGGTGGTCTCGCTCAAGGGCGGCGCGTCGGGTGCGGAAGCGCTGATGTACATGAAGTCCAGCGAGGGCGATCCGAACAAGGTGCTGATCGCCTATTCGCTGATCTACATGCTGCCGCTGTCGGCGAAGATTCCGTTCAACTGGCGCGAATTGACCCCGGTCTCGGTGATCGCGCTCGACCAGTTCGTGCTGTGGGACAACAGCGCCGGCCCCAAGACGGTGAAGGAATTCATCGACGCAGCGAAGGCGGCGAGCTCGCCGTTCAAGATGGGCGGCACCGGCTCCAAGCGCGAGGACCACGTGCTCACCGTGTTCCTGGAGCAGAAGACCGGGGCGAAGTTCTCCTATCTGCCCTACAAGTCCGGCGGCGAGGCCGCGACCCAGCTCGTCGGCAACCACACCGAAGCCAACGTCAACAACCCCAGTGAAAATCTCGAGGTCTGGCGCGCCGGCCAGGTGCGTCCGCTCTGCGTGTTCGACAAGGAGCGCATCTCCTACACCAGCAAGGTGACGGACACCCAATCCTGGGCCGACATCCCGACCTGCAAGGAGCAGGGCGTCGACGTGCAGTATCTGATGCTGCGCGCGATGTTCCTGCCCGGCAAGGTCACAGCTGAGCAGCAGGCGTTCTATGTCGATCTGTTCCACAAGGTGACGCAGACCGCCGAGTACAAGGACTACATGGAGAAGCAGGCGCTGAAGCCGATCTTCCTCACCGGCAAGGACATGGTGCAATTCCTCGAGGAGGACGATGCCGTCAACAAGGCGCTGATGACGGAAGCCGGATTCGTCGCGAAGTAGCTTTCTCTTTTCCCCCTCTCCCCGTTCTTACGGGGAGAGGGTTGGGGTGAGGGGCTCTCTCCGCGAGTCCGACTCTCACCGTCCCTGCGGAGACTCCCCCTCACCCCAACCCTCTCCCCGCACGCGGGGAGAGGGGGAATTGAACGCACTCCGTCCCTAACAGAGCATGTCCCAAACCGAACTTGAAATCGTCGTCGACGATCCGACCGCCCCCGAAGACGACTCGCCCTCCGTCGTCTCCTCCGGCACGATCGAGATCGTCGTCTGTCTCCTTCTTCTCGCGCTCGCCGTCACGCTCGGCTACGACAATTGGCGCACCGGTGCGTCCTGGGATGCGACCGGGCCCGAGCCCGGCTATTTCCCGTTCTATCTCTCCGTCATCCTCGGGGGCGGCAGCCTCTACGGCCTGATCGTTGCGCTGCTGGCGCGGCGTGCGGTGTCCGTGACGTTTGTCACCCGCGCGCAGGCGCGCCGCGTGATGGCGGTGTTCGTGCCGACGCTGCTGTTCTGCCTCGTGACGCAGTTCCTCGGCCTCTATGTCGCGAGCTTCCTTTTGATCGCAGGTTTCATGCGCCTCGTCGGCAAGATCGCGCTGTGGAAGTCGCTGCTCACCGCTTTCGTGTTCACGGCGATCATGTTCGTCACCTTCGACGTCGCCTTCGACGTCATCATGCCGAAAGGGCCGCTCGAAGCGGCCCTCGGGCGCTAGGACGGATCGCGATGGAAGCTCTCGGTCTCCTGCTTCACGGCTTCGCCGTCCTGCTGACGTGGAAGACGCTCGTGCTGATGTTGGTCGGGCTTGTGCTCGGCATCTTCGTCGGCGTGCTGCCGGGGCTCGGCGGGCCCAACGGCGTCGCCATCCTGCTGCCGCTCACCTTCACGATGGACCCGACCTCGGCGATCGTGATGCTGTCCTGCATCTATTGGGGCGCATTGTTCGGCGGCGCGATCACCTCGATCCTGTTCAACATCCCGGGCGAAGCCTGGTCGGTCGCAACCACCTTCGACGGCTATCCGATGGCCCAGCAGGGCAGGGCGGCGGAGGCGCTGACCGCGGCGTTCACGTCCTCCTTCGTCGGCTCGCTTGTCGCGGTGCTCCTGATCACCTTCCTCGCGCCGATGATCTCGTCCTTTGCGCTGAAATTCGGCCCGCCCGAGTTCTTCGCGGTCTATCTCTTGACCTTCTGCTCCTTCGTCGGCCTCGGTCGCGAAGCGAAGCACAAGACGGTCATCTCGATGTCGCTGGGGCTGCTGCTCGCCGGCGTCGGCATGGACACGGTGTCGGGCAATCTGCGCATGACCTTCGGCTCGGCCGACCTGCTTCGCGGCATCAACTTCCTGGTCGCCGTCATCGGCCTGTTCGGCATCAGCGAGATCCTGCTGACGATGGAGGAGCGTCTCGCGCTACGCGGACATGCGGCAAGCATCTCGCTGCGCGTCGTGCTCGGGGTCTGGAAGGATCTGCCGAAATACTGGGTGACGCTGCTGCGCTCCTCCTTCATCGGCTGCTGGCTCGGCATCACCCCGGGCGGTGCGATCGCGGCCTCCTTCATGGGCTACAACCTGGCCAAGCGCTTCGCCAAGGATCCCGAGAGCTTCGGCAAGGGCCGCATCGAGGGTGTGTTCGCGCCTGAGACGGCGGCGCATGCCTCCGGCACCTCGGCACTGCTGCCGATGCTGGCGCTCGGCATTCCCGGCTCGGGCACTGCCGCGATCCTGCTTGGCGGCCTCATGGTATGGGGGCTCAATCCGGGCCCGCTGCTGTTCGTCGAGCACAAGGACTTCGTCTGGGGCCTGATCGCCTCGATGTATCTCGGCAATGTCGTCGGCCTCGTGCTGGTGTTGACGACGGTGCCGGTCTTCGCCTCGATCCTGCGCGTGCCGTTCGCGGCGGTGGCGCCGATGATCGTGGTGTCCTGCGCGATCGGCGCCTATGCGATCCAAAACGCGATGTTCGACATCTGGCTGATGCTGGGCTTCGGAATCGTCGGTTACGTCTTCAAGAAGATCGGCATTCCGCTGGCGCCGTTCACGCTGGCCCTCGTGCTCGGCAACCGCGCCGAGGATGCCTTCCGCCTGTCGATGATCGGCTCCGGCGGAAACCTCAAGGTGTTCTGGTCGAACGGCCTGGTCGGCTCCATCACGACGCTGGCGATCGTGCTGCTGTTTTGGCCGGTGATCGACGGCCTGATGGCTCGCGTCGGATGGATGCAGCGCACGAAAATTGCGGAGCGATAGGAGGCTAAAATTTTAGTTAAATGAAGCTAAAATTTAGTTAAATCAGTTATTTATGTTGCTGATGTCGCCGTAGTCCTACTGCCGCGCCAATGATTTGTTTCCAAATGTTGCCGCCGCGCGACAGCCTCGGTTCCGCTCAAAGGTTATGGTTCCAGCCAGATTTTGAGATTTGTCGGAGGGGGATGTTATGAAGCGATTTGTGATCGGGTTGGCGGCAATGTCGCTGTTCGCGACGGGGGCCATCGCGGCCGATCTGGCCGCAAGACCCTACGTAAAGGCTCCACCCGTGGTTGACCCAGGCTGGGGCTGGACGGGCTTCTATGCCGGCTTGAACGCTGGATATAGCTGGGGCAGGGCCAATACGACCATTGCGCCGATCGCGCTTCCGTTCCCGGCCGTGCAATTCGGTTCGTCCCATCAAAACGTGGACGGTTGGCTGGCCGGCGGTCAGATCGGCTACAACTGGCAAGTCGATCCCAAGTGGGTCGTCGGACTTGAGGGAGACATCCAGGCGACCGGTGAGCGCTCGTCGCGGACCGTGACGACGACGAGCACGCGCTACGGTTCGAACATCATCGGCCTCCCGATCGGCAACGACTTCAATTCCATTGCGTCGTTGACCGCAAATCTCTCCTACGACCTGCAGTGGTTTGCAACGTTCCGAGGGCGCGTCGGCGTCTTGTCGGATCCGCAAACCCTTTGGTATGCAACCGGCGGTCTCGCGGTCGGCGAGTTCAAATACTCGTCGGCCACCGCGCTTGGAATCCAGGTATTCGGACCAGGCCTCGGCGGCGTGACCCCCGTCGGCGCGTTCAATTTCCCGATCGGTGCTGGGGTCAGCAGCAGCGATACCCGGGTTGGCTGGACGGTGGGCGCCGGTGTTGAACGCAAGTTCACCCGGAACTGGTCGGCCAAGCTCGAATACCTCTACATGGATTTCGGCTCCAAGACCTACTTTGTCGGGACCGCCAATCAGGCCGACGTCAGCTTCCACGATCACGTGCTGCGTGCCGGCTTCAACTATGCGTTCAATCCGACGCCGGTCGTCGCGAAATACTGAGCGGCACAGAGCCGCCATGCATCAATGCCCGGCGTCTTGCCGGGCATTGTCGTTTGGACCCTAGACCACCTTGGCCTCTCGAAGTTCGGCGATCTCGTCCGCACTGAGGCCGAATTCCTTCAGCACCTCGTCGGTCTGCTCGCCGAATTCCGGCGGTCGCGCCACCATCCTGCTCGGCGTACGCGACAGCGTCACGGGCTGGCCGACCAGGCGGATATCGCGGCCCTCGTCGTTTGGCACGTCCTGAGCGATGCCGAGATGCTTGACCTGTGCGTCCTCGAACATCTGGTCGATGGCGTAGATCGGCCCGCAGGGCACGCCGGCCTCGTTGAACTCGCGGACCCAGGTCTCGGTCGACTTCGTCACGGTGCGCTTCTCGATCTCGGCGTTGAGTGCGTCGCGGTTTTTCGAGCGGGCAGGGGCGGTTGCATAATCGGGATGGCTGTAGAGCTCCGGCGCGCCGATCGCCTGCGCACAGCGCTCCCAGATCCGTCCGCCGGTCGTGGCGATGTTGATGTAGCCGTCCGAGGTCTTGAACACGCCGGTCGGGATGCTGGTCGGGTGGTTGTTGCCCGCCTGCTTGGCGACCTCCTTCTCCATCAGCCAGCGCGCGGCCTGGAAGTCGAGCATGAAGATCTGGGCCTGCAGCAGCGAGGTCTGCACCCACTGACCCTTGCCCGAGACCTCGCGCTCGAGCAGCGCGGTGAGGATGCCCATGGCGCAGAACAAGCCCGCGGTGAGGTCGGCGACGGGAATGCCGACCCGCATCGGGCCTTCGCCCGGCGCGCCGGTGATCGACATCAGCCCGCCCATGCCTTGCGCGATCTGATCGAAGCCCGGCCGCTTGTGATAGGGGCCGTCCTGGCCGAAGCCGGAGATGCTGCCATAGACGATGCGCGGATTGATCGCGGCGAGGCTCTCATAATCGATGCCGAGCTTCTTCTTCACGTCGGGACGGAAATTCTCGACCACGACGTCGGCCTTGGCGGCGAGGCGCTTGAACACGGCGAGCCCGCGCTCGTCCTTCAGGTTCAGCGTCATCGCCCGCTTGTTGCGATGCAAATTCTGGAAGTCGGAACCCCGGCGCGGCCCGCCCGGCTGCTCGCCGCCGGCATCCTCGGTCAGTGCGTCAATCTTGATGACGTTGGCGCCCCAGTCTGCGAGCTGACGCACGCAGGTGGGCCCGGAGCGGACGCGTGTGAGATCGAGCACGGTGAAGCGCGACAGGGCTTCCGAGGCATGCGGAAAAGGCATCTTGAAAGGCTCCGGGACAGATTGCGGAGCCACCATAGTGCCGAAACATCGGGCGGCAAGTCTGCCGCGACGCGGATGCCGCCTGTCGAAATGCAGGCCTGATCGCGCTGCGCAAGGGATCAGCGCGACAGCCGCTTCAACTCGGTGCGCGCCTGCTCGGCCAGCGGGTCATCGCCATGGCGCGCGATGAAGAGCTCGAACGTCTCCCGCGTTCCCGCCCGACGGGCGGCTTCGAATTCTTCCGCCACCGCGGCGGAAGGATCGCGGGCCATTGGCATGGAGGGGGCGTGTCCCCCCTTGGTGTTCCCCTTGCTGCTTTCGTCCGCATTGGCTTTCGAGGCCATGACAGGTTGTTCTCCGATGGGCAGACGGTCCGGCCCGGCGAGCATAGCCAAGGCTCCGATCAGACCGACCGAAAGTGGGCTCAGTTTCATAGTTTCCTTTACGGAACACGCCAGGCGCGGTACTGAATGCGTCGCCGCTCCGTATCATTACGGGAGTTGATGGCTAACACGGCGTTACGGACCGACTGATGGCCCGACGCCAAAATTAAACCAAACGTATAACTCTCTAGCTAGAATCATGCCCCTGCGCAGCGAATCGCGCGATGCATTGCTTCGGAGAGTTCATTGGCTACCTCGGTTTCAGTCAGTGCCACCAACAACGCCGAGATCGACGGCCTGCTGTCGGGCTATAAATGGACCGGCACGATCAGCTACAGCTTTCCGGATTCGCCTAGCGACTACTCCAATCCTTACTACGGCGGCAGCAGCGAACCGACCTCGTCGGGTTTCGCCTCGGCGCCCTCTCAGATGCAGGCGGCGATCAACTACGCGATCGGGCTGATCCTCGGCTACACCAACGCCACGATCCAGTACAACGGGACTGGAAGCGCCGACATCATGATCGCGCAGTCCTCGTCGGCCAATCCGACCTCCTACGCCTATTACCCCGGCAATTATTCAGCGGGGGGCGATATATGGTTCGGCAACCAGTACAACTACTCGCTGGCCAAGCTCGGCAACTACTATTTCACGACGGCGCTGCACGAGCTCGGCCACGCCCTCGGCCTGAAGCACAGCCAGGAGGCCGGTGGCCCCGCCAACGTCGCGGTGCCGAGCGCGCATGACGACAGCGAATACACCGTCATGAGCTATCGCAGCTATGTCGGTGCGTCGACGACCAGCGGCTACACCAATGAGTCCTATGGATATCCGCAGACCTACATGGCCAACGATATCCTCGCGCTGCAGACGATGTACGGCGCGAACTACACGACCCAGAGCGGCAGCACGGTCTACACCTGGAATCCGACGACGGGGCAGGAGTTCATCAACGGCGTCGGGCAGCTCGC
The DNA here is from genome assembly GCF_028128625.1 of Bradyrhizobium sp. CCBAU 45389. Classification (NCBI taxonomy): domain Bacteria; kingdom Pseudomonadati; phylum Pseudomonadota; class Alphaproteobacteria; order Hyphomicrobiales; family Nitrobacteraceae; genus Bradyrhizobium; species Bradyrhizobium sp. CCBAU 45389. The sequence goes on along the minus strand of NZ_LBIY01000098.1, from coordinate 233,413 downwards.
GCCGGGCGGCGGCGCCGGCGGCTCGGCCAACCGCATCTATGAAACGGTCTGGGACGGCGGCGGCGTCGATACCTACGACCTGTCGAACTACACGACCAACCTGAGCATCAACCTCAATCCCGGCGCCTCGTCGCTGTTCTCTTCGACGCAGCTCGCCAATCTCGGCAACGGCCATTACGCCTCGGGCAACGTCTACAACGCCTACCTCTACAACAACGACGCGCGCTCCTACATCGACAACGCCATCGGCGGGTCCGGCAACGACACCATCGTCGGCAACGTCATCGCCAACACGCTGAACGGCAGCTCCGGCAACGACACGATTACCGGCGGCGGCGGCAACGACACCATCGTCGGCGGAGCCGGCACGGACACGGTGGTGTATTCGGGCGGCCAGACCAGCTACGCGATCACCTACAACGCGACCACCCAGACATTCACCCTGGTCGACCAGCGCAGCGGGTCGCCCGACGGTAGCGATACCGTCACCGGGGTCGAATATTTCCAGTTTGCCGGCATCACGGTCGCCAGCTCCACGCTGGTGACCACGGTGATCGAGTCGTTCGGATCGACCAGCTTGGTCCAGTCTGGCGGCAACTATTACCTGAACAGCATCTCCACCGGCACCGGGCCTGTGCTGAAATATTCGGGGAATGCCGTGAACACGGCCAATTACACGACGTGGTCGGTCATCGGCGCCGAGCAGGTGTCGGGTGGTGGCTACGACGTCGTCTGGAAGAATTCAGCGGATGGGCATTACTCCGTCTGGAGCACGGACAGCAGCGGCAATTTCGCGACGACGCTCGCCGCCGCCCCCGAAGTGCTGGGCACCGACGCGTCCCTGCAGGCGCTGGAGCCGACGCTCCATCAGGATCTCAACGGCGATGGCACGATTGGCGTTGTCAGCGGTGTGACGATCGAGGCGTTCGGATCGACCAGCTTGGTGCTGAGGGGTGGCAACTACTACCTGGACAGCATCGCGACCAGCACCGGGCCAGCGCTGAAATATGCAGGAAATGCCGTGAACACGGCTAATTACACCACCTGGTCGGTCATCGGCGCCGAGCAGGTGTCTGGCGGTGGCTACGACGTCGTCTGGAAGAATTCGGCGAATGGACATTACTCTGTGTGGAGCACGGACAGCACCGGCAACTTCGTGACGACGCTCGCCGCCGCTCCCGAAGTGCTGGGCACCGACGCGTCTCTGCAGGCGCTTGAGCCGACGCTCCAGCAGGATCTCAACGGCGACGGCACGATTGGCGTTCCCGTTGTCTCGGTTGCCAGCGGCGTCACGATCGAAGCGCTCGGATCAACCGGCCTGATCTTGTTTGGCGGCAATTACTACCTGACCGACATTTCGACCAGTGCCGGGCCGACGCTAAAGTATGCAGGCAATGTCGTGAACACGGCCAATTACACCACATGGTCGGTCATCGGCGCCGAGCAGGTGTCTGGCGGTGGCTACGACGTCGTCTGGAAGAATTCGGCGAACGGGCATTACTCCGTCTGGAGCACCGACAGCAGCGGCAATTTCGTGACGACGCTTGCCGCCGCCCCTGAAGTGCTAGGCACCGACGCGTCTCTGCAGGCGCTCGAGCCGACGCTCCACCAGGATCTCAACGGCGATGGCACGATTGGCGTCCCAGTCGCCAGCCCCGTCACGATCGAGGCGCTCGGATCGACCAGCCTGGTGCTGTCCGGTGGCAACTACTACCTGACCGACATTTCGACCGGCACCGGACCTACGCTGAAATATGCTGGCAATGTCGTGAACACGGCCAATTACACCACGTGGTCGGTCATCGGCGCCGAGCAGGTGTCTGGCGGTGGCTACGACGTCGTCTGGAAGAATTCGGCGAACGGGCATTACTCCGTCTGGAGCACCGACAGCAGCGGCAATTTCGTGACGACGCTTGCCGCCGCCCCTGAAGTGCTAGGCACCGACGCGTCTCTGCAGGCGCTCGAGCCGACGCTCCACCAGGATCTCAACGGCGATGGCACGACCGGTGTTCCCGTTGTCTCGGTCGCCAGCGGCGCCACGATCGAAGCGCTCGGATCAACCAGCCTGGTCTTGTTTGGCGGCAATTACTACCTGACCGACATTTCGACCAGCGCCGGGCCTACGTTGAAGTATGCAGGCAATGTCGTGAACACGGCCAATTACACCACGTGGTCGGTCATCGGCGCCGAGCAGGTGTCGGGCGGTGGCTACGACGTCGTCTGGAAGAATTCGGCGAATGGACATTACTCCGTCTGGAGCACGGACAGCAGCGGCAACTTCGTGACGACGCTTGCCGCGGCCCCTGAAGTGCTGGGGACGGATGCGTCGCTCAAGGCGCTGGAGCCGACACTCCATCAGGATCTCAATGGCGATGGCGCCGTTGGCGCTGCGCCGCTCGCGACAGCGACCCCCAATGACAGCTTCGCATTCAACTTCACCCAGGGCGGAGCTTCGTCGACCGTCACGTCCGAGCTCCCCGATCCTATGCCGGCGCCAGCCGAACCGCACACCACGTCAGAGCCGTCGGTTCAATTGGCGGGGAGTCACGACGCAGCTGCGATCGACGTTCTGATCGACGTACTTCACAGCCTGCACGGTTCTGGTTGGCTGCTGGGCTGACAGCGTGATCTCGTCGTGAGCTCCGGGCGCACTGCGCCCGGAGCATTTTTTGCACCCGGCTGCCACTATGGATTTCAGGACGTCCGCGAACTAGTCTGGGTGCGCAGCAAGGAGAGCGGGCGGGATGGAGATCCTCGATAGTCAAGACCAGGAGCTTTGCCGACGGGCGCCGCGGGATTCGCGACGGACAGGAGGGGGGAGCGCCGCCATTCTGGCGTTGCTCGCGACACTCGCGCTCGCCGCGCCGGCCCAGGCCCAGTCGCTTCGCCAGGGCGTCTCCGCGTTCCAGCGCCAGAACTATGCGGCGGCCTCCCGCATCTTCATTCCGCTGGCCGAGCGCGGCAACGCGGCGGCGCAGACCTATCTCGGCTTCCTGTTCGAGACCGGGCGCGGCGTGCCGCAGAATTATACGGAAGCTGCGATGTGGTACCGCCGCGCGGCGGAGCAGGGCGACAGCCGCGCCCAATATTCGCTCGGCCTGCTCTACGACCGCGGCTTCGGCGTGCCGCAGGACATCGTCGAGGCCTCCAAATGGCTCTATCTGTCGACGGCCGCAGCGCCTGCGCCGGCGCGCGAGGCGCGGGCCCGGATCCGCGATGCCGTCACCACCAAGATGACGCGTGGCGAGATCGCCGAGGCCCGCCTGCGGGCGCTGGAATGGGCGCCGAGCCGCGAGCACTGACGGCCGTCCCGCGCCGGGCTCGCCCCGGCCGTCCGCGCCCCGAAACGAAGTCCCCGGACAAAAAACTGCGAAAACAACCCCATGCACAGTAGACGGCGACCGCCGCTGCGGCGCCTCCCGTGTGCGCCGGAATGATGTTTCCTCCCGGGATTATCGTGCCCTAGCCGGGCCAGCCGCCAAGCCAGTTCGCGTACCAGGTCTCGCCCAGCCAACCGAGCCAGATCGCCGGCGCCAGGAACAATCCGAACGGCAGAAAGGCGGTTGCGCGCAGCGGCTTCTTTTGCAGCGCAGCATTGGCGGCATAGGCGGCGATCGCGAGCAGTGCCGCAAGCTCGATCACCGCGGCCACGGTCACAAGATCGAGCCAGGCGCCGCACACCGCGGCGAGCTTGACGTCGCCAAGCCCAAGCCCGTCGCGGCCGCGCCAGCGCCGGTAGAGCGCCATCAGCAGCAGCAGCGGCAGCGCCACGGCTGCGGCACGGGCGAGCGGCCAGAGCAGGGCCTCCAAGCCGATATCGGGCACGGACGCCCCGGCGCGGAGCAAGGCGAGCGCGAAAGCCGTGCCTGTCAGCTCGTTCGGAATGAGGTAATGGCGGGCATCGTATGCGGCGATCGCCAGCATCAGGGCAGCCAGGAACGCGCCGTACAGGCCTTCCGCCCCCGGAGCGGTGACGAGGCTCGCGAACGTCCCCAGCTGCAGGGCAATGCCGAGCGCGAGCGGAGGGACGGTGCCGTCGTTCATAGCCTGATGCGTCACGATTGTTGTTGTCTGGGCATGATCTTTACGGAAAACCGCTGCGCACTTTGCGCCAACGCGGCCCTTTGGGTCCGGATCATGCTCTAGCGCACCGCCCTGGGCGGGCTCACGGTGACTACGGGATTGCTGGTCCCGACGATACGGCCGTTCATCTTGCTGCGCATCTCCTCGGCGATGACGTGGGCATCGACGCCGTCCTTGATCACGGTCGGGCGGATGAACAGGATCAACTCGGTGCGGTTGCGCGCGGTGGTCTGATGCGAGAAGGCATCGCCCATGCCGGGAATGGAATCGAGGATCGGCAGGCCCTGGCGCTGCCTGTTCTCGGTCTCGCTGATCAGGCCGGCGAGCAGCACGGTCTGCCCGCTCGTCACTGCGATCGAGCTCTTGACCCGGCGCTGCGAGATCGTGGGCGTCAAGGAGTTGGCACTGCCGGCGGCCACGCTCGAGATCTCCTGCTCGATGTCGAGCACGACGTTGCCGTTGGCGTTGGCGCGCGGCAGCACGCGCAGGATGATGCCGGTGTTCTTGTAGTCGATGGTGTTGACCACGGTGTTGTTGGCGGTCAGCACGGTCGCGGTGCCCGTCGAGAACGGCACCTGGTCGCCGACCTGCAAGGTCGCGGCCTGGTTGTCCAGCACCACCAGCGACGGGTTCGACAGCACCTTGACGTTGGTGATGCCGTGCAATGCGTCGAGCACGACGCGCGGCGAGTTCTCGGCGCCGATCAGGAAGTTGAAGCCCGGCAGCGCGCGGCCGAGCAGGGCGCCGGCGGCGGCATTGACCGGGTTGCTCGCCGGCTCGGTGTTGCTGCCGATCGCGGCGCTGTTGCTGATGCCCGAAATGGTGTTGGAGATCGAGCCCTGCTTGCTGGCGAGGAAGAATTGCACGCCATAGTTCAGCTGGTCGTTGAGCGTCACCTCGGCGATCGTCGCCTCGATGGCGATCTGGCGCTGCGGCCGGTCGATTTGCCGGATGGTCTGCTCGACGATGCGCTGCGACTCCTGATTGGCGTAGACGAGCACGGCGTTGTTGGTGACGTCGGCGGTGATCCGCACGTTCTGGAGAATGCCGTTGAGGCCGGGCTTGGCCCCGCCGCCCGAGAGTCCGCCGAGACCATTGTCCTGCGCCGGCGTTGCGGCGGCGGCCGGAGCGGGACGGGCGCTGAGCGATGATCCCGGAGGCGTGGTGACCGGCGTTGCCGCACCCGCGGCAGCAGTCGGCAGTGCGCTCAGCGACGCCACGGGATTGCTGGAGGACGTCGTCGACATCCCGGCGCCGGGCGCAATCTGACTCGACGCGTTGTCGAGCGTCGAGCTCGCCGAGCCCTGGCTGAGCAGCATCTCGTTCAGCAGCGACACGATCAGCTTGGAATTGCCGTAACGCAGCGGATAGGACTTCAGGTTCACCCCGTCGGTGTCGGAGCGATCGAGCCGTGCGATCCACGTCTGGGCGCGCTTGAGATATTCCGGCTTCTGGCTCACCACGAGGATCGAGTTGAGCCGTGAGATCGGCTGGAACTTGATCACATTCTGGCTCATGCCGCCTTCACCGGAATCCATGATCTTCTCGATCTCGGTGATGACAGGCTCCGGCGAGGAATTGCGCACCGGGAAGATGCCGACGGATTGTCCGCGCATCCAGTCGGCGTCGAAGGAGAGGATGGTGTCGACCGCGGTCGCACGGTCGGTGCCGCTGCCGCTGACGATCAGCGTGTTGCGGGCGTTGTCGGGACGCATGGTCGAGGCCTTCACGCCGAAGGCGTCGAGCAGCTTGAAGATGTTCTGCGCCGAGACATAGCGCAGCGGCACCACCGTGACGCCCTGGCCGGCCGCGGCATTCATCGAACGGTCAATGCCGCCGGGGCCGGCTTCCGGCGCCGGGAGCAGCCGATAGCCGGTGCGGTCGTGGACCAGCGCGACGCCGGACATGCGCAGCGCGTTCTCCAGCACGTAGAGCGCATCTGCCTTCGGCACGGGCCGCACAGAGGCCAGCGTCACGGTCCCCTGCACGCGCGGGTCGATCGTGTAGCCGACATTGAGCACATCACCAAGAACGACCTTTGCGACGCTGGCGACCGGAGCATTTTCGAAATTGAGGTCGTAGCCGCTGCCGCCGCCGTCATCGCGCTCGGTCAGCGCGCCACCTTGCGCCGTCGCGCCATCGCCAAGGTAGATCGCAGGCTTGGACGATTTCGCCTGGGCAATGCCGCTCGCGCCCGCATCCGCAGCTTGGCGCGGCTGCAGGTCGAGGGAGCGGATCTTGTCGGCGATGTCCTGGGCACGCGGATCTTTCGGATCGGCCTCTATCGATTGGTCGGCGGTGACGATGCAGGCGCCGAGCAGGAAAGCAGACGACAACAGGATGAGCATTCCAGGCAGCGCCGAGCGGAGGCGCGAAAGCGACTGGAGTAGTTTGAACGAAATATGACGGCTACCGCTTCGAAGGGCCGAAAAATGTGTCTGATCCGTCATGGATCGTATGCGCCGAAATTTGCGTCGCTGCCGTTTCTTGCTAGTAAACCTATCGTGGACTCCATGGTCGCGAGCGGGCCAGATGGACGTGTTGCTAACAAGCGTGGTGCGGTGAAGGGCATGCAAGACGTCGCGGTCGACACCTTCAAGCAGCATCTTCTCGCCAAGCACTCGATACCGTCACGTGCGCTTGCGCACCTCGTTGGTCCGACAGATGCCGGGTTCGGTCGGTCGCTCCGCGAGCTGTGGGAGACAATGGACCTTTCGTCGGCCGAATTTGCCGACGAGGTCTCAGAATATTTTCGGCTGCCGCGGCTAGGTCTTCCGCAGTTACTGTCAATCACGCCTTGCCTCGACGGCTTCTCACATAGATTCCTGAGGGAATCGACCGTATTTCCATTCCGCTCATCGACCGGAACTTATGGAATAGCGATTGCCGATCCTTTGGATGCCGCCGCCATCCGCGCCGCCGAGATTGTCTTCGGCGCGCGGGTCGACATTGTCGTCGCGTCATATGAAGATATTACGACAGCTCTCGACCAAAGGACCGGCGCCGCCGAAACAAATGCGGACGAAGGCGTCCGATCGCAGCAGCAGTCCGACGACGACATCGAAAGCCTGCGCGATCTCGCCAGCGGTGCGCCGGTGGTGCGCGCGCTCAACGATCTCCTGGAGCGCGCGGTGGACTTGCGCGCGAGCGACATTCATGTCGAGCCGTTCCGCGCCGGACTTGCCGTGCGCATGCGCGTCGACGGCCTCTTGCGCGCACTGCCGTCGCCGCACGGCATCCCGCCGCAGGCGTTGATCTCGCGCATCAAGATTCTCGCCAGCCTCAACATCGCGGAGCGGCGGCTGCCGCAGGACGGCGCCGCGCGCGTGCGCGTCGGGCGCAGCGAGATCGACGTCCGCGTCGCGACCATGCCGACGCAGCACGGCGAGAGCGCCGTCATCCGCCTCTTGCCGCGCGACCGCGGCCTCCTGGAGATGAGCAAGCTTGGCCTCGCCGCACGCGACGAGAGCGTGATGACGCGCCTCCTGGCGATGCCGCACGGCATGATCGTCGTGACGGGCCCGACCGGCAGCGGCAAGACCACGACGCTCGCGACCATGCTGTCGATCCTGAACGAGCCGACGCGAAAGATCCTCACGATCGAGGATCCCGTCGAATACGAGATCCCCGGCATCAATCAGTCCCAGGTCAAGCCGTCGATCGGGCTGACCTTCGCCTCGGCCATGCGCGCTTTCGTGCGCCAGGATCCCGACGTGATCATGGTCGGCGAGGTCCGCGACGCCGAGACCGCCCATATCGCGATCCATGCCGCGCTGACCGGCCATCTCGTGCTGACGACGCTGCACACCGAGACGGCGGCGGCCGCCGTGCCGCGCCTGATCGATCTCGGCATCGAGGGCTTCCTGCTGAAGTCGACGCTGCGTGCGGTGGTGGCGCAGCGCCTGGTGCGCGTGCTTTGCGACCGCTGCAAGGTGCCGCATGCATTGACCGAGGCCGATCTTGCCAAGGACCCGCGCCTTGCGGTGATCGGCTTCAAATGCGGCGAGGTCGTGCATGAGGCCGGCGGCTGCGAGCGCTGCGGCGGCACCGGCTATCGCGGCCGCAACGGCGTGTTCGAGATCCTCGAAATGTCCGACGAGGTGCGCGCGCTGGTCGGACCGCAGACCGACTCCCATTCGATCGATGCGGCCGCAATGCGGGGCGGCATGACCACGATGCTGGAGGACGCGGTGGCCAAATGCCGGGCCGGGCTCACCACCGTGCCCGAGGTCTTCCGCGTCACGACGGTGCGCTGACGCCCATGCCGAACTATCGTTACCGCGCGCTCAACGCCAACGGCGAACTGGTCTCCGGCGCCATCGCCGCGCCGGCGGCGAGCGACGTCGCGCAGCGGATCGAGCGGCTCGGCCTCGTCCTGGTCGACAACGTGACGCCGGAGGAGGGCGGCGCGGCCGGCCGCGTGACCAGCCTCTTCAACCGGCCGAAGCCGGAAGACGTCACCATCTTCACCCGCGACCTCGCGCTGCTCCTGCGGGCCGGCGCCCGCATCAACGACGGATTGGAGCTGCTCGCGGCCGATCCCGATTTCGGCCGGCTGCGGCCGGTCGTTGCCGACATCCGCTCCCGCGTCGTCTCGGGCGAGAGCTTTGCCGAGGCGCTGGCACGGCATGAGGGGCTGTTTCCGCCGATGTACATCGCGCTGGTGCGGGTCGGTGAGGCCTCGGGGTCCCTCGATCAGGTCCTGGAGGTGCTGGCCGGCGAACGCGCGCGCAGCGAGGCCTTGAGGCGCCGGCTGTCGGATGCGATCCGCTATCCGTTGTTCGTGCTCGGCGCGGCCGGCTGCGTGCTGCTGTTCTTCCTCACTTTCGTGCTGCCGCAGTTCGCATCGGTGTTGCAGGATTTCGGTGCCAAGGTCGATCCGGTCGTCGGTGTCTTCCTCATCATCTCGACCTTCCTGCGCGGCAATTCCGACGTGATGCTGGCCGGCCTTGCGACCGTCATCGCCGCGACATGGCTTCTGCTGCGGCAGGAGCGTATCCGCCGCGGCATCACCAATGCGATCACGCGGCTGCCGGCGATCCGCAACATCATGAGCGCGTACCGCACGGCGCTGTTCTGCCGCAATCTCGGCCTGCTGCTCGGCAGCGGCGTCAATCTCACCATCACGCTGCGCATCCTCATCGACATGATGGCCACGACCGGCCCGTCCACGGTCTGGAGCGAGGCTGCCGATCGCGTCCGCCATGGCTCGAAGCTTTCCGATGCGCTGGCCGAGACCGCGGCGCTGCCGGCGATGGCGGTGCGCATGCTCCGGCTCGGCGACGAGACCGGGCAATTGCCGATGCTGTCCGGGCGGGTCGCCGAATTCTACGAGGCCAAGTTGCAGCGTACGCTGGACCGCGCCGTCGGCATTGCGGGACCGGCGGCCATCATCGCGATCTCGCTGGTCGTCGGCGGCCTGATCACCTCGGTGATGACGGCGCTGATGTCGGTGAGCCAGATTGTCGGATAGGCAGGGAACGGGAGAAGCTTGAAGTGACCAAACATCCAACAGCAAGCCGCGGTCGGCGGCGCGCACGCCGAGGGGAAGCAGGCTTCACTCTCGTCGAGATGCTGGTCGTCATCACCATCATCGGGATGATCATGGCGCTGGTCGGCCCGCGCGTGCTGAACTATCTCAGCGAATCCAAGGCGAAGGCGGCGAAGATCCAGATCGAGAGTTTTTCCAGCGCGCTCGATCTCTATTATCTCGATCTCGGCCGTTATCCGACATCCAATGAAGGCCTTGTGGCGCTGACCCGCAACAACAACCAGTCCGGCTGGAACGGGCCCTATTTGCGCGGCGGCGTGGTGCCGAGCGATCCCTGGGGCCACATCTACGTCTATCGTTCGCCGGGCGCGAGCGCACCCTACGAGATCATTTCGCTCGGATCGGACGGCCAGGAAGGCGGCAGTGGAACGGCAGCCGACATTGTCAGCGGCGCGCGCTGAGGACATCCGCGATGCGCCCGGCTTCGCGCTGATCGAGATCCTGTGCGTGCTCGCGATCATCGGCCTGCTCGCGGCGATCATCCTGCCGGCTATACCGCGCTCGACGACCCGGGCGAGGCTGGAAAGCTACGCGGTCGAGACCGCGGCGCTGCTGAAGGCCGACCGCAGCGCGGCGCTGCGCCGGCAGGTTAGGGTGGCGACGCAGGTGGATGCGGAGGCGCGCGCGATCCGTTCCGGCGTCACCGGGCGGACCATTCGCCTGCCGGGCGACGTGGTCATGCAGGCGATGCTGGCCTCGCGCTGTGCCGATCGCGCAGCGGGGCGGTCGATCGACTTCTTTCCGTCGGGCATGTCGTGCGGGGGGACAATCGCGCTGGCGCGGCCCGGCATGGGCTATGAGGTGCGCGTCAACTGGCTGACCGGAGGCGTCGAGATTGTCCCGCAGAAGCTGCTCTGACGCCGCCGGCTTCACGCTGATCGAGGCGCTGGTCGCGCTCGCGATCATCGCCGTCGTGCTCGGGACGATCGGCTCGGTCATCGCCACGACGACGAAAGCCACGCGTGCGATCGACCAGCGTCTCGTGCTCGCCGGCACGGCCGAGACCCTGCTTGCGAACCTGTCGGCGCGGTCCTTGCTGAAACCGGGGCGGCAGAGTGGCGAACTCGCCGGCAGCCGCTGGCGCGTCGACGTCACACCGATGAGCGTGACGGGTGGCAATCCCGAGACCGATCGCTTCGTGCCGTTGGCCGTCAATCTGCGCCTGCAGCGCGCCGACGGCGCTGCGATCCAGGTCACGACGGTGAAGCTGGTGCTGAGGGCTTCGCAGTGAAGGGCTTTTCTATGAAAGGCTCTGTTGAAGGCTTGGCCATGAAGCGCCTGCGCCGCGCACTCGCGGACGAGGCGGGTTTCACCCTGCTCGAAGTGTTGCTCGCGACGCTGCTGATGACCGTCATCCTGGCGGCACTCGCGACGGTGACGGCGCAATGGCTGCCGAACTGGAACCGCGGCATCGCCCGCGTGCAGCGGGCCGAGCGTCTCGCGACCGGGCTCGACCGCATCATCGCCGACCTGTCGGTCGCCGAGCAGATGACGGTCAACGGCGATGCCAAGGCGCCGCTGTTCGAGGGCGCCGAATTGTCGGTGACGTTCCTGCGCACCGCGCTCGGCCCGAGCGCGCGTCCCGGGCTCGAATTCATCCGCTTGATCGAGAAGGCCGACGCGCAGGGGCTCGCGCTGGTGCGCGAGCGCGCGCCGTTCCAACCGATGCCGACGGACGGACAGATTCGCTTCGTCGATCAGGTCGTGCTGATCCGGGCGCCGTTCCGCGTCAGCTTCGCCTATGCCGGGCAGGACGGTCAGTGGCAGCCGACCTGGCGCGGCCAACCGCAACTGCCGGCCCGCATCCGCATCACCGTGCGTGACGGCGCCAGTGGGCAGGTGCTGGCGGTGTCGGGCGCGGTGGTCCCGCACATCACGGCACCGGCCGAATGCGCGCGAGCCAAGAATCCGGTGACATGCGTCGCGGCGGGCGGCCGGCCGCAACAGCCGACGAAAGAGGAGCAGCAGCTGTGAGCGGCGCGAGGCCCGACCACGCGAGGCCTGGTGATGGCCGCGGCTTCATCGTCGTCGCGGTGCTCTGGATGCTGGCGGCGCTGGCCGCGCTGGCGCTGATCTATCTGACCTATGTCACAAACACCGCGGTCACGGTCGCCGTCAACGCCGACCGGCTGCAGGCCGACGCGCTGGTGAACGCCGGACTCGAGCTCGCCGCCTACCGGTTGACGGCGCAGAACGAAGCGGCGCGTCCGACCAGCGGCACCTTCAATGCCCGCGTCGGGGCCGGCTGGGTGAGCGTGACGTTCCGCGCGGAGGCTGCGCGCGTCGACCTCAACATGGCGCCGAAGCCGATGCTCGCCGGCCTGATGATGGCGGTCGGCGTCTCCGCGAGTGATGCGCTCGTCTATGCCGACCGGATCCTGGCCTGGCGTTCGTCGACGGAGGCCGGACAGGACAATCCGGAGGATTCCTATTATCGCACGCTCGGCGCATCGTACTTGCCGCGTCACGCGCCGTTTCCGCACAGCGACGAGCTCTGGCTCGTGCGCGGCATTCCGTCCGCCGTGGTGGAGCGCGTGATGCCGTTCGTCACCGTGTTCAGCAACATGCGCACCGTGAACGTGCTCGATGCCGCACCGCAGGTGGTGGCGGCGCTGCCCGGCATGACGCCGGAGACGCTGCAGCAGGTGCTGCGCGACCGCGCCGATCCCAAGGTCGACCCGCGCTCCCTGGTCGGCCTCGCCGGCAGCGCCAATGCGACGATCGAGGGCTCGAAGGCCTACCGGATGACGGTCGCCGTCGAGGCCCCGTCGCATCGCCGCAGCTCGGCCGAGGTCGTCATCCTGCTTCTCGAAAGCGGCGATGAGCCCTATCGTGTATTGTCGTGGCACAACGCCTTCGACGGCTCTGCCGGAAAGCCTCTGTGAGATGAGTTCGCTCAATTCCCTTCGCGGCATTCTCGATGCCTGGACCGGCACCGTGGCCGGCACGATCGTGGCCGCCATGGAACGGGTGGTGGCGCCGCGCCTGGTGCGGCTGGTCGAGACCGGGACCGGCGCATTCGCGCTGGAGGCCTCGAAGTCGGAAAACGTGCCGAAGGAGATCACCTTCGAGGACGGCAAGTTCGTGGGCGCCAATCTCGCCCAGATCGTCCGTGGCAGCCGCGTCGAGATCGTGCTGCAGCCGACGCGCTTTCTGTTTCGCCCGCTGGAGCTGCCGGCCCGCGCGGCCGATTTCCTCGACGGTATCGTGCGGGCCCAGATCGACCGGCTGACGCCGTGGAGCGCCACCGAGGCGGTGTTCGGGTGCAGCCCGCCGGTGGCGCATGGCAGCGAGAGTATCACCACCGAGATCGCCGCGGCGCCGCGCCGGCTGGCGATGGGCTATGTCGAGGCGCTGTCGGGCTTCCACCCCTCGGCGATCGCGATCGTGACGGAGGCCGCCGAGGGCCCGCGCATCAAGGTGTTCGAGCAGAAATCGCGCGGCGCCGTCGACCCGGTGCGGCTGAGCCGCACGCTGCAAGCCGTTCTGGCGCTTGCCGCGGTCGCTGCGGTGACCGGCTCGGTCGCAGCCGGCTATCTGGCCGACAGCCTCAGCACGCAGCAGAGCGAGCTCGATCGGCAGATCACCCAGCGCCGCGCCGCGCTGCGCGGCAGTGACGGCGGCGAGCGCTCGCCGCTCGCGCTGCTCGAGCGGCGCAAATACGAGACACCGGCGAGCGTGATCGTGCTGGAGTCGCTGAGCCGGCTGCTGCCCGATCACACCTATGTCACCGAGCTGCATGTTGCCGGCAACAAGATCCAGATCGGCGGCATCACCCGCGATGCGCCCTCGCTGATCCCGCTGATCGAGCAGTCCCAGCATTTCACCCGCGCGACCTTCTACGCCCCGACGACGCGCAGCCCCTCCGAACCCGGCGAGCGCTTCCACATCGAGGCGCAGATCGAACCGAGGAACGTGCCATGAGCAGTGGCAAGAACAGTGTCATGGGCAGCAAGGTTGCGAGCGGAAACGCCGTGGCGCGGGCGCTGACCGGCTCGCCGCTGATTGCGGTCTCGCTGTACATCGCCATCGCCGGCGGGCTGTTGCTGATGGCCGGCCTCTCGATCGCCGACGTCATCTCTCACCGTCAGGCGCTGGCAGAGAGCTCCGACCTGCTCGATCAGCTGCGCGGCCGCAAGAGCGGCGCGAAGAACGCAGCGACATCGCCGGCCGAGCATCCCGGCACGCCGTTCCTGGAAGGGCCGACCGTGACGGTCGCGGGCGCCAATCTGTTGCAGCGGGTTGCGGCGGCCGTCGGCAATGTCGGCGGCTCGGTGCAGTCTTCGCAGGTGGACGTATCAGGTGCGCAAACCAAGGACGGCTTCGTCGGCCTCGTCGTGAGCTGCGAGCTGGAGCAGCCCGCGCTCCAGAAGCTGCTCTACGATCTCGAGGCCGGCATGCCGTTCCTGTTCGTCGACCAGCTCGACGTCCAGGTGCCGCAGACCACCGCGCTCGGCGACGCGCCCACCGGCCGCGTCAGGGTGATTTTGGGTGTGTCCGGCCAGTGGCAGGCCGGGAAGTAGGAAGGCGTGGTCAAGCCATCTTCTGTTGATCATCGATGGGCTCGGCTACCAATTTGACGCCGAGCGAGTTCATCACCTTGCGGACGGTCTCAAATTCGGGTTTTGCGGTCTCTTTGAACGTCTTGTAGAGACTCTCACGAGAGAGGCCGGTCGCTTTCGAGATGTCACCCATTCCCTTCGCGCGAGCGGCGGTGTCGAGCGCGTTACAGATATAAGCGTGGTCATTTGTCTCGAAGGCTTCAGTGAGATAAGCGGCGATCGCCGTCGGTGTCTTCAGATAGTCCGCTGCATCAAACTTAGTTACTCTTACCTTCGCGCTCTGCTTAGAGCTGGCTTGCGATCGCTTTGGCATGTCTGATGTCCCGGTCCTGGGTCGACTTGTCTCCGCCGCAAAGGATCAACACGATCCTGTTGCCGACTTCCTTGTAATACACGTGGTAACCCGGCCCATAATCGACGCGCAGTTCACTGACTCCCGCGCCCACGGCCTTCACGTCGCCTGCATTGCCCATGGCGAGCCGCTCAATGCGAGAAGCGATCTTCGCGACCGCTCGCTGGTCTCTGAGCGCAGCCCAGCCAGATCGAATTCGTCAGTCTTCTGAACCTCAAACATAAGTATCCTATAGGATACAGTCAAGGACGCGTGGGAGAATTTGTTTCGTCGGGAAGAAAGATGTGTCAGCTCACCAGCTGTACTTGAACACGCCCTTGCCGGAATAGCTGGTGACGTTGCCGGAGAATTCGCCGTCGAAGGTGCCGGCGATCGAGAAGCCGCTCAGCCATTTCATCTCGGCGCTGGCGCTGACGAGCGCGGAATCGGCATCGACCCTGGCGCCGTTCACGATGAACGATGTGCCCGGCAGGGTCTGGAACAGCGCGGTGACGGCGCGGCTCGGATTGTAGTCGTGCGCCCAGGCGGCGCGGCCGCGCAAGGTCAGCACGCCGTTCTGCATGGCGTAGGACTTGTCGGTGCGCAGGCCGAGCTCGGAGCGGGTGTCGGTGAGGGATTGCGCGGCGTAGTTCAGCGCGAACAGGCCGCCGCCATTGAGGCTCGTTTCGGAATAGTTCGGCAGGTTGAAATTCGTCACCTGCGCCGCCGCATAGGGCGTGATGCCGATCATCGGCGTCGCGAAGCGGTAGCCGCCCTCGAAACGGGCCGAGAAGCTGTCGGCCTTGTAGCGGGCCTGGAGCTGGTCGGCGCCGGCGAGCGCCACGGTGCGGTTGGTGGTGACGTCGTGCCAGCCATAGGCGAGGGCGGCCGAGATATAGGCCGGTCCGAAATTGTGCCGGCCATAGACGCCGGCCTGGAACAGGTCGGACGAGCCCGAGCCCATCGCATTCGCGACCGAGTAGTTCAACCCGCCGCCGCCGAGCGCGAAGCCGACGAGGGTGTCGAGCGAAATCCTGTAATCGGCGCCGGCCGCGCCGCCCCAGACCCGTGCGGTCAGGTCCTGCGAGCCGACGGCGGCGTTGCCGCCGACCTCGGCCGAGCCGCCATAGCCCGCCGCCCAGACGCTCCAGCGGCTGCTGGGCTGCGAGGAGAGCAGCGGCGCCTTGGTCGCCATTGCATAGGCTTCGCGCTCGCGCGCGTTGGCCGGACGCATCCTGGCGTAGGCGGTGGCGTCGTCGCTGTCGGCGAATTGGGCGACGCTGCCCGCCTTGGCGAAGCCGCCGGAGCGGCCGATGACAGTGGGGTCGAGCATCAGGTTCATGAACTGGCCGTCGGCATTGATCGCGGCCTGCAGGATGCCGGTGCCGAGCTCGCCCGAGGCGGTGGTCGGCCCCGCCGGTCCCAGCGCGGCGAAGGCGGCGGGAATGCCCCCGGTCGTGTTGAAGAAATTGGTCAGCGTGTTCGCGACGCTCTGCTGGTTGGCGTTGAGGCCGCCGCTAGGTGCGAAGTTGACGTTGACGTTGAGGTACACGTTGTTGATGTCGTAGCTCAGCGTCGTGTTGAGCGTCGGCATGTTGGAGAGGACGGTCGGATTGAAGCTGGTACCGCCGAGGCTGCCGGCCGCGGTCAGGATCGTGTACTGCTTCTTGACCGTGCCCGAGGTGAAGTTCGCGCGCACCGTCGCGCCGCCGAGGTCGGTCGCGCCCGTGACCTGGGTGAGGCTGGCGCTGGTGGAGGAGACCTGCACCAGATAGGTCGAGGCGGCGGTGAAGATCAGGCTGCCGGTCACCGTCAGCGGGCCGTACGGGTTCGTCGCGCTGCCCGGCGCCAGCGTGCCGCCGCTGACCTGGACGCCGGCGACCGTGCCGCTGCCGGCGAGCGTGCCGCCGGCATTGACGGTGATCGGGCTGTTCAGGATCGAGCCGTCGACCACCAGCGTGCCGCCATTCACCGTGGTGGCGCCGGTATAGGTGTTGGCGCCGGACAGCGTCTGCGTGCCGCCGGCGATGATCAGGCCGCCGCCGAAGCCGGCATCGTCGATGACGCCGGAGAAGGTTCCGCTGGCGTTGGTGATGGTCAGCGTGTTGAAGCCGAGATTGACGGTGCCCGAGCCTGACAGCGACTTGATCGAGGTGCCGCCGTTGAGCAGGCCCGAGATGTCGAAGGCGCCGTTGGCAATGACGCTGCTGGAGGTCGCAATGCTGCCATTGAGGCCGCCGAAATCGATGAGATCGAGCTCGCCGCCGGCCACGATGGTCGTGGTGCCGGTATAGGTGCTGGTACCGAACAGCTGCTGCGTCGCGCCGCTTGCGATCACGAGGTTGCCGCCGGTGCCGCCGCCGATGCCGCCGTCCTGGATCACGCCGCCATAGAAGCTGCCGTTCGTGATCGTCAGCGTCTTCGATCCCAGCGAGACGAAGCCGGCGGTGCTGGCGGAGAGAAGGCCGCCGACCGAAGCCCCTGAATTGGTCTGGGAAATATCGAGCGTGGCGCCGGCGCCGGCGAGGGCGACATAGAGCGAGCTTGCGATCGAGCCGGCGCCCTTCAACGCGAGCGTCGCTCCCCCGTCGATCTGGGTGACGTTGCTGTAGGTGTTCACGCCCGAGAGCGTCTGAGTGCCGCTGCCGACTTCAAATCCGCCAGTGCCCTGGATGACGCCCGCGAATTCGGTCGAGCCGTTGCTGATGAACAGCCCGTGGGCGCCCATGTTGACGACGCCGCTCGAACTGCCGGCGAGCGTCGTGATGCCGATGATCGGGAACGAGGCCGCAGAGATGTCGAACGTCCCATTCACCGTCACGACACTGGAGCTCGCGATGCTGCCGGCGCCGGATAATGCCAGCGTTCCGGCCGAGATCGTCGTCGCACCGGTGTAGGTGTTGACGTTGGTCAGGGTCAGCGTGCCGGTGCCGACCTTGGTCAGGCCGCCGCCGGCGCCGGAGATCACGCCGTCGACCTGGGTCGAGGTGTTGAGGCTACCGGTGGTGAGCGTGTTGGCGCCGAGCACGTAATTGCCCGCGCCTTCGATCGAGCCGCTGGTCATCCCGCCGCTGGTGAGACCGGAAATGTCGACGGTGCCGCCGCCATTGGTGATGAAGCGCGCGCTGCCGCCGGTCGCCGCGCCCGAGAAGTTCGTCGTCGCGCCGTTGTTGGTGGTGATGGTGGCGCTGCCGGCGGTGGCGGAGCCGTCGAAATTCACCGTTCCGTCGTTGGTGATGGACGAGGTGACGGCGGTGGTGGCGTTGTGGAAGTTCAGCATGGCCGATGCGGCATTGCTGATGGTGGCGCTGCCGACCGAGGCGCTGGTGAAGAAATCGATCTGGCCGCTGTTGGTGATCTGGGCGCTGCCGGCGGTGCTGGAATCCTCGAAGGTGAGGAAGCCGCCGTTGACGATGCTTGCCGTTCCCGCCGTGCTGTTCTGGAGGAACGAGACAGTGCCGCCGGAACTGTTCGTGATGGTCACCGCACCCGTGCCGCCGCTCGCGGTGCTGCTGCTCTGGAACACCATATTGATGCCGCCGGACGCGGACACGAAGTTCTGCGTGTTGCCCGAATTGTTGATGATGCCGGTGCCGTTGACGATGAATGCGTCGCCGATCGTGACCGTGTAGGCCTGCGCCGTGTTCGTGAACAGCATCGTGCCGATGACCACGACGCCGTTGAAATTGTCGACGTTCGCGCTGCCGGTGTTGGTGAAGGTCGCGGTTCCATCCGGCACGCTCGGGTTGGATGACCAGTTGGTCGGGTCCGTCCAGTCGGTGCTGGCGCCGGTCCAGGTGCCGTCGACGGCGTGGGCGGCGACGACGCCGAGCGCGGTCGTGGCGAGTAGGGTCGCCAGCGCGTGGCGGGTGATGGGCCCTAGCCGGCATCCGATCCTCTCGGGCGCCATTTTCGGTCCGGCCATCTGTGCTCTCAAATCAGAAAACAATATTCGCAATGCTGCAACTTTTGCGTGCAACGGGGCTCTATGGTGCGCCATGATCTCATGGTGTCATGGTGCCTCGCAATGAACGTAGGTCCAATTGCGCGGGGTTTCAGGCTGTTCCGGGTGCAATTGCCGCAATCGTGGCTGTTGGGCAACATTTTCATGCGCCGCAATATCTGCCAGGCGAGATGCGGCCTTTCCGACGGAATTGAGCCGATGCGAGGCGGGTTGATGGGCGGGCCCATCGGGCCTAGTTTGCTCCGGAAGGCCTGTCCGCGCGCCGGCGGCCTTCGGTGGCAAGGAATCTTGCAGGGAAATTCGATGTCCGCCTGGCTCCGAGCGATGGGATTGGCTGCGCTGTGGACGGTGCTGGGCGGTGCTGCGACGCCGACAGCGACCTGGGCCGCCACCTCCTCGCGGATCGACATCTTGCCCGACGATGCCGCGGGCAGTCCTGTCGAGAGCGTCGATGTCGGCGCGGTGAGGCCGATCGCGCGGCCCGCGCAGCCTGTCAGCAAACCGGTCCCCCGCGGCAATCCGCTATGGTCGGTGCCGCTCTCGGCGCTGACGGCAACCGAGGAGCGCCCGATCTTCTCGGCCTCGCGCCGGCCGCCGCCACGCGCGGTCGCGGGGGCTCCGGTCGAAGAGGTGCAGGCAGCCCCGCCGCCCAAGCCGGTCGAGGCGCCGCCGCCACTGCTGCTGGTGGGGGCCGTGGTGGGCGAGGGCGACGCCATCGCGATTCTGGTCAACCGCCTCGACCAGAAGGTCGTGCGCCTGCGGCAGGGCGAATCGCTCGGCGGCTGGTCGCTGACGGAGGTTCAGCCGCGCGAGGTGACGTTCAAGCAGGGGGATCGCAGCGAGGTCCTGGCGCTCCAGCGTCCGGCGGATCCGGCGGGCGCCCCCGCGGCTCCCCGGCGGATGCCGGCGGGAGGCCGACGATGCCCGGGACGAACGATCCGTCGTTTGCCCCCTTCGTGCCGCGTTCGACGCCGAAGAAAGGCGAGTCGGATGGGCTCTGAGCGCATGATCCGGCGTTGGGGAAGCTCACGACCGTGATGCGGTCCGGCAGCTTGCCGTGCCCGAATGGGCCCGGCACCGGCGGCCCGTTGTTGCCTCCGCAGGCTATCGACAATCCGCGCACTGACTGCTAGCCCGAATTCGCGCTGCTTGGGGGGAACCCTAATTGACGAGGTGGCAAAGGCTTGGTGAGGGTACGGCCGGGTGGCTGGCATGACTTCGAGAAAAAGACCGCCCGATCTGCTGGGAAACTCCGCGTGGAATGCGATGGCTTTCCTGGTGGCCGTGGTGCTGAACCTGGCCATCCTGCCTTTCGTGATTGTTCACCTCGGCCTCGCTGCGTTCGGCGTGGCGGGTCTCGTCACCGCCTGCATCGCGCCGGCGCTGGTGTTCAGCAACGCGCTGGGCCTTTCGACGGCGCGCGAGCTTGCGCAGCGACTGGAACCATCCGATCGGGAAGATGCGCGGCGCCTGTTCGCGACCTCGGTGATGCTCGCGATCGGCGCGGGCGGCCCGATCAGCCTCTTTTTTCTGGTTGCCGGAGCTCCGCTTGCGCGTCTCGGATTTCATCTGGCCGGTCCGGCCGCCGCCGACCTCGGATGGGCCTTCGCACTGGCCGGCATTGGCTGGCTGTGCCAGTGCGTGTCGGCGGTCTTCGTCGCCCTGTTCACCGCGCGTCAGGACTATCGCCGGATTGCCCTGGTCGGCATTGCCGGCACCGTGGTCTCGACTTTCTCGATGCTCCTGCTGATCCCCGTTTCGCCATACGCGTCGACGTTTCTTGGTTGCCAGGCGCTGGGACTTGCGACCGGTCTGCTGACGGCCGTGGCCTGGTCGCGCGGTGCAATCGGCCAATGGCTGGCACCGCCGGCATTGCATCGCGATGCCTTCGCGAGGCTCGCCCGGTTCGGCATCTGGCAGGTGGCCGCACAGGGCGGCGCGCTGCTTGCGGCGCAGGCCGACCGGTATCTGCTTGGCGCGCTGCTGCAACCACAATTCGTCGGTTTCTATGGCGTGGCGCAGCGCCTCCAGGAGGCGACCTATATCGGCATCCTCAAGGTCGGTGAGATCCTGTTTCCGTTCTTCAGCACGCTGCAAAAGGAGAGCGAGGATCGCAAGGTCGATCTGCTGTTCCGATCGTCGTGGATATTGAATGTCCTTGCCGCAAGTGCCCTGGGCGCATTGATCCCCGTGGCCGGTCCGCTGCTGCATGTCTGGACAGGTGCCGAGGTCGCGGCCGAGTCCGCGCGGGTGCTCGTCGTCCTGTCGATTGCCGGCATCCTGGGATCGAGCGCGAATGTGTTCGGCTTTTATCTGCTGGCGCAGGGGCGCTCGCGCTACAACGCGCTCATCGCGTTGATCACGGGTATCGTCACCCTCGGCACCAGTGCGATCGTATTGCCAGGCTTCGGATGGCAGGCCGCAGGCTGGAGCGCCTGCGCCGGCATGATCGCACAGATGGCGACCATCGTCGTGCTGTTGCGCCGTAGTTTTGACCTGTCCGGCATTTGGCCGCGCGTCATCCATTGCGTGCTGATGCCGCTTGGCATCGGGATCGCAACGGCGCTGGCGCTGCGCACCGGCCTCGACCGCGCACCGTTCCATCTTGCGCCGTCCTGGTGGTCGGTGGGCGTCGTCGCGTCGGTGACGGCTGCGATCATCTTTGTCGTCGAAGTTGCGGCGTCGCAGCTGGGACCGTATCGAAGGGCCTGCTTGCAGGACTTGCGCGCCATTCTCAGCCGCTTCGTGCCCCTGAAGGCCATCTAGGACATGTGCGGAATCGCTGGAATCGTCAATTTGCGCGGCAATGCGGTCGAGCCGGCCGACATCACGCGACTGACCAGTCTGATCGCGCATCGTGGTCCGTTTGGCGAAGGAACGTGGTTCAGCGCGGACCGGACGCTCGCATTCGGCCATCGTCGCCTTGCCATCATCGATCCCGGCGAGGGCGGCTATCAGCCGATGCTGTCCGCGGACGGCCGTCACGTCATTGTCTTCAACGGCGAGATCTACAATTTCCTCGAGCTGCGCCGCGAGCTCGAGGCGCGGGGCGCGGTGTTCCGCAGCCAATCCGATACCGAAGTGATCCTCGCCGCCTGGGAGGCCTGGCGGGAAGACATGCTGCCGCGCTTCAACGGCATGTGGGCCCTGGCGATCTTCGATACGTCTACGAGCGAATTGTTCTTCGCGCGCGATCGCTTCGGCATCAAGCCGCTGCTCTATGCCATGTCGCCGGAGCGATTTGTCTTCGCTTCCGAGCAGCGGGCGCTGGCGCGCAGCGGACTGATCGATGCTTCCGTCGATCTGGAGGTGGCGCGGAGGCTGTTGCTCGACGCCTTTGGCGTCGAGGGAAGCGACCGCACCCTGTTTCGGCAGGTACGCCGTCTGCAGGCCGGCCATTGCATGTGGCTGCGCCAGGGCAAGGTCAGCGTCAGGCGCTGGTGGCGGACGATCGATCATCTGCCTCCGGTGCCGGCCACGGAGTCCGAGCGTGTGGCCGGCTTCCGCGAGCTGTTCCAGGACGCCGTGGCCCTGCGGATGCGCAGCGACGTGCCGATCGGGACGTGCCTGTCCGGAGGCTTCGACTCATCGGCGGTGATCTGCACCATGGCGGCGCATGAGCAGGCCGGGATGGGGCCGCGCGACAGCGCTGCATGGCGTCACGCCTTCGTTGCGACGTTCCCGGGGGCATTGAACGACGAACGGCCGATGGCCGAGGAGGCCGCCGCCTGGGCCAGGGTCGAGCCTACTTTCCTCGAAATCGGACAGGCCGATGCGTTGACGGACCTCGACCGGATTCTCGACGATCTCGACGACGTCTATATCGGGTTGCCCAGCGCGGCATGGCTGATCTATCGGCAATTGCGGCAGAACGACGTGACGGTGTCACTCGACGGTCACGGGGCGGACGAGTTGATGGGGGCCTATCTGCAGGAAGGAGAGGCGGCTGCGTTTCGAATCCGGAACGCCGCGGAAGATCTGGCTTCGCGATCGCCGCTGGCGCGTCGCGGCGTGGACCTCCTGCGCGTGCTGGCCTTGAAACGTCAGGGCGTCTATTTTCTGCGGGGCGGCCTGCGCGATGTTCCGAACCCGCTTCCGCTCGTCGCCGAGGACGACGTGCTGCCGCGTGTATGGGGCGGCCTGAACCGGCGGCTCTACCGCATGTTTCACAGCACGGTGCTGCCCACGATCCTGCGCAACTTCGATCGTCTCTCGATGGCCCACGGCGTCGAGGTCCGCATGCCCTTCATGGACTGGCGCCTTGTGACCTACACGATGGCGCTTCCGGAAAGCAGCAAGTCGGCAGACGGCTATACCAAGGCTGTCGCCCGGCGGGCGATGGCCAACCTGATGCCGGAGTCGATCCGGACCGCGCGCCGCAAGGTCGGCTTCAATTCGCCGATGCCCGAATGGCTGAACGGACCCTTGGCCGGCTGGACGGCAGACCTGCTCGACCGCGACGTGCCGGCCTTTGCCGAGCTGGTGGATGAAGCGGCCTTGCGCCGAGCGGTCGGCCGCTTGTCAGCGTCAAAGACGTGGGATTGGGAGAGCGTCGGGCGGATCTGGCCTTATCTGAACATGAAATGGATGTTGGCGAGGTACGCGTAGACGATGCGCCTGTTCCAGAATAGTGCCCTTTACCCGTCCTATCTACCGCGGTTGAACCAGCTCGCGGCGAACACCCGAAGCTTTGCGGAGCGGCGGGACGTGTTCCTGCACGACCGCTTCGGTGCGTCGCATTTCCTGCAACCGGTGCTCGACGGGTCGCCGGAGGCCTTCTTCACCAATGGCGACGACGAGGTCCTGCAGCGGCGCTGGGCGCGCGAGCAGGGCATGCCGGGCGAGCCGGCGCTCGAGGCCATCCTGCTTGCGCAGATCGAGCATCACGCCGCCGAGGTTTTCTACAATCTCGATCCCGTACGCTATCCGAGCGCGTTCGTCGCGAAGCTGCCGGGTTGCGTGAAGACGACACTGTGCTGGCGTGCGGCGCCGTCGGGCCATGCCGATTTCACGGCCTATGGTGCCGTGCTTGGCAACTTTCCGTCGATCCTCGACTTATGGCGCGGCAAGGGATGCCGCGCCGAATTGTTCTTTCCGGCGCATGATCCCGTGATGGACGAATATGGCCACGGCGAACGCCCGATCGACGTCGTCTTTGTCGGCGGCTATTCGCGCCACCATCGCGTGCGTGCCAGGACGCTGGAGCGGGTCGCGCGCCTGGCTGACGACCACAACGTCGTGCTGTGTCTCGATGCATCGCGCCTGACGAGGCTCGCCGAAAGCGCGATCGGACGATTGTTGCCGCTGGAACGGCACAGGCGTCCCGATGCTATCGCCGCCATCGCGAAACCCCCCGTGTTCGGAAGGGATCTCTACGAGCTGATCGGATCGTCGAAGATCGTGCTCAACGGTGCGATTGACATGGCCGGCACCGACCGCGGCAACATGCGTTGCTTCGAGGCGATGGGGTGCGGCGCTCTGCTGGTGTCGGACGCCGGGGGGTACCCGGACGGAATGCAGGAGGGCGTGACCATCGAGACCTACGCGACGCCGGAACAGGCCGCCGAGGTGATCTCGCGAAGCCTGCATGACTGGCCCCGATCGGCCGAAATCGCTGCGCTGGGTCGAGGCCGCGTCCATGACATTTACAGCAAAGACGCGCAATGGAGAGCATTCAGTGACCTCGTCGGGCGCCTTTAGCCAAACGATTTTTGCCATAGCGTCCATCCGAATGATTGAATGAATGTCCACTTCCTGATGCAGTAAAGGACGGGAGTGTGGCTCCGTCGGAGGTGTCAATTGAGAATCCGAACGCGTTCGGCCTTGCGGCGCAGAGGGTGAGCTGATGTCCATTCTTTCTACGCTCGCGCGCCGTTGTGCGCATACCATTGACGGCCTCAACCTTCACTATATCGTCCGACGCCTGACGGGACGGGCGACTTGCCGCTTGCACCGGGAGGCATTCCTGGCGCATTCCGCGCGGATCTGGAACGCGTTCGGCGATAGCGACAGGATCGTCATCGGCAGCCACTCTCACATCAGGGGCGAGTTGATGGTCCTCGGGCACGGTGGCCGGATTACGATTGGTGAGTGGTGCTATGTCGGAGACGACACACGTATCTGGTCGGGAGCTTCGATCGAGATCGGAAACCGCGTCCTGATCTCGCATTCAGTGAACATATTCGATAATCTTTCGCATCCGATCCGTGCTGCCGAGCGGCACGAGCAGGCGAAGCAGATTTTCACCTTGGGTCACCCGCGCAGGCTCTCGCTCGACGATCGTCCGATCAAGATCTGTGACGATGCGTGGATTGGCGCTTGTGCGATGGTCATGCGAGGTGTGACGATCGGTGAGGGTGGGATTGTCGCCGCGGGTGCTGTAGTCACCAAGGATGTTCCGGCATATTCGATCGTCGCGGGCAATCCTGCGACCATTGTCCGGGAATTGTCGCCGGACGAACGATGAGAGGACGTGTGATACCATCCATAGGACTGTGGCTGCGAGCTAAGCGAATGTCTCGTCGGCAGGACTCCAGGTAGCGCGATGTCGATGTGGGTTACCGGTGCGAACGGGTTCATCGGCCGCCATCTCGTCCGCGAGTTGGCGGGCGGCGGGCATGCCGTCCATGGCGTTGGCCATGGAGCCCTCGATCCGGCCGATGCACGCGCGCTCGGCTTGCAGACCTGGATCAATGGCGAAGTCGACGCCGCCAATCTGAGCGCGCTCGCCGCCGCGCACGGACTGCCCTCGCACGTCCTCCACCTGGCCGGCGGCTCGTCCGTCGGACTGTCGATCGAGCGTCCGTTCGAGGACTTTTCGCGGACCGTGGCCAGCACGGCGCGTTTGCTGGAATGGCTTCGAAGCTTTGCGCCCGAGAGCAGGCTGATCGTGGTGTCGAGCGCCGCCGTCTACGGGGCCGATCACGCCGGGCCGATCCCCGAGAGCGCGGTGCTGACGCCGATGTCGCCCTACGGCCACCACAAGCTGATGATGGAGCAGCTGTGTCAGAGCTACGTCCAGAGCTTCGGCATTCGCTGCGCCGTCGTGCGATTGTTCTCGGTCTACGGTCCGAGCCTTCGCAAGCAGCTTCTCTGGGACATCTGCTCGCGGCTGCGGAGCGAGCAGCGCACGCTGAATCTCGGAGGAACGGGGACCGAGATCCGGGACTGGACCGACGTTCGCGACGTCGTTCGGCTGCTGGCGCGCGTCGCGGAGGGGACCTGGAAGGACGATTTTGACGTGATCAATGGCGGCTCCGGGCGAGGCGTGAGCGTGGCCGGCATTGCCGAGGGCCTGATCGGGCATTGGGGCAGCAAAACGGCCGTGAAGTTCTCCGGCGTCGCGCGGCCGGGCGATCCGATCAGCCTGCTGGCCGATAACCGGCGCGTGCTCGACATGAATTTCGACTGGTCCATTCCGCTGGAGCGCGGTCTGGCCGACTACGTCGCATGGTTCAAAGGCCAAGCTCGTGCCTGAGCGTGCGCCGCTGCGGATCGCATTCACCAACATTCCGCGCCGCCTGTGGGCGGGAGGCTACAACTATCAACGCAATCTGTTCGAGGCGCTCAACAGATACGCGCCGGGAGCGGTGAGCCCCGTGCTGTTTGCCGGAACGGCTGACGATCCCGAGGAGATTGCAGCGCTGGCCGGCATTCCCGCCGTCGAGGTCGTGCGCACGCCGGTGTTCGATCACGCCGCGACCGGTCTTGCCCGTGCAACGGGCCTTGCCCGCGCGGTCGCCTTTGGTCTGGACGGCCCCGCCGTCGCCGAATTCGAGCTGCGCAAGATCGACATCGTGTTCGAATCCGCGCGCTTCTTTGGCTGGCGCCTGCCGTTCCCGGCAATCGCCTGGTTCCCGGATTTCCAGCACCGCCTGCTCCCGCAGCTTTTCTCCAGGAGCGCTTATTGGCGGCGCGATCTCGGCTTTCGGGTCCAGATCGCGTCCGGCCGGCACATCATGGTGAGCAGCGCCAGCGCGCTTGCTGATCTCAAGCAGTTTTATCCGGGTCTTTCGAACGGCGTCTCCGTGGTCCGGTTTGCGACCGAGCCGCCAGCCAGGCTGCTGAGCACGAATCCGTCCGACGTGATCGCAAGCTACGGCCTGCCGCCACGCTATTTTTATTTGCCGAACCAGTTCTGGCGGCACAAGAATCACCGGATCGTCATCGATGCGCTTGATCTTTTGAAGCGCCGCGGGCTGGACGTCGTCGTCGCCGCATCCGGACATACGCAGGACTCCCGTGATCCCGATCTGTTCGAAACGACCATGAGGCAAGTCAGGTCGCGCGGGCTCGAGACGAATTTCAGGCACCTCGGAATGATTCCGCTGGATCACGTCTATGCCCTCCTGCGCGCGTCGATCGCTCTCATCAATCCTTCGGAGTGTGAGGGGTGGAGCACGACGGTCGAGGAGGCGAAGTCGTTCGGCGTCCCGATGATCCTGTCCGATATCGACGTTCATCGCGAACAGACCGGGGGAAGCGCGCGATATTTCGGCATCCACGATGCCGAGACCCTGGCCGATCAAATGTCCGAGGTTGCGCAGGCGGCCGGGCCTGCGACCGTCCGCAATCTGTTGCCGAATCTCGAGCAGCGCGTCGAGGCGTTCGTGGCGGATTTCATCCGGTTGACGGCGGATGTGATGGCGTCGGCGGCCCGCTAGCCAGCCGTGCCGGATCGGGAGCGCTCCCCGTCCGACGAGCGCTCCTGTGCAAAGACACTCCGAGGCACCACGTACCAGAGCAAGAAGAGAAGAGCGGCGCCGTGAGTGAGCATGGCGACCGAGAGCGGCACGTTGAGCAGGGTCTGCGGCAGCAGGCCGGCGGAAATCAGGATGAAGCGGGGCGGCAGGCCCGCGGATGCACGATTGCCGAGCGCCAGCACGAAGCCCGATGCGAGCGCGGTCAAAGGTGCGAGATAGATACCGACGGACGCGATCCCTTCGGTCGCAAACAGCGACGCATTCAATTTGCCGAGCTCGTACGCGTCCTGCATCAGGACGGACAGCTGCACATCGTAGGGACAATGCATCAGCGGCTTGAGGACGGAGATCTGGCAGAACCAGGTCAGTGGGTGGCTCGAGAAGAAATTGTTATAGATGTCGAGAGCGCTGGATGCGGTCGCGATCATCCGGATGTTGACGATGTCGAAGTATCTGCCGGGAATGCTGCCGAGGGCGGCGCCGGTCACGACGATCACGACGAGGCCAACGAGCATCGGGACGAAGATCGATGCGATGGCTGCCGTTCTCGCCTCCAGAAGGCGCGAGAGCACCGCCAGGGCGATCAACCAGGCGGGCGTGAAGAAGGCGAACTTCGTCAGCGTGATGGGGTAGAACAACAGGAGCAGGATCAGGACCAGCGCGGCACGCCAGCGATGGCCGAGCAGCCAGTAGCAGGCGAAGGCGAACGGCAGCAGCGTGCTGGAGACCCAGCCCATCAGATATCGCACCGCGGCCGGAAATTCGAGCGAGTCGCGATAGTCGTAGATGTTGGCGACCGAGACCAGGCGGAAATTGTAGGTCGCCGCCACGGCGATGGTGATCATCGAGACGGCCAGGATCAGCGTCAGCAGATGCTCGAAATGTGCGTTCGACAACGTAAAGCGCTGTCGCAGCGGCGCCTTGACGAATAGCACCGGCAACAGGAAGAGCACCAGCGCCAGCGCCGCCGAGATGCCTGCGGGCAATTGCTCGTAGCTGTAATGGGAGAACACCTCGATCCAGAGGAAGCCCAGGATCATCGTGTAGAAATAGAACCCGACGAAATAGCCGAAGCTGAAGCGGGCGACGACGAACAGCAACGAAACGACGGAGAAGCCGACCGCAACGATGATCGCGATCCAGAGGCGCTCGACGTTGAAGCTGATATAGTACTGAAAGGTCGCGACCTTGATCAGCGACAGGCAGGTGAGGGCGCTGTGCAGCAGCACCAGAACCGTCAGCGCGGCCGTCGAGTCCAGCCGTGACCGGAGGTCGCTGATCATCCTGGACGGTGCGCTCATGGCCGACGGGCTCGCTGCGGACGAGGAGAGTTGCGAGCGTATCAGGCGATTTCCAGCGAGTGCTTGAAATAGGCGATGGTCTCTTTCAGGCCGTCCTCGAGCGCCACCTTCGGCTCCCAGTTCAGAGCGGCCTTCGCCTTGGTGAGATCGGGCTGGCGCTGGCGCGGATCGTCCTGCGGCAACGGCTTGAACTCCAGCCTGGAGCGCGATCCCGTGAGCTCGATGACCTTCTCGGCGAGCTCGCGGATGGTGAACTCGGAATTATTGCCGATGTTGATCGGGCCGGTGATGTCTTCGTTCGTCAGCATCAGCCGCATGATCGCCTCGACGAGATCGTCGACATAGCAGAACGAGCGGGTCTGTCCGCCGTCGCCGAACACGCTGATCGGCTCGCCCTTCAGCGCCTGGACGATGAAGGACGACACCACGCGGCCGTCATTGGGCTGCATGCGCGGGCCGTAGGTGTTGAAGATGCGGGCGACCTTGATCGGCAGGCCGTGCTGGCGCCAGTAGTCGAAGAACAGCGTCTCGGCGCAGCGCTTGCCCTCGTCGTAGCAGGAGCGGATGCCGATTGGATTGACGTTGCCCCAGTAATCCTCGGTCTGGGGATGGATCAGCGGGTCGCCGTAGACCTCGCTGGTCGAGGCCTGGAAGATGCGCGCCTTCAGCCGCTTGGCGAGGCCGAGCATGTTGATGGCGCCGTGCACCGAGGTCTTGGTGGTCTGCACGGGGTCGCGCTGGTAGTGGATCGGCGAGGCTGGGCAGGCCAGGTTGAAGATCGCGTCGACCTCGATGTAGAGCGGGAAGGTGACGTCGTGCCGGACCGCCTCGAACAGCGGATTGGCGATCAGATGGGCGATGTTGCGCCGGCTGCCGGTGAAATAATTGTCCGCCGACACCACCTCGGCACCGGCATCGAGCAGTCGCTCGCAGATGTGCGATCCGATGAAGCCGGCGCCTCCGGTGACGAGGATGCGGCTGTTCTTGTAGCTTTCAAACGGCATGATCGGTTCCAGATTGTCCGCGGCGGGAGCGGGCTGAGTGGTATCGGCAACGGCCGGACTCGCCAATAGCCAAGTGGCTTGGATTCAGGTATTTAAATACCCCTACTGTGCATGGGGTTGTTCTCGCACTTTTTTCAGCCGGGTGCTCGCCATGCGTCTAGAACTCCCGCCGCTTCAGCCAGGCCCGCGCCCCCCAATGGGCGAAGCACCAGGCCGATCGGACCAGCGAGAGGTGCTCGACATTGCGGTAGATCTGCCAGACCCATTTGGCCGAGCGCATCGGGCGGCTGGAGACCGAGGAGCCCCTGACCCGGTAGCGGGACAGGTCCTCGTTGAGGCCGTATGCGGTGTGGCCGCGCTTCAGGATCGAGAGCCACAGGCAGAAATCGTCGTAGCCCTCGTTCTTCATCGCGATGGGACCTGCGATCTCGCGGTCGACCATCGCGGTCAGGGTTGCGATCGCGGTGTTCTTCAGGAGCTGACCGTAAGTGAGCGAGGCCGGCACCTCGATCAGCCGTCCGGTGACCGTGTTGGTCTCGTTGATGCGGCGGAACGCGGTGTAGCTGAGCGCGGCCTTCTTCTCTTTCGCGAAGGCGAGCTGCCGCTCGAGCTTCTCGGGCAGCCACAGATCGTCGCTGTCGAGGAAGGCGAGATAGCGGCCCTGCGCCTGGTCGATCGCGGCCTGGCGCGCCAGCGCCGGCCCGCCGTTCTTCGCCTGCCGGATCAGCTTGACGCGCGGATCGCGCGCGCCGATGTCGGCGATGATCTCAGGTGTCCTGTCGGTCGAGCAATCGTCGGCGATCAGGAGCTCCCAATCGGCAAAGCTCTGGCTCTGCACCGAGCGGATGGTCTCCTCGATCAGGCCTTCGACGTTCCAGGATGGGGTGATGATCGAGACGAGCGGCATTGACGGGTCCGTTCAATTCGCGCGGGCGGGCTCGGCGATCGCGGCACGCAAGGAGGCCGCAAACGTGTCGAGCAGCTTGGGATCGCTGATGTAGAGCTCGCCTGGATAAGACTTGCGCCAGGCCGCTTCGAAAAAGGGCGCCCCCCTCGCCGGATCGAACGGCCCGGCGGCGAGCGCCTCGCGCAGCCGCGCGGGCACGTCCGCGAGACGGTCGACCGCATAGACCAGCGGGCAGGAGCGATAGAACGCATCGCCCATCACCACCACCGGCTTGCCGAGCAGCAAGGCTTCGGCACCCGACTTGCTGTTGACGGAGATGATCGCATCGGCGCGATTGAGCACGGTGTAATTGTTGGTCTGCGGCGGCAGCAGCACGAAATTGTCGAACCGGCGCGCCAGCTCGAACAGGCGGTCGGCCGAGATCGCGCCGATCTGGGCGGGATGTTCCTTCACCACCAGCACATGCGAGTCCGGGATCGTTCGCAACAGGAAGTCGACGGTTGCGACCTGGTCGAGATAGTCGGGCGAGCGCAGCGTCAGCGCCATGTCGGCCGGAACGTGGAACGGATAGTAGACGAAGGGCGCCTCGGGGATCGGCTTGTAGAGCTTGCGCAGCCGCGTCGCATTGAGCGCCATCGCGGCGTGCACGCGGGCGTGGCGCAGATTGTGCCCGAACTCCTGGTGCTTGCCGAGCGCGAACTGGTCCCACAGTTTCTCGGTGAGGCGGCGGGCGTTGCGCAGGTTCACGACCTTCTTGAAGGCCGCCGAATAATGATGCTGGTCCTTCTTGGGGATGACGATCGCCCGCTGCGTCAGCGTGTCGTCGAGATAGGCCCGCACTTCCGGCGACACCGCGTCTGCCGGCGTCGGCATCACGTCGGGCGCGCCGAGCGTGTCGGGTGTGAAGTACATGCGGCCGCGAAAGAAGGACGGCTCGATGAACCAGTTGCGGATGTTGCGGCGCCGGGCGGCGTAGAAGCTCGCGATCACCGAGAGAAAGCCGCCGAGCTCCTGCACCAGCTCGACGCGCTTGCCCTGCCGCTCCAGCCGGTCGAGCACCGTCTCCATCGCATTGGCATAGATCATGAAGCGCCGGCGCAAGCCGGCCGTATCGCGGATGCCGAAGGTGAAGCGCTCATGGCTGAACAGGAAGTTGGTCCCGTCGAGCCCGTAGGCGGCGACACGCGCATCGAACGCGCCGCGATCGTCGGGCGAGGGGCCGCTCTTGAGACCCTCGCGGTACATGTTCGTAACAGGCACGCCCTCGGCCGCCGACATCTCGGCGCTGCGATCGTCGAAGGCGAGCAGCTCGACGTCGTTGCCCGCCGCGCGCAGCCGCTGCGCGACCGGGAGCCAGAACCGGGTCTGGTATTCGGCGAGCGTGGTGATGAGGATGGTTCTTGCAGATGTGGCCATGGTCTATCGGGCGGGTTCGATGGCAATGCTCGCGAGCGGCAAGCCCGTGGTCGCGCAATGCGCGCGCGTTGCGGTGAATTGCGACGGGCTCGCGCCGTCATGAGTTGCGATACGCTGAAGCAGGGTCCTGACGAAGACCGGCTCGATCCGCTTGTCGCGCCGGGCCGGATTGAACCGGCTGCGCAGCCGTTCGGTGATGGCCGATCCGAGCACGGCGCTCGCGGCGCCCTTGACGATCTGGCCGATGCTCGGCTTGTCGCGCGTGCCCTTCACGGTCGCCAGCAGCGACACGTAAGGCCGGCGCGAATTGCCCTCAGCAGTCAGGACGTCGGCGACCCGTTCGGCGGCCTGTCCGTCGTTGAGGTGAAAGAACGCCTCGATATCGGCGGCGTGGACGCGCGCGAAATCGAAGGTTTCGGTCTCGCGCTCGACGTGGTCGATCGCGCCAAGCAGCTCGTCGAACGAAGTGACCGGGCGGCTCACGCGCGCGGGCAGGGCGGCATGGCCGGCGGTGACGGGCGTGTTCAGATATTCGAGCTGGAGCGGCAGTTTTCCGAGCAGGACGGATTCGACGGCCGTGCCGCAGTTGAGGTGCACGACGGCGGCCGCGTTGCGGATGCGGTCGAGCACGCTGCCGGTGCCGTCGATCAGGACGTTGCCATGGCGCGCGAGTGCGTTGCGATAGACATCCTCGCTCTCGAAAGGATGCGGACGCACGAGAACGGTGCGGTCAGGCCGCACCGCGGCGAGCCGGTCGATCTCGGCGAGGTAGTTCGCAAAGACCTGCTTCAGGTCCGCGATGAAGCGGTCGACATAGGCGCCGTCCCAGCCGGCGCGCACCATCGCCTCGCGCTCGCCGCCCGGTTTGCCGGTGAAGCGTGAATTGACCAGCGGGAAGTTGGCGTTGACCAGCAGATAGCCGCGCGGCTCGCCGTCGAGCAGCGCGCGCCAGCGTGGCGCCGCAAAATCGAAACGCGGGCATCCGGTGAGGTGAAGCTGCTCCGGCTTCATGGTTCCTGCCGCCCGGAAGGCGTCGTGCAGCCGGCTGCCCCAGAAGAAATAGCCGGCCAGGATCTCGGCGTAGCCGCTGCCCTTGATGTGTGCGGCCATCGCCGGCGGCGAGTTGCCGCCCTTCTCGGCGAGCACGCCGCCTTCGGTGTCGAGCACGTAGAGCGCAAGGCCCGCCTTGGCGAAGCTGCGCATCAGGTCGAGATTGACCGGGCGCGCATAGTTGACGACCAGCGCGTCGAGCCCGAGCCGCGGGACATCGACGGCCTGCTCGTACATCGGCACCAGCACGACCGAGACGCCGCGCCGCGCGAGTTGATAGCCGAGCATGACTGCACCCGGCAGGTCACGCTTGGGGTGATCGACCACCAGGCCGACACGCATGATCAGGTTCCTGTCCGGACGGATCAGAGGCGCATCACCGCGCGCTCGATGTCAGAAACGGGGCCGACGGCGCGGAAGCGGGGCGGGGGTTCAGGAAACATGCGCGGCGGTTGGATATAGGTCGCCGTATAGAGCAGGCGCGTGCGGTCCGAGAAGATCCGGCTGCCCATGTGCAGGCAACGTGCGGTGTTGACGATGAATGATGTCAGTCGCGGCGCAACCAGCTCCTTCACCGCGGAGCGGTCCACCTTCGCGAAGACTTTGTCATCGCTCATGTGGCTCTTGATCGTGTTGCGGAACGGCCGCGACGCCGGTGCCGGGATGAAGGTGAGGGGGCCGTCGGCGGTGTCGCGCACGTCGGTGAGATAGATGAAGAGCTTGCAGACGCGCTTGTCGTCGTGATCGAGATGCCAGAGCTGCGAATAGCTCAGCGTCTTGTTCTCGGTCGGACGCGACAAGGTGAGCAGCACGTCCGACAATTGCGGCAGGTCGTGCATGAAGTCGCCGATGACGCGGAGCATGCCGGGCTGCAACGCGTAGCGCACGAAGGGATGGTCGGTCGCGAACGCGCCGTTGACGAGATCCTCGTCGAGCAGGCTGACCCAGAACGATTTGTGACCGAGCTGCTGCTTGCCCGAAAGCTCATTGAGCCGCGCGACCTTGGATTGGCCGACGTCGAGAACTGCTTCGGCTAGCGAGCGATCGACCAGCGAGGTGACGTCGATGTAGCCGTCATGGGCGAGCTTGCGGCTTGCTTCGCTCCAATCCGGCGACGATGGCAGCCCGTCGAGAACGGCGCGGCGCCTGGCACGCGCGCCCGGTTGCATGCTCGCGATCGCGGTCTTGGTCACCCAACCGAGATCGGTGCGATTGACGTGCCACAGCAGGCGGCGGAGCTGGTTGATCTTCTGCTTTTTGACGGCAGGTGCATCCGAGGCGGGGTTGATGGTTGTCATAGGGGCTCCCAGCAGTATAAAAAACCATCATTGTGGATCGTCGGCGCGAACGGCATCCGCTCTCTAGCCAAAATGCGGACGCGGCCCTGCCGCTCGTAGTCGTCGAGGATCGAGAACAACTGCGTCTGGTAGTCGACCGAGCGGATGTAGAGGAAGCTGACGATATCTCGCGGACTTGCGAGGTTCAGCAGCTCGGTCGTCGGCTCGATGTTGATGACGCGCTTCGGCCTCGCCGCGATGATGTTGTCCACGACCTTCCGGACGTCATAGGGAATCTGCTCGATGCAGAAATAGGTGAAGACGACTTGGTCCGCGATCGCGGGATAATTCGGATCGTTGCCGTCGGTCAGGTCGATCCTGTCGAGCGAGATCCGGTCCGACAGGCCATAATACGCGGCGATTTCGCGGCCGGCTGCGATGCCGTTCGGCGCGATGTCGAAGCCGCGCAGCCGCCAATCGGGATGATTGAGGTGGAGCGACAGCAGGTTGACGCCGCAGCCCGCGCCGAGCTCGATGATCTCCGTGGCGTCCCCCGTGTACCGGGCGAGCAGTTCGCCGAGAGCTCTCGCGCGATAGCGATAGTAGTCGTCGGCGGCGACCCTGCAGATCTGATTGTCGACCTTGCGAAGATCACTCGCAGAATTCGCTGGGGCGAGGAAGTCGACGATGCTTGCGCACCTCGTCCAGCTTTTTTCCGACAGCGTTCGCTGCCAATGCAACAGGTTGTACTCGGAATCCACGACATTGGCAGTGCGCTTCACGCGGCGCATTGCGAGGCGGCCGACGCTCTTTGCCGCGTCGAGCGCATAAGTCGCCACCCTATCCGACAACGAGGCTGGAGGGAAATCTGTGGGGACGGCTTTCGTGTCTGTCGCGCGGATGTTCATTCAACTGCTTTTGGATGTCAGTCCCATTAATTGTCCGACCGCCGGAAATACAGTCCGGTGCCGCTTGTCGAGTACCAGGAAGTATTGGAGCACCCAGGTGATCAGGCAGAAAACCATGGAACAGAGCGCGAGCTTTAGCACGCTGTCAAAGCGAATGTAACCTGCAATTGTCGCTAGAAAAATGCTTGCCAGCACCAGGATAGCGAACTGGGTTCCAAGCACCTTGATGAAGCGATTGCGCTCGAGTGCGAGTGCGCTGCGCAATTCTTCCAGCTGCCAGGGCAGGACCGCGATGCTGCCGACGACCTGGCCGAGGATCAGCGCACGTTCCGCGAACAGATGCAATGTCGCGGCGGAGACCGCCGCCCAGATCAGGAGCTGAATGGCCATCAGCTTGTTGAGCCGGGCCTGCACCTCGGGTCGGGTCAGAAAGATCAGGCTCCCGATTGTCACGTATTGCGCGCAGATCGGAACCAGGAAGCTCAGGCCCATCCAGAACGCATACGGCGTCAGCAGGGAACCAATCCAGATGTTCATGATCTCGGGCGAGAGGATCGCGGTTGCGGCAAGCGGCGGCACCACGAACATCGGCATCATGACGAGGCCGAGGTCGCCGAGGCGCTGGAACGATCCCACGCTGCCGCGCTCGTCGAGGCGGCTGGCAACGGGGAGCAAGGCGGATGTCAGAAGGCTGACGACGATCTTGGAGACCCGCGACAATCGCACCAGCGCGTCGTAGGTGCCGACAGCCTTGGGGCCGAACAGCAATCCGATCAGGAACGGCTGGAGGGGGCCGGAAATGCTGCCCATCAGCTTGCCTTGCAGGAGCAGCACGCAACGATGCAGAATATCCCGGCGGATGTCGCGCGTCCACGGCAGCAACCGCACGTGCTTGTACCGCAGGGCGACGAATGCGGCGATTCCGATGACGACGGCGCGGGCCACCAGCGTGGCGAGATAGATATAAGCGACCACTTCAAAGCCTGTCGCCATCGAGGCGGCCGCAAATGTCAGTCCGACATACCCCGCCGTCGAGGTGACCTCCGCGACGCGGAGCAGGTTGTAGCGCTCGAAGCCCTTGATAATGCCTTCCCATACCAGCGCCGGAACAAAGATCAGGTTCGCGAGGGCCGTGTAATGCATGATCCGGCTGAACGCCTCCAGATACGCGGCGTCGACCTTCATGACGATGACGAGCAAGGGCGTCGCCAGCCAGATCACCGCGCTCAGGGCCAAAGCGAGCGCGATCGAGACCACTCCCAGGAAAGCAATCTGGCGACTCGCCTGCGTCCAATTGCGGTGCTCGCGCGCGCGCGCGACCACCTGGGTGGCAACCTCGGACAGACCGAGATCCAGGACCGCCATCATGCCGCTGGGCAGCAGCAATCGCGAGATGACGATCAGGCCGAACTCGGTCACGCCCCAGGTCTGGATAATCAGCGGGATGACCAGAAGGCCAAGCAACGCGGCCACGCCGAAGGCAAACGCCGAAATCACTGTATTCTGGATCAGGCGCTTGATCATTGGCGTTTCGCTACCATGCGCTCAGCCCGCCATCGATCGCGATGTTCTGGCCGGTCACGTAGGATGCCGCATCGGACACCAGGAACAGCATCGCGCCGACCATCTCGTCGGCACGGGCCATGCGGCCGAGCGGAATGCGGGCGCCGTAACGCTGCTTGAAGGTTTCGTTCTGTCCGCTCTCGACGCCGCCCGGCGTCAGCGTGTTGACGCGAACGCCTTTCGCCGCCCAGTAGGTCGCGAGGTGCTTGGTCAGGCCGATGACGCCGGCCTTGGACGCGGTGTAGACCGCGGGCGTGTTGATGGCGCGGCCGAGATATTCGGAGCCTTCGTAGATGCGCTGGTCCGGGGCCATCAGTCCATAGATCGAGGCGGTCTGCACGATGGCGCCATAGCCGCGCTCGGCCATCCGGCCGCCGAACACCTGCGCGACGTTGAACATGCCGTCGAGATTGACCGCCATGATCTCCCGCCAGGTGTCCTGCGAGAATGTCTCGACGGGTGCAAAGAAGGCGTCGAGGTCGCGGGCCTTGCTCGCGGCATTGTTGAGCAGGATCGAGACCGGTCCGAGGTCGGCTTCGAGCGCATCGGCCGTGGCGCGCACGAAGCCGGGCTGGGTGATGTCGCAGCCATAGCCTTTGGCGCGGATAGAGTGGCGCGAGGCGAGGTCGGCGGCCGCAGCGTCGGTTGCGGCCTGATCGAGATCGACGATCGCGACATTGGCGCCGAACTCGGCGAGGCCGTCTGCGAAGCGACGCCCGAGAATGCCGCATCCGCCGGTCACCACGGCGGTGCGGCCGGTCAGGTCGAACAGAGCCTTGAAGCTCGTGGTCATCGCTTAAGCTCCCTCAGGCCGCCAGTCGCTGGCGCAGTAACAGTTCCACCAGCGCAAAATCGAGATCGGAATCGATGTCGATCGAACGCTCCTCGGGCATCTCGAACAGACGCGTGTCGGGATAGAAGACCGCGGGCTGCTCCAGGAACGATGCGACGCGCCAGACATAGATCGAGGCGTTCATGTCGAAGCAGCGCGGCGCATCCTGCCGGCGCGTGATCGGAGGATTGGCGGATTTGGAGAGGCCGACGCTGCCGTCGGTGCGCTGCTCGACCAGGTTGAAATAGGGCGAGCGCCGCGCCGGCGCTCCGGTGATGACGTTGCGGGTGCCGCTCTCGCGCAGCAAGGCCACCGCGCCGGTGATGTCGGAGGCGAGCCGGAGCGGCGAGGTGACGTCGAGATCGACGAAGATCTCCGGCGTCGTGCCGGTTCGCGCCATGGCCTGCTCGAGACAATGACGGATCGCCGGCAGCTTCGGCGCGGTATCTGTCGCCATCTCGTCCGGACGCTTGACCGCGATGTCGGCGCCGGCCTTCAGCGCCGCTTCGAGCAGCGCGTCCGAATCGCTGCTGAAGGCGATCGCATCGAACAGGCCGGTCTCGCGCGCCTGCGCGATGCTCCAGGCGAGCACGGGCTTGCCGAGCAGATCGCGCGCATTCTTGCCGACGACCCCCTTCGAGCCGCCTCGCGCGCAGATGGTGCAGAGGAGGCTCATGGCGATATCCAGGTCTTGCTGCGTAGCGCGCGCTCGCTGGCGTCGATCAAATGCACGACGCCGAGCGCCTCGGGCAGAGAGCAGGCCGGTCTCGCGCCCCGCATCGCCGCGACATGCATGTCGCGATAGCTCTGGTCGCGCTCGCTGGGGATGTCCGTTGCCTTGCCGTTGACGGTCAGGCGGCTGCCGATGAGATCGGCCTCGATGGTGTCGTCGTCGACATTGACGCGGATGCGGCGGATGCCCTGGCGGTCGAGATAATCCATGTGGACGTGGACGGACGGCGCACGCTGCATGTCGAGCAGCAGGTCGAGATGGTCGTCGACGTCGATGTCGCGCGCGCCGGACGCGCCGCCGAGCGCAGCGACGCGGTGCCACGGCCCGAACAGCCACAGCAGATAGTCCAGCTCGTGGCTGAGATCTCTCAGCACGCCGCCGCCGGCGTCGGTTGTGGCGGATGCGGTGGTGCGATGGTCGCGGCCGGGCCGCCAGTCCCTGATGTCCTGTCCGACATAGGCAGCGACCGTGATCGCCTCGCGCCCCCGCATTTGCTCGATGAGGCCCGTCATGACCGGATGGAAGCGCAGATTGTAGCCGACGCTGATATGGGCGAACGGATATTTCGGCGGCGCCGCCGCCGTCGCGAACAGCGGTTTCTCGACCAGGACCGCGCCGCGGAAGCCGGCCTGCGCGAGCGCTTGCAAATCGTCGGCATGACGCGCGGTTTCGGTGGCAACCACCGCGTAATCCGGTTGCGTACCGGCGACGGCCTCTTCAATCGACCCATAGTCGCCGCCGTCACGGCGGCTCACCGTCGCGACCTCAAGGCCGAGCTCACGCAGGATCCGCGCATGCCTTGTGCCGATCGAGCCGAGACCGATCACGACGGCTTTTGTCGAGGTCACGGGAAGACCTCATGAAACTCCGCATGCGCCTGCTCGAAATCCTCGAGGCGGCCGATGTCGAGCCAGTATTCGCGGATCGGATAGACCGCGACGCGTCCCTCGTCGGCGATCACCCGCTCCAGCACGGTCGGCATGTCGATCCTGACGCCGGGGGCGACGTGGCGGAAGACGGAGCTTCCAATCACGTAGATGCCCGCGCTGACGAACCAGCTCTCGGTCGGCTTCTCGCGAATGGTCTGGAGAAAGCCCTCGGACGTGGAAACGACGCCATAGGGGACGTGCACCTTGTGCTCGCGGACGGCCATCGTCGCTTCCGCCGGCGTTCCGTTGTGGAAGTCGAGAAGCGCGCCGTAATTGATCGTGGTGAGGATGTCGCCGTTGGTGACGATCATCGGCAGATCCGGCGGCGCCGGAAACAGCCCGAGCGCACCGGCGGTGCCCAGCCGTTCGGTCTCGTGCACGTATTGGATGTTGGCGCCGAAGGCGGCGCCGTCGCCGAAGTGGCCCTTGATCGTCTCGGCCTTGTAGTTGACCGAGATGTAGATGTTGGAAAAACCCTGCTGCACCACGTTGCGGACGATCGTCTCGAGCAGGGGCCTGCCGCCGACATTGAGCATGGGCTTCGGGACGTCGCGCGTCAGCGCGCCCAGGCGCTCGCCGAGGCCGCCGGCCATGATCAGGACCGGATTGGCGTAGTGGCGCGGCTCGAGCAGCTCATCGAGCGTCTCCACCACGACCAGATGGCCGCCTTCGTCGACAAGCGGGAGCTGCTTGATCGACTTGTGCCGCATCAGATGCAGGCGGTCGTCGCGGGACAGCGTCGCCGGAGCCGACACCGGCACGCGGTTCATGATGTCGGTGGCAAGCCCGGTGAGCGGGATGCCGCGCAGCAGCCCGCGCCTGACGTCGCCGTCGGTGACCACGCCGAGCAGGCGGTTCTGGTCGTCGAGTACCAGCGCAATCTGGATGCTGCCGCTCTCGATCGCGGCAATGGCCTCGCCCACGGTCGCCTGCGTTCCAACGACGGCCTTACGCCAGGATTTCATGGCAATCTGCCTCGCATACGCCAGATATTGGGGGCCGCCCACGGCTGAGCCTGCTATATCGCGGCTGCGAGAGGCGGCGTCAACCCCGCCAGGCGATCCTGCGT
This sequence comes from Bradyrhizobium sp. CCBAU 45389, assembly GCF_028128625.1. Classification (NCBI taxonomy): domain Bacteria; kingdom Pseudomonadati; phylum Pseudomonadota; class Alphaproteobacteria; order Hyphomicrobiales; family Nitrobacteraceae; genus Bradyrhizobium; species Bradyrhizobium sp. CCBAU 45389. Next base: position 193,231 of record NZ_LBIY01000098.1, on the reverse strand, counting down.
TGTCCTTGTTAATTCTAGCGTTTTCGGGCCCGATCCGGCGGTTTGAAGTGCCATGGTCCGGTCGCTAAGATCGAGGCGCGCATAAGGGAATCACGATGGACGATCCGATCATCATTGGCGGCGGCGAGCATGCCTTCATGGTCTATGAGGCGGCGCTCCTGTCGGGCCAGTTCAACGTCGTCGGTTTCCTCGATCGCCAGCCGGGAACGCTGGGGGATGCGCGCTATCTCGGAACCGACGATGTTGCGCCGAACTATCCGGATGCCGCCTTCGTGGTCGGATCGGAACGATGCGGGCGGGGCCCGCGCGTCGCCAGATAATCGGTAAGCGTTGGGCGTCGGTGATTCATCCGCGCGCGTTCGTCTCACCGTCGGCAACGATCGGCGCGGGCAGCGTCGTCATGCCGGGCGCGATCGTCAATGCGCGAAGCATGATCGGGCATCACTGCATCATCAATTCGGCCGCAGTCGTCAAGCACGACGTGCGTGTCGGGCACTACACGCATCTGTCGCCGGGAACGGTGGTGGGCGGCGGCGCGGAGATCGGCGACAATTGCTTTGTCGGGCTCGGCAGCCGTGTCCGCGATCACATTTCCATCGGCAACGATACGCTGGTGGCGATGGGTTCTGTCGTCACGGGTTCATGGCCGCCCGGCTCCGTGCTGCGCGGGGTTCCCGCAAAGCCTCGCCGCTAGAGCATGATCCGGAAAAGTGCGCAGCGGTTTTCCGAAAAGATCATGCTCAAACAAACAGCCTAAAGCGCGATGCATTCCATCGCGCTTTAGACCGGATCGTCGGGTTCGAGCGCCCGCGGCGCCGCGGTTCCGATCAGGGACCAATACTCGATCGGCGGCCGCCCCGCGCCCGGCCGCTTGGCGGTGATATCGGCCGGGCCGATGATCTCGCCGGCCTTCAGTGCGCGCGCCGCCACGATGCTCTTGCGCGCCACCGGCACATTCCTGACCTCGGACTCTTTCGGCGTCTTCACGCCATCGCCGAGCGCGGCCTCGACGTTGCGGATGGCGCTGACCATCCGCTTGAAATCGTCGGGCTCGAGCGAGGCCGCGTGGTCGGGACCGGGCGCATTGCGGTCGAGCGTCAGGTGCTTCTCGATGACCGTTGCGCCGAGCGCAACCGCGGCGACTGAAATCTCGAAGCCGTCGGTGTGATCGGAATAGCCGACCGGAAGCTGGAAGGCGGATCGCATCGTCGCCATCGCGGCGAGATTCACATCGGCGATGGGGCAGGGATATTCGGTCGTGCAATGCAGCAGGCTGACGTGCCGCGCGAGCGCGGCGCGTGCCGCCGGATCGCGCCATGCCGCGCGGAACGAGGCGATGCCGGCAGGATCGTTACGCTGCGCGTAGCCATGCGCCAACACGCCCAACGCTTCCTCGATCTCGCTGAGGGTCGCCATGCCCGTCGACAGGATCAGCGTCGCGCCGGCCCGCGCTGCCGCGTGCAGCAGCGGTGCATTGGTGAGATCGCCCGATCCGATCTTGATGCGCGGCAGCTTCAGCGACAGCAGGAAGCCAAGCGAGGCGTCATCGAACGGCGTCGACAGGAATTCGATGCCGCGTTCGGCGGCGCGCGCGATCAGCGTGTGGTGAGCGGCCTGCGGCAGTTCCAGCCGCTCCAGCATGGCGAGCTGGCTCTCTTCGGCGTCCGTCGTCCGCTGCTGGTAGTCGGCCTTCTTCGCGGCTCCACCGGCCAGCGCCTTCGCATTGAAGGTCTGGAACTTGACGATGTCGGCGCCGGCATCGGCTGCCGCATCGACGAGCGCCAGTGCCTTGTCCAGGCTGCCGTCGTGATTGACGCCGGCTTCCGCGATGATCAGCGTGTGCGTCGTCATGGCCGCGCTCCGCTTGCCGGAAGGTCGTGGAAGCTTTTCTTCAGGAGCTGCCCGAAATCCGGGATGCCGGCAATGATGTCGGCAAATCGCCGGCTGGAGTCGCCGTCGCCATAGGGATTGACGGTGTCCTTGCGGCCGCGCTGAAGCGCTTGCGCGATGGCGCCGCCGATCGCGCCGCGTTCGGGCGCCGTGTGAAACACCGAAGCCGCGCGCTCGCGTCCCTTCTGGCGGTCGCCGACGTCCACCGTGGGAACGCCGAATGACGGCGCTTCGAGAATGCCGCTCGACGAATTGCCGATCACGACGTCTACCTGGCTCATCAGGCTGAGATAGCGGAGCTGCCCCAGCGAGGCGACTGCGATGGTGTTCGGCCGGGCGGCTGCGAAGGCCTTGGTGCGCTCGTTCAGCGCACGTCCCTCGGCATCGGCATTGGCGAGCGTGAAGATGAGGCGGAAGGCGGGATCGAGCGCCGACAGCGCCGCAAACAGCTCGTCCAGCTCGGCCATCGAGCGGCCAGCCTCGACCGTGACCGGGTGGAACGTCACGAGCGCATTGCGCTCGCCGAGTGGCAGGCCGACCGCGCGGCCGATGCTGTCGCGGTCCATCAGCTCGAGACGCTTGATCGCGTCGATGCCGACCGAACCGATGGTGTGAATGCGGGACGGGTCCTCGCCGAGCTGGACCAGCCGCTGCGCTGATCCCGCATTGCTGGCAAAATGCAGGTGCGACATCTTGCTGATGGCGTGGCGGATGGACTCATCGACCGCGCCTTCGGTGACGTCGCCGCCGAACAGATGCGCCATCGGCAGCCGCATGAACATCGCGGCCTGCGCGGCCGCGAACATCTCGAAGCGGTCACCGAGCAGGACCACGAGATCGGGGTGCAGCCGTGCGAAGGCGTCGGCAAATCCGATCACGCCGAGCCCGACCGACTTCGCGACGCCGGCGCCGGTGTCGCTGGCAAGCAGCGTCTCGACGCGCTCGTCGACCTCGAAGCCCTCGTCGCGGATGGTGTTGAAGGTGTAGCCGAACTCGGGCGCGAGATGCATGCCGGTGGCGATGAGCTGAAGCGTCAGGCCTGATGTCTCGCGGATCGCGCGCATCGGCCAGACCAGCAGTCCGAAATCGGCCCGGCTGCCGGTGACGAAGCAGATCTTTCGCGCGCCGCTATTCATCGCGGGCCCTGATGCTGGCGCTGCTCGGCAGGTTGATCAGGCGGCGTTCGATCGATTCGGCGGTGGCGAGATCGCCGCGCGGGCTCTGCGCGAACATCGGCAGGCGGTGCATCAGGGTCCAGGCCGGGCGTGCGCCGAAGCCGGCTTCGTTCAGCGCCGTGAGTACGTCGTCGCGCCGGCCGGCATAGGCCTCGTCGAGCAGGATCGCGTTCAGCCAGTAATTGCTCGTGGTGCCATCGGGCTCGCGCGAGAAGCGCACGCCGGGTACATCGGCAAAGACGCGCTCATAGGCCGCAGCCAGCCGGCGCTTGCTCGCCAGGAAACCGTCGAGCTGCTCGAGCTGGGCGCAGCCGAGCGCGGCGTTCAGGTTGGGCAGGCGGTAGTTGAAGCCGATCTCGTCATGCACGAAGGCCCATTTGTGCGGCAGCTTCGCGGTGGTGGTGAGATGCTTGGCGCGGCGTCCGAGCTCCTCGTCATTGGTGAGGATGGCGCCGCCGCCGCCGGTGGTGACGATCTTGTTGCCGTTGAAGCTCAGCGCCGCGAGCCGCGCCTGCGATCCGACGGCGTGGCCCTTGTAGGTCGAGCCCAGCGATTCCGCGGCATCCTCGACCAGCGCAATGCCCCAGTCGCTTGCGATCGCGGCGATCTCGTCGAGCTCGACGGGATGCCCGAATGTGTGCATCGGCGAGATCGCGGCGATGCGGCGTCCGCTTTCGCGATTGATCGTGCCCTTGGGCGTGCGCTCGGCAATCGCCTCGAGCCGCGCGGCGAGGGCGCGCGGGTCCATGCCGAGCGTCGTGAGCGAGCTGTCGATGAAATGCGGCACCGCCCCGCAATAGGCGATCGCGTTGGTGGTCGCGATGAAGGTCAGCGCCGGCGACATCACCTCGTCGCCGGGCTCGACGCCGGCGAGGTGGAAGCAGGCGTGCAGCGCCGCGGTGCCGTTGACGACGGCGACGGCGCGCCTTGCGCCCGTCACTTCTTCCAGCATGCGCTCGAAGCGGTCGACAAACGGGCCGACCGAGGACACGAAGGTGCTCTTGATGCACTCCTCGAGATAGGAGACCTCGTTGCCGGCAAACACCGGCTCGTGCAGGCCGAGGATGCCGTTGGGCGTGCCGGCGGCGCGCCGGACGGCATCGACCACGGCTTTCGGATCGAAGGCGGGTGATCTGGTTGCGGCCGTTCCCACAATTGCCTCAGACATTGTAGACGTCCGCCTTGTATCGGCTGAGATTGGCGGGATTGGTGAACCAGCTTGCCGTCTTCTCGATGCCGCGGCGCATGCCGTCGATCCCGCCGAACTCCGGGCTCCAGCCGAGCTGCTGGCGTGCCTTGGAATTGTCGGCCCAGAGCCGCTCGACCTCGCTGTTGGCCGGACGCAGGCGCGCCTCGTCGGTCTCGATCTCGATCTTGACGCCCATCACATCCGCGATCATCTCGACGGTCGCCCCGACCGAGATCTCGAAGCCGCTGCCGAGATTGATGGTCTGGCCGACGCACTGCTCGGCCGGTGCGGTGAGGCCTGCGATCAGGCCGCGCGCGGTGTCGGTGACGAAGGAGAAGTCGCGCGTCGGACTGACCGCGCCGAGACGGATCCTGCGCTTGCCGGTCGCGATCTGGCTGATGATGGTCGGGATCACCGCGCGCGCCGATTGCCGCGGCCCATAGGTGTTGAACGGCCTGATCACGACGACCGGCATGTCGAACGAGGCCTGGAACGACAGCGCCATCTGATCGGAGGCGATCTTCGAGGCCGAGTAGGGCGATTGGCCGACCAGCGGATGGTTCTCCTTGATCGGCACGACCTGCGCCGTGCCGTAGACCTCGCTGGTCGAGGTCTGCACGAAGCGCCGCACGCCGGCCATGCGCGCCGCCTGGAGCACGTTGACGGTGCCGCGCACATTGGTCTCGACGTAGGAATCGGGCGCGACATAGGAAAAGGGGATCGCGATCAGTGCCGCCAGGTGCAGCACGTCGGTGCAGCCGCTGGCGGCCGCGATCATGAAATGCGGATCGCGGATGTCGCCCGCGACCACCTCCACGGACTTCATGATGTCGGCGGGAACCGTGTCCAGCCAGCCCCAGGAATTGAAGGAGTTGTAGTAGACGACCGCCTTGACGCGGGCTCCGGCTTTCACCAGCTCCTCAACGACATGCGAACCGATGAAGCCGTCGCTGCCGGTAACGAGGACGCGGGCGTCCCTCAGATCTGCCATGCCGGACCCCAGAAGGCGATTAAGCCAGTATTCGCAACAAGATGGCGCTATAGCACACTGGCGGTCGCGCGCAACAGAGCAGCGCCCGAAAGCTGCCAAATGCCCGGGGATGCAGCAGTTTTTGCAAGGCGGATCTAAGCCTTGTCCACCGGGTTCAGGCGCCGTCTAACAAACGCCTCGAGATTGCCGCCCTCGAACAGATGGCCGGGGAGGCCGGCAGCCTGCGCGGCCTCGATGTCGCTCGGCTTGTCGCCGATCACCATGCTGCGCGTCATATCGACCGGAAAGCGCTGCGCGAGGTCGGTGATCATGCCGGGCGCCGGCTTGCGGCGGTCGCTGACGCGGCAATAGCGCGCGACGGTTCCATCGGGATGATCCGGGCAATATTCGAAGGCGTCGAGATGCGCGCCGACCTCTGCCATCTGGTCCGCCATCCAGCGGTGCAGGGCGACGACGTGATGCTCCTCGTAATAGCCGCGCGCGACGCCGGATTGATTGGTGATGACGAAGGCGAAATAGCCGGCGTCGTTGACCGCCTTAACCGCCTCGCGCGCCCCCTCGATCCATTCAAGCTTGTGCGACTCGAACGTGTAGCCGGAATCGTGGTTGAGCACGCCGTCGCGGTCGAAGAACACGGCGGGACGCCGCAGCTTCTCGCGCAGCTCGCGATCGGCGCGCGCGAAATCATCGGGGATGCCGATGTCGATGAAATAGCCGCGATAGGCGGTGCCGCGCAGCTCGCCGTGCGAGGCAAGGCCGGGAAACACGTCCTGCTCGAGCGAAGCGGGCAGCTTCGCGATGTCGGCGAGAACGGACTTGTCGACGACGTAGATGCCGGCATTGACCGGCCCCGTGGCGCCCGCACCCGGCGCGATGAAATCACGCACCACGTCGCCGTCGAGCACGACGCGCCCGTACCGGTCTCCGACGACGCCGTCGCGCAGTGCCATGTGAACGCGGCCGCCCTGCGCACGCGCGATCAGATCGAGCAGGTTGAAGTCGAACAGCGAGTCGCCGTTGAGCAGCAGGAAACGGTCGTGCAAGAGGTCGCGCGCATGCACGAGCGCACCGCCGGTGCCGAGCGGCTCGGTCTCGCGCGACACGACGATGCGCGTCTGTCCCCTGGCGGCCGCGGCGTAGTGCGTCTCGACGATCTCCGCCTTGTGGCCCGCAAGCAGGACGATTTCGTCGAACATGCCGTAGCGGACGAGTTCGTCGATCAGCGTGTCGAGGAACGGCCGTCCGCCGATTTCGAGCATCGGCTTCGGAACCAGCCTGGTGCGCTCGCCAAGCCGGGTGCCAAGCCCGCCGACGAGGATAACGGCCTGTCTCAGCACGACGGCTCTCCGTCTCGGCACCTCAGTCGAAGGTGGGCGGCGTAATATTCCTGTCGCAATGCTCTGGCTTCTCGTTGGATTGAGCTGCGGCGGCCGGATATTCTCCCAGCATCGATCGATCGTCGATAAAGGCTTGAAGGACGCAACACTGAGTGACACAGACCCCGCACAGCGCTTGCCAATGGCGTGCTGCTCGCCGCGACAGGAACTGTTGTGCTCTGTTTACGCTCAGCGACGCGCGGAGGCAACGAGCAAGGAGAAGTCCTGGATCTTCTTGAACCGGCTCCGGAGGGCAGGCGGGCGATCTTGCGCCGATCCTTAACCCTTTACTATGGGCTGATTGATCAACCATAGATAGCTCAGTATGATAGCGATTGGGTTCCCCCTTGTTATTGTGGGGATTTGTCGGGGACAATAGTTACATGCCGATGGCTGAGCGTACGCCGCGAGCTCCAGTGCTTCTGCAGCTCGCGAGATGGTTTCATGTTGCCGTCCAAGCAGTGCGGAGACATTGGGTTCTTTCGCTCGTGGTCGGGGCGATTCTGTTGGGTGCTCTTGGTTCCCTCGCCGTGGGGCGGAAGGTGGAATCCTGGACTGCGACCACAATGATCACGATTGGTACAATGCCCAGGCTTGAAAGCATTCTTGGGCTCGGCGGGGCAGCGGATGAGCCCGTAGAGAGTGCCCGTGATCTGGTGACGCGAATCGGAGCGGCTCAATTTCAAGTCGCTGTTCTGGCCGATGCTCGGAAGGCGCTTCCCGACGCGCGAGGGGCGTTCGCCGGAACCTCATTGCGCGGTATCGTTGTTAGCGATTCGTTGATTCGTCTGGAGGCGAACTCTGCCTCGAAAGAGGAGGCGGTGACCCTGCTTCGACTGGCTATTCCTGCGATCCAGGCCGCACACCAGAAAATATTCGAGCCGAGAATGGAGTTACTGCATTCGGTGCGCGCGCGCCTGCGAGATGCGAGAGTGGTGCTCAACGATGCATTGAAGAAGAACAAGATGGACCTCACGCCGGTTCGGCCGGACGGGGTTTCAACCGGGCCTGCCTTCGTGGAAAATCCCGGGGCTTCGGTCGACAGGATGCTCAACATCGATACGCGCATCGCACTACTGACTTATCTCGAACAAACCGTGAGGGTAACGGGTCCGCAGGATGGGTCGTCTCCCGCGACGGAAGGGCCGAGGGAGGTCAATCTCGTGCAAAGAGCCATCCTGGCTGGCTTGGGCATACTTCTCTTCGGCAGTCTATTGACCTTCTTTCTGAGGCGGCCGGCGCGTCCCGAGTAGGACCTGGGCAATGACCCTTTTGGCTGGAGTCTCCATATTACTCTTCATCGTTTGGCTGGGGCTGTTCAGGTCGACGATCTTCGTTTGTCTTGCCCTCCTTTTGTTTACCTTCGCATGGCGGACGATCTCGTCGCTCGATATCGATCTCACGGGGCCGGTGCTGTCGTCCCAACTTCAGATGTACATTGGACCCGGCGTCATGACGGTGTTCCAGTCGATTGCGTATTTTCTGACGCTTCTTCCCTTCCTCTGGGTCTTCAATTCGAGGGCGCTCGATGAATGGGCGCGGTCGGCTCCAACTCCCGAACCGCCCGCGCCCCAATCTCAACTGACCCTCTCGGACGTCACGTTCTACGCGTCCGTTCTCTTCTTGATCTTGCTTTTCGGTGCCCTGATTCAGGGGGGCGTCATACCATTATTTGCCAAGATCGAGCGTTGGACCTTCAACGAACAGGCCAATGTCCTCCATGGCCTGGTGGTCGAGCGAGGTGACATGCTCTGCTTCTGGTGGGGGACCATGTTTGTGGCCGAGCGATTGCGACGCCAGCGATACGATTACCGCTTTGTGAGTTTGCTGGCCGTCCTCATCTTCTACATGTTTCTGGTAGGCGGGCGCTTCTCGCCCTTCTACCGATTTAGCGCGTTCTTTGTCATACCATTTTCCGCGGTGCTGCTCGTTCAGGCGCGAGACCTTGGGAGCGCAAGTTTGTTCGGCCTGCTGTCCCGGATTACCGACCGCCGCATCGTGCTGGCCGGCGCGAGCGTCATTGCGCTGACGGCAGCGATGATTGCATTCGCGCTCTATTGGAATCTGACCCGGGTCCGCGGGTTCGAAGGTCAGGCGGCGCTGACCGCGTTTGTCGAGCGCGTTCTGGTGCAGCCGTCGGAGATGGGATGGGCGTCCTATCAACGCGTACTGGTCAACGGAGAGTGGGACGCGCGCCACGTCTTCGATTTCCTGTTCGACCGCCCCATCGTTGCGGGACGAAACACGACGCCGCAGTTCCTGATGTCCGAGACGATCGGTGAGCCACGGACAACGGAGCACATCACAGGCGGATTTCAATTCGCAGGTGGATTTCCTGAAATCTTCTTCGAGCTGTTTGGTCCTTATTTCGGCTGGCTCTTTCTGCTGGGGGCTGGTTGGCTCACTGCGCTCCTCTCCGCTGTTATGATCCGGTCAATCATCGCCGAACGATATCTGACGGCGGCTCTATCTTTCTACGTGCTGTACGGCATCTACGTGATGTACATCGGCGGCATGCTGAACTTCGTTGCGACGCCGACATATTGGGTGAAGATTGCTGCGCTGTTCGCGGCAATCATTGTGGAGGAGCGGGCGCAGAGGCTGGGCCGGCCTATTCTCCCGTGGGTGCTGTCCGACAGAACTCGATTATTTCGCCGCTCCGCAGTGTCCAACTGAGTATAGAAGATCCAGAAGGCAAACGCGAAGGTGGCATCGCGTTTAGAGCATGATCCGGAAGAGTTTGAAGTGGTCTTCCGAAAAGATCATGCTCGAACCTAAGGCGTGACGACGTCCGTCCAGATCTTAGCACGATGCAAGGAAATCGATCGATCATCGGAGCGCAGGGCAGAGCAGTCTCGCTCTCGTCGAGAGGGTGCGCCGCCGCTACCACACGCTCCGCCCGCCATCCATCACCAGGTTCTGCCCGGTCATGTAGCTCGACGCATCCGAGCAGAGGAACTGGACCGCGGCGCGATATTCGTCGACCTCGGCCATTCGCCCCATCGGGATTAGGCGGGTGAGGCGTTCCACGAAGGCGGGATCCTGGTTGTTGAAGACGCCGCCCGGCGAGATCGCGTTGACCCGCACGCCGTGGTCGGCCCAGTAGGTCGCCAGATATTTCGTCAGGCCGATCAGCCCGTGCTTGATCACCGAGTATGTCACGGGCTTCACCGGCTGCTCCTCCTCGCGCGTCACATGCGGCTGGCGGTAGAGCCGCTGGTCCGGCGCGATCACGCCGAGATCGGAGGCGATGTTGAGGATCACGCCGCGGCCGCGCCGGGCCATCTGGCCGCCGAATTCCTGGGCGCACAGCATCGCCCCGGTCAGGCCGACCGCGATCTCGGTCTGCCATTGCGGCACCGGGAACGCTTCGAAGCGCGAGGAGTGCATGACGCCGGGGCTCGACGTCACCTTCGGATCGATCGCGGCGTTGTTGACGAGGATGTCGATGGTGATGCCGCGGCCCGCGAGCTGATCGCTCGCGGCGCGCACCGAATCCTGTGCGGTGACATCGAGCGCGAGCGCGATCAGATCGGCGGAGGGCGTGGCCTGTTTCAATGCGGCGACTGCCGCCTCGGCCTGCGCGAGGCCGATTTCGGTGACGACGACGCGCGCTCCGGCTTCCGAGAGTGCGGCGACATGCTGCCGCCCGAGCAGGCCGCCGGCGCCGGTCACGAGCGCGGTGCGTCCGGCGATGTCATAGCGCGAGGAGGGGCTTGCCATCGGGAGACTCCTGTTCAGCTGCGCAACTGGCCGCCATCGGCGACCATGACGCTGCCGGTGATGAAGGCGGCACGGGGCGAGGCAAGGAACGCGACGAGGTCGGCGATCTCCTCAGGCTTGCCGAGCCGGCGCAGCGCCACCTCGCGCGCAAGCATGTCCTCGACCGCGGCCTTGTTCTCGGCGAGCTTGCGCGCCCAGGTCCCTTCCGCGGCGAGGATATTGCCTGGGGCGACGGCATTGATACGGATGCCCTCGAGCGCCAGCGGTCGCGCCAGCCCGCGCACGGTCGCGTTCAGCGCCGCCTTCGCGGCATAGTAGGTCACGGGCGCGCCCAGCGCCGCCATACCTGCGATGGAGGAGATGCAGACGATGGAGCGGTCGCCGCTGCCGCGCGCCAGCAGCGGCCGCGCGGCCTCGATCGTGTTGGTGGTGGCGAAGAAGTTGAGGTCCATCACCCGCGACCATTCCGCCGCGGTTTCCTTGCCTGGCGGGACCGAGGCGCCGCTGCCGACATTGCAGACGAGGACGTCGAGGCGGCCCCACTGCTGCTCGACATCCTGGATCAGTGCCGCGGCGGCGGCGGGATCGGTGACGTCGGCGACATGGATCGAGCTCTGTCCGCCGATGGCCGCGCGCGCCGCGTTCAGCGCATCCGAGCCGCGTGCAGCCAGCGCGACCTTCGCTCCCTCCGCGGTAAGTGCAGCGGCAATGGCAAGGCCGATGCCGCGGCTGGCGCCGGTGACGAGAGCGACGCGGCCTTCCAGCTCGAGCTTCATCGCGCCGCGTCCTCGATCCAGCCGACCGTCATGTCGCGATATCTGGCGAGCGCGCCGGCATGGTCGCCATCGGCGGCGCGTGCGGTTTGCAGGATGTACTGTCCCTTGTAGCCGGAGTGCTCGATCAGCCGGATCGTCTTGGCGAGATCGGCGTTGCCGGTGCCGAGCGGCACGGTGGTGCCGCCGCGAACGCGGTCCTTTACGTGCACATTGAGAATGCGCGGCGCATAAGCCTCGATCTCCTCGGCGCTGTCATAGCCGAGCGAGGCGCTGTTGCCGCTGTCGTAATTGATGCCGAAGACGTCGGCCGGAAACGCCTCCATGAAGCGGGCGAGATCGCGCGGCGGCAGATCGGATTCGAAGACGATCTTGACGTTCTGTCTGACAAGCTGTTCGCGGCGGGCGATCAGCACCCGCTTGAGCGTGTCGCTCTCGCTCTCGCGTTCGATCTTGCCGTTGTCGACCAGCGGGATCACGACGAACTCGATGCCGATCCGGCTGCAGGCGGCAATCAGCAGATCGAGATCGTTGACGAGCGCGTCGCGCACGACGGCGTCGACCTTCCAGAACGGTGCCTGCATGAAGCAGTCCCCCGTCAGGCTCGGAATGCGCAGGCCGTTCTCGCGCGCCAGGGCGATGATCTCCGCCTGGCCGGCTTCGGTCGTGAGCGGATTTTCCCGCAGCCGTTCCTGATCGATGGTCCATTCCATCCGCGTCAGGCCGAGCGCCTTGGCGCGGGGAAATTCCTCTCGCCATTCATCCCACGGGAACGCCTGGATCTTGCCGTCGACCAGTGCCGACAGGCGTCCCTGCATGAAGCCGATGCGTTGCAATGTTGCGGTCACGACTTGCTATCCGAGCTGATGGCGAGGCCCTTGGCGGTCCAGCCGCCGTCGACGAAGATCTCCTGGCCGGTGACGTAGGCCGAGGCGTCCGACGCCAGGAAGATGGCGGCGCCGATCATGTCGGCGGGTTGCCCCCAGCGGCCGAGCATGGTGTGGCGGCGCCGGTCTTCGTGCATGGCGGGATCGGCAAAACTCTTCGCGGTCATCTCGGTCGCGACGTAACCGGGCGCCAGCGCGTTGACGCGGATGCCGTCGCTCGCATAGTCGGCGGCGAGCGCGCGCGTCAGCCCGGCGAGGCCCGCTTTCGCCGCGACGTAACCGGGATTGCCGGGGAACCCGCGGATCGAATTGATGCTGGTGACGTTGATGATCGCGGCCGAGCCCGTGGTCTTGAGCAGCGGATAGGCGGCAAGGATCGTGGCGTAGACGCCGGTGAGGTCGGTCGCGACGGTGGCGCGGAAGCGCGCGAGCTCGCTTTCGGCGCCCTGCGGGGGAAGGCTGATGCCGGCCGCGTTGACCAATGCGTCGATACGTCCGCCTTGCGCCGCGATGGCGTCGAAAGCGCGTCCGATCGCGGCATCGTCGGAGAGATCGCAGGCCATCGCAATAATGCCCAGCGGTGCGGTCCCGGAACGGCTGAGGCCGAACACCGTGGCGCCGGCCTCCTTGAGGCCGGCCGCGATCGCAGCACCAATGCCGCGCGAGGCGCCGGTGACGACGGCGATCTTGCCGACAAGGGAGAAGGCGCTGAGATCAGGCATAGCCGTAACTGCGCATGATGGCGCCGCAGAGCTTGACGTCCTCCGGGCGGTCGATCTGGAACATCTTGTGGCGCTCCATCACGTGAAAGCCGATCTTGCCGCCGAGACGGTTGTTCTGCTCGCGCAGGAGCGAAGGAATCAACACGTAGAACGAGCCGTTCTCCAGATAACGCTTCTCGATCTGCTGCCGCATGCGGCGGTTGCGATAGTCGTAGTTGATCGGCTCCGGCCCGTTCTGGCCGATGCGCCAGTTGAAATAGTCCTCGACCTCGCAAACCGAGAGCAGGCTGTCCAGATGTTCGCGATCGAAGGTCGCAAGCGCCGCCTCGATGTCGCCCGGCTCGCGGATCGGCGAGGTCGCCTGCAGCGCGACGATGCGCTCGAAACGTCCCATCCGCTCGTCGATGGCCTCGAGCGCGTGCAACCAGGCGGATTCGGAGGAGGCGAGGTCGCCCGAAATGTCGTCGGGGCGCAGCACGCCCACCGCGCCTGCGGCTTCCGCCGCTTCCAGAATTCGGTCGCTGTCGGACGAGACCGCCACCACGTCGACGCCTTGCGCGGCGCGCGCCTGCTCGACCGTCCAGGCGAGCAGCGGCTTGCCGCAGAGATCGAGCAGGTTCTTGTGCGGGATGCCTTTGGAGCCGCCGCGTGCGGCGATCACGGCCAGCGTCTTGCGCGCCATCAGATGTGTCCCTCGAGGCGCTCGAGCGCGGTCCAGAAGCCTTCGCCCATGTTCTTGTGGCCCTGCCAGATCTCGGGAATGAAGGATGCGGTGGGCGCGTGCTTGCGCAGCACCCGTCCGATCTCGTCGAAGTCGATCTCGCCTTCGCCGACCTGCAGGCCTTCGCCGTCGAGCCCCTTGGCGTCGCCGAAATGCAGGTGCGCGGTATGCGGACCGAGCTGGGCGAGGCCTTGGGCGAAGTCGAAGCCGAAATGATTGGCGGCGAGCTTGGTGTGCGAGATGTCCACGCACATGCGCAAATCGTGCTTGGCGCAGAACGCGGCCGACTCGTCCGGGAAGATGAAGATGTTCTGGTGACGCTGGCCGCCGAAATGCCAGGGGAAGGGCGCCATCGTCTGCGGCGTCAGCTCGACGCCGTCCATGTCGAGCTCCTTCAGGCTCTGCGCGAAAATGCGGTAGCGCTCGGCCTTCTCTTCCGGGGGCAGCGGCTCGTCCATGGTGAAGCCGCCGATATTGGCGACGATCGGCGGACGTTTGGTCTTGGGAAAGAACTTCTTCAGGCCGCGGGTGATGTCGATCACCGCCTGGGTCTGCTCGAGCGAATAGCGGCGCAGCGCCTCGTCGGGCGTTGCGAGGTCCATCAGCTTGGAGCCGGCGAACAGTTCCGGTGCGTGCACGACGAAGCCGATATCGTAGGTGCCGGAGAGATAGGCCGCCGGGTCGCGCTCCATGTCGCTGTAGCTGAGATGGAATTCGATGATGTCGGGCTCGCAGATCTCGAGAAAGCGCTCGGTGTCGTGATAGCGCACCGGGACGCCCCAGGGCCGGTCGAAGCGGTAGCGTCGGGCCTTCGCGGCGCCCTCGTCGAGGTCGCTCTGGAAGAAATAGTCGTCGGCCGACATCCTGCGCTTGAGCGTCCTGCCGATCAGCGCCGGCATCTTCAGCGGCGACAGACCCTGGCCCGGGCTCTTCACGGCGATGTCGTCATCGGAGATGACCGTGCCGGCTTCGATGTCGCGAGCCGCGACGAGGCTCTTGGCGAGGTTTTCGCGGTTGATCAGCTCGCCCTGGCTGAGCGCGCGCTCGGCGAGCTTCTCGCCGCGCGCCGCTTCCACCTCGCGAATGCCGGCGACGAGTGCCTTGAACTCCTCCGGCTCCAGGCTCGCGGCATGGTCCGGGCCTTCCATCTCGCGGTCGAGCGTGATGTGGCGCTCGATCACGACGGCACCGAGGGCGACGGCCGCGGTCGACACCGCGGTGCCGCGCTCATGGCCGGAATAGCCGACGACCGGGTGGATCTCGCGCAGCGTCCCCATGAAGCGCAGATGGATGTTGTGCAGCGCTGCGGGATAGGTGCTCTGGCAGTGCAGCAGCACGTAGCCGGCGTTGCGGTCGTCGAGGAATTTCGCCGCGGTCTTGATCTCGTCCGTGGTGCTCATGCCGGTCGAGACGATCAGCGTCTTGCCGGTCGCGGCGAGCCGGGCGAGCAGGGGCAGGTTGGTCAAATCGGCAGAAGCAACCTTGTAGGCCTGCACGCCGAAACCTTCGAGCACCGCGACGCTCTTCGCGTCCCAGGGCGTGCAGAGATATTGAATGCCCTTCGAGGCGCAGTAGTCGGCGATCTTCTTCTGCTGCTCCGTCGTCAGCTCGAAGCGGCGGAGCAGGTCGAGCGTGTACTCGACGGCGAGGTCGTCGTCCTTTCCGGAGAGCGAGGAGGCGCGATAGACCTCGTCGAGCTTGCGCATCTGGAATTTGGCGCAATCTGCGCCGGCCGCGACCGCGGCGTCGACCAGTGCGATGGCGCGGTCGAAATCGCCGTTATGGTTGTTGCCGATCTCGGCGATGACGTAGCAGGGCTCGCCCTCGCCCAGGAGGTGGTTGCCGATGCGGACTGGGGCAGGCTGTTTGGGCGGTGTCATCAACATTCTCGTCTCACACGCGTCAGGCGGATCGCGCCGGAAGGCGCGATTTCCATGTCCGCAGTCCATTTTCCTCGAACATGATGCGCGCGCAGCTGTGTCCCTGCTGTTCCAGCGCCGCGATGAGCTGGTAGCGCTCGAACGGACGCACGAAGAACAGGAAGTAGCCGCCGCCGCCTGCGCCCAGCAGCTTGCCGCCGACGGCGCCGTGCGATTTGGCGAAATCGTAGAGGGCGTCGAGTTCGCCGGAGGAGATCTTGGAGCTGAGCTTGCGCTTGGCGTGCCAGGCTTCGTCGATGAGGCGCCCGCATTCCAGCAGCCGGCCGCGCAGGAGATGCTTGCGGATCTCGCGCGTCACCTCCTTCTGCTTGGCGGCGGCGCTCACCGCGTCGGTCGTCTCGTGCTGCGCCTTCTGGTCGCGATGGATCGCGCCGGAGTCGCGGCCCGCGCCGGTGTAGCAGAGCACGAGGCTCTCCTCGAGCTCGGCGATGATGTTGGGGTCGAGCCGCAACGGTACGATGGTGTTCTGGTCGGAGGAGAACTCCATGTGGTTGAAGCCGCCGAACACGGTGGCGTATTGATCCTGCCACCCGCCGGGAATGTTGAGCATCAACCGCTCGGCCTGGAACGCCATTTCCGCGATCTCGTGGCGATCCCATTGGTCGCTGCGAAATTCGTTGAAGCAGCCGATGATGGCGGAGGAGACCACCGCCGAGCCGCCGAGGCCGGAGCCGACCGGAAAGTCGGCGGAGACTTCGAGCTCGAACCCGTAGGTCGGCTTGATCAGGCGCACCACCGATTTGATCAGGGCGAGATCGCCGCCCGTGCCGAGCTCGGCGAGACTGTCGGCCTCGACCGTGCGGCGAAAATCGTGCGAATAGATCCGGATGCGGGGATCGCTCCGGCGCCGCAAGGTTGCATGCGCGTACATCTTGATCGTGGCGCTGATCACCGCGCCGCCGTCATTGGCGACGAAGTAGTGCGTCAGATCGGTGCCGCCGCCGGAGAAGGAGATGCGGACTGGCGAGCGAGCGCGCGCGAAAACCTCGCTCTCCTCCGACAGGTTGAACAGCTCGCGGCTGAACACGTCGACCAGCCGGCCCTCGATATCGAGGATGGGCACGACGTGCACGCGCTGGTCGAGCAGCTTGAGGATCTGTTCCCGCGGTCCTCCGGCCTGCGCCGAGACGAAGTTGCGGTTGATGCAGGCTGCCACCTGGTCGTGGATCGTGAGGCCCGTCAGCATTCGCCGGCGGATGTCGCCATCGGTCACCGCGCCGACGATTCGTCCGGCCACATCCTGCGCGAAGAGGATCCCGAGCATGTTGGCGTTGAGGCGCCGGAAGGCTTCCTCAATGGTCTCGGTTTCGGCGATGGTGAGGTGGCTCGTTTCTGCCAATGCTATGGATCCAAAAAGGGGAAGGAATTTCAGGTCCTTAACCCCGCGGCGAGCCGCCTTTTCGAGTCGTTAGATACGGCAGGGGGGCGGATCATGCAAGTTTCCCGGAATCGAGCGTCTGCGCGTCGCAAATGGGCTTATCAACGCCGGAACCGGCTTCGCCAAGGGGCGTTGCGGACCGCTCGCGGTGTCCTGCCCCGGATGCTTGCACCACGGCATGGCCGGGACGGTTCGACCTGCCCAGCCTGCGGCTCCGCCTTGCCTTGCCGTCTGCTTTGCCTGTATTTGACGAGCCTGGCACTTGCGGAAGGTCGGCCTTTGCCTCGGCCGGCCCCGTCCGCGATCACCGGCGTCTACCGGTATGATGAAGGCTCTGCATGATTAGATTTGGGCTGCTCGGCTGCGGGCGAATTGCCAAACGCCACTCCGACCTCTTGGGCGGCAATCACGTAGAAGGTGCGAGCCTCGTTGCGGTCTGCGATCCCGTCCGCGTGCGGGCCGATGCCATTGCCGGCAAGTTCGGGGTGCCTGCAGATTACGACATGGACGACTTTCTGGCCCGCAAGGACATCGACGCGGTCGCGGTGCTGACGCCGAGCGGTCTGCATCCGGCGCACGTCATTGCCTGCGCCAGGGCCGGCAAGCACGTCGTGGTCGAAAAGCCGATGGCGCTCCGGCTGCAGGATGCCGACGACATGATCCGCGCCTGCGACCAGGCGGGCGTGAAGATGTTTATCGTCAAGCAGAACCGCTTCAATGTTCCTGTCGTCAAGGCGCGCGAGGCGCTCGATGCCGGCCGTTTCGGCAGGTTGATCCTGGGCACCGTGCGCGTGCGCTGGTGCCGCGATCAGGCCTATTACGACCAGGACGCCTGGCGCGGCACCTGGGCCTATGACGGCGGCGTGCTCACCAACCAGGCGAGCCATCACATCGACATGCTGGAGTGGTTCTTCGGCGACGTCGTCAGCGTGCATGCGCGGGGGATGACGGCGCTCGCGAAGATCGAGACCGAGGACACTGCGGTTGCGACCTTGAAGTTTCGTAACGGCGCTCTCGGAATTGTCGAGGCCACCACGGCGGCGCGGCCGACCGATCTGGAGGGATCGCTCTCGATCCTCGGAGAAAAGGGCACGGTGGAAATTTCCGGCTTCGCGGTCAATCAGATCCGGCATTGGCGCTTCGTCGACGAGCTGCCGTCCGACAAGGACGTGGTCGAGAAGTTCTCGGTCAATCCGCCCAACGTCTATGGCTTCGGCCACCAGGCCTATTATCACCATGTGGTCGATTGCCTGGTGAACCAGCGCGCCGCGCTGGTCGACGGGCTCGAGGGCCGCAAGAGCCTGGAACTGATCTCCGCGCTGTATGAATCGATCGAGACCGGCGCTGAGGTGCCGCTGCGGTTCATACCGCGCCTGAGCCGCCTGGGCGCCGCATTGTGAACAAGCCGGACATAAAGAACGCTGCCATTCGCGACGTCACTTTCGGTGTGGAGGTGACGATCGTCGAGCCCTGCAATCTCTATGGCTGCAAGATCGGCGACGGCTGCTTCGTCGGTCCGTTCACCGAGATCCAGAAAGACGTGGTGATCGGCGCGCGGACGCGCGTGCAATCGCATTCGTTTGTCTGCGAACTGGTGACGATCGGCGAGGACTGCTTCATCGGTCACGGCGTGATGTTCATCAACGATACATTCTCCACCGGCGGACCGGCGCGCGGACGCAAGGAGCTTTGGCGAGAGACCGTCATTGGCAATCGCGTGTCGATCGGTTCGAATGCGACAATCCTGCCGGTGAAGATCACCGATGATGTCGTGATCGGCGCAGGTTCCGTGGTGACCAGGGACATCACGGTACCAGGCACCTATGCGGGCAATCCGGCGCGCCGGCTGTCGGGCGGAAGTTGAGGAGCAGAACCGATGGCCGTGCCTTATGCCGATCTCAATCTGCAGTATCAGACGATAAAGAGCGAGATCGATGCGGCGATCGCCGGCGTGATCAGCGGCAGTGCATTCATTCGCGGCAGCTACGTCGATGCTTTCGAGCGTGAGTTTGCCGAGGCCGCCGAGGTCAGGCATTGCGTATCCTGTGCCAACGGAACGGATGCGCTCTACCTCGCCATGAAAGCGCTGAAGGTGAAGCCCGGCGACCAGGTGATCACGACCGCTCATTCCTGGATTTCGACCGCGGCGATGATTACGCACGCCGGCGCCGATGTCGTGTTCTGCGATACCGACGACACCACGTTCACGATTGATCCGGCGGCGATCGAGGCGGCGATCACGCCGCGTACTGTCGGCATCATCCCGGTCCATCTCTATGGCCAGCCCGCCGACATGGATGCGATCATGGCGATCGCAGCCAGACACAAATTGTGGGTGATCGAGGATTGCGCGCAGGCGCATCTGGCCCGTTACAAGGGAAAAATGGTCGGCACCTTCGGCGCGGCCGCGACCTATTCGTTTTACCCGGGCAAGAATCTCGGCGCGATGGGGGATGCCGGCGCGGTCGTCACGAATGACAGCGCGCTGGCCGAGTACATGACCATGGTGGCGCGCCATGGCGGGCTCGTGAAGCATCAACACCAGATCGAGGGTATCAACAGCCGGCTCGACGGCCTGCAGGCGGGAATCCTCTCGGCCAAGCTGCCGCATCTGTCCGCCTGGACCAAGGCGCGGCAGGACGCGGCCAAGGCCTATGATGCCGGCCTCAATCAAATCGAGGATGTGGTGGTGCCCAGCGTCGCTCCCGAGCGCAGCCACGTCTATCACCTCTATACGATCCGCCATCCGCGGCGCGACGCGCTGGCTGCGCATCTCAGTGCCAATGGCGTGCAAACGGCCATCAACTATCCAACCGCGCTGCCGTTCCTGGCCGCATATCAGCGGCTCGGCCATCGCGCCGAAGAGTTTCCGAATGCACACCGCGACCAGGGACAAATCCTGTCGCTGCCGATGTTCGCGGAAATCACGCGCGCGCAGCAGGACGAGGTGATCGACCTCGTCCGGAAATTTTAGCGCTCGTCAGCGATCACCTTGCCGTCGTTCGGCAGCGCGCCGGGGCCGACCAGCTCGATCGCGCCGCCGAGCTTTGTCACCGCCCGCAAGGTGCCCGCGATCTCCTCTCGAAGGGCCTCGCTTGCCGCCGTCGTTTCCGCTTTCAGCGTCATCGCGTCGGTTTCGCCCTGGCGCGTGACGACGAGACGCAGGCGGCCGAGCGCGGGATGGCGCTTGCCGATCTCGGCGACCTGCTCGGGACGGACGAACATGCCCTTGACCTTCGTGGTCTGGTCGGCGCGGCCCATCCAGCCCTTGATCCGCATGTTGGTGCGGCCGCAGGGGCTGGTGCCCGGCAGCGCGGCGGTGAGGTCGCCGAGCGCAAGCCGGATCCAGGGATGGTGCGGGTCAAGCGAGGTGACCACGATCTCGCCGACGTCGCCCGGTGCCACGGGATCGCCGGTGCCGGGCCTGACGATCTCCATGATGAGGTCCTCGTTCACGACCATACCTTCACGGGCCTCGGTCTCGAACGCGATGAGGCCGAGATCGGCGGTACCGAAGGCCTGGTAGGCGTCGATGCCGCGCGCCTTGATCTCGGCCTGGAGCGAGGGCGGGAAGGCCGCGCCCGAGACCAGCGCGCGCTTGATCGAGGAGACGTCGCGGCCTGCGGTCGCGGCGGCATCGAGCAGGATCTTCAAAAAGTCCGGCGTGCCGCTGTAGCCGACGGGACGGTAGGCTTCGATCAGCTCGAATTGCTGCTCGGCATTGCCGGGACCCGCGGGGATCACCGCGCAGCCCAGCGCGCGCGCCGACGAGTCGAAGATGAAACCGCCGGGCGTGAGGTGGTAGCTGAATGTGTTGAGCACGATGTCGCCTTCCCGGAACCCGGCCGCGAACAGCGCCCGTGCGCCGCGCCACGGATCGGCCTGCCGGCCCTCCGGCTCGAAGATCGGCCCCGGGGAGGTGAAGAGCCGCGCGAACGAGCCTGGGGCCGCCGCCACGAAGCCGCCGAAGGGCGCCGAGGCCTTGTGCAGGGCCGGCAGTTCCGACTTGCGCAACACCGGCAGGCGCGCCAGCGCTGCGCGCGTGGTCACGGCGTCCGGATCCAGGCCTTTCAGCCGCTCGGCATAGGCGGGCGCCGTCATTGCGCTGCGCAGCACGCCGGGCAGGCGCGAAAACAGCTCGGCCTCGCGCGCAGCCTGCTCGCGCGTCTCGAGGGCGTCGTAATGGGCGGTCATGGCTGATCTTTCCGGGTTGGCATCCGTTGCACGCCGCCGCTGGCATGGGTATCAGACGGCCATTGTCGGGACGTGGAGAGAGCGAGATGGCGGAGGAACCGATCGTGGCGGCGGAGGAGACGGCCGGCGTCGTCGCGCGCCTGAAACGCCGCATGATCGACGACGCGATGCCGCTGTGGTCGACGGTCGGCTGGGATCATGAAGCGGGCGGTTTCATCGACCGGCTGCACCGCGACGGCACGGCGGATGCCGCCGCGCCGCGGCGCGTGTTCGTGCAGGCCCGCCAGATCTACTGCTACGCCAAGGCGGCGCAGATGGGCTGGTATCCGGAAGGCCGCGCCATCGCGCTGAAGGGGCTGGAGCATCTGCTGGCGAAGGCCAAGGCGCCCGACGGCAGGCCCGGCTATGTGCACCGGCTGACGCCGGAGGGCGCGGTGCTGGACGGCCGGCGCGATGCCTATGACCACGCCTTCATCCTGTTTGCGCTCGCGACGGTCTACGCGCTCGACAGGGATGCGCAAATTCGCGCCGAGATCGACGCGCTGCTCGCCTTTCTCGACGGCCATCTGCGCTCGCCGCATGGCGGCGTGCACGAAGGTCTGCCGGTCTCGCTGCCGCGCCGGCAGAACCCGCACATGCATCTGTTCGAGGCGATGATCGCGTGCTTCGACGCGACCCACGACCTGTCGTTCCAGAACCGCGCCGGCGAGTTCTTCGCGCTGTTCCTCGCCAACCTCTACGACAAGCAGAAGCACGTCTTGTCGGAGTATTTCGAGGATGACTGGTCGAAGATCGAGCCGGTCAGCGTCGAGCCTGGCCATCAGGCGGAATGGGTCTGGCTGCTGAAGGGATTTGAGCGCATCACGGGTTGTCCGACAGGGCAGCGGCGCGCGGAGCTGCTGGCGACCGCGCAGCGCTATCGCGACGAGGCGACGGGCTGCCTGATCGACGAGGGCGATGCGGCCGGCAACATCCGTCGCAGCACGCGCCGGCTGTGGCCGCAGACCGAGATCGCAAAGGCGTGGATCGCGCAGGCCGAATCCGGCGAGGCGGGTGCGGCGGATGAGGCGCGCGCGGCGCTGGTGCGGCTCGAACGGCATTATCTCAGCCATCCCGTCAAGGGCGGCTGGTACGACCAGTTCGATCGCGACGGCAAATCGCTGGTCGACACCATTCCTGCGTCGTCGTTCTATCATGTTCTCTGCGCAGTCACGGAAGCGGAGCAGGTGCTGAGTTGAATCTCACAGCCACCGTTTGCGCCGTTTGAAACTCTTGAGGTTCTTGAAGCTCTTGCGCTGGTCGCCGGCGCCGCCGAGGTAGAACTCCTTGACGTCCTCGTTGTCGCGCAGCTCGTCCGCGGTGCCGTCGAGCACGACCTTGCCCTGCTCCATGATGTAGCCGTGGCTCGCCACCGACAGCGCGGCGCGCGCGTTCTGCTCGACCAGGAGGATGGTGACGCCGAGATCACGGTTGATCTTCTGGATGATGGAGAAGACTTCTTTCACGAGAAGCGGCGATAGGCCCATCGACGGCTCGTCCATCAAAATCATCTTCGGGCGCGCCATCAGCGCGCGGCCGATCGCGAGCATCTGCTGCTCGCCGCCGGAGAGGTAACCGGCAAGGCCGGTGCGCTCCTTCAGGCGTGGGAAATAGTTGAAGACCATGTCGAGGTCGGAATCGACCTCGCGGTCCCTGCGGGTGAAGGCGCCGAGCTTGAGGTTCTCCAGCGAGGTCATGTCGGCGACGATGCGCCGGCCCTCCATCACCTGAAAGATGCCACGGCGGACGATCTTGTCGGGATCGATGCCGTTGATGCGCTCGCCTTCGAACAGGATCTCGCCGCGTGTGACCTCGCCGTCCTCGGTCTTGAGCAGCCCCGAGATCGCCTTCAGCGTGGTCGACTTGCCGGCGCCGTTGGCCCCCAGCAGCGCCACGATCGCGCCCTTGGGTACGTCGAGGCTGAGCCCACGCAGCACCAGGATGACGTCGTCATAGACGACCTCGATGTTGCGCACGCCAAGCAGAGGCGGCGCGGGCACGACGCTGGGAGAAGGGCGAACGGTTTCGGCGGTCTCAGTCATGCTTTGTTACTCCGCTGTCGTCGCCCGGCTTGACCGGGCGACCCAGTATTCCAGAGACGCCTAAGATTCACGGAGAAGCCGCGGCGTACTGGATCCCCCGCTCCAGTGCGCACTGCGCACAAGGCGGGGGATGACAGTGTGCGTGTGGTCAGAGCCGGGCTCACCAGCCCAGCAGTTCCGGCTTGCGCGGCAGCTCGACGGTCTTGACCTTCTCGAGCTTGATCGTGCCCTTGGCCATGAGATCGTTGAGATCGCCGTCGGTCGCGCCTGACACCTTGGTGCGGTAGAGGTCGACCTTCAGCGTGCCGCGGTGGTCCTTGTCGGTCCAGGTCGAGGCATTGCAGACACCCTCCATGCCGGCCGGGACCCAATCCTTCTTCTGATAGAAGCCCTTGGCGACGTTCTCGCCGGTGGCGCCGCCGTTCTTGGCGGCCCAATCGAGCGCCTCCTTCATGTACAGCGCCGAGCAGACCGCCGCGATGTAGTGCACCGGGCGATAGACCTTGCCGGTCGGGTCGGACATCTTGGAGATTTCCATGACGGTCTTCATGCCGGGCGCATCGCCGCCCCAGCTCACCGCGGTGCGCAAGGGGAAGATCACGCCGTTCGCGGAATCTCCGGCCGTCTTGGCGGCGTTCTCGTCCATGCCCCAGACATTGCCGAGGAACTGGATCTCGACGCCGGCGGTCTTGCAGGCCTTCATCACCGAGATGTTGGAGGCTGCGGTGTTGCCGAGATAGGCGTAGTTGGCGCCCGAGGATTTCAGGCTCAGGCACTGCGCGCTGTAGTCGCCCGGCGTGAGCGCGAACACCAGCGGCGGCAGCACCTCGAAGCCGAGCTCCTGCGCCATGGCTTCGCCCGCGGCCTTCGGTGCGTTCGGATAGGGATGGTTGGCGCCCATGTGCACGAATTTCGGCTTGCCGGACTTGCCCTTGGCCTTCCAGTCCTCGGCCGCCCACATCAGCATCGCGCGCAGCGAGTCCGAATAGCTCGGGCCGTAGAAGAAATTGTAGGGCGCGGGCTTGGCCTTGCCGCTGACACCTTCGGGATCGGTCAGCGCCGCGGCATAGGAGCCCGACATGTCGGGGATCTTGTCCTGGGCGAGGAAGCCGGTCAGCGCCTCGGTATCGGCTGTGCCCCAGCCCATGATCGCCGCGACCTTGCTGTCCGGCGCCGACCACTTCTTGTACAGCGCGATCGCGCGCGGCACCTGGTAGCCGTAGTCGTTGGTGTCGACGCTGAGCTGCTTGCCGCCGACGCCGCCGTTCTTGTTGACCCAGGCAAAGGTGTCGGCGACGGCCTGGCCGAAGGGGGTGCCGACGTCGGAGGTGCCGCCGGAATAATCGGCGAGATGCCCGATCGCGATCTGCGCCTGCGCGCTTGCCGAAAAGGCTGCGATCGCGACCACGAGCGATGCGGTGCTCAAAAGTGATTTTGCCTTCATGGGTCGGTTCCTCCTGTTTATTGTTTAAGTGAGATTGCCGCGCTCAGTGCGAGAACGGGTAGAGTTTCCAGTACGCCTTAATCTGCCGCCAGCGATGCGCGAGCCCATCGGGCTCGAACATCAGGAACGCGATGATGATCACCCCGATCGCGATCTCGCGCAGGAAGGTGATGTTGGTGTTGAGCGACAGCGCCTTGTCGATCGCGCCGCCCTTCAAATAGTGGCTGATGAACTCCATCCCCTCGGGCAGCAGCACCACGAAGGCGGTGCCCATCAGCGTACCCATGATCGAGCCGGTGCCGCCGATGATGATCATGGCCAGGAACAGGATCGAGCGCTCGATGCCGAAGCCCTCCTGGGAGACCACGAGCTGATAGTGCGCGTAGAGCGCGCCGGCGATGCCGGCGAAGAAGGCGGCGAGCCCGAACGACAGGGTGCGGTACTTGGTGAGATTGATGCCCATGATCTCCGCGGAGAGATAATGGTCGCGGATCGCCACCAGAGCGCGGCCGTCGCGCGTGCGCATCAGGTTGGTGACGAGGATGTAGCTCAACAGCACATAGGCCAGCACGACGTAGAAATATTGCCTGTCGCCGCGCAGCGTGTAGCCGAAGATCGAGAACGGCTCGGCGCTTGCCGGCACCGATCCGCCGGAGAACCATTCGGCGCGCGAGAAGAAGTCGAGCAGGATGTATTGCGCGGCCAGCGTCGCGATGACGAGATAGAGACCCTTCAACCGCGCCGCCGGGATACCGAAGATCAGGCCGACCAGCGCGGTCACGACACCCGCGAGCGGGATCGCGAAGAACACCGGGATCGGCGCGTTGTTGGAGATGTAGGCCGAAGTGAAGGCGCCGAGCAGGAAGAAGGCGGCGTGCCCGATCGAGATCTGGCCGGTGAAGCCGACCAGGATGTTGAGGCCGAGCGCCGCGATCGAGAAGATGCCGATCTGGATCAGGATGCTGAGCCAGTATCCGCTGAAGAATTGCGGCGCGAGGCAGAGCAGCAGCACGCCCGCGATCGCGAAGTTGCGGCTGGTGGTGGTCGGAAAGATCGTGGTGTCCGCGGCGTATGAGGTGCGGAAATCACCAGCGGGAATGAGGGCAGGGCCGGCCATGGGTCAGATCCGCTCGATGTCGTGGGTGCCGAACAGGCCGTAGGGCTTGATCATCAGCACGATGATGAGGACGTAGAACGGCGCGATCTCGTAGAGATTGCCCCAGTGCAGATACTGGCTGTCGACATATTGGGCGACGTTCTCGAGCAGCCCGATGATGATGCCGCCGAGCACGGCACCGCCGACGGAATCGAGTCCGCCGAGGATCGCCGCCGGGAACACCTTGATGCCGTAGGCGGCAAGGCCCGAGGACACGCCGTTGACGACCGCGACGACGACGCCTGCGACCGCCGATACCGTCGCCGAGATCGCCCAGGCCATCGCGAACACGCTTTTCACGGAAATGCCGAGCGACTGCGCGACCTGCTGGTTGAACGCGGTGGCGCGCATCGCGAGGCCGTATTTCGAGGCGCGGAAGAACCAGGCCATGCCGATCATCATCGCGACCGAGACCACGAGGCTCATGACATAGACGGTCTGGATCTGCAGGCCGAACAGGCTGACCGACTGGCTCTCGAACACGCGCGGGAACGGCTGCGGATTGACGCCGAACATCCACTTCAGTGTGGCCTGGAGTACGGTGGACAGGCCGATCGTCACCATGATCACGGAGATGATCGGCTCGCCGATCATCGGCCGCAGGATCAGCACCTGCACCGCGATGCCGAACACGAACATGAACACCAGCGTGATCGGCATGCCGATCCAGAACGGCACCTGGTATTTGGCGAGCAGTGCCCAGCACACCCAGGCGCCGACCAGCAGCAATTCACCTTGCGCGAAGTTGACGACCTGCGTCGCCTTGTAGATCAGCACGAACGACATCGCGACCACGCCATAGAGCGTGCCGACCACGAGGCCGTTGACCAGGAGCTGGATGAGGAAGGCGGTGTTCATGTATGGTGGACCTTTCGCCTCTCCCCGCTTGCGGGGAGAGGCCGACGCGCAAAGCGCGGCGGGTGAGGGGGAGCTTCCGCATGCGAGGTGCTGATGAGGGTAAGACGGAGCGCGCCAGAAGCCTGCGCAGCGTCTCGACAGATGCGGAAGGAGTATTGTGGTATCGCTTGCGCGCCCGCAGGCTCAACGGTCACAAATTCGTCCGGCAGGAGCCGATCGGCCCGTACACTGTTGACTTCATTTGCCGCGAGGCCCGCCTGATCATTGAGGTGGACGGCGGACAGCATGCCGACAGTTCGCATGACGCCGTGCGCGACAAGTGGCTCACTGATCGCAGCTATAGAATCCTGCGTTTCTGGAATAACGACGTTTCGAGCAATTTGGTCGGCGTTCTCGAAACGATTGTCACCGCCCTCGCGGAGACTCCCCCTCACCCGGATCGCTGACGCGCTCCGGCCTCTCCCCGCAAGCGGGGAGAGGCGAAGGGCAGCAGCGTGCGCGGCGATCGAGTGCCTCACTCCGCAGCCTCCGCCATGTGGCCGAGTCCGCCGAGGTCCACCACGCGCAGCGTCGTTCGCACGCGCTGCGTCGTGCCGTCCTGGAAGCGGATCACGGTGTCGACGGGGATGTCGGCATCGCCGCGATAGATCGCGTCGATGATGCCTTCGTACTTCTCGTTGATGACGCCGCGGCGCACCTTTCGCGTGCGGGTGAGCTCGCCGTCGTCGGCATCCAGCTCCTTGTAAAGCAGCAGGAAGCGCGAGATGCGCTGGGCCGGCGGCAGCGTGGCGTTGACGGTCTCGACCTCCTTCTGCAGCAGCGCATAGACCTCGGGGCGCGAGGCGAGGTCGCTGTAGGTGGTGAAGGAGAGGCGGTTCTTCTCCGCCCATTTCGAGATGATGGAATAGCGGATGCAGATCATCGCCGCGAGTGCGTCGCGGCCGGCCCCGAGCACCACGGCTTCGGCGATATAGGGCGAGAATTTCAGCTTGTTCTCGATGAATTGCGGCGAGAAGCGCTCGCCGCGCGAGGTCTCGGCGAGATCCTTGATGCGGTCGATGACCACGAGCTGCTGGTTGGCATTGAAATAGCCGGCGTCGCCCGACAGCATCCAGCCGTCCTTGATGTCGGCGACGCTTGCCTCGGGATTCTTGTAATAGCCGAGGAACATGTTGGGGTGCCGCACCACGATCTCGCCGACGCCGTGAACGTCGGCATTGTCGATCCGGATCTCGACGCTGTCGGCCATCGGCACGCCGGTCGTGTCAGGATCGACCTTGCCTTCGGGATGCAGCGTGTAGGCCCCGAGCAGCTCGGTCTGGCCGTAGAGCGTGCGCAGCGGCACGCCCATGGCCTGGAAGAACTTGAAGGTATCGGGTCCCAGCGCCGCGCCGCCGGTGGCGGCCGAGCGCAGGCGGGTGAAGCCGAGGCGGTCGCGCAGCGCGCGGAACAGGATCGCGTCGGCGAAGCCGGAGCGCTTGCCCTGTTCGAGCGCGGCAAGGCCCGACTTCATGCCGATATCGAACAGGCGCTGCTTGAAGGGCGTGGCGTCCATCACCTTGGCGCGGACGTCGGCGGCAATGGACTCCCAGACCCGCGGGGCAAAGAGCACGAAGGTCGGCGCGATCTCGCGCAGATCGTTCATCATCGTGTCGGGCTCTTCGACGAAGTTGATCTTCATCCGGCAGAGCAGGCCTTTGCCGAGCACGTAGACCTGCTCCATGATCCACGGCAGCGGCAGCACAGAGACGTATTCGTCGTCGGGCCCCTTCGGATCGAAGGTGAGATAGGTCGCGCAGTGTCCGAGCACGCGTCCGGCGGCGAGCATCGCGAGTTTTGGATGCGAGGTGGTGCCTGACGTCGTGCAGAGGATCGCGACGTCCTCGCCCCTGGTCGCATCGACCAGTCTGTCATAAAGCTCCGGCTCGCGCGCGGCGCGGGCACGGCCAAGCTCGGCAAATTTCTCCGCCGACATCAGGCGCGGATCGTCATATTTCCGCATGCCGCGCGGATCGGAATAGATGATGTGCTTCAGCTTCGGCACGC
The DNA here is from genome assembly GCF_028128625.1 of Bradyrhizobium sp. CCBAU 45389. Taxonomy (NCBI): domain Bacteria; kingdom Pseudomonadati; phylum Pseudomonadota; class Alphaproteobacteria; order Hyphomicrobiales; family Nitrobacteraceae; genus Bradyrhizobium; species Bradyrhizobium sp. CCBAU 45389. The sequence goes on along the minus strand of NZ_LBIY01000098.1, from coordinate 164,687 downwards.
GCTCGGCGAGCGTGAGCAGCTTGTCGACCTGCTCCTCGTCCTCGGCGAAGACGAGCTGCGCCTCGCCATAATTGAGGAGATAGGAGGCCTCCTCGTCCAGCACATCGCGATAGAGCCCGAGGCTGAGGCCGCCAATGGCATGCGTTGCGACTTCCGCCGCGACCCAGTCCGGCCGGTTGTCGCCGATGATGCCGATGACGTCGCCGCGACCAAGGCCAAGCTCGAGCAGGCCAAGCGCGAAATCGCGGACCCGCGTCTGGTAATCGTTCCAGGTGAAGATGCGCCACAGCCCGAGATCCTTTTCGCGCAGCGCGATCTCGTTGCCGTGCTCCCTGGCGTTGAGCCGCAGCATCTTCGGATAGGTATCGGCCTGCGCGACGCGGCCTGCATAATCCATCATGCCGCGCTCTCCTGCGCCGGCGCGGCATCGTCGGGATCGACCAGCACCTCGTCTTCTTCACCGAGATAGGCGCGCCTGACATGGGGATCGGCCAGCACTGCCGCGGGATCGCCCTCGGCAATCTTCTTGCCGAAATCCAGCACCATGACGCGGTGGGAGATGTCCATCACCACGCCCATGTCGTGCTCGATCATCACCACCGTCATGCCGAACTCCTCGTTGAGGTCGACGATGTAGCGGGCCATGTCCTCCTTCTCCTCGAAATTCATGCCGGCCATGGGCTCGTCGAGGAGGATGAGGCGCGGCTCCAGCGCCATGGCGCGGGCGAGCTCGACACGCTTGCGCAGGCCGTAGGAGAGGGTGCCGGCGGTCGCCTTGCGCACCGACTGCAGATCGAGGAAGTCGATGATCTCTTCCACCTTGCGGCGGTGTTCGAGCTCCTCCTTGCGCGCGCCGGTGAGCCAGTACAGCGAGCCCGTGAGGAAGTTGTTCTTCAGGAGGTGATGGCGGCCGACCATGATGTTGTCGAGCACGCTCATGTGGTGGAACAGCGCCAAATTCTGGAAGGTGCGGCCGATGCCGAGCGAAGCGCGGGCATTCGGCGTCAGGCCGGTGATGTCGCGATCGCCATAAAACAGCTGGCCTTCGGTCGGCTTGTAGCGACCGGAAATACAGTTCACGATCGAGGTCTTGCCGGCGCCGTTGGGGCCGATGATCGAGAACAGCTCGCCCTCCTTGATGGCGAAGCTGACATCGGTCAGCGCACGGACGCCGCCGAATCGCAGGGACACGCCGCGCACTTCGAGACTGGTAGCCACCAAACAAATCCCTCCCGGTGATGGCGCATTCTGCGGCGCTCTTCGTCCGTTCCTGTCGGGCGATCCTAATACGGCCGTGCCGGCCAGACCATGCAGCTATTGGTCTCGACCGGACGGTCGCCACTTTCGTTCCCGTTTGGGATCAAAAGCCGCATCACCCGAGGTGGCTCTCAATAAGGGAAAGCGCTATTTTGAAATGTCTCCGGCCTGACAATTCTGCGACAAAGTTTTTCAGGTTGAGGCGGCCTTCATCTTTCGTCGGATGGCGGGCCGGAATGATGATGCTGCAACGCAGCATAAGGACGGGGTGACGACACGGTGCGGCTGACTTCGGGATCATGATTTCAGAGGATCATCTGAAGCGCGTTGCCGCCTGGTCGCGCGAGCTCACGCAAGCGGAGATCGAGGTCGCCCGCGCCGGAATCACGGAGCGGTCCTACGGCACCGGCGAGACGGTGTTCATGCGCGGCGACAATTTCGATTATTGGGCCGGGATGGTCTTCGGCCTTGCCCGGATGGGCGGGGTGTCGCGCGACGGCAAGGAGACCAGCCTCGCCGGACTGACGGCGGGGGCCTGGTTCGGCGAGGGCAGCGTGCTCAAGAACGAGCCGCGCCGCTATGACGTGGTGGCACTGCGCAACAGCCGCGTCGCGCTGATGGAGCGTAGCGCCTTCATGTGGCTGTTCGAGAACAGCGTCGGCTTCAACCGCTTCCTGGTGCGCCAGCTCAACGAGCGGCTCGGCCAGTTCATCGGGATGCTCGAGGTCAACCGCACCCTCGATGCCACCTCGCGGCTTGCCCGCAGCATTGCCTCGCTGTTCAACCCGATCCTCTATCCGGAATCGACCGCGCATCTGGAGATCACGCAGGAGGAGATCGGCGCGCTCTCCGGCATGTCGCGCCAGAACGCCAACCGCGCGCTGAACCGGCTGGAGAAGGAGGGGCTGCTGCGGCTCGAATATGGCGGGGTCACCATCCTTAATGTCGAACGGCTGCGCGGGTACGGGGACTAGAAGCAGTCACCGCGCGTTGGCGGGGGCGTGCAGCGGCCAGAGGTCGGCGCGCCAGCGGATCGCGATCGCCAGCATCGCGATGAAGCCGGCGGCGGCGTAGAGCGACCCTGTCGCGGAATAGCCGATGGTGTCGATCAGGCTGCCGGCCGCGAGCAATCCGAGCGGCAGGCCGTAGATCACCATCATGCGCACGCCCATCACGCGGCCGCGCAGATGCGCGCTCGCCGTGCGCATCAGGATCACGGCCGCCGAGATCATCGACATGCTCTGGGCGATGCCGGCGAGAACGAGGCAGGCCATGGCGACAGGCATCGTCCTGATCTCGACGAACACCAGCAGCATGACGTACCAGGCCAGCGTCGCGCCGATCAGAAGCCGGGCAATGCGCAGGCCGCCGACCAGGCTGAGCGTGATCGAGCCGATCAGCGAACCGACGGCAAAACTCGCCGAGAGATAACCAAGGCCGGTCTGGTCGGTGTGAAAGATTTCGCGCGCGATGTAGGGCAGCAATCCCCCAGTGAAGGGAAATGCGGTGAGATTGGCGAGGAAGGCGACGCACAGCGCGGCGCCCATTCCAGGGCCATTCCAGGCGTAGACAATCCCTTCCTTTAGCTCGCCCAGCAGTTTTGAAACGGCGCGGCTGTTCGCCGGCAGATCGGTCGTGGCAACGGTCCTTTTCGGTCGGGTCAGGCAAGACATGAGAATTGCCGCCGCGAGGTAGAGGCTGGCGACCACTGCATAGACGAGACCAATGCCAAGCACGGCAAACAGCCCGGCGCCCGTCAGCGCTCCGGCAATGCGGGCGCTATCCTGGGTCGTGCGTGACAGGCTGATTGCGCCGACCAGCCGCTCGGCCGGCATGATGTCGGCGAGCAATGCGCTGCGAAGGCCGAGATCGGAGGAGCGGATCAGGCCCATGACCGTCACGATGATCATGACGTTGAACGGCGCCAGGTGCCCGGTCAGCGCCAGCGTCATGATGGTCGAGGCCAGCGCCGTATAGGTGAGGCGCAGCACGACGAGGAGATCGCGGTGACCGATGCGGTCGCCGACCATCCCGAGCGCCGGTGCAATCAGCGTTCCCAGATATTGCAGCGAGGCGAGAATGGTCAGCAGCAGCACCGATCCGGTCTCGACCAGGATGTACCAGCCGAGCACCAGCGTTTCGATCTCGAACGCCCAGGAGGTGAGCAGGTCGGATGGCCACTGGAAGCGATAGTTGCGAATGCGGAACGGTGCGAGCGCTGAAGGTCGCGCGCCTCTGCTCAAGAGGCGATGACGCGTGTCACGGCGATTCCCTGCCTTTGTTGTTTCTTCTTGCTGGGTTGTTTCTTCTTGCTGTTCGGCAACCTAGCGCTGACGCTACGCCTGTCAATCGCAGCCGGCGCAGGCCGCACCCGCGCTCGGCTCTTACCTCGCTGCGCTTGCCGCCTTCCGCTCGGCCAGTGCGCTCGCCATCGCCGAGATCAGCGGCCGCATGAAATAGGCCTCATCCGCCGGCGAGACGTCGGTGCGCAAGCCGTTCGCGGCGAGCTCGCCGGAGACGGCCGGGCCGACCGATGCGATCAGTGTGCGCTCGAGACCTGCGCGCAGCTTCGCCTCGCTGCCATGCGCCTTGGCGGCTTCGATCAGGCGGCGGACCTGGCCGAGATTGGTCAGCGCGATGGAATCGATTCGTCCCTCCGCCATCTCGTCGATGGCGTCGACGATGTTGGCATCCGCGGCCTTGGAATCGTAGACATAGGGCAGCACGGTATCGACTTCGGCGCCTTGAGCGGCAAGCGCGCCGGTCAGCGCGCTGTGGTCCTTGTCGGGATAGAGCTGCAGGCCGAGGCGCCGCCCCTTCAGGTCGAGCTTGCCCAGCATCTCGATCACGCCCTCGGTGGTCGGCTTCTCCGTGGTCTGTTGCGCCTCGAGCGAGATTTCACGCAGCGCCTTGCCGGGCTTCGGCCCGCGGGTGAATTTTCGCGATTTGGCGAGCGAGGTGACAAGGGCCTGGTCGAGCCCGCGGGCGCGCGCGAGCTTCATGATCCGCCGCAGGCCTTCGCCGGTCATCATCACGAGGTCGTCGAAGGGCCTGTCGATGGCGCGGCGGATCCAGGCCTCGACCGGGGCGGGGTCCGGCGCATCCTGGATGGTGAACATCGGGCATTGCACGACATCGGCGCCTTGCTCGGCCAGGAGCTTCGAGAATTGCGCCTCCTCGCGTGTTTCCAGGATCAGGATGCGGGTGCCGTTCAAGCGGTCGGCCATGGGCGTGCTCCGGTATAAATCGCAATGGTACGTTCATCCTGACTCCGCGTCCGGGATTGGCGCAAGGCCAGGGTCGGTGCTAGAGCAGGGCGCAAATCGCGGGGTGTTCCGCGGCCGCTGCACAAACCTTCATCAAGAGCCATGCCCGACCATCAATATGTCCTGACCCTGTCCTGTCCGGATCGTCCCGGCATCGTCTCGGCGGTGTCGACCTTCCTGGCCCATAACGGACAGAACATTCTCGACGCCCAGCAGTTCGACGATGTCGAGACCAAGAACTTCTTCATGCGCGTGGTGTTCACCGCGGCCGATCTCGCCGTGGAGCTCGCGGCGCTCCAGACCGGCTTTGCCGCGATCGCCGAGCGGTTCGGCATGGAGTGGCAGATGCGCGACCGCGCCGCGCATCGTAAGGTGATGCTGCTGGTGTCGAAATCCGACCATTGCCTGGTCGACATCCTCTACCGCTGGCGCACCGGCGAATTGCCGATGACGCTTGCGGCGATCGTCTCCAATCATCCGCGCGAGGCCTATGCCGGGCTCGATTTCGGCGGCATCCCGTTCCACCATTTGCCGGTCACCAAGGAGACCAAGCGCGAGCAGGAGGCGCAGATCATGGATCTCGTCGACGAGACGAAGACCGATCTGGTGGTGCTCGCCCGCTACATGCAGATCCTGTCCGACGATCTCTCGGCAAAGCTTTCGGGGCGCTGCATCAACATCCACCACTCGTTCCTGCCCGGCTTCAAGGGCGCAAAACCCTATCACCAGGCGCATGAGCGCGGGGTGAAGCTGATCGGCGCCACCGCGCATTACGTCACGCGCGACCTCGACGAAGGCCCGATCATCGACCAGGACGTCGAGCGCATCAGCCATCGCGACACGCCGGAAGATCTCGTCCGCAAGGGCCGCGACATCGAACGCCGCGTGCTGGCGCGCGCGATCCGCTACCATCTCGACGACCGCGTCATTCTCAACGGCCGCAAGACCGTGGTGTTCGTGGATTAGGGCGCCGTCATTCCAGGGCGCCTCGAAGAGGCGAACTATGGTGCGCAATTGCGGACCTGAGGTCTGGCCCTTCGGACCATCCCGGAATGACAATTGTCTCTCAGCGCACCGCGCCGGCCGACGTCGTCCCGGTCGCGCCCTTCTGCGCCTGCTCTTCCTTCTCGCGATCGGCCGCGGGCATCAGCCGCTTGCGCTCACGCTCCTTCATGTAGGCGTCGTATTGCGGCGTGCCCGGTCGCGGCGGAGCATCGGCCGGCAGGCCGCCGGCCCATTGCGGAACGTAGTCGCCCATGCCGGCCGAGAGTTTCTCGTTGACCGTGCCGCAGCCTGCAAGGCTGGAAGCGAGCAGGGTGACTGCAGCAGCAATCGAAAGCGAACGGGAACGCATGGACATCTTCTGGGTCGTACCCGATCGGGCGCGGGATGAGGAGACGCCGGATGGCGTCAGCGGCAGACCATAACCCTCAACATGTAAAATTGGCCTATTCGAGGGTCGGCGATGCTGTATACATTTAAGGTAATATAGTAAGCAAATTTAGCCCTTGTAGGGGTAATTGTAGCTGGTACGGTATACATCGCGTATTTCCCGTTCGGTGAGCGTCACCGAATGGTGTCACCGCGAAGCAAGTGAGATGTCCGGATTCTGCAAATGAGAGGCGGAATCCTCCATCCACGACGTCGTGCGACCCTTCCTAAAATGGCGCATCAACAAGCCATCGCCCAACCGGCCAACGCCACGAGGGGCTTTTTCGTTGACAGGACCATTATATTTGTACAATCGTACAAATCTCTCCCCGCTGTCGTTGAGGCAGATCGCGCGGCTTGCGCCGAATGGTCGCCCAACGTCCGATTGACAACGGGGTTGCAGAGGACGCCATGTGGCCGCACGGCATGGCTCGTCGATGAGTGAAGCGCGGCAAGGACCGGGCACTCGGTCCGGCTCACAAGAGGTCAGGAATGAAGGGGAGGGACATCTGATGTTCGAACGCAAGATTTTTTCACGTACCGCAGCGGTCGCTGCCATCGCGGGCCTCGCAGTCGTCGCGCCCGCCAAGGCCGAGGACAGCGTCAAGATCGGCCTGATCCTGCCGATGACCGGCGGCCAGGCCTCGACCGGCAAGCAGATCGAGAACGCGATCAAGCTCTACATGCAGCAGAAGGGCGACACCGTCGCCGGCAAGAAAGTCGAGATCATCCTCAAGGATGACGCTGCTATCCCCGACAAGACCAAGACCGCCGCGCAGGAGCTGATCGTCAACGACAAGGTCAACTTCATCGCCGGCTTCGGCGTGACGCCGGCGGCGCTTGCCGCCGCGCCGCTCGCAACGCAGGCCAAGATTCCGGAAGTCGTGATGGCGGCCGGCACCTCCATCATCACCGAGCGCTCGCCTTATATCGTGCGCACCAGCTTCACCCTGGCGCAGTCCTCGACCATCATCGCCGACTGGGCGGTGAAGAACGGCATCAAGAAGGTGGCGACCCTGACCTCGGACTACGCGCCGGGCAATGACGCGCTGAACTTCTTCAAGCAGAACTTCACCGCGGGCGGCGGCGAGGTGGTCGAAGAGGTGAAGACCCCGCTCGCCAACCCCGACTTCGCGCCGTTCCTGCAGCGCATGAAGGATGCCAAGCCCGACGCGATCTTCGTGTTCGTGCCGGCCGGTCAGGGCGGCAACTTCATGAAGCAATATGCCGAGCGCGGCCTCGACAAGGCCGGCATCAAGGTGATCGGGCCCGGCGACGTCACCGACGACGACCTGCTCAACAACATGGGCGACGCGGTCCTCGGCACCGTTACCGCGCATCTCTACTCGGCGGCGCATCCGTCCGCGATGAACAAGGACTTCGTCGCGGCCTACAAGAAGGCCTTCGGCAACCGGCCCGGCTTCATGGCGGTGAGCGGCTATGACGGCATCCACCTGATCTACGAGGCGCTGAAGAAGACGGGTGGCGACATCAACGGCGACAAGTTGATCGAGGCGATGAAGGGCCAGAAGTGGGAGAGCCCGCGCGGTCCGATCTCGATCGACCCCGAGACCCGCGACATCGTGCAGAACATCTACATCCGCAAGGTCGAGAAGGTCGACGGCGAGCTCTACAATGTCGAGTTCGCGACCTTCGAGGCCGTCAAGGATCTCGGCAAGACCAAGAAGTGACGCGCGAAAGCGCGTCATCCCCGAGCGCGCTTAGCGCGCATCGGGGATCTCGAAATTGTTGAAACGAGATTCCGGGTGCAGCGCCTTCGCGCTGCCCCGGAATGACGAGTGATCACCAGGGTTCACCCGCTACCGATGACCTCTATCCTCACCAACCTGTTCGATGGCGTTGCCTACGGCATGCTGCTGTTCGTGCTCGCCTGCGGGCTCGCGGTCACGCTCGGCCTGATGAACTTCGTCAACCTCGCCCATGGCGCCTTCGCCATGACCGGCGGCTATGTCTGCATGGTGCTGGTCAACCGGATGGGCTGGCCGTTCTTCGCCGCGCTGCCGCTCGCCTTCGTCTCCTCCGCGGCGATCGGCATCGCGCTCGAGCGCACGCTCTATCGGCATCTCTATACGCGCAGCCATCTCGACCAGGTGCTGTTCACCATCGGCCTGACCTTCATGTCGGTCGCGGCCGTCGACTACATCCAGGGCTCCTCGCGCGTCTTCATCAATCTGCCGGCCGCGCTCCAGGGCCAGTTCGACGTGTTCGGCGTCGGCATCGGCCGTTACCGCCTGATGATCATCGTGATCTGCGGCCTGCTCACCATCGGCCTGCAGATGGTGCTGGCCAAGACCCGTTTCGGCAGCCGCCTGCGCGCCGCGGTCGATGATCCGCGCGCCGCGAGCGGCCTCGGCATCAACGTGCCGCAGGTGTTCGCCTTCACATTCGCATTTGGATGCGGGCTCGCCGGCCTCGGCGGCGCGCTCAGTGCCGAAATCCTCGGCCTCGATCCGTATTTCCCGCTGAAGTTCATGATCTACTTCCTGATCGTGGTCACCGTCGGCGGCTCCTCCTCGATCACAGGCCCGTTCCTGGCCTCGCTCCTGCTCGGCATCGGTGACGTCGCCGGCAAATATTACGTCCCGAAGATGGGACCCTTTGTGATCTACACCATGATGATCGTGATCCTGATCTGGCGCCCGAACGGCCTGTTCGGGCGCACGGCCGCGCGTTGAGTTCGCCGATGACCGCTGCTTCCGACGTCGGTTTTCACGCCCAGCGCCAGGCGCGCTGGCACTACGGCGAAGTCGCCTTCTGGCTGATCGTGCTGGCCTGCGGCTTTCTGTTTCCCTCGCGCTATCTGATCATGACCGACATCCTGCGCTTGGCGCTGTTCACGATGTCGCTCGATCTGATCCTCGGCTACGCCGGCATCGTTTCGCTCGGCCACGCCGCCTTCTTCGGCGTCGGCGCCTATGCGGCGGGGCTTCTTGCGCTGCACGGGATCATCAACGAGCCCGTGCTGGCACTCATCGTCGCCGGCCTTGCTGCGATGGTGCTCGGCTTTGCCACCAGCTTCCTGGTGATCCGCGGCGTCGACCTGACGCGCCTGATGGTGACGCTCGGTATCGCGCTGCTGCTGGAAGCGCTCGCCGAACGCTTCTCCAACATCACCGGCGGCACCGACGGCCTGCAGGGCATCGAGATGCAGCCGATCTTCGGCGAGATCCCGTTCGACATGTTCGGCAAGGCCGGCTTCTTCTATTCGCTCGCCGTGCTGTTCGTCTTGTTCCTGTTCGCCCGCCGCGTCGTGCATTCCCCGTTCGGCCTGTCGCTGCGCGCCATCAAGAACAACCCGCTGCGCGCCGCCGCCATCGGCATCCCCGTCAACCGCCGCCTGATCGCGATCTACACGCTGGCAGCGTTTTATGCCGGCATCGCGGGCGCGCTGTTCACCCAGACCACCGCGATCGCCTCGCTCGACGTGTTCGCCTTCGAGCGCTCGGCCGATTTGATGCTGGTGCTCGTGATCGGCGGCACCGGCTATCTCTATGGCGGGCTGATCGGCGCGGTGGTGTTCCGCATGCTCCAGGAATTGTTCTCCACCATCACGCCGCAATACTGGCAGTTCTGGATCGGCCTCGTGCTGGTCGTGATCGTGCTGGTCGGCCGCCAGCGCCTGCATCGCTGGGTGCTGTATGTGCCGAACCTGATCATCAAGCAGGTTGCGGGACGTAAAGCCGTCGTCGCCGTGCCGGAGAGCGACGCATGACCATCGCGCTCGAAACCCAGAACCTCGAAAAGCAGTTCGGCGGCCTGCGCGTCACCCGCGACCTCTCCCTGAAGATCGAGCAGGGCGCCCGCCATGCGCTGATCGGCCCCAACGGCGCCGGCAAGACCACGGTCATCAACCAGCTCACCGGCGTGCTGAAGCCGAACTCAGGCCGCATCCTGCTCGAAGGCCAGGACATCACCGATCTGCCCGTGCACAAGCGCGTGCTGCGTGGCCTGTCGCGCACCTTCCAGATCAACCAGCTCTATCCCGACCTGACTCCGCTCGAGACCATCGGCCTTGCCGTCTCCGAGCGCCTCGGCCATGGCGGCGACTGGTGGCGGCGAATGGGGACGCGCGGCGACGTCAATGGCGAGATTGCCGAGCTGCTGACACGCTTCCACCTGCTCGATGTCATGAACGAAGAGACCGTGACGCTGCCTTACGGCAAGCAGCGGCTGCTCGAGATCGCGGTCGCGATCGCCGCCAAGCCGCGCGTGCTGCTGCTCGACGAGCCCGCAGCCGGTGTGCCCGAGAGCGAACGCCATGACATTCTTGCCGTAGTCGGCGCGCTGCCGCGCGACGTCACGGTGCTGCTGATCGAGCACGACATGGACCTCGTCTTCTCCTTCGCCGACCGCATCTCGGTGCTGGTCTCCGGCGCGCTGCTGACCGAGGGGCCGCCCGAGCAGGTCGCGCGCGATCCGCAAGTGAAGGCGGTCTATCTCGGCGAGGAGGCGGTCAATGTCTGACCTGCTCGCAATCGATGCCTTGCGCGCCGGCTACGGCGAGGCCGTGGTGCTGCCGAAGATGTCGCTTCGACTCGCCGAAGGGCAGGTGCTGGCGCTGCTCGGGCGTAACGGCACCGGCAAGACCACGCTGATCAACTCTATCGTCGGCGTCACCCGCCGCTTCTCCGGCACCGTCGCGCTGGCCGGCGCCGACGTCACCACCTTGCGGCCCGACCAGCGGGCGCGCGCCGGCATCGGCTGGGTGCCGCAGGAACGCAACATTTTCCGCTCGCTCACCGTCGAGGAGAACATGACCGCGGTGGCCCAGCCGGGCCCCTGGACGGTGGAGAAGGTCTACGAGATGTTCCCGCGGCTGAAGGAACGGCGGAGCAATTTCGGAAACCAGCTCTCCGGCGGCGAGCAGCAGATGCTGGCGATCGGCCGCGCGCTGACCCTCAACCCCAAAGTCCTGCTGCTCGACGAGCCGACCGAAGGCCTTGCCCCCATCATCGTCGAGGAATTGCTCAAGGCGATCGGGACCATCACCCGGGCTGGGGGCATCTGCTCCATCATCGTCGAGCAGAATGCCCAAAAGATTCTGGGGCTCGCCGACCGCGTTGTGATATTGGAGCGCGGAACGATCGTCCACGACGCCCCGAGCGCCGCGCTGAAGGCCGACCCGTCGGTTCTGGAGCGCCACCTCGGCGTCGCAGGCGCGGCCGCCCACTAATCTTCTCCTCTCCCCGCCTGCGGGGAGAGGGAGTACAACGAGCGCCGACTGAAAATTCGGGAGAAACAAGAATGCAACGAACCAAAGCCCCCTTCCGCGCCGACGAGGTCGGCAGCCTCCTGCGCCCCGCCAAGATCAAGGAAGCCCGCAGCCGTCTGGAGAAGGGCGAGATCTCGGCCGACGATCTGCGCAAGATCGAGGACATGGAGATCGAGAAGGTCGTGCACAAGCAGGCCTCGCTCGGGATGAAGCTCGCGACCGACGGCGAATTCCGCCGCTCCTGGTGGCATTTCGACTTCCTGGCCAAGCTCACCGGCTGCGAGCTGTTCCACCCCGACACCGGCATCCAGTTCACGGGCGTGCAGACCCGTCACGACGCGGTGCGCGTGATCGGCAAGCTCGACTTCCCCGACGACCACCCGATGCTGGACCACTTTCGCTTCCTGAAGAAGGTCGCCGACCAGGCCCACGTCACCGCCAAGATGACGATCCCGTCGCCGGCCGTGCTGCATTTCCGCGGCGGCCGCAAGTCGATCTCCAAGGACGTCTATCCCGATCTCGACGCCTTCTACGAGGACCTCGGCAAGACCTACCGCAAGGCGGTGAAGGCGTTCTACGACGCCGGCTGCCGCTACCTTCAGTTCGACGACACCGTCTGGGCCTATCTCTGCTCGCAGGACGAATTGCAGAAGGCGCGCGAGCGCGGCGACAATCCGGACGGCCTGCAGCAGATCTATGCCCGCATCATCAACTACGCGTTGGCGGAGAAGCCCGCCGACATGGTGGTGACGACGCATGTCTGCCGCGGCAATTTCCGCTCGACCTGGATTTCCTCGGGCGGCTACGAACCCGTGGCCGAGACCCTGCTCGCCGGCACCAACTACGACGGCTACTTCCTGGAATACGACAGCGATCGCGCCGGCGGCTTCGAGCCGTTGCGCTTCCTGCCCAAGGGCAACAAGGTCGTCGTGGTCGGCGTCATCACCTCGAAGTTCGGCGAGCTCGAGAAGAAGGACGACATCAAGCGCCGTCTGGAAGAAGCCGCCAAGTTCGCGCCGCTGGAGCAGCTCGCGCTGTCACCCCAGTGCGGCTTCGCTTCGACCGAAGAGGGCAACATCCTCTCCGAGGAGGAGCAGTGGGCCAAGCTCGGCCTCGCGGTCGAGATCGCCAAGGAAGTGTGGGGCCAGTAGGCCCCACGCGGTCCGGCGGGTGAGTGACGGGTAGATGGCGCAACACTCTCGGTGTCGTCCCGGCGAAGGCCGGGACCCGTACCCCCAGGGAGAAATTGCGGCGCGAGGCCGGTTACCACGAGTCTTCGCCAAACCACTTCCTGTGGTTATGGGTGCCAGCCTTCGCCGGGACGACACTGGGGTTTGACGCGCGGTCCTCGTCTCTCCGCTGCCAACCAACGCAAGCGCGTCGTCACTTCTCCGCCAGATAGACCTCACCCAGCAGCGACGAATTCGACCACGGAACCTGCTTGTTCTTCGTGCTCGAGACCACCTCCGCCCGAACCCGCGTGAGCATCTGCTGCACCTCCAGCCCGGGCGTGCCGATATGGCGGGATAGTGCGGCGGAGAACGGTGAGTTGGCGCCTTCGCCGTCGAGCGCGACCTGACCCGGCGCGGTGGCGAAAGCGATCAGGGTGCCGGCCCCCAGCGTTGCGCCGGCGCCCAGGCTCGTGGGCGCGGCGAGACCCGAGGCACCCTCGATGCCGCGATTGGTGCCGGCGCTCGCGACCTGCTGCGCCATCGGATTGTTGCGGCAGGCATCGAAGATCAAGATGTTGGTGCGGACCTGGTCGTCGAGGCCGGCCATGATCGTGTCCATGTCGATCATCGCCTCCGTCATGCCCGTGCCCGGCTTGAGCTCGACGTCGACGGGAATGAGATAGTTGCGGCCGTCGACCTGCACACCGTGGCCGGCATAGTAGACCAATGCGACCTGCGCCCGCGCGGCCGCGCGGAGAAAGTCGCGCGTCATCTTCTGCATCGCCGCGCGGTCGAGGTCGATGCCCTCCGACACGGTGAAGCCTATGTCGCGCAGGCTCTTCGCGATCGCGCGCGCATCATTGGGCGGATTGGGCAGCGCCTTCACATGCGCATAGGCGCCGTTGCCGATGATCAGTGCCATGCGCGTGCCGCGGACGGCCGGAGCAGGCGAGGGGAGAGGTGCCGCTCCGGTCTGCTGCGGGGCAGGGGATGCCGCTGGCTGCGTCGCGGGGGAAGGCGCATCGCGCGGGATCGGCGCGGCTGCATCCGTCACCAGCGATAGCCGCACCTTTGCGGTGGCCTGGTTGGCCTTGCTGCCGGCATCGGAGGCCACGATCGCCAGCGTCGCCTTGTAGTCGTCGCGCGCGCGTGCGTAGTCGCCCTTGGCCTCATAGGCCAGCGCGCGATGGGTGTAGCCCGAGATCAGCACGCTGTTCGGCGGCGTCATGATGTTGACCGGAGGCTTGTCCTTGACGAGCCGGATCGCTTCGCTGCCGTCGGCGATGGCGCGGTCGAAATCGCCCTTGGCGCGCCAGATCGAGGTGCGGTTGATCAGCGGCTGCGGCAGCGACGGGTCGAGCCGGATCGCCTGGTTGATGTCGGCGAGCGCGCCGTCGAGATCGCCGAGCGCTTCCTTCGAGATGCCACGGTTCTGGAACGAGAACGCCGATTTCGGATCTGATTTGATCGACATGTCGTAGTCGGCGATCGCCTTGGCGTAGTCGCGCTTGCCGCGCCAGGCATTGCCGCGATTGTGGAAGATGATGCCGCTGGGCGGACCGAGCTTCAGCGCATCGTCGAAATCGGCGATCGCGATGTCGTAGTCGCCCTTGTCGTAATAGGCCGATCCCCGCAAGTTGTAGGCCGCCTGACTCGGCAGCAGCCGGATCGCTTCGGTGGCGTCAGTGATGACCTTGGTGTAGTCGCCCTTCTTGTTCCAGCCCACGGCGCGCCAGAAATAGATGGTCGCGAGCCGCTCGCCCTTGAACACCTTCAGCGCGATGATCTTGGTGCAGGCGTCGACCATCTGGTCCGCCGGGGTTGTCTCGGTGGTGCAGAGCGGCCCGAGCTGGTTGCGCGCCTGCGCGTAGGCCGGCGCGCACCAGACCAGGGCGACGAGAAAAACGGGGAGCAGGAGCAGGCGGCGCAAGGAGACCTCGGCTGAAGACGATCTTGCCGGGAGAGTCTGCTTTTGGTCGTGCGCGCGGCTTTTCGGGTTCACACCGCGATGGTCTGCAACGTTTATTTCTTGGGTTGGCGGGTGCGGATCTCGATCGATCCGCTCGCCATCTGGACCTCGAACCGGGACAGGAAGCTCATGCCGAGGAGGCCGTCGACCCCGGCGCCAAAGCCCTTGTCGTCGCCCCCGAGGACGGCGACGGGTACGTTGGCCGCTTCGAGCTTGCCCAGCAGGACCTTGTCGGCCTTGGAGAGTTTAGCCTTCGCTTCCCCGTTGGCCGTGATCAGCGTGATGTCGCTGGAGCCGCCGTCCGCTATCTTGGCCTTGCCTGCAAAGGCCGATTTCACCGACACATAGCTCGCACCCGTATCGAGGACGAACAGTCCGCGCACGCCGTTGATCTCTGCTCTCACGGTGACGATGCCCTTCGGCCCGTGCATCGGGAAGCTTTCCTTGCGGGCCTCGGTCGACGAGACGCAATTGCCCTGCCGCTCGTAGTCGGCGATCATCTTTTGGGTCCGGCTGTTGTCGCGCGTCGCCGGATCCAGCGCGACCCAACGGTTGATTGGCGCTGTCGCCTCGCAGAACTGCTTCAGGGCGGCGTAGGCGTTCGCCATGCGGAGGAAGATCCCGCCGGAGATCATTTTCTTGTCGCCGCTGAACAGCTCGATCGTGTCGGAATAGTCGGCGAGCGCGCGGCGATAGTCGCCGGCACTGTCCAGAGCCATGGCGCGGACATAACGCGCGCTCTGGTCGGACGGCGCACGTTTCACATACTCGTCGGCGACCTCGACGGCCTTCGGATAGTCGGTGATGCTCATATAGATGACGGCCGCCTTGTTCAGCGCCGTCAGTGGGGCTCCGCAGTTCTGGACGAATTTGTAGAGCCCGTCGGCGGCTTGCCGCCGATAGCCGCGCCTGTCCAGCATCCCTGCCAGATCATCGATGCTCCGCTGGTCGCAGGGCTCGCGCTTGAGCTCCTCCAGCTTCAGCCAGACCAGACGCTCGCGCGCCACCGCGGCCGGCAGCGCCCCGATGCGGGCGTAGACGGATTCAAAGACCTGGTCGGGATTGTCGGTGGCGGGGTCGCCTGCGCGGGCGATACTTGAAAACGCAACGAGCAACAGGACCGTCAGGCATTTTCGCCGGAACATATGCACCCCAGAGTATCGCAATCGGCGCTCTCTATATCGGGAAGTGTGGCCTGTGCAAATTGGAGCCCCCAATCTTTCCCCGGTGGGCAGATAATGTTAGAAATCCTCCATCCCACTCTTCTGCCCACCGCCCTCCCACTCATGAAGAACGACGAAATCCTGAGCCAAATCACCGAGTTCTGCCGCAAGGCGGGCATGGCCGAATCGACCTTCGGTCGGCGTGCGGTGAACGATGGGAAGCTCGTGCAGCGCCTGCGCGAGGGCAAGCGGATCACCATCGACACGCTGGAGCGGATCCAGGCCTATATCGCCGCATCGACGACCGGCGGCCTGCCGCCGCCACGGGGGCTTCAGGTGCCCCCGGAGAAGCGCGATCCGCGCGGCAATTTCCGCTTCTTCGAGAACCGGCAGAAATACCTGCTGTTCGTCCACACCTGCAGCGAGAAGCGGGTGATCGCGGACCGGGTCGCGCTGGAGCTTTCAGCGATCCATCCGCGCCCGCCGGCGCTGCGCATTTTCGACGCGGGTGTCGGCGACGGCACGGTGCTGGCGCGGGTGCTGCGCGCGACGCACCAGCGCTACCCGCACATGCCGTTCTATGTGGCTGGCAAGGAGCTCAGCCTCGAGGATCTGCGCCTGACGCTGGAGAAGGTGCCGGACCGCATTTTCGAGCATCCGGCGTCGGTTTTCGTCTTCACCAACATGTTCTATTCGGAGGCGCCCTGGCTCACGCCGGCATCGCCCGCGGCGGCTGCGGCCACGGTCTGGCACGAGGTCCCGCTGCGGGGCGCTTCATCCGGCGAGTTCGAGCAGCAGATCGCCGAATTGCGGCCGTTCCTGGAGCAGAACTGGCGCGCCGCGATCAGCCCGCGCACGGCGATGCCGCTCTATGAGCGGCCGGTCGTGCTGGTGCTGTATCGCGAGGATCACAGGTTTCTGCTGGATTCGACCATCCCGCGGCCGGGCCAGACCGAGGCCAATTTCGACCTCGTGATTGCATCCCAGCCCTACCGCGCGCTGTCCTCGGTCAATTTCCGGGCCAAACGGATCATCGCGCCCCTGGCGCGGGCCCTGCGGCCGGGGGGGCGGCTGATCGGTATCCACTCCCATGGCCAGGATCCGGGCATGGAAATGATCCAGGCGATCTGGCCGGGAGAAAATCCTTTCTCGGTGAGCCGTCATGAGCTATTGCGCGCCGTGAAGTACGAGCTTGGGTCGTTGGGCCGCGACTTAAATTTTAATGCTTATGCTGATAACCGCTCGATCTTCAGGTATGATATGGAAGCTCTGCCCAACGAGGTTACGGGCAATATCGGAACCTCGACGGCCTTTGCAGCGTGGAATGCGGCGGTGTATGTCGCTCAGATCGAGGACGACCGGTTGACAGAAATGACTCAAAACGGCCGCACTCTGGATGCCGCCAGGGACGTGCTGAGAAAGTACAACGGCCTCTGGTTTCTTGACGAATCCTACGTCATCTCGCGCCGGCGTGATTGACACAAATCCAACGGTAAACATCGCAAACGAACCGCCGTCGAGTGGCGGAACAAGGGGTTACTTGATGCGCGCGTCCTATCTCTTCACCAGCGAGTCCGTGTCCGAGGGCCATCCCGACAAGGTCTGCGACCGGATCTCCGATGAAATCGTCGATCTGTTCTACCGCGAGGGGCCGAAAGCCGGCATCGACCCGTGGCAGATCCGCGCCGCCTGCGAGACGCTCGCGACCACCAACAAGGTCGTGATTGCGGGCGAGACCCGCGGTCCGAAGTCGGTCACCAACGAGCAGATCGAGAGCGTCGTGCGCGCGGCGATCAAGGACATCGGCTACGAGCAGGAAGGCTTCCACTGGAAGACTGCCGACATCGAGATCCTGCTGCACCCGCAGTCGGCCGACATCGCCCAGGGCGTCGATGCGCTGCAGCCGGGCGAGGTCAAGGAAGAGGGTGCGGGCGACCAGGGCATCATGTTCGGCTACGCCACCAACGAGACCCCGGATCTGATGCCGGCGCCGATCTTCTACGCCCACAAGATCCTCCGCCTCATCTCCGAAGCCCGTCACTCCGGCAAGGAGAAGGTGCTCGGTCCGGACTCCAAGAGCCAGGTCACCGTGCAGTACGAGAACGGCAAGCCGGTCGGCGTGCGCGAGATCGTGGTCTCGCACCAGCACCTGGTTCCGGACCTCACCTCGAACCAGGTCCGCGAGATCGTCGAGCCCTATGTGCGCGAGGCGCTGCCGAAGGACTGGATCACGCCGAAGACCATCTGGCACATCAACCCGACCGGCAAGTTCTACATCGGCGGTCCCGACGGCGACTCCGGCCTGACCGGCCGCAAGATCATCGTCGATACCTATGGCGGCGCGGCCCCGCATGGCGGCGGCGCGTTCTCCGGCAAGGATCCGACCAAGGTCGACCGTTCGGCGGCCTATGCGGCGCGCTACGTCGCCAAGAACATCGTCGCGGCCGGTCTTGCTGACCGCTGCACGCTGCAACTCGCCTACGCCATCGGCGTGGCGCGCCCGCTGTCGATCTACATCGACACCCACGGCACCGGTAAGGTGTCGGAGGACCAGCTCGAGAAGGCCGCCGCCAAGGCGATGGACCTCACCCCGCGCGGCATCCGCAGCCATCTCGACCTCAACCGTCCGATTTACGCGCGCACCTCGGCCTACGGCCATTTCGGCCGCACGCCCGACAACGAGGGCGGCTTCTCCTGGGAGAAGACCGATCTCGTCGAGCAACTGAAGCGCGCGCTCTAGTTCTCTTGCGTCATTCCGGGGCGCCGCGACAGCGGCGAACCCGAAGTCTCGAATTCTTACGGATTCCGGGTTCGCTCGTTGCACGAGCGCCCCGGAATGACGAGCTCAACAAACAGGAACCCCCAATGAACGCGAAGCCCGGCTTCACCGATTACATCGTCAAGGACATTTCGCTCGCCGATTTCGGCCGCAAGGAGCTCTCGCTGGCCGAGACCGAAATGCCCGGCCTGATGGCCACCCGCGAGGAGTTCGGCCCGAAGCAGCCGCTGAAGGGCGCGCGCATCGCGGGCTCGCTGCACATGACGATCCAGACCGGCGTGCTGATCGAGACGCTGGCCGCGCTCGGCGCCGACATCCGCTGGGTCTCCTGCAACATCTATTCGACGCAGGATCACGCCGCCGCCGCCATCGCGGCCGCCGGCATTCCCGTCTTCGCCGTCAAGGGCGAGACGCTGACCGAGTACTGGGACTACACCGCAAAGCTGTTCGACTGGCACGGCGGCGGTCACCCGAACATGATCCTCGATGACGGCGGCGACGCCACCATGTACGTCCATCTCGGTCTGCGCGCCGAGAACGGCGACGCCGCCTTCCTCGACAAGCCCGGCTCCGAGGAAGAGGAAGTCTTCTTCGCGCTCCTGAAGAAGCAGCTCAAGGAAAAGCCGAAGGGCTACTTCGCCGGGATCGCCAAGAGCATCAAGGGCGTTTCCGAAGAGACCACCACGGGTGTGCATCGTCTCTATGACATGCAGAAGGCCGGCACGCTGCTGTGGCCGGCCATCAACGTCAACGACAGCGTCACCAAGTCGAAGTTCGACAATCTCTATGGCTGCCGTGAATCGCTGGTCGACGGCATCCGCCGCGGCACCGACGTGATGCTGTCGGGCAAGGTCGCGATGGTCGCCGGCTTCGGCGACGTCGGCAAGGGCTCGGCCGCCTCGCTGCGCCAGGCCGGCTGCCGCGTCATGGTGTCGGAAGTCGATCCGATCTGCGCGCTGCAGGCCGCGATGGAAGGCTACGAGGTCGTGACCATGGAAGACGCCGCGCCCCGCGCCGACATCTTCGTCACCGCGACCGGCAACAAGGACATCATCACCATCGACCACATGCGCGCAATGAAGGATCGCGCCATCGTCTGCAACATCGGTCACTTCGACAATGAGATCCAGATCGCGTCTCTGCGCAATCTGAAGTGGACCAACATCAAGCCGCAGGTCGACGAGATCGAATTCCCCGACAAGCACCGCATCATCATGCTGTCGGAGGGCCGCCTCGTGAACCTCGGCAACGCGATGGGCCATCCGTCCTTCGTGATGTCGGCGTCCTTCACCAACCAGACGCTGGCGCAGATCGAGCTGTTCGCCAACAACAAGGACGGCAAGTACAAGAAGGAAGTCTACGTGCTGCCGAAGACCCTCGATGAGAAGGTCGCGCGCCTGCACCTCGCCAAGATCGGCGTCAAGCTCACCGAGCTGCGCAAGGACCAGGCGGACTATATCGGCGTCAAGCAGGAAGGTCCGTACAAGTCGGATCACTACCGCTACTGAGCCACCTGTTCGATTGACCATCGACGCGAAGCCCCGGAGCGATCCGGGGCTTTGTTGTTTCGGCGCATGGAATTCAACTCGCTTTGCAGTTGCGGCACGGCCGATTGCCAATTGACGGCCGGCAGCGGCGGGCGGACAATCCTTCCTGGCGGAGGAAACCATGCAACAAGAACATTTCGACGTGCTCATCGTCGGCGCCGGGCTGTCCGGCATCGGCGCGGGCTATCATTTGCAGACCAAGTGTCCGGCCAAGAGCTACGTCATCCTGGAGGGGCGCGACTGCATCGGCGGTACCTGGGACCTGTTTCGCTATCCCGGCATCCGCTCCGACAGCGACATGTTCACGCTCGGCTATTCCTTCAAGCCGTGGACCGATCCGAAGGCGATCGCCGACGGTCCGCAGATCCTGAACTATGTGCGCGAGACCGCGGCCGAGAACGGCATCGAGAAGCACATCCGCTTCCGCCATCGCGTCAAGCGCGCGGCGTGGTCGACGCCGGATGCGCGCTGGACCGTCGAGGTCGAGCGCATCACCGGCGAGGGTGCGACCGAGCTGGTGCGGTTCACCTGCAGTTTCCTGTTCATGTGCTCGGGCTATTACAAGTATGAGGCGGGCTATACGCCGGAGTTCAAGGGCACGGCGGATTTCGCCGGCCGCATCGTGCATCCGCAGAAATGGACCGAGGACATCGACTATGCGGGCAAGCGCGTCGTCGTGATCGGCTCCGGCGCCACGGCGGTGACGCTGGTGCCGGAGCTCGCCAAGAAGGCAGCGCAGGTCACCATGCTGCAGCGCTCGCCGACCTACGTTGTGTCGCGTCCGGCGCAGGATCCTGTCGCCAACAAGCTGCGCCGCAATCTGCCGGCGCAGCTTGCCTATCATCTGATCCGCTGGCGCAATGTGATGTGGGGGATGTTCTTTTTCCAGCTCAGCCGGCGTAGGCCAGCGAAGGTGAAGGACCTCATCCTCAAGGGCGTGCAGATGGCGCTCGGCCCGGACTACGACGTCGCGACCCATTTCACGCCGCGCTACAATCCCTGGGACCAGCGGCTGTGCCTCGTGCCGGACGGTGATCTGTTCAAGGCAATCCGCGAGCAGCGCGCCGCCGTCGTCACCAGCGAGATCGACACTTTTACGCGCGACGGCATCCGTCTGAAGGACGGCCGCGAGCTTGCCGCCGACATCATCGTGACGGCGACGGGGCTGGTGCTCCAGGTCGTCGGCGGCTTGGAGATCAGCGTCGACGGTCGCGCTGTCGATTTCGCCAAGACGCTGACCTACAAGGGCATGATGTACGCCGACGTGCCGAACATGGCCTCGGCCTTCGGCTACACCAATGCGTCCTGGACGCTGAAATGCGATCTCACCTGCGAATATGTCTGCCGTCTCATCAACTACATGGACCGGCACAATTTCCGGCAATGCATGCCGCACAATGACGACCCAGAGATCACCGCGCAGCCCTCGCTCGATTTCACCTCGGGCTACGTGCAGCGTTCCGTCGCAAAGATGCCGAAGCAGGGCTCGAAGCGGCCGTGGCGGCTGTACCAGAACTACGCGCTCGACATCGTCTCGCTGCGCTTCGGCCGGATCGACGACGGCGTGATGCAGTATTCCTGATCGCGCCGCTCGCCTCTATGCCTCGCGCGGGGTGAGCGCGAGCGCAAGATCGATCGCCAGTGCGAGCACCACCGCGCCGCCACCCAGGCCAAACAGGACCAGATAGTCCCCGCCAGTTTGCGCATAGATCCAGGAGAAGCCGTAGGCGGCGGCCGCCTGGAACAAAGCGAAGCTGGTGGTGGCATGGCTCCATGTCGCGCGCTGCTGTTCGGTCGAATGAGGCACGAGCTCATGGATGCGTCCGAGCACCAGCGGCACGATGCCCGGCGTGAAGCCGCCGACCACCACGCTCGAGACGATCAGCGAGAGCGGAGCGGTGCTCACGGTCGGCAGCAGCACGGCCGCTGCCTCGATCAGGAACGCCGCGCGCAGGGCCGGACCGAATCCGGAGCGGTCGCCGAGATGACCGGTGACGAGCGGGCCGACGATCGCGCCGAGGCCATACAGCACCCAGTAGCGCGATCCCGCAGCAATGCCCTGGCCGAGCCCCCGTGCCACGAAATCGACGATGAAGACCATGTGCGGCACAAGCGCCACGGCATTGAGGCCGTACTGGACCAGCAGCGCCCGGGCGGCCGGCGAGCTGCGATGGTGCTTTGCTTGATGCGAGGGCACACTATCCGCCTTCGTTTCGGCAGGCCAGTTCCACCAGCTCGCAAGTGTGAGCACGGCCGAGAGCACACCGAGACCGTACCAGCTCTGCTGCAAGCCTTGCTGCAGGAGCAGCGGCACCAGCGTGCCCGATGCTGCGACGCCGAGCCCGACGCCCGCAAAGATGACGCCGCCGACGATGCCGCGCCGCGCGGGCGAGGTGTGCGGCAGAATGACAGACGCCGCCAGCACCATGATGATGCCGCCGGTCAAGCCCGAGAGGAAGCGCCACGCGAAGAACCAGGTGAACGACACTGGGGCCGAGCTCGCAAAGAAGGAGAGAGTGGCGAGCAGCATCATCGCCCGCAGCGCGCGGACCGCGCCGATGCGGTTGGCGACGGCGCGTGCGGCGAGCGCGCCGGCGAGATAGCCGGCAAGGTTCGCCGCGCCAAGGTAGACGACGTCGGATGCGCTGAACCACTTTGCGGCAAACAGCGCCGGGATCAGCGGCGTGTAGGAGAAGCGGGCGAGGCCGAGGCCGACCAGCGATGCGGACAAGCCAGCTACGGCATATCGCCAGGCTTGTCGTGATGTTGATCCCGGCTGCTGATGCAGCCGGGTCTCCATGTGTTGCTTCATGTTTGCGTCGGTCATGTCGTCCTCCTGCGCGCACGATGGCGCGCGGATCATCCTGCCTGGCTTGCGCGGCGGCGCCGGAATTCGTGCACGGGCAGGCCGCCCCAGCCCCAATTGTCGGTGTCGACTTCCTCGATCACGACGAAGGTGGAATCGAGCGGCTTGCCGAGCACGTCGAGCAGGAGCTGGCTCGAGCCCTTGATCAGTGCGGCCTTCTCCTCCGCCGTGAGCGACGCTGCACCCGGCGTCGTTCCCTCGCGGGTCACTTGAATGGTGACGATGGGCATCGCGGTGCTCCTCGGCTCAGTGGCCGGCGCTCTGGCCGCCGTCGACATGCAGGATCTCGCCGGTGACGAAGGAGGCACCCTCGAGATAGAGCACGGCCTCGACGATGTCGGACATCTCGCCCATGTGGCCCACGGGATGCATCGCGCCGTACTGCGCATGCGTCGCGACAGCGTGCATCGGCGACTTGATGATGCCGGGCGACACCGCATTCACGCGGATGCCGCGCCTGGCGTATTCGATCGCGAGCGACTTGGTCGCGGCGTTCAGCCCGCCCTTGCTCAGCGAGGCCAGCACCGAGGGTACGTTCGAATTGGCGTGGTCGACCAGCGTCGTCGTGATCTGGACGACGTGGCCGGATCCCTGCTTTTCCATCTCGGCGATGGCGAGCTGGGTGATGTTGAAGAAGCCCGCGACGTTGGTGCCCATCACCGCCGCATAATCTTCGGCCGTGTACTGCGTGAAGGGCTTGGCGACGAAGATGCCGGCATTGTTGACCAGCGTGTCGACCCGGCCGAAGCGGGCAACGGCCTGCGAGACCACGCGCTCGGCGGTGGACCGGTCGGCGATGTCGCCGGCAACGGCGAGGACGTCGTCGTCACCCGAGGGCTTGATGGAGCGCGCCGTGGCGACGACGCGATAGTTGCGATCGCGAAAACCCTGGACCAGGGCGGCGCCGATACCCTGCGATGCACCGGTGATGATGGCGACCTTCTGCTCGATACCCATGACGGGCTCCTGTTGTTGAAGACCTGCGCCAGCAGCGGCTGGCTTGCCCGCTGAGGTACGCCGCAGCGGCTTGCTTGCGAATACACGTTGTCCGGCAGACTCTGTTACGCGACGCGAACGAATGCCGGATCGACCAGCGGCGGCAGTTGTCGCCGGGCGGAGGAGCGCCTAGCCTGTCACGGGAATTTGACGGGGCGCCGGGAAGGCATGGATCGTCTGGATGCGATGAATGTGTTCGTGCTTGCGGTGGACGAGGGCAGCCTCGCCGCCGCGGGCCGCAAGCTTGGCCGCTCGCCGGCGGCGGTGAGCCGCGCCATCGCTTTTCTGGAAGAGCGGGTCGGTGCCGAGCTGCTGCACCGGACGACGCGCTCGATCAAGCTGAGCGAGGAGGGCGAACGCTATGTCGCGATCTGCCGACGCGTGCTCACCGAGCTGGAGGAGGCCGAGGACATCGCGGCCGGGCCGCGCACGGCGCCGCGCGGCCTGCTCACGATCACCGCTCCGGTGGTCTCGGGCGAGATGGTGCTGCGGCCGATCCTCGATGCGTTTCTCGACGCCTATCCGACCGTATCGGCAAAGCTGCTGCTGTTCGACCGTGCGGTCAACCTGATCGAGGAGGGCGTCGATATCGCGCTTCGCATCGGTCCGCTGGCGGATTCGGCGATGGTGGCGATGCGGGTTGGCGGGATCAGCCGCGTCGTGGTGGCGGCTCCCCGCTACCTGAAACAGCACCCGCGCATCACCGAGCCCGGCGATCTCGCAAAACACCAGATCGTCGCGATGGCGCATCTGCCCAATTCCTGGACCTTCGCGCCACAGGCGGGCTCGTCGGCGCCGCGAACCGTGCAGTTCACCCCGCGGCTCGTCGTCAACAGCACCTATGCGGCGGTGGCCTCCACCGTGGCCG
The DNA here is from genome assembly GCF_028128625.1 of Bradyrhizobium sp. CCBAU 45389. Lineage (NCBI taxonomy): Bacteria > Pseudomonadati > Pseudomonadota > Alphaproteobacteria > Hyphomicrobiales > Nitrobacteraceae > Bradyrhizobium > Bradyrhizobium sp. CCBAU 45389. The sequence continues at coordinate 140,140 of NZ_LBIY01000098.1, read as the reverse complement.
GGCGCGGTGTCGCGCGGATGTATTCGTACCAGGTGGCCGAGCAGGTCGCGCGCGGCGAGCTCGAGATCGTGCTGGCTGACGATGAGGATCCGGAGATGCCCGCCCATCTCATTTGCCCGCAGGGCCGGCTGTCGGTGCCCAAGGTGCGGGCCTTCACCGACTTCGCCGTGCCCCGGCTGAAGAAGCAGTTCGCACTGCTGAAGAAGAGCATCACGGCGCGCTGAGCTGCTTCGCGCCCGCGCAATGCGTTGTTTTGCGTATACGGCGGGTCGGCTGAATCGGCGATGGTTCCAAAACGGTTAACGCCGATTTAACGGATGAGTCCTAGCCTGTCTCGGCCGGGGTTACTCGCAAGGCCGAGGTGAGCCCAATGGAAGCCCAGAAGATCGCGGTCGACGCCGTCGTTGCGCTGACCGATTGCGATCGCGACGCCGTGATCGTGTTCATCCGCCGGCTCTATCTCGCCGGCGTCACCGACCCCAAGCGCCTGACCTTCAAGGGCCTGCAGGCACTGTCGCGGGCCTGATTCGGCTCGTTTCGGCCGGTTCGGCCCCCAAGCTCCAACCGCTTGCTCTCTCCGACGTGATTGCAACCCACCGGTGAATATCTTGCTGCTGGGTCCGGGGCGGAGTAGATGACGTCCCCGGCTGGGTCACTGGGGAACTTGGGGAAATGTTGAAACAGCTTTTTGCGCCGCAACTCGTCATTTTGTACGTGCTTGCGGCCTCGACGATCTACGTTCACTTCCGCGGCAAGCAGCGGCTGCGCTTCGCGCGCCAGCTTGGCGACCACTCGACCTATCTCGCGCCCTACAACGTGCTGATGTACGCCGGCTCGGCGGTGCCGAACAGGCCGGTGATCTCGGTCGAGCAGTTTCCGGAGCTCAAGCCGCTGAGCGAGAACTGGGAGACCATCCGCGACGAGGCCGTGCGCCTGTTCGACGAGGGTTTTATCCGCGCGGCGGCGAAGAATAACGATTGGGGCTTCTATTCGTTTTTCAAGAGCGGCTGGAAGCGCTTTTACCTGAAATGGTACGACGACTTTCTGCCGTCGGCGAACACGCTGTGCCCGAAGACGGTGGAGCTGCTCAAGTCGATCCCGAGCGTGCATGGCGCGATGTTCGCGATGCTGCCGCCGGGCGGCAAGCTGGGCGCGCACCGCGATCCCTTTGCCGGCTCGCTGCGCTATCACCTCGGCCTCGTCACGCCGAACTCGAACAAGTGCCGCATCCTCGTCGACGGCGTCGAATGCGTCTGGCGTGACGGCGAAGCCTTCATGTTCGACGAGACCTTCATCCACAGCGCGGAGAATGCGACCGACGTCAACCGTATCATCCTGTTCTGCGACGTCGAGCGCCCGATGAAGTTCGGCTTCATGACCGCGATCAACCGCTGGGTCAGCCACCACATCGTCAAGGCGTCGGCCACCCAGAACGTCGAGGGCGAGAATGTCGGCGTGCTCAACAAGGTGTTCGGCAAGCTCTACGAGATCCACCTCGCCAGCCGCAAGGTCAAGGAGTGGAACCGCAACGTCTACTACACGCTGAAATATTCGATGACGGCGCTGATCCTCGGCCTGATTGTGCTGTCGGCGCTGCGGTGATCGTGCCGCCAGATTGAAAATGAAAGCCCCGGAATGCTCCGGGGCTTTTTTCTTTGTGGTGATGGCTGTAGGTAGGCGAAATGCTCTCAGTGCTATTTGCGGTCATTGCGCTGTTGTACGCAACGGTGGGCCAAGCTGGTGGTACGGCGTTTCTCGCCCTGATGGCCTTCGCCTCGTTTCCGCCGAGCGCGATGCGACCGACGGCTCTCCTTCTCAATATCGTTGCTGCCGCGTACTCCACCTGGGTTTTTAATCGCGGGCGATTGGTCGATTGGGGCAAGCTTCGTCCGTTGCTGGCGGCGTCGCTGCCGGCCGCTCTTGTCGGCGGGTTCATCGTGCTTGATGCGCATCTGTATAAGGCCGTTACCGGCATTGTGCTTTTGCTCGCGGCGGCAATCCTTGCTCTTGGTCGCGTACGTGAAGGAGGACAAGACCGACCGATGCCGTTGCGGGGCGCCTTCGCCGCCGGCGCGGCGGTTGGTCTCGTGTCTGGGCTCACCGGTGTTGGTGGCGGGATCTTCCTGGCACCGATTTTGATCGCGCTGCGCTGGGCTTCGCCGAAACAGACGGCAGCTCTCTCAGCGCCTTTCATTCTGGCAAATTCGGTTCTGGGGCTGTTGGGCGCAACATATGCCGGTCAAGTCCCCGCTGAGCAGACGTGGCTCTATGCCTTGGCGGCGCTGACGGGCGCGATGCTGGGGACATTGATAGGTTTGAGGTGGTTGTCGGAAGCGATGACACGTTACGCTCTGGCGGCGATCCTAGGCATGGCTGGCCTTCAGCTTTTGCTCCTGCCCTATTTGCGACCGTAAATTTGTATCGGCGCGACGTCGGCTGTTGGCTACACGCGAAGTCAGCCGCGACAGGCTTGCCGCCGCTATCAGGAACATGGCGGACATAGGAAGCGCCGCGATGTATGGGTAGAGATCCTAAGGCCGAACATGGAGCAGGCAATGGCGCCCTTGCCGACCGCGAACACCGAGATCACGCAGTTCTTCCGCCAATGGCTGGACACCTTCGCCGGTTATGTCCGCGAGGTCGACTATGCCTCGGCAAGGCCGCTCTTCCATCCCGACGTGCTCGCTTTCGGCACGCATAACGACGTCATCCCAGGCCTCGATCAATGGGTCACGACGCAATGGGACAACGTCTGGCCGAAGACGGCCGACTTCCGTTTCGTCCTCGAACAGACCTCTGTTCTGGCATCACCCGACAGAGCGATGGCGACCGTGATCGCGCCGTGGACGAGCACGGGCTATCATCCCGATGGCAGCGCATTTCCGCGGCCCGGTCGTGCGACCATGATCTTTTCGAGGAATGGCGATGACTGGCTGTGCGTGCATTCGCACATGTCGCTCAATCGCGGTGTGCCGCAGGCAAGCCACGCCAACCGGCCGGTGAAGGCCTGGTAGCGCGCGCAGGGTGGATTAGCGAAGCGTAATCCACCAAGAGGCGCGAGCAACAATTGAGGTTCTTTGTTGTCGTGCGTCTGTAGTGGTGGATTACGCTTTCGCTAATCCACCCAACGATATCGAGCCTACTCCGGCTGGCCGATGCTCACCTTCAGCGTGCCGACGCCGTCGACGCCGCATTCGAGCTTGTCGCCGGGCTGCAGCTGCGACACGCCGGCGGGCGTGCCGGTCATGATGATGTCGCCGGCGGCGAGCTTCACCTGCTGGGACAGCTGCCAGATCGTCTCCGGCACGTTCCAGATCATCTGCTCGAGGTCGCCCGTCTGGGCTTCCTTGCCGTTGACCGTGAGCCAGATCTTGCCCTTGGTGGGGTGGCCGATCTTGGAGGCCGGCTGCAATGCCGAGGCGGGCGCGGAGCCATCGAACGACTTGCCGATCTCCCACGGGCGCTCCTTCTTGCGCGAGGCGATCTGGAGGTCGCGGCGGGTGAGATCGATGCCGACGGCATAGCCGTAGACGTGGTCCAGCGCCTTGTCGGCGGGGATGTTGAGACCGCCGCTCTTCAGCGCGACGATCAGCTCGACCTCGTGATGCAGATCCTTGGTCAGCGGCGGATAGGGAATGGTGGCGCCATCGGGCACCAGCATGTCGGCGTGCTTGGCGAAGAAGAACGGCGGGGCGCGCTCGTCATTGCCCATCTCGCGGATGTGCTCGAGATAGTTGCGGCCGACGCACCAGATGCGGCGCACCGGAAAACGGCCGCTCTCCCCGACGACGGGAAGCGAGGCCTGGGGCGGAAGCGGAATGACGTAGGAGGCGGCGTTCATGAAGCGGTCTCGCTGCTCTTGGTGGGGTGATGGGGAACTCTATGCGGTTGCACTGATCGGCGCCAGAGCGCCGGCGTCGCGATGTTGCAGGCGGAAGAACGAGGCATAGCGCCCGCCGCGGCGCAGGAGCTCGTCGTGGCGGCCCTGCTCGACGATCTCGCCGCCCTCGACCACCAGGATGCTGTCGGCGTGCATGATGGTGTGCAGGCGGTGCGCGATCACGATGGTGGTGCGGTTCTGGCAGAGATGCTCGATCGCCTCCTGCACCTGCCGCTCGGATTCGGAATCCAGCGCGGCGGTGGCTTCATCGAGCAGGATGATCGGCGCGTTCTTGAGCAGCGCGCGCGCCACCGCGATGCGCTGGCGCTGGCCGCCGGAGAGCTGCGTGCCGTGCTCGCCGACCGGCGTGTCGTAGCCGAGCGGGAAGCCCATGATGAAATCATGCGCGCAGGCCGCTTTCGCCGCCTCGATGATCTCGCCCTCGCTCGCGCCCGGTCTGCCGAAGGCGATGTTGCTCCGGATGGTGTCGCGGAACAGATAGACGTCCTGGCCGACATAGGCGGTCTGGGCGCGCAGCGATTTGCGCGAGACCGAAGAGATCGACTGGCCGTCGATCACGATGTCGCCCTGCGTCACCTCGTAGAAGCGCAGGAGCAGCGCCAGCACGGTCGACTTGCCGCCGCCGGACGGACCGACCAGCGCGGTGACCTTGCCGGACTCGGCGACGAAGCTCATGCGGTTGAGGATGGTCTCATTGGCGCGATAGGAGAAGCTGACGTCGCGCAGCTCGATCCGTGCGTCGGAAAGCTTCAGCGCCGGCTTGTCGTCGTCGGACTGCTCGCTCGCGGGGCTGTCGACGACCTCGAGCAGCATGCGCGCGCCGACGAGCTGGCTGTTGAGGTCGATGTTGAGCCGCGCCAGCCGCTTGGCCGGCTCGGTCGCCATCAGGAACGCGGTCATGAAGGAGAAGAACGCCCCGGGCGTGGCGTTGAGCGCGACCACGCTGTAGCCGCCATAGAGCAGGCAGCCGGCGACCGCGAAGCCGCCGAGCATCTCCATCAGCGGGTTGGAGCGGTTGGCGACGCGGGCCATCTTGTTGGCGTTGCGCTCGACGATCGCGATGTTCTCGTCGATACGCTTCTGCATGGTGTCTTCGAGCGTGAACGCCTTGACGGTGCGGATGCCTTGCAGCGATTCCTGCATCGTCTCCATGATGTCGGCGGTGCCGGTGAACTGGTTGTAGGCGAGGCCCTTGATGCGCTTGACCAGCTTGCGCAGCACCAGCATCGCCGGCGGCACCGCGACGAGGCCGATGAACGACATCAGCGGATCCTGCCACACCATCACGCCGATCATGGCGAGCAGCATCAGCAGGTCGCGCCCGACGGCATTGACCAGCATGTTGAGAACGTCGGTGATGGACTTGGCGCCGGCCGTCAGCCGCGCCAGGAATTCGGAGGAATGCCGCTCGGAGAAGAAGCCGACGCTCTCGCGCATCAGCTTCGCGAACAGCTGGCGCTGGTTGGTGGCAAGGATGGCGTTGCTGATCTTGGTCAGGATCACCATGTGGCCGTAGGTCGCCACGCCCTTGATGAAGAGCAGGATCACCGTGATGCCGGAGAACATCGCGATGCCCGGGATGTTCTTGTCGACATAGGCCTGGTTGATGACCTGGCCGAGCACATAGGTCGCGCCTGCGGTTGAGCCCGCGGCGAGCGCCATCAGCGCGAAGGCGACGAGGTAGCGCCGCCAGTAGACGATGCCTTGTTCCGTGACCAGGCGGCGAATCAGGACCGCTGCCGCATAGGGATCGTCGGTGATTTTCTTTGGAAACTGGGCCATCCGTAGTCCATTGACGGCGCAGGGAAGCCTGCCCGCGCGTCAGGGATCGAATGGCCTCTGTGCCCGCTCAAGCGGGGTTTTTCAAGCCCAATTAAGGGCTTGCGTCCGGACGGAAATTAGGCCGAGACGGCCTGGCGGAGCTCGCCATGGCGTTCGCGGAACAGCTTGTCCTCCCAGGCCAGCGCGTGGGCCGCGATGGTCTCGAGGTCGTCATATTGCGGCTTCCAGTCGAGCAGGCCGCGGATGCGGCTGGTGTCGGCGACCATGGTCATGATGTCGCCGGGCCGGCGCGGGGCGTACTGGACGGCGAAGCTGCGCCCGGACACACGGCGCACGGCGTCGATGGTCTCCAGCACCGAATAGCCGCGGCCGTAGCCGCAATTCAGCGTGGTCGAGGCGCCTCCGTTGCGCAGGTAAGCGAGTGCCGAGCGATGGGCCTGCGACAGGTCCGTGACGTGGATGAAGTCGCGGATGCAGCTGCCGTCGGGGGTCGGATAGTCGGTGCCGAACACGTCGATCTTGGCACGCTGGCCGGTTGCGGCCTCCACCGCGATCTTGAGCAGATGCGTGGCGCCGACGGTGGCAAGGCCAATGCGTGCCTGCGGATCGGCACCGGCGACGTTGAAGTAGCGCAGGGTCACGTACTGCATGCCGTAGGCGGCGGCGACGTCGTGCAGCATGATCTCGGTCATCAGCTTCGACGAGCCGTAAGGCGACAGCGGCCGCGTCGGCGCGTGCTCGGGCACCGGCACCTGATCCGGATTGCCGTAGACCGCGGCGGTCGAGGAGAAGATGAAGCGGCCGATGCCGCGCTTCACGGCGACGTTGAGCAGGTTGCGCGCGGTGACGAAATTGTTGCGGTAGTAGCCGAGCGGATCGCGCATCGAATCCGGCACGACCACCGAGCCCGCGAAATGAATGATGCTCTCGATGTTGTGCTGGGCGATCACGCCCTCGAGCAGGTTCTCGTCGCCGGCATCGCCGATGAACAGCGGCACGCCCTCTGGCAGATAAGCGGAGAAACCGGTCGAGAGATCGTCGATCACGACGACGTCCTCGCCGGCTTCCGCCAGCGCCAGGACCGTATGACTTCCGATATAACCGGCGCCGCCGGTGACTAGCACAGTCATGGTCTCACCCGTCCTCGATCAACGCGCAAAGCTAGCGCTTGCGTGGTGAAGAGGGGGTATCGGCGGCCCTGAACTGGTCACTATGCTTAATGTTGCGTATAGGGACTTTCGAAACGGAGCATGACGTGGCGAATTTCCCAGCCGATCTCGAAGTGATCGTGCCAAATCTGCACAGGCGCTATTCCGGGGTCACCGCGACCAACCGGATGGTGGCGCCGCGGCTGGCGAAACTGTATCGCGCGGCATGGTTCGGCTCGGATGCGCCGGAGGGGATCGCGCGGCTGGGTGTTGCCGATTTCCTCAAGCTGTGGCGCCGCAAGGCGCCGCTGATCTGGCACGCGCGCCGCAACAACGAGATGATCGCGGGCGTCGTGCTGCGCGCGGTCGGCTGGCCGCTCAAGCTCGTGTTCACCTCGGCGGCGCAGCGGCATCACTCATGGATCACGCGCTGGCTGATCCGGCGCATGGACGCGATCATCGCGACGAGCGACATCTCGGCCTCGTTCCTGAAGGTGAAGGCGACGGTGATCCCGCACGGCGTCGACACCGACGTCTACGCGCCGCCGATCGATCGCGCGGCGGCCTTCGCGGAAGCCGCGCTGCCGGGCCGCTATGCCATCGGCTGTTTTGGTCGCGTGCGTGCGCAGAAGGGGACTGACGTGTTCGTGGATGCGATGTGCCGCTTGCTGCCGCGCTATCCGGATTTCACCGCGATCATCGTCGGACAGGTCACGCCCGAGCAGACGCCTTTCGCCAATGACTTGAAGAAACGCATCGAGGCAGCCAACCTGCAATCGCGCATCGTCATCACCGGCGAGCTGCCGATCGAAGCGGTGCAGCGCTGGTATCAACGGCTGACGATCTACGCCTTCACCTCGCGCAACGAAGGTTTTGGCCTGACGTTGATCGAGGCGATGGCGGCGGGAAGCGCGCTCGTCGCCGCACGCGCCGGTGCGGCCGAGCTCGTGGTCGAGGATGGTGTCACCGGCGTGCTGATCCCGACCGGAGATGCCGACGCGCTCGCGGCGGCGCTCGAGCCGCTGATGCGTGATGTGGCGTCTGCGACGGCGATGGGCGAGCGCGGGCGGGCGCGGGTGCTCGAAAAATTCAGCCTCGATGCGGAAGCGGCGCGGATCGGCGCGGTCTATCGGCCGCTGCTTTGAGCCGCTTTTGCCAGCGCAAACAAAAAAGTCGAAAACAACCCCATGCACAGTAGCCAGGGATAAGGAAATCAATGGCTTGGCGGGTGGTTTGGCTTGCTGCTGATTTTACGAAATCGATTTGACCCGTCGGGCAAAACAGGGGCAAGGTGTCACCATGGGCGCGAGCCTCGGCGGCCTCACGTCTCCGCCCTTGCCCCCACGTCACCGAGCACCCGCTCCGCAATCCCCACCACCTCGCTCGCCGCAATGTCCCGCATGCAGCGGTGGTCGTTCATCTTGCAGATCGTGCTCTGGCAGGGCTGGCACGACAGCACGCTCTTGTCCTGGACCACGGTCGCGGCGAGGCCGTTGAGAGGGGCCCAGAGATAGGGGCTGGTCGGGCCGAAGATGCCCATGGTGGGCGTGCCGAGCGCGGCGGCGATGTGCATCAGGCCGGAATCGTTGGAGATCGCGACGCCTGCCGCCGCCATGGCCAGCACGCCGTTACGCAGATCGTTGCCGGTGAGGTCCCGCACTTTCGGGCCGCCCGCGGCGACGATCTCCTGGGCGAGGCCCTTTTCCGCGGGGCCGCCTACCACCCAGACCTCGAGGCCGCGCTCGACCAGCAGGCGGGCGGCCTCGGGATAGTAGGTCCAGCGCTTGGAGACGCCGACCGAGCCGGGGGCGAGCGCCACTGCGGCGCCGGCGCCGAGGCCGTTGGCCTGCCGCCAGCGCACGATGTCCTCGGCGGGGACCCGCAATTGCGGCACCGGCCATTCCGGGGGCAGGGGGGCGCCGTCGGGCTGGGCGAGGGCGGCATTCTTGTCGATGAAGCGCGGCAGCTTCTTCTCGCCCCAGCGCCAGCGGTTGAGCAGGCCGAACCGGAACTCGCCGACAAAGCCGACCCGCTCCGGGATACCGGCCAGTGCCGGCGCGATCGCCGCCTTCCAGGTCCGGGGCAGCACCAGGGCTGTGCCGTAGTTCCGCTCCCGCAGGAGGTTCGCAAGGCCGAACTGGCGGCCGACGGCCAGCCGGCTGCGCGGCAGGTCCCAGACGATTCCCTGCCGGACGCCAGGCATGTAATCGACCAGCGGGGCACACAGGGACGTGGTCAGGAGGTCGACCGGCCGGTTCGGCCACCGCTCATTGAGGACCCGCACCACGGTGTGATTCCGGACGAAATCGCCGATCCACATGTAGGGAATGATCAAGATCGGGCGCGTGTCGTCCCGATCTGCATGTCCACTAAGTTGCGAATCTTGGTTCATTCGTTAATAGGGCCGAAGGTGAGCTGATGTGGCGGTTCGGTTAGCCGCTCCGGGGCGGGACGTAAAGCAGGCTGAGCGCAAGTCCCAGAGCGCCTGCCCAAAATGCTTACACTTTGGCGGATGATGCGCTACGGCAGGGTCGGACCTTAAGAAAATCGGGCAGGTAGGTGGAATGTTGCTGGTGACCGGCGGGGCCGGTTTTATCGGATCGAATGTCGTGGCCGCGCTGAATGACGCCGGCCGCAGCGACGTCGTGGTGTGCGACCTGCTCGGCAACGACGGCAAATGGCGCAACCTCGCCAAGCGCCAGCTTGTGGATATCGTCCCGCCGACCGAACTGCTCGACTGGCTGAAGGGCCGCAAGCTCGATGCCGTGATCCATCTCGGGGCGATCTCCGCGACCACCGCGACCGACGGCGACCACGTGTTCGAGACCAATTTCCGGACGTCGATGCGCCTGCTGGACTGGTGCACGGCGGGCGCCGTGCCATTGATCTATGCCTCCTCGGCAGCGACCTATGGCGACGGCGAGGCCGGCTTCGGCGACGACGCTTCGTTGCCGGCACTGAAAAAGCTGCGGCCGATGAATCTCTACGGCTGGAGCAAGCACATGTTCGATCTTGCGGTCGCCGGGCGCGTCGCGAACGGCGATCCGCTGCCGCCGCAATGCGTGGGCCTGAAGTTCTTCAACGTGTTCGGCCCGAACGAATACCACAAGGGCTCGATGATGAGCGTGCTGGCGCGCCGCTTCGACGACGTCAAAGCGGGTCGCGTCGTGCAGCTGTTCAAGTCGCATCGCGAGGGCATCGCCGACGGCGACCAGCGGCGCGACTTCATCTATGTCGACGACGTCGTGCGCGTCATCATGTGGCTGCTGGCAACGCCCTCCGTCTCGGGCCTCTTCAATGTCGGCACCGGCAAGGCGCGCAGCTTCAAGGATCTGATGCTGGCGGCCTATGCAGCGCTCGGCGCCAGGCCCAACATCGAATACATCGACATGCCCGAGAACATCCGCGGCGCGTACCAGTACTTCACCCAGAGCGAGGTCGATCGCCTCTGCCGCGCCGGCTATAACGGCGGCTTCACGACGCTCGAGGACGCGGTGAAAGCCTATGTCGGGGACTATCTCGACCGGCCCGACCGTTTTCGCTGAGGCTTTTTGATCATGGCGACGCCCATTCTCGATTTCGACGCCCTCGCGCAAACGATCTCAAGCCGCACGGTGCTCTGCATCGGCGACATCATGCTGGATGAGTTCGTCTATGGCGAGGTGTCGCGGATCTCGCCGGAAGCGCCGACGCCGGTCATCGCCGCCCAGCGCAGCGAGATCCATATCGGCGGCGCCGGCAATGTCGCGCGCAATATCGCCTCCCTCGGCGCGCGCTGCATCTTCGTCGGCCTCGTCGGCGAGGACGATGCGGGCAAGCGGCTTGCCACGGCGCTGGCCGAACATGGTGCAATCGAAAGCGTGCTGGTGTGCGATCCGTCGCGGCCGACCACGCGAAAAGTCCGCTTCGTCTCCGAGCATTTTTCCACGCACATGCTACGCGCGGATTGGGAGCAGGCGGCGCCCGCCTCCGACGCGGTCGAGACCGAGCTGATCGAGGCGATCCTGCCGCGGATCGCACGCGCCGACATCGTGCTGCTGTCCGACTATGCCAAGGGCGTGCTGACCGCGCGCGTGATCCGCCACACCATCGATGCCGCGCGAAAGCTCGGCAAGTCCGTCATCGTCGATCCCAAGAGCCTGAATTGGGCGATCTATCGCGGCGCGACGCTGCTGACGCCCAATCGCAAGGAATTTTCTGAAGCCACCCGCAGCCGCGCCGACACGCCGCAGAGCATCGTCGATGCCAGCGAGGACGTGATGCGGCTCGCAGATTGCGAGGCGCTCCTGGTCACGCAGGGCGAGCACGGCATGACGCTGGTGCCGCGTGGCGGCGAGGCGGTTCACGTTCCGGCCGTTCCGGTGAAGGTACGCGACGTCTCCGGCGCCGGTGACACCGTCGCCGCCGCGCTCGCGGTCTCGCTCGCGGCGGGCGCCGGCTGGGACACGGCGCTGCGCGTGGCCAATGCCGCCGCCGCCGTCGCCGTCGGCAAGCAGGGCACCGCCAGCGTGAGCACGGCCGAGCTGCGGCGCAAGATCCTGCCGCACGCCTATCTCGCGGCCGAGGAGAAGATCGTGCTCGAGCCTGATACGCTCGATGCGCAGCTAGCCGAGTGGAAGCGGCAGGACCTGCGCGTCGGCTTCACCAATGGCTGCTTCGACATCCTGCATCCCGGCCACGTCAAGGTGCTGACCGCGGCGCGCGCCGCGTGCGACCGCCTGATCGTCGGCCTCAACAGCGACGCCTCGGTGCGGCGGTTGAAGGGCGCCGATCGCCCGGTTCAGGACGAGCGTGCGCGCGCCGAGGTGCTCGCCGCGCTCGAAGCGGTCGATCTCGTCGTCATCTTCGAGGAGGACACGCCGCTCGACCTGATAACCCGGATCAAGCCGAGTGTGCTGGTGAAGGGCGGCGACTACACCCGCGAGCAGGTGGTCGGCCACGAGGTGGTCGAGGCCGCGGGCGGCGTGGTCGTGCTGGTCGACATCCTCCAGGGGTTCAGCACGACGGCGCTGGTGCATCGCGCGCGGGGAGGGGCCAAGTGACCGCTCAAGCGACAGGTCAAGCGACGACGCTGAGCCGGGAGACGACCGGCCAGATGCTGTCGCGCCGCTTGCGCAGCCCGGCAGCCTGGAGCGAGACGGTCGACCTGTTCGCCATCCTGACCGCGGCCTCGCTGCCCTGGTCGACGTCGCTGGCGGGGATCTTCAACGCCCTGATGCTCGTCTGCATGGTGCCGTTCCTCGACGTCCGCGCATTCCTGCAATCGCTGAAGCGCCCGATCTGCGTGGCGCCGATCGCGCTGGTCGTGCTCGCGCTGGTCGGGACGCTGTGGTCGGATGCAGCCTGGGGCGCGCGCTTCTATGCGGTCAATCCGACCGTCAAGCTGCTCGTGCTGCCGGTCCTGCTCTACCATTTCGAGCGCTCGCCGCGCGGACGCTGGATCCTCGTCGCCTTCCTGGTGTCCTGCGCGCTGCTGTCGGTGATGTCCTGGCTGGTAGCCTTCTACCCGAACCTCGCGCTCAAGAACGATCCGCCGGAGCGCGGCATCTTCGTCAAGAACTATATCGACCAGAGCCAGGAATTCGCGCTGTGCGCGGTCGCGCTGGCCTATCCGGTCGTGATGCTGCTGCGCGAGAAGCGCTACTGGCTCGCCGGGCTGCTCATCGTGCTGGCGCTCAGCTTCTTCGTCAACATGGCTTTCGTGGTGGTGTCGCGCACCGCGCTCGTCACCGTTCCGATCATGTTCGGCGTGTTCGCGTTGCTGCATCTGAAGTGGCGCAGCATCGCGATTATCTCGGCCGGCCTGCTCGCCGGAGCATTTCTCGCCTGGCAGGCCTCGCCGCAATTGCGCAGGACCGCCGACACCTTTGCCAGCGACTACACGCGCTATGTGGAGAAGGGCGAGCCGACCTCGCTGGGCCTGCGGCTCGAATTCTGGCGGAAGTCGCTCGGCTTCTTCGCGGAGGCGCCGATCAAGGGGCACGGGACGGGCTCGACGCGCGGATTGTTCGAGCGCGTCGCCACGCCCAGTGGTCAGTACCAGGCCTCCGCCGAGGTGATCGGAAACCCCCATAACCAGACGCTGAACGTCGCCGTGCAATGGGGCGTCATCGGCATCGTCATTCTCTACGCGATCTGGATCCTGCATCTGCGCTTGTTTCGAGGCGATAGCCTCGCCAGCTGGGTCGGCCTGCTGGTCGTGGTGCAGAACGTCTTCACCTCGCTGTTCAACTCCCATCTGTTCGATTTCCACGAGGGCTGGATGTACGTCATCGGCGTCGGCGTTGCCGGCGGCATGGTGATCCGGGCACAACAGGTCGAGGCGAAGATGGGGGAAGGCGGTTCCTGAACGGCCGCACGGCTGGCAAGTCCTGCCAAGATGGGCTATCAGCGCGATCAGGTTGCACCCAATGGGATATTCATCGGTCGGCGGATGACGCGTCTTTCGCATCTCACCTTGCGCAATTTCCTGATCGCGCTCCACGACCTGCTGGCGACCACGGCGGCGCTGTTCGTCGCGTTCTACCTGCGTTTCGAGGGCAGCGAAGGCTTCTACGACCGCCTGCCGCTGCTGTTCCAGATTCTGCCCTACTTCCTCGCCTTCAGCGTGGTCGTGTTCTTCGTCTTCAACCTGACGACCACGAAATGGCGCTTCATCTCGCTGCCGGACGCGCTGAACATCATCCGCGTCGCGAGCGTGCTGACGGTGGCCCTGCTCGTGCTGGACTACGTCTTCGTCGCCCCCAACGTCCGCGGCGCCTTCTTCCTCGGCAAGGTGACGATCGTCCTCTACTGGTTCCTCGAGATCGCCTTCCTCAGCGCGCTGCGCATGGCCTACCGCTACTTCCGCTATACGCGGGTGCGGCGTCATGCCCGCACCGACGCTGCCGCGCCGACGCTGCTGATCGGCCGCGCCGCCGATGCCGAGGTGCTGCTGCGCGGGATCGAGAGCGGGGCGATCAAGCGGATCTGGCCGGTCGGCGTGCTGTCGCCGTCGAACTCGGATCGCGGCCAGCTGATCCGCAACGTGCCGGTGCTCGGCGGCATCGACGACGTCGAGGACGTCATCGCCGACTTCGCCAAGCGCAACAAGCCGATCGCGCGTCTCGTGATGACACCCTCGGCGTTCGAGCCGGAGGCGCATCCGGAATCGGTCCTGATGCGGGCGCGCAAGCTGGGCGTGATCGTCAACCGCATGCCTTCGCTGGAAAGCGGCGATACGCCGCGTCTGACGGCCGTCGCGGTCGAGGACCTGCTGCTGCGGCCGAGCGAGAAGATCGACTATGTGCGCCTCGAATCCCTGATCAGGGGCAAGGCGGTGATCGTCACCGGCGGCGGCGGCTCGATCGGTTCCGAGATCTGCGAACGCGTCGTCGCCTTCGGCGCCGCGCGCCTGCTGATCGTGGAAAATTCCGAGCCCGCGCTCTACGCGGTCACGGAGGCGCTCGCCGCGCACAATACGGCCGCCGCGATCGAAGGACGGATCGCCGACATCCGCGACCGCGAGCGCATCATGCGCCTGATGGCCGAGTTCAAGCCAGACATCGTGTTCCATGCCGCTGCCCTCAAGCACGTGCCGATCCTCGAGCGCGACTGGAGCGAGGGCGTCAAGACCAACATCTTCGGCTCGATCAACGTCGCCGATGCCGCGCACGCCGCCGGCGCCGAGGCCATGGTGATGATCTCGACCGACAAGGCGATCGAGCCGGTGTCGATGCTCGGCCTCACCAAGCGCTTCGCCGAGATGTACTGCCAGGCGCTCGACCACGATCTTGCCGCAGCCAGCAGCAGTGCCAAGCCGGCGATGCGGCTGATCTCGGTCCGGTTCGGCAACGTGCTGGCCTCGAACGGCTCGGTGGTGCCGAAATTCAAGGCCCAGATCGAGGCCGGCGGCCCGGTGACGGTGACCCATCCCGACATGGTCCGCTACTTCATGACCATCCGCGAGGCCTGCGACCTCGTCATCACCGCGGCAACGCATGCGCTCGGAACGCATCGTCCCGATGTCTCGGTCTACGTGCTCAACATGGGCCAGCCGGTGAAGATCGTCGATCTCGCCGAACGCATGATTCGCCTCTCCGGCCTGCAGCCGGGCTACGACATCGAGATCGTGTTCACCGGCATGCGGCCGGGCGAGCGGCTGCACGAGATCCTGTTCGCCTCCGAGGAGCCGACCCGCGAGATCGGCGTTGCCGGCATCATGGCGGCGCAGCCGAACGAGCCGCCGATGCAGACGCTGCGCAAATGGATCGCCGCGCTGGAGCAGGCGATCGCCCGCGACGATCGCGCCACGATCAGGACGATCCTGAAGGATGCTGTCCCGGAATTCGGGTCGACTGCGGCCTGACCATGCAGCCGCAAGACAAGATCGCTGGCAAGATCGTCGTCGCGAGCCAGCATTATCCGCCGGATCCGAGTACGACCGCGGCGATCATGGCGGAGATCGCCTGCCGGATCGCTGGGGATCACGAGGTCGTCGTGCTGTCGGGCTCACCGGGCGCACTGCCGGCCTCGCAGACCGGTCCCGGCAAGCCGCGCGTCGTTGCGGTCAAGAACCGGATGGCGGGCAAGGCGGCGCTGGTGCGGCGCGGGGTGTCCGAGCTGCTGTTCGTGGCGCGCACATTCCTTGCCTTGATGCGGGAGCTTAAGGCAGGTGACGTCGTGCTCACGGTCACCGCGCCGTTCATGCTGCCTTATGCCGTTGCCGCCGCCGCAAGACTCAAGGGCGCGCGCTCCGCGCTGATCATGCACGACCTCTTTCCCGACGTGCTGGTGATGGCGGGCCTGCTGAAGCCGGGCTCGATCGTGACGCGGACGATGCGCTTCGCCAACGGCCTGATGTTCCGCGCGCTCAACGCCGTCATCACCATCGGCCGCGATGCCGAGCGGCCGCTGCTGAGCTATTCCGGCATGAGGCGGAACAAGATCCGATTCATCCCGAACTGGGCTACGCTGGTGCCCGGCGCGCGTCCGCTGTCGCAGGACAATCCGTTCCGGAAAAAAGTCTCTGCGCCTTTCGTCGTCGGCCTGTCGGGCAATCTCGGCTTCACCCATGATCCGGAGATCGTGTTCGAGGCGGCGCGCCTGCTCAAGGACGAGCCCGACATCCATTTCCTGCTGTCGGGGTGGGGCATCGGTTTTGCGCGGCTGCAGCAGTTGCAGGCGGACGCAAACCTGTCCAATGTGTCCTTCGTGGCCCGGGTCGAGGACGCCGAGCTCGAGGCGTTTCTGGCGTCGGCCAATCTCTGGATCATTCCATACCGGAAGGACGTTGCGGGGGTGTCGGTGCCGAGCCGGTTCTACAATCTGCTGGCGGTCGGCCGTCCCGTGGCGCTGGTCTCGGAGCCGGAGGCCGAGGCCGCGCTGACGGTGGTGGAGAACGGGCTCGGCTGGGTCGTGACGCCGGGCCGGGCCGATCAGCTCGCAGACGCAATCCGCGCGGCTTCGCGTTCCGACCACGCTGCCATGGCGGAGCGTGCGGTGAAGGCGGCGGCGAGGTTCGATCGCGTCACCGCGATGAACGCCTATGCCGCGCTGGTCGACGAATTGTTGCGCAACCCGGACCTTTCGGAGCAACGATGAGCGAACGGAAACCGGTCGTGCTGGTGACGGGAGCGAGCGGCTTTGTCGGCCGTCATGTCGTGCCCGCGCTCGCACGCGCCGGCTGGTCGGTGCGCCGCGCGGTGCGCAGCTCCGAAGGCGCCGAGGACGAGGTCGTGATCGAGACGATCGGTCCCGAGACCGACTGGCAGACGGCGCTCAAAGGCGTCGACGCCGTGGTCCATCTCGCCGCGCGCGTGCATCACAAGCACGAGGAGCACGCCGTTCAGCTCTACCGCAACGTCAACATCGCCGGCACGCTGCATCTGGCGCGCTCGGCGGCGACGGCCGGCGTGCGCCAGTTCATCTTCATCAGCACCGTGCTCGTGCACGGTCGCAGCAATGACGGCCGCGCCCCCTTCAGCGAGGACGATATCCTGACGCCGCGCGGCCTCTACGGCATGTCCAAGGCCGCAGCCGAAGCGGGCCTCCGGACGCTGGCGCGCGACGGCACCATGAAGATCTCGGTGATCAGGCCGCCGCTGGTCTATGGTGCCGGCGCCAAGGGCAATTTCGCGCTGTTGACGCGTGCGGTCAGCCTGGGGCTGCCGCTGCCCTTTGCCGCGATCCGCAATCATCGCGCCTTCCTCGCCGTGCAGAACCTGTCGTCGTTCATCCTGCGCAGGCTCGGCCATCCCGACCCCGCCAGCAATTTCGAGATCTTCCTGGTGGCCGACAGGGAACAGGTCTCGACGCCCGAATTCATCGAGCGCCTGGGGCAGGCCTCCGGCAAGATCCCGCGGCTGTTCCGCATGCCGCCGGACCTGCTCGGCATGCTGCTCAACGTGATGGGACGGCAGGATACGCATGACAGCCTGATCGGCTCGCTCGAGCTCAACGTCTCCAAGGCGATCGCGACCGGCTGGCAGCCGGAGGTCTCGCTCGACGAGGGTTTGCAGCTTGCGCTGTCGGCTCAGGAGACCTGAGGGCGGGAGAAACGCCGCAGCACGAATCCGACCGCGATCGCGCCGGCGAACAGCGCGGGCAGCGTGACCGCGATCGACGCGGCGCGAACGGCGAGGATCGCCAGCCCCGCGAGCACGAGGTTGAGCAGGAAGACCTCGCCGGTCACGCGGGACACCGAGAAACCGTTGTCGGTCGCACGCTGATAGAAATGCGAGCGGTGCGCCGACCAGAACTGCTCGCGGCGCGCGATGCGCCGAAACAGGGTGATGGTGGCATCGGCGAGGTAATAGGCCGGCAGCAGCAGCGCCGCGGCCGCTTGCCCGTGCCAGGCGAGCTCGAGCAGGCACCAGCCGAGCAGCAGGCCGATCGGCAGGCTGCCGACATCGCCCAAGAACACTTTTGCGACCGGCTTGTTGAAGGGCGCAAAGCCGAGCATGGCGCCGCACAGCGTGGCGGCGACGAGTGCGGCCGGCCAGGACAGATCGCCGAGCCATCCGAGCAGCAGAAGCGCCGCGGTGACCGGCACGACTTCGGCCACCGTCATCAGGTCGAGCCCGTCCATGAAGTTGACGAGGTTCACGAACCAGATGCCGGCGAGCAGGAGGAGGCCGCGCTCCAGCGCAAGGGGCATCGCCGGCACGATACGCGCGGTCTCGGGCGCGGTGAACACGACGGCACCGACGGCCGCCGCCTGCAGCACGAGCCGCACGGTCACCGGCAGCGATACGATGTCGTCGGCAAAACCGACCAGGGCGATCGCGATTGTCGCAACGACCAGCGCCGGCGGGATCGCGACGTTCGCCCAGGCCGCCCATACGGATGCGACCAGCAGTGTCGCCGATATCACCGCGATGCCGGCGCCTTGCGGGGTCGGGATGCGGTGCGAGGAGCGCGCATTGGGCCGCGCCAGCGCGTAACGCTGGAGCAGGGGCCGGCTGGTCCAGGTGATGACGGCCGATATCAGCGCGGCGATCGCAACGGCCAGCAGCGAGGGTGCGGCGGCGAGCGCCTCGGCAGGCGGGCTCACTCCGGCGCTCCGAGCGGCGTCGAGCCCTGCGCGGCTTTCTCCGCGCTCAGGATCCAGACGAGGCCACCGACGGCGCCGACGATGAAGTACACTGCGCCGAACAGCAGCGAGATGTTGACGCCTTCGTTGGCGGCAAGTCCCGCGAAGCCGAAGGCGAGACCCATGGTGGCCTCGCGCACGCCCCAGCCGGCGATCGAGATCGGCATCATCGTGATCAGCATCACCGGCGGCACGAGCTGGAAGACATCGCTGAACCGGACCGGAGCGGCAATCGACTGCACGACGCACCAGGCGATGACGACGGTGAGCACATGCACGGCGAGCGAGAGAATTGAGACGATCGGTCCGCGCGCCCGGCTGAAGATCACGCGGTTCGCGATCACGGCGCAGGCGTGGATGTGATGCGTGGCCCACCAGGTTTTCAGCCAGCGCCATTTCAGCGCGCCGAACACCAGGAAGCCGAGCCCCCCCGCGAGCGCCGCGAGGTCGACCAGCAGCAACGCCGAGCGGCCGTGCGGATCGGTGATGAGGGCGTAGCTCCAGGGCAGGCTGGCGACGATGAGGACCGCGAGCGCGATGAGGCCGATCGCGCGGTCGACGAAGATCGAGTAGGTCGCCGCGCGCCAGCCGGCGCCGGCGCGCGCGACCAGCCACAGCCGGACCGCATCGCCGCCGATCGCGGAGGGCAGGGTCTGGTTGAAGAACGAGCCGATCACGTTGTAGCGCATGGCGCGGGCGAGCTCGAGCGGCGCGCCGCATTCGGCGCTGATCTCGCGCCAGCGCAGCACGCCGACGAAGATCTGCAGGAACGTGATCGCGATCGCGAGGCCGATCCAGAACACGCTGGTCACGTTGAAACGCGAAAGCAGCTCGGACAGGTCGACCTTGCGCAGCGCCAAATAGAGCAGCGCCGCGGAAATCAGGATCTTGGCCGCAGAAAGCAGGATTCGGCGCATCTCGCCCGCATGAACTGGGTTTGCGAAGATTGTGGCAACCCGACGCGAGGCGCCGAATTCGGCCGCTTTGGTATGGTCTTGGCGCCGATCTTGCAATAGCGGTGATAGGAGCCGGTGATAGGAGCGGTTATAACAGGCGGTCATGAACGGCCGTTATGACGGGCCGGCCGGCACTTGCGACCCCCGCGATGCGGCGGCTAAAGAGGCGCAGAAAGGCCGGGGATCGGGTCCCCTGGGAACAGGATGACGGATCAGGCGATTTTGGTCACGGGAGCCGCCGGATTCATCGGCTTTCACCTCGCCCGGCAGCTTCTGGCCGAAGGCCGGCCGGTCGTCGGGCTCGACAATCTCAACAGCTATTATGATCCGGCCCTGAAACAGGCACGCCTGGAACTGCTCCGCAGCGATTCCCGCTTCGCCTTTGTCAAGGCCGATCTCGCCGACCGCGAAGCCATCGCGGCGCTGTTTGCGCGCCATCGCTTCACGCATGTCGTGCATATGGCCGCCCAGGCCGGCGTGCGCTACTCGATCGAGCAGCCGCAGGCTTATGCCGATTCCAATCTGGTAGGCTTTCTCAACGTGCTGGAGGGCTGCCGCCAAAACGGCTGCCGCCATCTCGTCTATGCCTCGTCATCCTCCGTCTACGGCGCCAACACGAAACTGCCATTTGCGGTTGCGGACCGCACCGACCATCCGGTGAGCCTCTACGCCGCGACCAAGAAGGCCAACGAGGTGATGGCGCAGTCCTACAGCCATCTCTACCGGCTGCCGGTCACCGGCTTGCGCTTCTTCACCATCTACGGCCCGTGGGGACGGCCCGATATGGCCATGTTTCTGTTTGTGAACGCCATCATGGAGGGCCGGCCGATCCGGCTCTTTAACCATGGCAGGATGCGGCGCGATTTCACCTATATTGACGACGTGACCCGTGTCGTGTCCAAGCTGATCGATCGGGTGCCTGCGGATGATCCGGCTGCCGCAAATGCGCCGTCTAAGGTCTACAATGTCGGCAACCACCACCCCGAGGAGCTGATGCATGTCGTCGGACTCCTGGAGCAGCAGCTGGGTCGGACGGCGATCAAAGAATTGCTGCCGATGCAGCCGGGAGACGTTTTGGAAACGTTCGCGGATGTCGAGGACCTGATGCGCGACACCGGCTTTGCGCCGTCAACGCCGATCGCGCAGGGGGTCCGTAATTTTGTCACCTGGTATCGGGACTACTTCAAGGTTTGAGATGACGATGGACAAACGCATTATCCCCCTGATCATGTGCGGCGGTGCCGGCACGCGGCTGTGGCCCGCCTCGCGCGAGGTGCGCCCGAAGCAGTTCCTGCCGCTGTTCGGCACCCGCTCGACCTTCCAGGACACGCTGCTGCGCGTCTCGGATGCCTCGCTGTTCGATCGCCCGATCGTTATCACCAATGCGTCCTATCGCTTCATGGTGCTGGAGCAGCTCGCCGAGATCGGCATCGAGGCCGACGTCATCCTCGAGCCGATGCGGCGGGACTCCGGTCCCGCGATCGCCGCCGGCGCCGTGTTCGCGCAGAACCGCGCCAGTGAAGCGATCGTGCTCGCGCTCGCCGCCGATCACGTCGTGCAGGACAATGCCGCCTTCGTCGCGGCGTGCCGCGAAGGCCTCACGGCTGCGAGCGCCGGGCGCATCGTCACCTTCGGCGTCAAGCCGGAGCGGCCCGCGACCGAATACGGCTATATCAGCCCGGGCGACGTGATCTCCGGTCAGGTGAATGCGGTCGCGCGCTTCGTCGAGAAGCCCGACGCCGTGAAGGCGGCCGACTACGTCAATTCGGGCTATCTCTGGAACAGCGGCAACTTCATGTTCCCGGCGAGCGTCCTGCTCGACGAATACCGCAAGGTCGATGCGGCAAGCGTCGAGGCGGTGTCCAACGCGGTCAACAATGCCGGCCGCGATCTCGGCTTCGTCACGCTGGAGCCCGAGGCGTTCGGCGCGGCCAAGGCGATCTCGATCGACTATGCCGTGATGGAGAAGACCTCGCGCGCCGCCGTGGTGCCGGTGTCCTGCGGCTGGTCCGACGTCGGCTCCTGGCACGCGGTGTGGGAGCTCTCGGAGAAGGACGCGCAGGGCAACGCGGCGCACGGCACTGCCGTGTTCGAGGATTCCCGCAACTGCAACGTCACCACCGACCAGGCGCTGGTCGCGCTCGAAGGCGTCGATGATCTCGTCGTGGTCGCGACCGCGGACGCGGTGCTCGTCTCGCGCCAGAAGGATGCCAACGGCCTGAAGCGCCTCGTGACCAAGCTCAAGGCGGTCGCACCGAAGGTCACCGAGGAGCATCTCAAGGTGCACCGGCCCTGGGGCAGCTATCAGTCGGTCGACAATGGCGAGCGCCATCAGGTCAAGCGCATCGTGGTGAAGCCCGGCGGGCGCCTGTCGCTGCAGAAGCATCATCATCGCGCCGAGCACTGGATCGTGGTCCGCGGCGCGGCCCGCGTCACCGTCAACGAGACGGTGAAGACGGTGCATGAGAACGAGTCGATCTACATCCCGATGGGCGCGGTGCACCGGATGGAGAACCCCGGTAAAATCATGCTGGAGCTGATCGAGGTCCAGACTGGGTCCTATCTCGGGGAAGACGACATCATCCGGATTGAAGACGACTATCAAAGGTCGTAACCAGCAGGCTCCGAATCACGCGACCCGGGCCGAAATGACGGCCTCTTTCAGCGGCTAAGGCCCGGGGAACGTGTAACTTTTTGAATCAAATCGTGTCCGGTCAATTCGGCCGGCATTCGCCACAAATGTGGCACCCGTGCTAGAAGCAGCCCGGGGATTTGCGTTGAATCGGGGTTTGCTCAGATGAGTTCCAAAGGGTCACAACCGGCAAAGGCCGGCTTGCGCGTCGGCGTGATTGGCGCGGGCGTCATGGGCAGCAACCATGCGCGCGTCCTCAGCGGCCTGCCCGGCGTCAGCCTCGTCGGCGTCGTCGATCCGTCGCCCGCCCATCGCACGCGCGCGACGGAGCTCGCCGATTGCGCGAGCTTCGAGACGCTCGACCAGCTCTTCGCCGCCGGCGTCGATGCCGTCACCATCGCTGCGCCCACCCATCTGCATCACGAGGTCGCGCTCGCCTGCATCGCCAAGAACATCCACGTGCTGGTCGAGAAGCCGATCGCGTCCACGGTGGAAGAGGGCCGAGAGATCGTCGCCGCCGCGCGAGAGGCCGGCGTGACGCTGATGGTCGGCCATGTCGAGCGCTTCAATCCGGCGGTCGCCGCGGTCAAGCAGGCGATCGCGGGCGAGGACATCCTGTCGATCGCGATCACGCGCGTCGGCCCGTTCCCGCCGCGCATGTCCAATGTCGGCGTCGTCATCGACCTTGCCGTGCACGACATCGACCTGATCCGCTGGTTCACTGAATCCGACATCGTCGAGGTGCAGCCGCAATTGTCGAGCGCGGTTGCCGAGCGCGAGGACATCGCGCTGTTGCAGTTCCGCACCGCCAACGGCGTGCTCGCCCACATCAACACCAACTGGCTGACGCCGTTCAAGGCGCGTAGCGTCACGGTTGCGACCCGCGGCAAATATGTGATGGGCGATCTGCTCACGCGCCAGGTCACCGAATGCTTCGGCTTCAAGCCGGATGGCAGCTATTCGATGCGGCATCTGCCGGTCGGTCATGACGAGCCGCTGCGCGCCGAGCTGATCGCGTTCCTCAAGGCGGTCCGCCATGGCGAGACGCCGGCGGTCACCGGCGATGAGGGCGTTGCCAGCCTCGAGATCGCGACGCAGTGCCTGGAGACGCCCTCGCGTCCGGCCGCGACGGCGCCCGCCCGCAAGGAGCCGCGCCGCGTCGCCGGCTGATCCCTTTCCATGTCGACTACTCAAGAAGGCGTCATGAACCAGCATCTGCGTTCCGAACCCATTCCCTTCATCGACGTCGCCTCGCAGCGCCGCCGGCTCGGCGCCTCGCTCGATGCGGCCGTCAAGCGCGTGATGGACCATTGCCAGTTCGTCAATGGCCCTGAAGTCGCCGAGCTCGAGAAGCAGCTCGCGGCCTACTCAGGCGCCAAGCACGTGATCGGCTGCGCCAGCGGCACCGACGCGATCCTGATGGTGATGATGGCGATGAATGTCGGGCCCGGCGATGCCGTGCTGTGTCCGTCCTTCACCTTCATCGCGACCGCCTCGCCGGTGGCGCGGACGGGTGCGACGCCGGTTTATGTCGACGTCGACGAGACCACCTTCAACATGAGCCCGGAGTCGCTCAAGCGCGGCATCGCGACCGCCCGCAAGGCCGGCCTCAAGCCTGTCGCCGTGATTCCGGTCGACCTGTTCGGCCAGCCCGCCGATCACGACGCCATTGCCGAGATCGCGAAGGCCGAGGGTCTGTTCGTGCTCGACGACGCCGCACAAGGCTTTGGGGCGAGCTACAAGGGCCGCAAGCTCGGCACCTTCGGGCTTGCGACTGCGACCAGCTTCTTCCCGGCAAAGCCGCTCGGCTGCTTCGGCGACGGCGGCGCGATCTTCACCGATAACGACGAGCTCGCGGCTACGCTGCGCAGCATCCGCGTGCACGGGCAGGGCGTCGACAAATACGACAACGTTCGCCTCGGCCTCACCGGCCGGCTCGACACCATGCAGGCCGCGGTCCTGATCGAGAAGCTGAAGATCTTCGACGACGAGATCGCTGCCCGCAACCGGGTTGCCGAACGCTACGCGCGAGGCCTGTCGAATGTCGTCACCGTGCCGCGCCTTGCCCCGGGCAACACCTCGGTCTGGGCGCAGTACACGATCCGTCTTCCGAAGGGCACCGACCGCGACGGCTTTGCCGCCGCGCTGAAGGCCCAGGGCGTGCCGACCGCGATCTATTACGGCAAGTCGATGCACCAGCAGACCGCCTACAAGCAGTATCCGGTCGCCGAAGGCGGACTGCCGGGTTGCGAGAGCCTGTCGCAGGACGTCATCAGCCTGCCGATGCACGCCTATTTGACCGAAGCCGATCAGGAGCGAATCATCGCCGCCGTGCAAGGCGCGCTCGCGGGCTGATTTCTTCCCTCTCCCCTTGCGGGAGAGGGTGGCTTCGCGAAGCGAAGCCGGGTGAGAGGTCTCTCTCCGCCCGGCATGCGCGGAGAGAAACCCCTCACCACAGTGAGTTTGTATCTACTCGCGGTGCTGCCCTCTCCCGCAAGGGGAGAGGGCGCAGTAATGCGCATCGCAAGATGCAATCGACCTCTGTTCGATTAGTCTCTACAAGAGACGCATGCTCGGACGCATCTTCACGGTCGGTGGTTACACGCTGCTCTCGCGGCTGACGGGATTTGCCCGCGACATCATGCTCGCGGCGATCCTCGGCGCCGGCCCGGTGGCCGACGCCTTTTTCGTGGCGCTACGGCTGCCCAATCACTTCCGCGCGATCTTTGCCGAGGGCGCCTTCAACGCCGCCTGGGTGCCGGCCTATGCGCATGTCCATGGCGAGAAGGGGGAGGCGGCGGCAAAACTGTTCGCGGACCGCATCTTCACGCTGCTGCTGGCCTCGCAGGTGGTGCTGCTGATCGTCGCCTGGCTGTTCATGCCGCAGGCCATGAGCATTTTGGCGCCGGGCTTTTCCGAGGATGCCGAGCAGCGCAAGCTCGCGATCGAACTGACCCGGATCACCTTTCCCTATCTGCTCCTGATCACGCTGGTGACGCTCTATGGCGGCATGCTCAACGTGATGCAGCGCTTCGCCAGCGCCGCGGCCGCCTCGATCTTCCTCAACGTCGCGATGATGATGACGCTGGCGGTTGCCGTCTGGTTTCCGACCGCGGGCCATGCCGCGGCCTGGGGCGTCCTGATCTCCGGCTTCCTGCAATATTTCCTGCTCGCGGGCGATCTCGCCCGCCACGGCGGCCTGCCGCGCTTTGCGCCGCTCAAGCTCGACGAGGATGTCCGCGGTTTCTTCAAGGCACTCGGGCCGGCGACGCTGGGTTCGATGGGCACGCAGGTCGCGCTGTTCGCCGACACGATCATCGCGACGTTTCTTCCGGCCGGTGCGCTGTCGGCGCTGTATTATGCCGACCGACTCAACCAGCTCCCGATCGGCGTCATCGGCATCGCCATCGGCACGGTGCTGCTGCCGGAGATGTCGCGGCGGATCACGGCCAACGACCATGACGGCGCAATGAGGGCGCAGCGCCGCGCCTTCGATTTCACGCTGCTGTTCTCGGTGCCGTTCGTCGCGGCCTTCCTCACCGTGCCCGATGCGATCATGCGCGCGCTGTTCGCCCGCGGCGCGTTCTCGAAGGCCGATGCCGCCGCGGCCGGCGCCACGCTCGCGGCCTACGCCATCGGCCTGATCCCCTTCGTGCTGATCCGCAGCGCGGTCGCGACCTTCTATGCCCGCAAGGACACCGCAACGCCGGTCCGGGCGTCGCTGACCGGCATCGCCGTCAACGTCGCGCTGAAGCTCGCCTTGATGGGATCGCTCGCCCAGATCGGCCTCGCGCTGGCAACCGCCGTCGGCGTCTGGACCAATCTCTTGCTGGTGCTGTTCTTCGCCGTGCGGCGCGGCTTTCTCGTGCCGGACCGCGCCTGGCTGATGTCGCTAGCCAAATTCCTGCTGACCGGAATCATCCTGGCCGCAGCCTTCTGGCTGATCGCGCGTTTCAGCCCGGCCGCTCTTGCCTCCGTGCACACCTTCCGGGACGAAGCGACGTTGGTCCTGCTCGCCGTTGGCGGCACGATCGTCTACGCGTTCGCGATCCTCGTGCTGTTCGGACGCAAGTGGCTGGTCTCGCTGGTGCGCGGCTAGGCGCGTATCAATGAGCTCGTCATGTCCGCTCGACCCGCGAAGAGCGGACTTGCAGCGGCCTCGCGGCGGCCCGAGCTAGGGTCAGCCACGGGCCAACAGACGACACCACGCCCTTCGTCGATCACAGGAGCAGCGCGTCGCGCATCAAGTTCGTTATGAGTCAGCCCAGGCTCATCCACCTCGCGCGTCGCGCACCGTCTGCGCGACTTTCGTGCAAGAGAAGTACCTCAGCCGAAACTGACGCAAGTCCATCAAGTACCACGAGCCGAACTCAAGCGAGAGCCTCGCCCGGTGCGCCCGCGGCGCTCAATTACTGTCTGCCCTGCCGCGAGCGTCCGAATGCATAGCGCGGATTGACCCCGCAGGACGCATGGGTGCCGGAGGCAGCCGCCCTGCATTGCTGGAGAGTCGAGAACTGGCAGTTGCCGGGATGGCCCCAGCGGCGGCCTTGCAGGCAGTAGCGATCTGCGAATGCGGGCGAGAGCGATCCGACCGTGACCAAGATCAAAATGGCGGAGACCGCAGCAAACAGAATACGGCACATCGGAGTCCTCCTGTACTACTCGTTGGGTGAGTGCTCACCCGTGCTCCAATTGGGTTGGAAAGGCACCGGGACGGAGGTCGACTATAACTTCAGCTTTCCGAATGATGATCCGATCATACCCTTAGGAGTTCGCAGTGAATTTCCCGAGATCTGCTATTTGATCATCTCGTCGGCGCTTGCACTCGACATCTGCGTCGCAGGAAAATGAAAGCAGCCGAGTCCGCATTGAGTCAAAAGCGAACGCGCCGGATTGGGGTTCGCCTCCAGGGTGCAACTGACGTCGGTACATCTCTTGATTTTGCGCAATTACCGTGGTACGGGTGCCCCATGATCAAATCCGTGCGCAACGTTAACCTCAAGCACATGACCCGCTTCGGCTGGGCCGTGGGAGGAGTCGCGCGCTAGGAATTCGACGACGACATCTTTTCCACCAGGCCCCGCCGGCATCGGACGGGGCCTTTTCATTGGCCACGCTCCCTGCCGGCACAACAGCAGGAGCGTGCGATGCCACCTCAACTGACGAACGACACATGCGAGCCGGAGGCCGACGCCGCGCGGCTTCGTCTCGACTTTTCCATCGCCTTGAGCCTGCTCGGGCGATACTGGCGCGCGTTCCAGGGCTGGCGCCAGCGCTCACGAGTCAGCTTGCACGACCTGAGCGACAGGGAGCTGATGGATATCGGCTTGACGCGTGGCGAGATCGGCTACTTCACGTCTGCAAGGGCTCTCGACAGGCTGAGAGATCGCGCGACGTATCTGTGGGGGCGCGGAGGGATGTAACTTGTCAAGAGGTTTGGTGAGCTGCGTCTTCGCGGCCGACCCTTCGAGACGCCCGCTTTTTGACGGGCTCCTCAGGATGAGGTCTTGTTTCGCGGTGCAATCTGGACGCCATGGTGACGAGTGCGCGGCGCTTTCACGGCCCGCGACCCTTGCGCCTGGCTAAAGCCGTTTGCCTTGCCACTTTTTCCACGGCAATATGCCGGCAAAACAACCATAGGACGGGTCAAGACAATGGCGGCTCCCATCAAGTTCGGCGTTGGCCAAAGCGTGCTGCGCAAGGAGGATGACGCGCTCATCCGCGGCAAGGGTCGCTATACCGACGATTATGCGCCGCAGGCCGCGCTCCGCTGCTTGATGCTGCGTTCGCCGCATGCGCATGCCAAATACACCATCGATGCGAGCCGCGCCCGCAGCCTGCCCGGCGTCGCGCTGATCCTGACCGCCGACGACGTCAAGGATCTCGGCAATCTGCCCTGCCTGTTCAATCTCGAGACCGATCCGTTCACCGGCCCGCCTTACCCGATCCTCGCCAAGGACGAGGTGCGCCATGTCGGCGATTCCATCGCCTTCGTGGTCGCCGAGACCATCGACCAGGCCCGCGACGCGATCGAGGCGATCGAGGTCAAATGGTCGCCGCTGCCGGCGGTGACCGGCGTCGTCAATGCCGTGAAGAAGGGCGCGCCGCAGGTCTGGCCGGACAAGGCCGGCAACGTGCTGTTCGACGTCTCGATCGGCGACAAGGCCGCGACGGAAGCCGCCTTTGCCAAGGCGCATGCGGTGGCCGAAATCTCCATCGTCAATCCGCGCGTGGTCGCAAGCTTCATGGAGACGCGGGCGGCGGTCTGCGAATACGACGCCAAGCGCGACCATCTGACGCTGACGGTCGGCAGCCAGGGCAGCCATCGCCTGCGCGACATCCTCTGCCAGAACGTGCTCAACATCCCCACCGACAAGATGCGGGTGATCTGCCCCGACGTCGGCGGCGGTTTTGGTACGAAGCTGTTTCCGTACCGCGAATACGCCCTGATGGCGGTCGCGGCGCGCAAGCTGAAGAAGGCGGTGAAATGGGCGGCCGACCGGTCCGAGCATTTCATGGGCGACGCGCAGGGCCGCGACAACGTCACCACCGCGAAGATGGCGCTGGCCGAGGACGGCAAATTCCTCGCGATGGATTGCGACCTGATGGGCGACATGGGCGCGTATCTCTCGACCTTCGGGCCCTACATCCCGCATGGCGGCGCCGGCATGCTGCCGGGTCTCTACGACATCCAGGCCTTCCACTGCCGGGTGCGCACCATCTTCACCCACAGCGTGCCGGTCGATGCCTATCGTGGTGCGGGCCGGCCCGAGGCGGCCTACGTGATCGAGCGCCTGGTCGATGCCTGCGCGCGAAAACTCGACATGACGCCGGACGCCATCCGCCGCAAGAATTTCATCCAGCCCAAGGCGCTGCCCTACAAGACCGCCACCGGCAAGGTCTACGATTCCGGCGACTTCGCCGCGCATCTCAAGCGCGCGATGGAGATCGCGGAATGGAAGGAATTTCCCAAGCGCGCCAAGGTGGCCAAGAAGGGCGGCCTGATCCGCGGCATCGGGCTCGCGAGCTATGTCGAGATCTGCGGCGTGATGGGTGAGGAGACGGCCAATGTCCGCCTCGATCCCAATGGCGACGTTACCGTCCTGATCGGCACGCAGTCGAGCGGGCAGGGCCACCAGACCGCCTATGCGCAAATCGTCGCAGAACAGTTCGGCCTGGCGCCGGAGCGCGTGCACGTCCGCCAGGGCGATACCGACGAGATCGCGACCGGCCTCGGCACCGGCGGCTCGGCCTCGATTCCCTCGGGCGGCGTCAGCGTCGAGCGCGCCACGCGCGAACTCGGGCAAAAGCTGAAGGAGATCGCGGCGCAGGCGCTGGAAGCCAGCGCCGGCGATATCGAGATCACCGATGGCATCGTGCGCATCGCCGGCACCGACCGCTCGATCTCCTTCGCCGATCTCGCCAAGCGGCCCGGCGCCGATCCATCGAAGCTGAATGGCAGCGCGACCTTCGCCAGTGCCGACGGCACCTATCCGAACGGCACGCATCTGGCGGAGGTCGAAATCGATCCGGCCACCGGCATCATCAAGATCGTCAATTACGTGATCGTCGACGATTTCGGCAAGACGCTCAATCCGCTGCTGCTGGCGGGCCAGGTCCATGGCGGCGCCATGCAGGGCATCGGCCAGGCGCTGATGGAGCAGGTGGTCTATGGGCCGACCGACGGCCAGCTCATCACCGCCACCTACATGGACTACGCGCTGCCGCGCGCGGCCGATGGTCCCGCCTTCGTGTTCGAGACCCACAACATCCCCTGCAAGACCAATCCGCTGGGGGTGAAGGGGGCGGGCGAGGCCGGCGCGATCGGTTCCTGTCCGGCGATCGTCAACGCCATCGTCGACGCCCTCTGGCGCGAATACAAGATCGACCACATCGACATGCCGGCAACCCCGGAGCGGGTGTGGATCGCCATCAGCGAGCACCATCGCCGCCACAGCCTCTAAAGCACGATGAGATTTGGACGAATCGTCATCGCGCTTTAGGTTGTTGTTTACGCATGATCTTTCCGGAAAACCGCTTCGCACTTTTCCGGATCATGCTTTAGACCCGATCTCCGCGCGCACGGGAATAAACGCGCCGCGCGGGGTTCTACCCTTGATGGGGCCCGGCTTCCCGTGAAGCCGGTGCAGTCTCATTTCCCTGAACGTCTCGAAAGCCGGAGAAACGGACCAATGAAACGGACGATGATTGTCGCGGGCGCGCTCCTGCTGGGCGCGGGCGCCGTGATGGCGCAACAGGAGATTGCCGTCCAGCAGGACAATCTGATGCGCGCGATCGCCAAGAACCAGTATGGCGTCATCCAGAAGATGACGAAGGGCGATATCCCCTTCGACAAGAAAGCCGCCGATCAGGCCATCGCCAACATCGAGGCCGATGTTGCCAAAATCGCCAAGACCTTCGAGGTCAATCCCAAGCAGGATGTCGTCGACGCGACCTATGGCGCCTCACCGAAGGTCTGGCAGAACAAGGCCGATTTCGACTCCAAGATCCCGCCGGTGCAGAAGGCGATCGCCGACGTCAAAGGCAAGATCACCGATCTCGCGAGCCTGAAGGCCGCCTATACCGCGATCAACGACCGCTGCAGCGATTGTCACGAAACCTATCGCGTGAAGTTGAAGTAACCGGGCGGAGAGGAATCAGTCGGGGGGGCGGTTGCGAAAGCAGCCGCCTTTTTTTGCGCGACCGCGAGTCGCAGCGCGGCAGAAATTCTGTCCGCAAGGCCTGACGGATCGCCGGCGAAGCGGCTATCTTTGCACCAACGGCCGTGGCGTTGATGCAAGTGACGCATCCTCCTCCCGACAGCCTCGTGACGTCGGGAGTTCCAACGCGCGGCGGGCAGCTGAAGCAACAGCGAGACAGGCCATGGTAAAACCGTTCCCGTCGAAGACCCATATCGGCAACCATATGCTGCATCCGGAAACCCTGATGCTGACCTATGGCTATGATCCGCAATTGTCGGAAGGCGCCATCAAGCCGCCGGTGTTCCTGACCTCGACCTTCGTGTTCAAGACCGCCGAAGACGGCCAGGACTTCTTCGATTATGTCGCCGGCCGGCGCGAGCCGCCGGAGGGCATGGGCGCGGGCCTCGTCTATTCGCGCTTCAACCACCCCAACAGCGAAATCGTCGAGGACAGGCTCGCGGTCTACGAACGCACCGAGAGCTGCGCGCTGTTCTCGTCGGGCATGGCGGCGATCGCGACCACGATTCTCGCCTTCGTCCGCCCCGGCGACGTCATCCTGCACTCCCAACCGCTCTATGGTGGGACGGAGACCCTGCTGACGAACACGCTGGCGCGCCTGTCGATCGGCGCGGTGGGCTTTGCCGACGGCATCGATGAAGCATCGGTCAGGCAGGCCTCGGAGCAGGCGATGGGCAAGGGCCGGGTGTCGATGATCCTGATCGAGACCCCGGCCAACCCGACCAATGGCCTCGTCGACATCGCGATGATCCGCCGCATCGCCGATTCCGTCGGCAAGGCCCAGGGGCACACGCCGATCATCGCCTGCGACAACACGCTGCTCGGTCCGGTGTTTCAGCGGCCGATCGAGCACGGCGCGGACCTGTCGCTGTATTCGCTGACGAAATATGTCGGCGGCCATTCCGACCTGATCGCGGGCGCCGCGCTCGGATCGAAGGCGATCATGAAGGGCATCAAGGCGCTGCGCGGTGCCATCGGCACCCAGCTCGATCCGCATTCCTGCTGGATGATCAACCGTTCGCTGGAGACGCTGAGCCTGCGCATGGAAAAGGCCGATGCGAATGCGCGCCTGGTGGCGAGCTATCTGCGCGATCATCCGAAGGTCGCCAAGGTCCACTATCTCGGCCATCACGAGCAGGACTCAGCCCTGGGGCGCGTGTTCGCACAGCAATGCCTGGGGGCGGGATCGACCTTCTCGTTCGACATCGTCGGCGGCAAGGAGGCGGCGGCGAAATTCCTCAACGCGCTGCAGATCCTCAAGCTGGCGGTGAGCCTTGGCGGTACCGAGTCGCTTGCGAGCCTGCCGGCGACGATGACCCATTCCGGCGTTCCCGCCGAGATCCGCCGGAAGATCGGCGTGCTGGATTCCACGATCCGATTGTCGATCGGGATCGAGAACCCGTCGGATCTGATCGCCGATCTCGCGCAGGCGCTGAACGCGGCTTGAGCGAGGAGCTCAAAGCGGATTGGACGCGCGGCACGCCGACATGATCGCCGCGGCAGCCTCGTTGCTCTGCGCGCCCGAGAGCTGCCGCACGAGGCAGACGTAATAGCCCTTGCTGGATGCGTTCAGCAGGGAATCGCCGTTGACGACGAGCCAGTTGCAGGCGGAGCGGATGTACTGCACGGCGAGGGGCGACCGCGTATCGCGGATGGCGGACAGCTCGCATTGCGCCTGCCTTTCCATGTCGCTCTGTGCGAGGACAGGTGCGGAGAACGAAAGCAGCGTTGCCGCAGCGACGAGGCCTGCCAGAACATGCGAGGACCCGCGCGCCCTTCCTGGACTGGCGTTGTCGGGCCGATCGAGAACGCTGGAAACAAGCCGCACGGTGCCACTTCCCGAGATGGATGGTGCCGAAGTTTACGGCGGAACGCGCGAGGCTGGCAAGGCACGAGCGCGGACGTTGCCGGATCGTCCTCCGCCACGAATCGAAAAGGCCGGACGCTCCCTCCTTGCGTCCGGCCTTTCCGCGACGAAGCCGCGTTGTCGCTTACTTCGTCAACCTATTTCGTCACTCTATTTCGTTACCCTATTTTGTCACTTGGCCGCGGATCTCGCCGCCCGGGTTCGCCGCCGTATGGATGTTGATGTAGTACTTGCCGGCGAGCAGGTCGGCGGCCTGCGCGTCGGTGAGCGTCGCCTCGCCCTTGACCGGGCTCGCGCCCGCATTGGCGATCGGGACCGCAACGCCGGCGTTCTTGCCGGCCTCGGCGGGGCCGTGGAAATGCGCGGCGGTGGCAGCACCGGAGAGACCGGAATAGGTGACGGTCCACGACAGCTTCTTGCTGGCGGCGTCATAGTCGAGCTCGGCCGTTCCGGTGCCGCTGCTGGTGTTGGCGGGCACTTCGGCTTTGCTGTCCAGCGTCGCCTTCAGTTTCTCCGCGCTTGCCGGGGCGGCGAACGCAACGGCAGCTCCGAGTGCCAGTGTGGCAAAAACGGCTTTGGTCATGGGTCTCTCCCTGTTGACGCCTGATTGCTGTCAATCTCCAAACAGTACGTCCTGCAGTTTATTCCCGTATTACAGCCGGACCATTTAAAATATTCGTGGCTGGATCGGGCCGGGCATGACCCTTAAGTTCGCGCGCTCACGATGGAATGATTGAATGCTGCGACGAACTATACTTGCCGCCCTGATCGCCGCCGTCGCGGCGTTCGGCCTCTATTGGTGGTTGACCGCCCCGGCGGCGCTGGCCGTGCCGGCGCCGACACGCGCCCCCGATCTCGCCAACGGGCAGGAGCTGTTCAACGCCGGCGGCTGCTCGTCCTGTCACGCCGTGCCCAACCAGCCCGATCGCCTGCGGCTCGGCGGCGGCCTCGCGCTCGGCTCGCCGTTCGGGACGTTCTACGCCCCCAATATTTCCCCCGATCCGACCGACGGGATCGGCCGGTGGAGCGAGGCTGATTTCGTCAACGCCGTGATGCGCGGCATCTCGCCCGCGGGCACGCACTACTTCCCGGCGTTTCCCTACACGTCCTATCATCTGGCTGACATCGACGACGTCCGCGATCTCTTCGCCTATCTGAAGACGCTGCCGCCGGTATCAGGCAGAGTGCGCGACCACGCGCTGCCGTTTCCGTTCAACATCCGCCGCAATGTCGGCATCTGGAAACGGCTGTTCATGGACACCGGGCCGTTCGTCGCGGACGCTTCACGCTCGCCGCAATGGAATCGCGGGGCCTATCTCGTGAACGGCTTCGGCCATTGCGCCGAAT
The DNA here is from genome assembly GCF_028128625.1 of Bradyrhizobium sp. CCBAU 45389. Classification (NCBI taxonomy): domain Bacteria; kingdom Pseudomonadati; phylum Pseudomonadota; class Alphaproteobacteria; order Hyphomicrobiales; family Nitrobacteraceae; genus Bradyrhizobium; species Bradyrhizobium sp. CCBAU 45389. The sequence continues at coordinate 106,215 of NZ_LBIY01000098.1, read as the reverse complement.
GCCACAGCCCGCGCAATCTGCTCGGCGGCGTCATCACGGCGCAGCGCTTCGCCGGCGGCCCCAATCCGGAAGGAAAGGGCTGGGTGCCGAACATCACGCAGCAGGGCATCGGTAGCTGGAGCGAGAAGGATATCGCCGATTTCCTCGAGACCGGCGACATGCCCGAGGGCGACAGCGCCTCGGGCGCGATGCGGCCGGTGATCAAGAATCTGGCGCAACTGACGGCGGAAGATCGCGCCGCGATGGCCGCTTATCTGAAGTCGCTGCCACCGGTGCAGGGACCGACGCCGCCCAAGCGCAAGGAGGGCGGCTAGCCAGCGAGCTCTAGCCCGTGCCGAACGCCTTGAAGGTGATGATGGTGAGGGTGTCCTGGATGCCCGGCAGCACCTGCACCTTCTCGTTGACGAAGTGGCCGATGTCGGTGTCCTTGTCGACGTAGAACTTGACCAGCAAATCATATTGACCGGCGGTCGAGTAGATTTCGGAGGCGATCTCGGCTTCGGCGAGCGCATTGGCGACAGTATAGGACTGGCCGAGCTTGCATTTGATCTGGACGAAAAAGGGAACCATTGCAGTCACTCCGAAAGCGCATCTGGCGGCTAATAGGCCAAAACCGGGGTGGCTTGGCAAGCGAACTTGCCGCCTGGCGGCTGCCCGGGACCGTCTCTAAAGCGCGATGAGATTTGGATAAATCGTCATCGCGCTTTAGGTTGTTGTTTACGCATGATCTTTTCGGAAAACCGCTTCGCACTTTTCCGGATCATGCTCTAGGACGGCAGCGGCGCGGCGGCGAACGCTTCCCTGAGCCGGCGGGCCAGCTCGGCATTGCGATAGGGCTTGGTCAGGACGATCGACTGGGCGTGCGCGCGGCCCTGCTCGACCAGGGTCTCCAGGGCGTAGCCGGACGAGAACAGGACCGGCAGGCCGGGGCGGATGCGCCGGGCTTGGTCGGCGAGCTCCCAGCCGCTCATTCCGCCGGGCATCACGATGTCGGTGAACAGGAGGTCGATGGCCGGGTTGGTGCGAAGCAGCTGCAGCGCCTCCTTGCCGTTGACGGCCGAGATCACGCGATATCCGAGCGCCTCCACGCGCAGCGTGACGGAGGAGCGGACGAACGGATCGTCCTCGGCGATCAGGATCGTCTCGTGGCCGCGGGGCGCGGCTTCCTTGCGCGCCGCGATGTCGGCGAGCGATTGCTCGCCGCCGGCATGCGGCAGGTAGATGCGGACGGTCGTGCCGAGGCCGGGCTCGCTGTAGATCGAGACATGTCCGCCCGACTGCTTGGCGAAGCCGTAGACCATGCTCAGCCCGAGGCCGGACCCCTTGCCGACCTCCTTGGTGGTGAAGAACGGCTCGAAGGCGCGCTCGATGACGTCAGGGGCCATGCCTTCGCCGTCATCGGTGACCGCGATCAGGGCGTAGCTGCCGGATGCCACTTCCGGATGCTGCATGCGATAGTGTTCGTCGATCGCCGTGAGCTCGGTGCTGAGGGTGAGATGCCCGCCCGACGGCATGGCATCCTGCGCGTTCAGCGCGAGATTGAGCACGGCGGATTCCAGCTGGGCGCGGTCGGCGAAGGCCAGGATGGAGCCGGCGCCGAACGCCGTGCTGATCTCGATGTTCTCGCGCAAGGTGCGCTTGAGCAGCTTGTGCATGGAGGTCAGGAGCTCGCGGCACTCGATCGCACGGGGCTGCAGCAATTGGCGCCGGCTGAACGCCAGCAGTCGCTGCGTCAGCTCAGCGCCGCGCTCGCCCGACTGGCAGATGTCGTCGGCGAAGCGACGGAGGTCGGGACGCTCGCGGAGCTGCTCGCTGAGATATTCCGCATTGCCGATGATGACGGTGAGCAAGTTGTTGAAGTCGTGGGCGATGCCGCCGGAGAGCTGGCCGACCGTCTCCATCTTCTGGGCCTGCTGCAGCTGCTGCTCGGTCAGCTTGCGCCTGGTCAGGTCGTGGACGATGGCGACATAGATCAGCTCGCCGTCCTGCCACGCCTGGCCGACCGACAGATTCATCGGAAAGCTCGATCCGTCCTTGCGCAGGCCGACCGCTTCCCCGGTTGCGAAACGCTGCGCGTGAGCGGGGGATGAGGGCCTCTCCTTGGACATCAGCACGCCGATGTCGCGATTCATGACTTCGTCGGCGCGATAGCCGAACAGGCGTTCGCAGGCGGGATTGAACAGGAGAATGCAGGCTTGCGCGTCGAACAGGATGACGCCGTCGACCGCGGTCTCGACCACGGCGGTGAGGCGCGTCATGCTCTCGCGCAGCGCGCGCTGGGTTTCACTGACCTGGCCGAGCAGCTGCGCCGCATCCCGGTTCTTGGTCTCCTGCTCCTCGAGCGCGGCCTGGACCTGCCGGAGCTCGAACGGCGAGGGGATGCTCAGGATTTTCGGCAGCAGCGGCCAGAGCGCGCCCGCGGTGACGACCGACGCCACGGCGGTGAGCGCCTTGACGATGCCCTCGATGCCGTAGACCGGCACCCAGAGCGTGTAGATCGACAGCACATGTGTCAGGCCGCAGGCCATGATGAAGACGGCGAACGCCCAGAACACCCATCCGAACTTGAGGTCGCGCCGTTTGGTGACGAGGATCGCAAGCGCGAACGGGATCGAGAAATACGCCAGCGCAATGCTGGCGTCCGAGACCACGTGCAGCCATATCAATTCGGGTTCCCAGAGCAGGCAGATGCCGTGCGGGGAGAACATCGAGGAGTCGAGGAGACGTTCGAAATAGGCCCACATGATTGGGTTCCCGAGAGGATTGCGCGCCGGGGCTGGCCCGCAACATGGCGTTGTGGACGAATCCACGGGCCAACCTCTCATTCATCGGAATCGATGCCAAGGCCGGACGATGCCGAGGTCCTATGTTGGCGGAATGTGCACGGTTGCGGGAAGACACGCGGTCCGGTCGAGGTCGCTCTGTGCTTGATTCGCTGGCCCATCCCACGGCCCGGCTTGCTGACCCATCGGTGGCGCGCTAGGACAGGGCATGGCGGTGTCCTTCTCAAACGAAAGTCATCCGGCGATGACGCCGGTCGCGCTCACCATTGCCGGCTCGGATTCCAGCGGCGGCGCCGGCATCCAGGCCGATCTGAAGACCTTTGCGGCGTTCGGCGTCTACGGCGCCTCCGTGATCGCGGCGCTGACGGCGCAGAATACGCGCGGCGTCACCGGCATTCACGCCGTGCCGGCCGAGTTCGTCACCGCGCAGATCGATGCGGTCTTCTCCGATCTCGACATCGGCGCAGTGAAGATCGGCATGGTCGGCCAGGCCGACAGCATCGATGCGATCGCGGCCGCGCTGTCGCGCTGGAAGCCGCGCCACATCGTGCTCGATCCCGTGATGGTGGCGACGTCGGGCGACCGCCTGCTGGCGTCCGAAGCCGTTGACGCCTTGCACACGAGACTGCTGCCGCTGGCCTCGGTGATCACGCCGAACCTGCCGGAGGCCGCGGCTCTGCTCGGCGAGCACATTGCGGCGAGCGAGGCCGAGATCGAAGCCCAGGGGCGCCGGCTGCTGGCGCTCGGCTGCAGCGCGGTCCTGATCAAGGGCGGGCACGGCGAGGGCGCCGAGAGCATCGACTATCTCGTCACCTCCGGACGCACGACCGCGCTCGCGGCGCCGCGCGTTGCAACCCGCAACACCCATGGCACCGGCTGCTCTCTGTCCTCGGCGGTCGCCGCGGGGCTCGCCAAGGGTGAGAACCTTGAAAACGCCGTGCGCAACGCCAAGGCCTGGATCAGCGCGGCGATCGCAGCCGCTGACCGCTTCAGCGTCGGCCACGGCCACGGGCCGATCCATCATTTCCACAAATTTTACTGACGGCGTCCCGCTCTTACCCTCCCCTGGAGGGGGAGGGTCGCTGCGCATGCAGCGAAGCGGAATGCGCAGCGGGGTGGGGTGACGGTCTCTCCACCTCGAACAGTGCCCGCGTGGAGAGATCACCCCACCCCGCTCGCGCTGCGCGCGATCGACCACGGGCGAGCTACGCTCGTCCCGGACCCCTCCAGGGGAGGTAAGAGCCGACCGAGCCAAATTTCATCATCCTCGCTGCGGTTCCGTGGTCTTGCGGGCACCGCTGCGGCGCCATGTCGCCTGATTGTCGCATGCGACTGATATTCGCGGGGGAGGGCGAGGCAAGGCGTGATTCGTATTTGAAGGTGCCTCAAGGGTTCAATCGGTCATCCCCCTGTCACGGGACATTGTTACAGGCTGGCGCATGGGAAGTTACGATGTGAGTGACGAGAGCCCGGAGCGGCGCTTTCGCACGTTGTTCATCTCCGACGTTCATCTCGGAGCCCGCGGTTCTCAAGCCGACCTTCTGCTCGACTTCCTGCGTTACCATGATGCCGACACGATCTACCTCGTCGGCGACATCGTCGACGGCTGGGCGCTGAAATCGAGCTGGCACTGGCCGCAATCGCATAACGACCTCGTCCAGAAGCTTTTGCGCAAGGCGCGCAAGGGCGCCAAGATCGTCTACATCCCCGGCAATCACGACGAGTTCCTGCGCAACTATTACGGCACGCATTTCGGCGGCATCGACGTGGTCGAGAACACCGTCCACACCGGCGTGGACGGCAAGCGCTACCTCGTCATCCACGGCGACATCTTCGACCTCGTGGTGCAGAACGCGCGCTGGCTCGCCCATCTCGGCGACAAGGCCTACGACTTCGCGATCCAGATGAATCGCTTCGTCAACTTCTTCCGCCGCATGTTCGGCGTGCCCTATTGGTCGCTGTCGCAATGGGCCAAGCAGAAGGTCAAGAACGCCGTCAACTATATCGGTGCGTTCGAGCAGGCGCTGGCCGCCGAGGCGCGGCGCCACGACGCCGACGGCGTGATCTGCGGCCACATCCACTATGCCGTGATCCGTGACGAGGCCGGCATCCGCTACATGAATTGCGGCGACTGGGTCGAGAGCTGCACGGCCCTCGTCGAGCATGACGACGGCCATTTCGAGATCATCACCTGGGCGGATCATTTGCAGAAGCCGGCGGAAGTCCCGCAGGTCGCAGCCAGAGCTGCATGACAAGGGCCACTTGATGCGCATCCTGGTCGCGACCGACGCCTGGCACCCGCAAGTCAACGGTGTGGTTCGGACGCTGACCAAGCTGGCTGATGCCGCCAAGGGGCTTAGCGTTGAAGGTCTTGGCGTCGAGTTCACGTTCCTGACGCCGCAATCGTTCCGCACCTTCGCGATGCCGAGCTATCGCGACGTGCGCCTCGCGATGCCGCGGCCGGCGCGGATCGCGAGACTGATCGAGGAGGCGCGCCCCGACAGCATCCACATCGCGACCGAAGGGCCGATCGGCCTGATGGTCCGCCGCTATTGCCGCCAGCGCAAGCTGCCGTTCACGACCAGCTTCCACACCCGCTTTCCCGAATATGTCCGCGCACGCGTGCCGGTCCCGGGCTCGCTGATCTGGCGGGCGCTGCGCCGTTTCCATGCGCCCAGCCGCGCCGTCATGGCGGCGACGCCGGCGCTCGCCCACGAACTGACCGAGCGCGGCTTCGACAATGTCGTGCTGTGGCCGCGCGGCGTCGACACCGGCCTGTTCCACCCTCGCGCTGTCGATCTCTGCCTGCCGGCGCCGGTGTTCCTGTCGGTCGGCCGCGTCGCGGTGGAGAAGAATCTCGAGGCCTTCCTTGCCCTCGATTTGCCCGGTACCAAGGTGGTTGTCGGCGACGGCCCGGCGCGCGCCGCGCTCGAAGAGGCCTATCCCGATGCGATCTTCCTCGGTGAGAAGCACGGCGAGGCGCTGGCGGAAATCTATGCCGCGGCCGACGTGTTCGTGTTCCCAAGCAAGACCGACACGTTCGGCCTGGTCCTGCTGGAGGCGCTGGCGAGCGGCCTGCCGGTCGCGGCCTTCCCCGTGAAGGGTCCCCGCGACGTCATCGGCGATGCACCGGTCGGCGCTCTCGACCACGATCTGCGCAGTGCCTGCTTCGCCGCGCTCGGTGTCTCCCGGCAGGATTGCGTCGAATTCGCCGCCAACTACACCTGGGAGGCCTCGGCGCGGGTCTTCATCGACAGCATCCAGGCGGTCGGGGCGGTGATATCGGGCAGGAATGGGGCGGAGCCGGTTAGTTTCGTAGCCTGAAAACCAGGACGCATCGCGCGGAGGTGTCTTGCCCGGGCCTCACTGGCCGCGATAACATTCCGCCATGACCGAACAGCTCCTTCCGGTCGGCCCCGCCGACATCGATGCCGCAGCGCGCGTGATCGCGCCCTACGCCATCCGCACCCCGCTGTTGTCCTTTCCCGTGCTCAACGAGCGTGTCGGTGCCAAAGTGTTCCTGAAGCCGGAGATGCTCCAGCGCACCGGCTCCTTCAAGTTCCGCGGCGCCTTCAACAAGGTGTTCTCGATCCCGCAGGACAAGCGCGCCGGCGGTGTCGTCGCGTTCTCCTCCGGCAACCATGCCCAGGGCGTGGCGGCCGCCGCAAAGATCCTCGACATGCAGGCGACCATCGTGATGCCCGCGGACGCGCCGCTGTCCAAGCGCGAGCGCACCAAGTCCTACGGTGCCGAAGTGGTGCTGTATGATCGCTACAACGACGACCGCGAGGCGATCTCGCGCGGCATCGCGGAGAAGCGCGGCGCGACGCTTGTCAAACCCTATGACGATCCCTTCGTGATCGCAGGGCAGGGCACCGCCGGCCGCGAGATCGCGGAGGACATGGCAACGCTCGGCCTCAGCCCCGACATCGTGGTGGCGCCGGCCTCCGGCGGCGGCCTGATCGCGGGTGTCGCGACGGCCGTGAAGGCGCGCTATCCGCAAGCCGAGATCGTGGTGGCCGAGCCCGAGGCGTTCGACGATCACGGCATTTCCCTGACCGCCGGCCATCGCGAGCCGCATCCGCCGGCAGGCCGGACCATCTGCGATGCGCTGATGGCGCTGATGCCTGGCGAGATGACCTTTGCGATCAACAGCAAGCTGCTCGCGCGCGGTGTCACCGCGTCGGACAAGGAAGTCGGCGCGGCCGTGGCGTTCGCCTATCGCGAGCTGAAGCTGGTGGTCGAGCCGGGCGGTGCGGTGGGCCTTGCCGCGCTGCTCGCCGGACGCCTTGATGTGGCCGACAAGAACGTGGTCATCGTGTTGTCAGGCGGCAATGTGGATGCGGACCTGTTCGCCGAGCTGGTGGCCTGAGAGCGGTTTCCCTGCCGCCATCCTTCGAGACGCCCGCTTTGCGGGCTCCTCAGGATGAGGACGGAGTGTGTGGCAACAGTTCAACCGGCACCGATGCTCATTAGCCTCATCCCGAGGAGACCGCGAAGCGGTCGTCTCGAAGGACGAGGCGTGCGCACAGGCCCATGTCTATTCCCAGACATGAAGAAGGGGCAGAGCGTTTCCGCTCTGCCCCTTTGTCGTTTCGCTCGCCGCGATCAGTGCATGAAGCCGCGGTGGTTGTTGCCGCCGCCCATGCTCGGGGCCTGGTTCATCGACTGGCGGAAGTTGTTGTTGCTGTTGACCATGCGGTTCGGCGTCGTGTTGAGCTGCGGACGGTTGGTCTGCGGGTTGTTCTGGACCTGCACCTTGTTCACCGGATTGTTGTTGAGCTTCACGATGCCGGTGTTGCCGTTGTTGACGCGGATCGGGTTGTTCTGCGTCTGAACAGGCTTCACGTCGACAGTCGTGCCACCCTTGCCGACATTCACCGGCATGCTCACGATCTTGCCCGGATTGCCGTTTGCGTTGCCGGCGTTCGGCTTGGTGTTGGTCACGGGCAGCGTCACGATCTTGCCGGTGCCGCCAGTGTTGGTCGTGTTGGTGGGCGCAGGCAGGGTGACGATCTTGCCCGGGGTCTGCGACGGCGTGCCGTTCGGCTGGTTGTTGCCGGCCGGCAGGCCCCCGACCTGGCCGCCGTTGCCGAGCTTGCCGATGACGTTGCCGTCGACCGGCTTCTGCACGACGGGCAGGTTGCCATTGAGCTGTGCACCACCATTGCCCTGCATCAGCGGCATGTATTTGGGCTGGCCGAGATTGCCCATCTTGAAGACCGGGGCAATGTTCTGCGGCGCCAGGAACTTGGTCGGCTGCATCAGGGGGATCACCTTGGGCTGGGCTGCGAGCTTCAGTGCGGACACGGCATAGGGGCTGGTGCCGTAGCTGTCGTAGAAGGTCTGGTAGCCGAGCGGCGAATTCGCGAGCACGGCCTTATGCCAGGCCTGCGAGATCAAGAGGTTCGAGAGCAGCCAGCGGATGTGGTCGCACAGCGGGTCGTGCGGATACATCCGGATGAACTCCTGATAGTACTCCGGCCGTCCCTCGGACACGACGTAGTCATAGGCCTGACGCGTCGAGCGGCTCGGCAAATTGGAAGCCATCTGCACCACGGGCGCATTCACCGGCGCGCGGTTGGCGGCCACCGCGGTGTCGCCGAAGAAGGTGAAGTCGGACGTGAGCGAGGAGCTCTCCCACGGAATCTGTGCGCCGCTGGTAGTCTGGTTCACCTGGAGACGCACGCGCTTGAACAGCTGCTCGATCGGCACGTTGGGCTCGCGCGCGACGTTCAGGAAGGCCTGCGTGTAGGGGCTGTGGCCGCCGGTGCCGTCCTGTGCCTCGGCGCCCGGCGCGGTCGAATAGCCGACGATCGAGCCGTTCGGCGCATCGACGATGGCAAGGCCGCGGCCGGCGTCGTTGACGGACGGGAAGGGGTTGTTGCGGCAGGCATCGAGGATGACGATGCGCATGCGGCTCGGGATCGTCTCCAGCGTCGACATCACGTCGACGAGGCGCACCGAATTGTTGACGAGCTCGGTCGGGCTGGACACCTTCGCGTCGACCGGAACGAGATAGTTCTCGCCGGCGAGCTGCACGCCGTGGCCGGCGTAGTAGACCATCGCGACCGTGTTCGGACCGCGCGCGGACACTTTTGCGGAGAAGTCCTGCACCACGCGGAGCATGTCGTTCTGGCCGAGGTCGGTTGCCGAGACCACCTCGAAGCCGGCGGAGTTCAGGAACTGCGCCATCGACTGGGCGTCATTGTCGGGATTAGCGAGCTGCGGCGCGTTCTGGTAGTTCGAGTTGCCGATCACCAGCGCCACGCGCTGCTCCGGCCCTTGCAATGCGGTTGGCGCTGGCTGGATCGGGGCGACTTGCGCGGACACAGGGCCGCAGGCAAAGCCGAACAGGCTTCCCACGAGGCTGGCCGTCATCAGGAAAGGTCTTAGGCGGAACATGGCGTGCTCCTCTGGCACTGATCTCGATGCGAGATTGGTTGCGAGGCAGACTGGCCGCGTTCGAGTTCGGGGTCCGTGATCCCTGTCACCATGGTAGGCTACGTGATCTGAATCACGCTTGGAACCTGCTATGGTGAATGGCCGGTTGCCGGCCAATGACATTGCTTGCCTGAGGAAATGCCGTCACATGCTGAAATCGATCGATCCGATCCTGACGCCCGACCTGCTTTGGCTGCTCGCCTCCATGGGCCATGGCGACGACCTCGTTTTCGTCGATGCCAATCATCCCGCGACCCGTATCGCGCAAGATACGACGTCGCAGCGCCTGATCCAGCTGCCGGGCATGAGCATGGAGACCGCCATCCGCGCCATCATGTCGGTCTATCCGCTCGACGATTTCGATCCGGATCCGGTGCGCGTGATGATGCCGGTCGACGATCCCGATCGCGTCCCCGACGTGCAGCGCGCCGTGCTCGCGGAGATCGAGCGCGCTGTTGGCCGCACTGTCACCCCCGGCAAGCTCTCGCGTCCGGATTTTTATCGCGCGGCGGCAGCGGGCTTCGGCGTGGTGCAGGTGGGGGACAGCAGGGGGTATGGGTGCTTCCTGATCCGCAAAGGCGTGATCTGAATCGCGATGAGATTGGGCGAACGGTCATCGTGCTTCAGGCTGCTGTTTGAACATATCTCCGCGCTAGCCCCGCCCCACCAGATGAGCTGCCGAGCGCCATGCGTGCTGCGACAGGGCTTCGAGGTTTCGCACCGCCTCGACGCGAAGCAGGGCGGCGTCGGCGGTCAGGGTTCCATTGGCGACCGCGCCTAGCGTCGCACTGCGATGGGTGCGCAGCATTTCGGCGAGCTGTGTCGTACAACGCTCGAGCTCGGCGATCGCCTCGTCGGGCGGGGCGGCGCGCGGACCGGCCATGGCGTCGCCGGCACGCGAGGCAGCTACGGAATGCGGCGATCCGTCGGCGCGGGGCGGCGCCGCCACGCCGCGCGCAATCGCAGCCGCGCTTCGCATGATTTCGGCACATAGCTCTCCGGCGCGGATGTCCTCCGGCCCGCCTGCCACCGAAGCGAAATTGTTTACTCCACTTGCGAGGTCCGTCAGCCGGGACGCGTGGTCGAGGGTGTGCAGCGTGCGCGTCAGACGCTGTTGCTCGTCGTCGGTCTCAGGCGGTCCAGCTACATCCGACAGGAATATTTGGGCCTGGCGCACGGCATCGGCCGCCTCCTCTACGGATACAGCGTCCTTCCCCAGGCGTATCGATCCAGCGCGGCCGGCCAGTTTCGCCTCGACCGAACTGCACACCGTCAAGAGCACGCGCGCGATCGTGCGCCGTACCGCTTCCACCGCCACGATCGGGGTCTCAAGCGCCGAAGGATCGAGACATCGCGTCAGCGGCGAGCCGCGCTCGGGCAGAATCCGTTCGACCAGTCGCGTGAACGGATGGATCAGGGGCAGCAGGACCGCGACGCCGACGACGTTGAAGGCCGTGTGGTAGCCGGCGAGCAGCGTGACGCCGTCGATCGTGTCAGAGGCGCGCAGCAGCATGGGCGTTACGATGGGAAAAGCCACCAAAGCGATGAGTGCGGCAATCAGCTTGAAAAGAACATAGGCGATGGCCAGCCGCTTCGCGGTCGGGCTCGCGCCGATCGCGGCCAGGGCGGAACTCGTCGCTGTTCCGATGTTCTGGCCGATGATCAGGGCGCAGGCCTGGTCCAGCCCGATCGCGCCCGCGAAATAGGCGGACAGGGTCACCGCGATCGCGGCCGTCGACGATTGCATCAGCGCGGTCATGACCAATCCGATCACGACCAGCGCCAGCACGCCGAAGAGGCCCGACCACCATGACACCCCGGAACTGCCGAGGACTGCGGGCAGGTCCGCCGGGTGCAATCGTTCAGCCAGGCCGCCCATGCCCTGCTGCAGGGTCGTCAAGCCGAACAGCACAAGTCCGAAGCCGGCGAGCGCGGCGCCGACCCCGGAGATTCGTCCTTTGCCGAGAAGCTTGGTCAACGCGCCGACGAAGATCATCGGCAGCGCCGCGGCTGTGAGCGAGACGCGGACGCCGATCAGCGCGACCAGCCAGCCGGTCCCGGTGGTGCCGATATTCGCGCCGAAGACGAGGCTCAACCCTTGCTGGAAGGTCAAGAGGCCGGCGCTGACGAGACCGATTGTCGTCATGGTCGTTGCGCTGGAGGACTGCACCAGCAGCGTGACCACGGCCCCCCAAAACGAGCCAAGCAGCGGCGTCGACGCAGCCATGCCGAGCACCGTGCGTAGCGCAGAGCCGGCCAGCGTCTTCAGGCCCTCCGTCATCACGGTCATGCCGAGCAGGAAGAGACCTACCCCGCCGAGCGTCGAGATCGCCGTGGACATGTGTGCTCCTTCCGACAGGGCACCACGAATAGTGAAGCAGACAGTACAGCAACGGAGTGCCGATAGGTCGGATCAATTATTGCACGATGGTCGGGCTTCCCGCGTTTCGGATGGGCGTGATCAGCCGGGGGACGTCATCAGATCGGTCAGCCACCCGATCGCCGCGAGCCAACGCACAACGATTCCGCGAAAGCCGGCATGGCTGCGTGTGCGGGATATTGACCGAGGCGGCGAAAAGCCTCGCACTCGAATTTGAGTGGCCTGCCTGCATTTGATTGTCTATGGTCGATCCATGTCTCGTCTTGTGTGTCTATTCGTTGCTGTCATCCTGTCGCTGCTGCCCGCTGTCGCGCCCGCTGAGCCCGTGCAAAAGCGTCCCAAGCCGGTCTGGAAGGGCTACGGCTTCCTGCCGGGCTATCGTCAGCCGCTGAGCAACAGCATTCCGCTCTACAAGCAAAAGGACGCGATGCGTCGCCTCGCGCGGAGTGAGCGCCGTCATTGGTACATCGACCCGGTGCCGCAGTATTACCGCTGGGATGGCGAGTGGCACTATTTCGGCCGGCCCGGCTTCGGCGGCGGCCGCTACAACGGCGGCAGCTTTGGGCCGTGCTGGACGCGCACGCCGATCGGTGCGGTGTGGAATTGCGGGTGATCGCGAGCGGCTAGGGGAAACGCCTGACCACCTCGATCAATCCGACGATTGCGGCATTGAACGGTTGATCCTTCGAGGCTCCCCGCACGATGCTGCGCATCGTGCGCCTCGCACCTCAGGATGCCGGAATTGGTACTGTCGTCATTGCGAGCGCAGCGAAGCGACGAGGCAATCCAGAGTCTGTCCGCGGAGGGATTCTGGATTGCTTCGCTGCGCTCGCAATGACGATGTGGAGGGAGCATCGCTTGACGCGGTCCACACGAAAAGCATCGCGTGGCGGTTTCAACCGTAACCAAATTGAGCCCAGCTGAAACGCAGCTGTCGTCTGCGTGCACTAACTCACCGGCACCTCGGGTTTCGGATGGAGTTGCCGGCATGCTGTCTCGGTTCAAGGACAAGATCGTCATCGTCACGGGGGCCGGCAGCGGCATTGGTGCGGCCACCGCGAGGCGCTTCCACGCTGAAGGGGCCGTCGTCGTGCTGAACGGGCGCCGGGAGTTCAAGCTCGCCGAAGTCGCCGCCGAGCTCGGTGCGGACCGTTGCTTGATCCGGCCCGGCGACGTCTCGGTCGCCGCCGATGTCGAGAGCCTGGTCGCCGACGTGGTGCGGCGCTTCGGCCGGATCGACATCCTCGTCAACAATGCGGGGAAGGGAGGAATCGGGGATTTCCTCGATATGCCGATCCAACATTGGCGCGATGTTTTCGCGGTCAATGTCGACGGCCTCCTCAACATGACGCGGGCCACGCTTGTGCATCTGATCGATAGCCGCGGCACGATCGTGAACGTATCGTCCCTGTGCGGGCTCGGTGGCGATCGGGGCCTGAGTTTCTATAATGCAGCGAAAGGCGCCGTCAGCAATCTCACGCGCAGCCTGGCCATCGAGTTCGCTGCAAAGGGGGTGCGCATCAATGCGGTCTGCCCGACGACCACGCTCACCGACATGACAACTCCGGCGTTCGAAAAGCATCCCGAACTGCTCACGCGGCTGGTCGAACGCATTCCGATGGGACGTGCAGCGCGGGCCGACGAAGTCGCAAGTGTGATCGCATTCCTCGCGAGCGAGGATGCAAGCTTTGTGAACGGGGTGAATCTGCCGGTTGACGGCGGCGTCGATGCCTCGACCGGCCAGGCTTTCTTCAAATAGGGCTAATGCGGGCGCCCGCCCGCTTACGAGAAGAACGCGATCTTCTCGGCCTGGGTCATGCGGCGGATCGGCGCGAGCGGGTCGTTGGCGGGCGCGCGGGGTTTTTGCAGGATGCCGCTGGCGAGGATGGTGGCGCCGAGCGAGGGCTCGGGCGAGGGAGAAGGTAAGGGCGAGGGCATCGGCAGCGTTGCGGCCGGTGCTGCGGCGAGTGATGCCGTGGCGGCCATGGCGGGGGCCTGCTGCTCCATCACCTCGGCCGCAGCTTCCGCGATGGCGTCGGTGAGGCGCGCGAGCGAGTCCATCGCGATCGGTGCATGGGCCGCGGGCTCTTCCGCGATCGCTGTGGCGACGGGCTGTGGTGCGACCGGCTCGGGAAGCTCGGCGGCGATCGGAGCTGCGGCCTCAGCAGCCATCGGCTCCGGACTCGCGACGGCCATCTCGACCGGCTCGATGATCTCGTCGAACTCCGGATCGGGCGCGGCCATCTCCAGCGCGATGGCCTCGAGGATGGCTTCGTCCTCGGCTTCCGCGGCGGCATCGAGCGAAAGCGCGTCGGTGACCTCGGCGGCCGCGCTGGGCTCTGTGGTCGGCTCTTCGAGAGCGACGTCTTCAACCGCGGCGTTTTCGAGCGCGGCGTTGTCGGGCGCGATCTCGCTGTCGGCAGCGGCCTCCGGCGCGACGGTCGCATCCATGGCTTGCTCGGCCATCGCGAATGCTTCAGCGCTGCCGGCTTCCTCAACCGCTGCTTCGGGTTCGGGAGCCGCGGTGATGTCCTGCGGCGTCTCCGTAAAAGCCACGGGAGCTTCGCTCGCCATCTCGGCGGGTGCGACCTGCGCAGCTTCCGCCACCGCGGAGGGCGCCTCCTGCACCGGAGCCGGCGAGGGATGCTCTGCCTGCGGCGTTGCGCCGCCTTCGGTCTGCTCGATCCGGTCCCTGAGCAGATCGAATGCGGCCTTGAGCTCGACGCGGGGGTCGATGGTCGAGATCTGTCCGCAGGCGGCCTCGATCGAGGCGAGCTGCGAATCAATGAGGTCGCAGATTCGCCCGTCGGCGCCGATCTCGCGCCAGCGCCAGGAGATCTCCTTGATGATGCGCACGCCGCGCGGGATCGGCGCGAGACTTGCCTCGATCGCGGCGGGATCGAACGCCGCGATCGCGATCGTCTCGGCCTCGCGGATGGCGCGGCGGATCTCGACCAGCGCCTCCGGCAGACGGTCCTCGACGACGGGTTGTCGCTGTGCCGCAAGGGTTTCTTCGATTTTCGCGACCGCATCCAGCACCATGCGGGTATCCGCATTGCGGTTGCGCTTGGCATATTCGCCGAGGAACCAGCGGCCGCGCGCGGTCTCCATGAAGGCTTCGCGGATCGCGTCGTAATCCTGCTCGTTCGGCTCGGCCGCGCGGGCAGACATGGGCGAAAGGGCGAATGCTTCGTTGGCCATGACAATCTCGTCGCGCAAATCAGTGCGCGTTACAGTAACGATCACCACGATATCGACCGAATCGCAATTGGTTTGATGCAGACCGAATCACAAATCCCCACGCCAGCGGCCGTAAAGCGGCGATTCGCCGTGAGCCTCGCCCTGTTCTATTCAGCGCTGTTCGCGGTGGCGGGCACGCAGCTGCCGTTCTTCCCGGTCTGGCTGAAGGCGATCGGCATCGACGCGGCCTGGATCGGCCTCATCAATGCGCTGCCGGCGATCACGCGCTTCACCACGCTGCCGCAGATCACCGCCTTTGCCGAAAAGCGGCATGCCATTCGCGCCGGCATGATGCTGTCGGTGCTGGCGACCGCGATCGGCTTTGCGGCCGTCGGCTTGCAACAGCAGCCGCTGGCGCTGTTCCTGATCTACGCGCTCACCTGCATGATGTGGACGCCGTCGACTCCGCTGACCGATGCCTACGCGCTGCGCGGCGTCGCCCGTTACGGTCTCGACTACGGACCCCTCAGGCTGTGGGGCTCGGCGGCGTTCGCCGCCAGCTCGCTCGCCTGCGGCTATCTCGTCGACATCATCGCGGCGCGCGATCTGATCTGGGTGATCGTGGCCTGGGCCGTCGTTGCGGTGCTCGCCAGCCTGCGGCTGCAGCCGCTCGACGACATCAGGCGCAAGAGCGCCGAGACGCGCCCCGACACGGCGCTGCTGCGCGATGTCGGCTTCTGGGCGCTGATCGCCTCGGCGGCGCTGATCCAGGGCAGCCACGTCGCCTATTACACGTTCTCCGCCATCAACTGGCAGCTCCATGGGATCAGTGGGCTGACGATCGCGGGGCTGTGGACGCTGGGCGTGATCGCCGAGATCGTGGTGTTCGCGTTGTCGCCGCGCTTCGTGCTGCATCCATCCTCGATGATGGCGATCGGCGGCTTGAGCGCCGTGGTGCGCTGGATCGTCACCGCCAACGAGCCGCCGCTGGCGCTGCTCGCGATCGTGCAGCTCGGCCATGGCCTGACCTTCGGCATGACCATCGTCGGCACCATGAGCTTGCTGGTGCAGCGCGTGCCGTCGCATCAGCTCGCGCGGGGGCAGGGCTATTACGCCGCATGCAGCGGGCTATTGGGCGCGATCACCTCGATCGCGTCAGGCGCGATCTACGCCCGCATCGGTGATGGCCTGTACTACGTCATGGCCGCGATGGCCGCGGCCGGCGCGCTCGTGATCTGGTCGGCGCGGCACCGGCTCAAGGCTCAGCCCCAGAGCGAGGAGTCCGGCGGATAGACCAGGCTGCCGTCATAACGCAGGCCGTGATCGCGGTCGCGCGCCAGCAGCAAGGGGCCGTCGAGATCGACGAAGCGCGCCTGCGGCGTCACCAGCATGGCGGGGGCCATCGACAGCGAGGTCGCGACCATGCAGCCGATCATGATCTCGAAGCCGAGCGCCTGCGCGGCGTCGGCCATCGCGAGCGCCTCGGTGAGGCCGCCGGACTTGTCGAGCTTGATGTTCACGGCGTCGTAGCGCTCGCGCAAGGAGGCGAGCGAGGCGCGGTCATGCACGCTCTCGTCGGCGCAGACCACGAGCGGCCGCCGGATCCGCGCCAGCGCCTCGTCCTTGCCTGATGGCAGCGGCTGCTCGACCAGGGTGACGCCGACAGCGGCGCAGGCGGCGAGGTTGGGCTCCAGATTGGCCTCGGTCCAGGACTCGTTGGCATCGACGATCAGCTCGGACTCCGGAGCCGCCTTGCGCACGGCCGCGATGCGCTCCGGGTCGCCGTCGCCGCCGAGCTTGATCTTGAGCAGCGGCCGGTGCGCCGCTTTGGCGGTGGCTGCCGCCATGGCCTCGGGCGTGCCTAACGAAATCGTGTAGGCCGTGGTGCGCTCACCGGGGATCGGGCGGTCGAGCAGGCTCCAGGCCCGCCGGCCGGCCGCCTTGGCCTCCAGGTCGATCAGGGCGCAATCCAGCGCGTTGCGGGCCGCACCAGGCGGCATGGCGGCCTGCAAGGCCTGCCGGGTCAGGCCGCCGGCTACGGCGTCCTGCATCGCCTGGATGGACGCAAGGGTCGCCTCGGGGGTCTCGCCATAACGGGGATAGGGCACGCATTCGCCGCGGCCGGTGAGGCCATTATGGCTTACTTCGGCCACAACGGTGACGGCCTCGGTCTTGGCGCCCCGGCTGATCGTGAAGCTGCCGGCGATGGGAAAGCGCTCGATTCGTGCCCGAAGTGCCGGAACTTTGCTGGAAGTCATTTTGAACTCTGGCGAAATCTGAACCTGCTAGTTACCTGTAGCAACTAACATTAACCACTTGGGGATACCTTCTCTGGGTAAGGGCGCGTGCGCAACTATCTGAATTCATCTGTTTCTTGCGCCCCGGCGCGGGAGCGGACATCTTGAATAGCGATCCGAAGCTGGAACGGATTGCGAAGGGCAACGCGCTGGCACTCTGCGCCACCGGAACCTGGACCGCGAGCTTCGCGCCGGTCCTGGAACGGATGGTGGCGGATGCCGAGAAGCTCGCCGGCGGTCCGCAAAGCATCTTCATCGACGTCTCCGAGGTCGCCAAGCTCGACACGTTCGGCGCCTGGCTGATCGAGCGGCTGCGCCGCAGCCTGACCCAAGGCGCGGTCGAGGCGCAGATCGCGGGGCTGTCCGCCAATTATTCGAGCCTCGTCGACGAGGTGCGGCGGGTCCGGGCGACGCCCGTGGTCGAGACCTCGACGATCACCATCACCGGCATGCTGGAGCAGATCGGCCGCACTGTCGCCGGTGTCGGCGGCACCGTGGCAGGCCTGATCGACATGCTCGGTGCGGTGCTGGCGGCGGGCTTTCGTGTGCTGATCCACCCGCGCTCGTTCCGCCTGACCTCGACCGTGCACCACATGGAGCAGGTCTGCTGGCGCGCGGTGCCGATCATCGTGCTGATCACCTTCCTGATCGGCTGCATCATCGCGCAACAAGGCATCTTCCACTTCCGCCGCTTCGGCGCCGACATCTTCGTCGTCGACATGCTCGGCGTTCTGGTCTTGCGCGAGATCGGCGTGCTCCTGGTCGCGATCATGGTCGCGGGCCGCTCGGGCAGCGCCTACACCGCCGAGCTCGGCTCGATGAAGATGCGGGAAGAAATCGACGCGCTGCGCACGATGGGGTTCGACCCGATCGAGGTGCTGGTGCTGCCGCGCATGCTGGCCCTGGTGCTGGCGCTGCCGATCCTCGCCTTCCTCGGCGCCATGGCCGCGCTCTATGGCGGCGGTCTCGTCGCCTGGCTCTATGGCGGGGTCGACCCCGAAGCTTTCCTGCTGCGCCTGCGCGACGCCATCTCGATCGACCATTTCATCGTCGGCATCGTGAAGGCACCTGTCATGGCCGCGGTGATCGGCATCGTCGCCTGCGTCGAGGGCCTCGCGGTGCAGGGCAGCGCGGAATCGCTGGGGCAGCACACCACGGCGTCGGTGGTGAAGGGCATCTTCTTCGTCATCGTCATGGACGGCGTGTTCGCCATCTTCTTCGCCTCGATCGGAATGTGACGATGGCTGGCGAGATTCAAGATCCCATCATCCGCGTCCGCGATATCACCGTGCAGTTCGGCACGACGCGCGTGCTCGACGGGCTCAACCTCGACGTCAAGCGCGGCGAGATTTTGGGCTTTGTCGGTCCTTCCGGCGCGGGCAAGTCGGTCTTGACGCGCACCATCATCGGTCTCGTGCCGAAGGTCGCCGGCAGCATTGAAGTGTTCGGCGTCGACCTCGATTCCTCCAGCACGTCGCAGCGGCGTAATGTCGAGCGGCGCTGGGGCGTGCTGTTCCAGCAGGGCGCGCTGTTCTCCTCGCTGACCGTGCGGCAGAACATCCAGTTTCCGATGCGCGAATATCTTCGCGTCTCTCAGCGGCTGATGGACGAGATCACCATGGCCAAGCTCGCCATGGTCGGGCTCAAGCCGGAAGTTGCCGAGCGTTTCCCGTCGGAACTCTCGGGCGGCATGATCAAGCGCGTCGCGCTCGCACGTGCGCTGTCGCTCGATCCGGACCTCGTGTTCCTGGACGAGCCGACCTCGGGTCTCGATCCGATTGGCGCCGGCGATTTCGACGAGCTGGTGCGGACGCTCCAGCGCACTTTGGGTCTGACCGTTTTCATGGTAACCCACGATCTCGACAGCCTTTACACCGCGTGTGACCGCATCGCCGTTTTAGGGAACGGTAAGATCATTGCGGCAGGGTCGATCGCCGACATGCAGGCCTCGCAGCATCCCTGGCTGAGGCAGTATTTCCATGGCAAGCGCGCCCGCGCGGTCATGAGTTGAGTAGCCGGAGTACTTCATGGAAACGCGGGCGAATTACGTCCTGATCGGATCGTTCACGCTGGCGGTGATCGCCGCGGCGATCGGCTTCGTGCTCTGGTTCCAGTCGCTGCACACCACCAAGCAGCGCAGCCCCTTACGCGTCGTGTTCGAGGGCCCGGCGGCGGGCCTGCGCAACGGCGGCAGCGTCAATTTCAACGGTATCAGGGTAGGTGAGGTGGTCTCGGTGAAGCTCGACAACCCGCGGCGGGTTGTCGCACTCGCCATGGTCGAGAACAACGCCCCGATCCGCAAGGACACCCTGGTCGGCCTCGAATTCCAGGGCCTCACGGGCGTTGCCGCGATCTCGCTCAAGGGCGGCGAGGAGGCGGCACCGCCGCCGCCGCTCGACGAGGACGGCATCCCGACGCTCACGGCCGACCCCAACAAGCTCCAGGACGTCACCGAGGCGATCCGCGGCACGCTGCAGAACATCAACAAGATCGTCGCCGACAATCAGGAATCGGTGAAGAACTCGCTGAAGAATCTGGAGACCTTCACCAACTCGCTGGCGCGCAATTCCGAGAAGATCGACGGCGTGATGGCCAAGGTCGACGGCGTCATGCTCAAGGCCGACAACCTCATGCTCGGCCTCAACACGCTGGCCGGCGGCAAGGACGGCGGCGAGCTGTTCCAGGCGGTGAAGTCGATCCGCGAACTCGCCGACGATTTCGACAAGCGCTCCGGTGCGTTGATCAGCGATGGCCGCCGTACGCTGGGCGACATCAGCCGCGCCGTGAACAATTTCGACCGCAATCCGACCCGCGTGCTGTTCGGGGCCAGCAACTCATCGCAAGCCGCCCCGCCGCCCGAGCCGCCGAAGCCGGCGCCGTCGAACGAGCGCAGACGGCAGTAGCGGTCCCTCCGTCCATCATTCGTCTCACGCGCGATACGCGGCATCGCGCGACGACCGCGGCATGCGCGCTGATCAGGGCGGCGAGAGTCCAATGACGATACGAAAGTATGGGGGTCTGGCCGAGCCAAGGTAGGGGAGGGGCTGGCCGTCGTTGTCAGCTATATCGCGCTCAAGTCGCGCCCACGAAAAGGCGCGTCGACTTCACTCACAGGGGAGGAGAGCGCGTGGTACGCCTGTTGCTGTTGTTGCCGTTCATCGGCCTGATGATCGTGCCGTTCTACAATACAAGGGAGCCGCAGCTGTTCGGCTTCCCGTTCTTCTACTGGTACCAGCTCGCCTGGGTGCCGCTGACCTCGCTGCTCACCTGGATCGTCTACAGGAGCGTGCGCCGTGCTGACTGATGTCGATAGCGCGGCGTTCGCCGTCTTCCTCGCATTGTTCATCCTCGTCACCGGCATGGGCTTCGTCGCCTCGCGCTGGCGCAAGCCGGAGACGCTCGCCCATCTCGACGAGTGGGGCCTCGGCGGCCGCAAGTTCGGGACCTGGATCACCTGGTTCCTGGTCGGCGGCGACTTCTACACCGCCTACACCGTGATCGCCGTTCCGGCGCTGGTCTATGCGGTCGGCGCCTACGGCTTCTTCGCGCTGCCCTACACCATCATTGTCTATCCCTTCGTGTTCGCGGTGATGCCGGTGCTGTGGAAGGTCGCCAAGGAGCGCGGCTACGTCACCGCGGGCGACGTGGTGCGCGGTGCCTACGGCTCGCGCGGGCTCGAGCTCGCCGTTGCGGCGACGGGCGTGCTTGCGACGATGCCCTACATCGCGCTCCAGCTCATCGGCATGGAGGTGGCGATCAAGGCGCTTGGCCTTCACGGCGAGGTGCCGCTCGTCCTCGCCTTCCTGGTGCTGGCGCTCTACACCTATTCGTCGGGCCTGCGCGCACCGGCGCTGATCGCCTTCGTCAAGGACATTATGATCTACATCGTGGTGATCGCCGCGATCGCGATCGTGCCGTCCAAGCTCGGCGGATACGGCGCGATCTTCACCGCGGCGGATGCGGCATTCGCGGCGAAGGGCTCGGGCGGCATCCTGCTGTCGCCGGCGCAGATTGTGCCCTACGCTTCGCTGGCGCTCGGCTCGGCGCTCGCCGCCTTCATGTACCCGCACACGCTGACCGGCATCTTCGCCTCGTCCGGCGGCAACACCATTCGCAAGAATGCGATGCTGCTGCCGGCCTATACGCTGCTGCTCGGTCTGCTTGCGCTGCTGGGTTACATGGGTCATGCGGCGGGGCTCAAGCTCGCCAGCAACAACGACGTCGTGCCCGAGCTGTTCAAGACGCTGTTCCCGAGCTGGTTCGCGGGCTTCGCCTTCGCGGCGATCGCCATCGGCGCGCTGGTGCCGGCGGCGGTGATGAGCATCGGCGCGGCCAACCTGTTCACCCGCAACTTCTGGAAGGTGTGGGTCGATCCGAAGGTGACGCCGGCCGGTGAAGCGAAGGTCGCCAAGATCACCTCCATGCTGGTGAAGGTCGGCGCGCTGGTTGCCATCCTGTTGATGCCGACGCAGTTCGCGCTCGACCTGCAGCTGCTCGGAGGCCTCTGGATCCTGCAGACGCTGCCGGCGCTTGTGTTCGGTCTCTATCTGAACTGGTTCTCGAGCACCGCGCTCCTGGCCGGCTGGGCCGTCGGC
This sequence comes from Bradyrhizobium sp. CCBAU 45389, assembly GCF_028128625.1. Lineage (NCBI taxonomy): Bacteria > Pseudomonadati > Pseudomonadota > Alphaproteobacteria > Hyphomicrobiales > Nitrobacteraceae > Bradyrhizobium > Bradyrhizobium sp. CCBAU 45389. Next base: position 84,536 of record NZ_LBIY01000098.1, on the reverse strand, counting down.
CTCGCAGGCGGATCGTGGCTGGCCTGGTCGGACGGGTTGAAGCCGCTGCACGGTATCGATTTCGGAGCCGGCAAGGTCGCGATCTACACCGGCGTGCTGGCACTGGCGCTCAACATCGTGGTCGCCGTCGTGGTCAACCTCGTGCTCAAGGGCCTGCCGCAGGCGCGGGTGTCGCGCGAGGCGGCCTGACGTCAAGCTTCGATCGGCGGCCGGGCTCCCGGCCGCCGATCCCGAAAGTGCCTTCCACGCGATTGAAAGCTCTAGATTCTTGTTTTGACGCGTTTTCTTTACGCGAACCGATGTCCACTTCGCTGGAAAACGCTCTAGTATCCGCCCGCGTCCCGCTTGTTGCGGGCGGATCGGACGGTCTCGGGTGAGGATCTCTTGCAGGCGTGGTTCGTTCTCACTGTCGCTGTCGGCTATGTGACCACGCTGTTCCTGGTTGCCTGGTGGGGCGACCGGCGGAGCGCCGGCGGGCCGCTGGTTTCGCCGAACTCCTGGGCGGCCGCGATCAGCTATTGCCTGACGCTTGCGGTCTACAACACCTCATGGAGCTTCTACGGATCGGTCGGGCGCGCCGCCACCAGCGGTCTGGACTTCGCCACGATCTATGTCGGTCCGACCCTGGTGCTGCTGTTCGGGCAGCGGCTGCTGTCCAAGGTGATCGCGATCGCGAAGGCGCAGAACGTCACCTCGATCGCGGACTTCATCGCCGCGCGCTACGGCAAGAGCCAGGTGCTGGCGGCCTTCGTGACGCTCGCCTCGCTGCTCGGGGTGCTTCCCTACATCGCGCTTCAGCTCAAGGCGGTCGGCAAGAGTTTTGACTATCTGATCCTGCAGCCCGAGCGGGCCGGCGGCGAGGCGCTGCGGTTCTGGCAGGACTCCGCGTTCGGCGTGGCGGCATCGATGGCGCTGTTCGCGATCGTGTTCGGCGTCCGGCATGTTCACGCCAGCGAGCATCATCGCGGACTGATGCTCGCGATCGCCTTCGAAAGCGTCGTCAAGCTGGTGGCATTCCTGATCGTGGCGCTGTTCGTGCTGTTCGGACTATCCGGCGGGCCGGCCGCACTGCTGTCGCAGTTCCAGTCGGATCCGCAATTGGCGGGAATCCTGAGCTTCGACCCGACACTGCCGGTCTGGCCTTCGACGATCATCATCTCCGCCATCGCCTTCCTGTGCCTGCCGCAGGCATTCCATGTCGCTGTCGTCGAGAATGAGAGCCCGAACCACACGCGCACCGCGGCCTGGCTCTACCCGACTTACCTTGCGCTGTTCAGCCTGCTGATCCTGCCGATCGCCGCGGCTGGGCTCACGAGGTTCGGCGCCATGATGGATCCCGACACCTACGTCATTTCACTGCCGATCGCGGCGGATGCCGGCGCCGTCAGTCTGGTGGCGTTCCTGGGCGGGCTGTCGGCCGCCACCGGCATGGTGATCATGACGTCCGTCGCGCTGAGCACGATGCTCTGCAACGACGTCATCATGCCGCTGCTGCTGCGCTCGCGCTTCTTCGGCCTGCGGGCGCAGAGCCGGCCGGTGACCTCGGTGCTGGTGGCGGTGCGCCGGTTCTCGATCCTCGGCATCCTGTTGCTCGCCTATCTGATGCACCGCTTGGTCAACCAGTCCTATCCGCTCACCGTGATCGGTCTGTTGTCGTTCGTTGCGGTCGCGCAGTTCGGGCCGGCCTTCGTCGGAGGCTTGTTCTGGCCGCGCGCCAACAAGGTCGGCGCGTCGGTCGGGATCGCGGCCGGATTCTGCATCTGGGCCTACACGCTGCTGCTTCCCTCGGCCGCGCCGCTCTGGCCTGGGGGCGAGGAGATCGTGCGCCATGGCCCCTGGCAGCTCGCCTGGCTCAAGCCGAACGCGCTGTTCGGACTGGAGGGGCTCGATCCGATTTCGCATGCCACGCTGTGGAGCCTTGCCGCCAACCTCGTCTGTTTCCTGGCATTCTCCGCGCTCGGACGACAATCGACCGTCGAGCGCAACCAGGCCGCCGCGTTTGCCGACGGCGTCGTCCGCGAGATGGTTCCAAAACTGTCATCGCGCGTGGTGGTCCGTCTCGACGATCTCCGCGCGCTGACGCTGCGCTTTGTCGGCGTGGAGCGGGGCGCGGCGGCATTCGACGGTTATCTGGCTGCCCGCACGACCGGTGCCGGGCCGCGTCTCGATCCATCGGGCCTCGTCGATCTCGACTCGATCCGCTTCACGGAGAACCTTCTCGCCGGTGCGATCGGCGCGGCGTCGGCGCGCGTGGTGATCGCGGCGTCGCTGGAAGGGCACTCGCTGTCGCGGCGGGAGGCGATGGCGATGTTGGACGAGGCCTCCGAGGCGTTGCGCTTCAACCGCACGCTTCTGCAGAGCACGCTTGAAAGCGTGCCGCAGGGCATCTGCGCGTTCGACGCCGATTTCAACATCACCGCCTGGAACGGCCGCTTCATCGCGCTTCTGGACCTGCCGCCGGACTTCGTGCGCGTCGGCCTTCCGCTGGCGGAGCTGATCGCCTTCAACGTCGAGCGGGGCGAATATGCCGCCTCCGAATTCGCAGCACTCCTGGTCAATCGCGATGTCGCGACGCAGAGCTGGCCCTACCGGTACGAGCGCAAGCGGCCCGACGGCACCGTGCTCGAGATCGTCTATGATCGCATTGCGGAGGGCGGCTACGTCTCGACCTATACCGACGTCACCGAGCGCCATCGCGCCGCGGAAGCGCTGCGGCGGGCCAATGAGGGTCTCGAGCTGCGCGTCCGCGAGCGCACCGAGGCGCTCGAGCAGGCCAAGGCGGAGGCCGAGCAGGCCAATCTCGGCAAGACCCGTTTCCTGGCGGCGGCCAGCCACGATCTGCTGCAACCCCTGAACGCGGCGCGGTTGTTCCTGTCCGCGCTCGACGAGAGCCTGCACGCCGCGACGCCATCCGGCGGAGCAGAGAAGGAGCGCAATCTGGCGAGCAGCGCGATCACGGCGCTGCGCTCGACCGAGCATGTGCTCGACCGGCTGCTCGACATCTCCTCCTATGATGCCGGCGCCGTTCGCGCCGAGCCGTTCGACTTCCCGATCGCCGATCTGCTCGTGCAGTTGAAGGTGGAGTTCTCGGCGATGGCGCGCGAGCGCGGGCTCGTCCTGCGCGTCGTCGATTGCGGGCTGGCGGTGCGCAGCGATCCGAATTTCCTGCGGCGGATCCTGCAGAACCTGCTGTCGAACGCGCTGCGCTATACGCCGAAGGGCCGTATCCTGCTCGGCTGCCGGCGGCGCGGCGGTGATCTGCGCATCGAGGTCTGGGATACCGGCGTCGGGATCGCGGCGGAGGATCAGAAGCGGATCTTCGAGGAGTTCCAGCGTCTGGCGCCAGGTTCGGAGAAAGGCCTGGGCCTCGGCCTTGCGATCGTGGATCGCGTCTCGTGGTTGCTGGGCCATCCCGTCGACGTCCGATCGCGGCCCGGACAGGGCTCGTGCTTTGCCGTCACCGTGCCGCTGGTGCGCGGAGCGGGAACGCCGCTTCAGCGCAAGCCGGCAAATGCGCCGCCCGCGGTCGCCGAGCGGGCGCTGGCGATCCTGTGCCTCGACAATGAGGCGGCCATTCTCGACGGCCTTGCGGCGTTGCTCGGCGGATGGGGGCACCATGTGCTGGTCGCCGCGGACGCCGACGCGGCGATGGCGGCCGCCGCAGCCGATCCGCCGGACCTCGTGCTGCTCGATTATCACCTCGACGGCGGTCGCAGCGGCTTGGACTTTCTCGACGATCTCAGGCAGAAGTCGGGGCGCGACGTCCGCGCGCTGATCGTCACGGCCGATCGCAGCGAGGCGGTGCGCCAGGAGGCGAGGGCGCGCGGCTGCGAGATCCTGTCGAAGCCGGTCAAGCCGGCGGCGCTGCGGCGCTTCCTCGGCAGCGAGGCCTTGAGCCGGCAGCTCGCGACGAAACAGGAGACCCCCTGACAATGCGCATCCTGATCGGCGACGATCATCCGCTGGTGCAGGCTGCGTTGCGCAGCGCGCTTTCGACCGTGCTGCCCGATCTCGACATCGTCGCCTGCCAGTCGCTCGACGAGGCGCTGGGCGTGCTGTCGGCCCAGTCCGACGAGATCGACCTGATCCTGTGGGACCTTACGATGCCGGGCATCCAGGGATTTGCCGCGCTGTTCATCCTGTCGGCGCAATTCCCGACCGTGCCGGTGGCGATCATCTCGGCACGGCAGGACGCCGCCACGATCCGCCGCGCCATTGCCTATGGCGCGTCCGGTTACATCCCGAAATCGCTCAGCCTGCCCGAGATGGCGGATGCGATCACGAAAATCCTCGCCGGTGAAATCTGGATGCCGCCCAACGTCGGCGGTCGCGGCTCGATCCAGAGCGCCGATGTCGAGCTGGCCGCGCGAATGGCGACGCTGTCGGCGCAGCAATTGCGCATTCTCGCGATGATCGTCGAGGGCAAGCTCAACAAGCAGATCGCGGGCGAGCTCGATATCGCCGAGCAGACCGTGAAGGGCCATGTCTCGACCATCCTGCGCAAGCTCGGCGTCGGCTCACGGACGCAGGCCGCCGTCCTGGCCGAGCGGCTGTCGTTCGCCCAGCCCGGGGGCAATTGAGCTTTCCACGCCCAAACGAAAACGGAGGCCGCGAGGCCTCCGTTTCCCTGTTCGTCAGTCGCTATTGCCGTCTCATCCCAGCCGGCCCGCCGCGTGGGCGAGCAGGGTGTACACCAGACCCGTCTCCGAGGTCAGGTGGCCGCGCAGCTCCTGCGGGCCGCGGCCGTCGCGGGCGACTTCGTCGAGCAGGCGCTCGAACTCGGCGACGTAGCGGTCGACCGTGCCCTTGAAGTTGCGGTCGGCGCGGTACTTGCGGGCGACCTCGTCAAAGGCCTTCTGGCCGGCGGGCGTGTAGAGGCGCTTGGTGAAGGCCTTGTTCTCGCCGCGCTGGTAGCGGTCCCACATCTCGGCGGCGAGGTTGCGATCCATCAGCCGGCCGATGTCGAGCGACAGCGATTCCAGCGGATTGCCGCTGCTCTGCGCGGCCTGCGGCTGCGGTGCAGGGGCAGCAGCACGGCCACGGGCAGCCTCACGGCCGTTCGGAGCGCCCTGATTGGCGTCCGTGCGGTTGAGCAGGTCCGACAGCCAGCCGTCACGGCCCTGGTCGTTGCTGGAAGGCGCGACCGGCGGCGCTTCGGTACGGCGCGAGGGAGCGGGCATGCCGAGGTCCGGCGGCGGCAGCGTCGAGGCGCTGCCGGTGTCGCGCATGCGGGTCTCGGTCGCCCGGACGCCGACGGTCGCCATGATCGGCTCTTCCTGACGCTGGACGGCGACAGAAGCGCGGCCCGCCGTCGATACGTCGAGGCCGCGGCCATGCTGGGCCACGATGCGGTTGAGCTCGGCGAGGGCCTCGATCTGGTCGACGATCACCTTGCGCATCTGCGCAGTGCTCTCGGCGGCCTCCTGCGGCATCTCGAGCACGCCGCGACGCAGCTCGTTGCGGGTGGCCTCCAGCTCGTTGTGCATCTCGAACGCCATCTGCTTCATGCTGGCGACGAGGTTGCCGAACTTCTCGGCCGACTGCTTGAACATCGTATCCGCCTCGTCGGTGGTCTGGCGGTAGATGTCGTGCATGGCGTCGATAGTCTGGCGGTGCTCCTCTTCGGAAGCCACACGCACCGCCTCGAACTGGCGGGTGATCGCGGCCGAGCCTGCGCCGGCGGTCTCGGCGACGACCCGGGCGATGTCGCGGGCACGCTCTTCGGCCGCGGCCAGCGATTCATCGAGCAGGCCGGTGAAGCGCGACAGCCGCTGGTCGAGATCGGCCGTGCGCAGGTCGATCGTGGTGACGAGCGATTCCAGCGCCTGCTTGCGCTCGGCGAGCGAGGCGGTGGTGTTCTTGTTGCTCTGCTCCACGACCTGCGCGGCATCGACCAGCGCCTTGCCGTGCTTGTCGAACTGAACCGACAGCTCGCCGAGATCCTGGAGCGCCTTCGTGGTCTTGCTGTTGAACACGTTGAGCTGGTCTTCCAGGTTCTGCGTCGCCGCGCCGTTGCGCGAGGTGACGTCGTTCATCGCCGAGACGAAATCGGCAACGCGCGTCACCAGCGCCCGCTCCAGCGAGTTGAGGTTGTCGTGCGCACCGGTCAGCACCTCCTGGAGCAGGATGTTGCCTTCGCGCAGACGCTCGAACAGGGCGACCGTATCGGTGCGCAGGATCTTGCTGGTCTCCTGCATCTCGGTGACGGCCGCGATCGAGACCTGGCGCGACTGGTCGATCGCGGAACGCGAGGCCTGCTCGAGGTCCTTGAGCGACTTGCCGACCGCGCTCGTGGCGATCTCGCTCGCCGCATTGATGGTGCGGGCGACTTCCGAGCCGTTGCCCATCATGGTCTGCGAGAACGCATGGCCGCGCGTCTCGATCGACTTCAGCGCGTCTGAGGTGACGCGGTCGATGTCGAGCGTGAGCTGGCTGGTCTTGGAGCCGATCGCATCGACCAGCGAGCCGCGCTTGGCGTCGATCATGTTCGACAGACGGTCGGCCTGCTGCTGCACGTAGGTGACGATCTCGTCGGTCTTGCCGGTCATGGCCTGGCCGAAGCTGGAGCTGGCGGCGAGCACCGAGCGCTCGACGTCGGCCGAGCTCGACTTGACCCGCGAGCTCGCCTCGTTGGAGGCGGAGATCAGCGCGTTCTGGGCGTTGAGCGCGCTGGCCTGGATGTCGCTGGTCGCATTGGCCGTCGCCGTGCTCAGGGCGCGCTCGATCTCGGTCGAGATCGTGCGGATCTGGCTCGCGGCATCCGCCGAGGTCGAGGTCAGCGAGGTCTGGGCCTCACGCGCGCTGTTGAGGATGGTCGAGGCGGTGTCGGCGCCGACCGAAGTCAGCGTGCGCTCGATATCCGTGGTCAGCGACTTGATCTGGCTGGCCGCATCGGTCGACGCGGAGATCAGAGTGCCCTGGGCTTCGCGCACGCCGCTGGTGAGCGCCTCGATGGTGGCGCCGCCGGCGGTCGCCAGCGCGCGCTGCATCTCGGCCGCGAGCGAACGGACCTGGCCGGTCTGTTCTGCGGAGACAGCAAGAAGGGTGCTCTGGGCGTCGCGGGCGCTGATCGTAATGGTCTCGGCGGTCGTTTGGCCAGCCTGCGAGAGCGAACGATGCACCTCGGCCGCGAGCGACTTGACCTGGCTTGCCGCATCCGAGGACGCCGTGACCAGCGTGCTCTGGGCTTCGCGGGCGCCGGTCATGATGGTCTCGGCCGTCGCGGTGCCCGCCATCGTGAGCGAGCGCTGCACGTCCGAGGACAGCGCCTTGATCTGGTTGGCGGTCTCGCTCGAGGCCGCGATCAGCGCGCTCTGCGCATCGCGGGCGCCGGCGGTGATCGATTCCGCCGTGGTGGCGCCGGCCATCGAGAGCGAACGCTGCACGTCGGCGGTGAGCGTCTTGACGTGGTTGGCCGCGTCCGAGGACGCCGTGACGAGCGAGGTCTGCACCTCGCGCGCGCCAGCCAGGATCGAGGCCGCGGTGGCAGAACCCGCCGCCGACAGCGTGCGCTCGACGTCGGCCGCGAGCCCCTTGATCTGGCTGGAGGCATCGCCCGAGGCCGCGACCAGGGTCGACTGCGCTTCGCGGGCGCTGGACAGGATCGAGTTGGCGGCGCCGGTGCCGACCGCGGTCAGCGCGCGCTCGACCTCGACGGAGGTCATCTTGAGCTGGGCGTTGACGTCGGAGGAGACCGTCATCAGCGACTGCTGGGCGGTACGCGCACCGGTCTGGATCGTCTCGCTGGTGTTGACGACGAGGTTGGTGAGCGAGCGCTCGGCGTCCTCGACGTGCGAACGGATCGCGGTCGAGATCATCTCCGCGCGGGACATCATGTCCTCGCTGGCCTGGCGGCCGCTGCTCTCGATGCGGCCGGCGACGGCCTCGACGCGCGAGCCGAGCAGGTCCTCGAACTGCGCCACGCGCACGTCGATGTCGTTGGCGACCGAGCCGACCTTGGTCTCGATGGCCTGGTGGATGTCCTGGAAGCGCGCCGTGACCGTGTCGGTCAGGTGCGTGCTGCGGCCGTCGATGATCTCGGTGACGCCGGTGATGCGGCGGTCGACCGCCTCGATCGCCTGCGCGGTGCCGTCGGTAAGCGTCGAGGTCAGCAGCGTGAGGCGCGTGTCGATCGACTGCACGGCCTGCGAGGCGCCGTTGGTCACGGCGGTGGTGAGGTAGGTGAGGCGGGAGTCGATGGATTCGAGCGCCTGCGTCGCGCCGCCCGTCAGCGTCGTCGTGAGGTGCGTCAGGCGGGTGTCGATCGACTGGATGGTCTGCGACGCGCCATCGGTCAGCGAACTCGTGAGGTGGTTGAGGCGCCCGTCGATCGTATCGATGGTCTGCGCTGCGCCGTCGGTGAGCGACGTCGTGAGGTGAGCGAGGCGGGACTCGATGGATTCGAGCGCCTGCGTCGCGCCACCCGTCAGCGTTGTCGTAAGGTGGGTCAGGCGGGTATCGATCGACTGGATCGCCTGCGCGGCACCGTCGGTGAGCGACGTCGACAGCGTGTTGAGGCGGCCGTCGATGGTCTCCGTCACCGACCTGGCGCGGGTGTCGAACGACTGCTCGAGCGCGGCGACGCGGCCGATGAGCTGGTCGTCGAAGGTCTTGATATGGCCTTCGATCGTGCCGTCGAGGCCGGCGATCTTGCCGTTCAGCGAGCTATCGAGGTGGTTGACGCGTTCGCCGATCGTGGTCTCGAACTGCACCAGGCGCTGGTCGAGCAGGGCCGTGATCTCGCCGCCGTTGGAGGTGAAGCGGGTGTCGAAATTGTCGACATAGGTCTTCAGCGACTCATGGATATCCTGGGTGCGCTGGCCCATGCGCTCGACGATCTCGCCGCCGAACGTCTTCACGGTACGGTCGAACTCGGAGATGTGGCGGGTGATCAGCGCGCCCAGCGTGCCGGAGTCGCGGGCGAACTTCTCGACCAGCTCGGTGCCCTGGTTCTTCACCAGCTCGTCGAAGGCGCTCATCTGCAGCGACAGCGAGTCGTGCGCGGTCTCGGTCTGGCTCACGACCTTGGCGACGAGGGTGTTGACGGTGGCGTCGAGCGCCTCGCTGGCCTTGTCGCCGCTCGTCATGATGTGGTTGGCGAGGCGGCTGCCGGCGTCGTCGATCTTGGCGGAGAGGTCGTTGGAGCGCAGCTCGAGCTCGAGCAGCAGCGAATCCGACGAGTTCTTCAAGGAGTCGTGCACCTGCTCGGTGCGCTCGGAGATGCCGTCGACGATCGCGGCGGAGCGCTGCTCGAACTCGCCGGTGATGCGGTCGATGCGCTCGTTCAGCATCTCGTGGACGCGGTCGGCGAGGTCGACGAACTCGTCGTGGACGTGGCCGGTCTTGAAGTTGAGGCTGGTGGTCAGCCGCTCGCTGGCGTCGAGCACGGCGCGCGTGGTCTCGTTGCTGGCTTCCTCGAGGCGGTCGAGCAGGTCGCCGCCGCGCTCGCCGAGCGCCAGGATCATGTTGTCGCCGGCATTGCTCAAGGCGCTGGTGATGTGGGCGCCGCGCTCTTCGAGCGCGCCGGTGATGGACTTGGCGACCTCGTCGACGCGCGAGGCGATCGCGTCCGAGATCAACGCGATGTCGTGGCGCAGATCGATCTGCACGCCGGAGATGGCGCTGCGGACCTGCTCGGCCTGGCCGACCAGGTTGTCGCGCTGATGGGCGATGTCCTGGAGCAGGGCGCGGATGCGCACCTCGTTGTCGCTATAGGCGCGCTCGAGCGCGGCGACCTCGTTGGCGACCAACGTCTCCAGCTCGCCGGCGCGTGCAATCGCGCGCTCGATGCCGTCGCCCATCGCCGCGACCTCGCGGCGGATGGCCTGGCCGACGGTGACCATGGAATCGGAGGCCGAGCCTTCGGGCTCGGAGAAGCGGATCGCGACCTGCGCCATCGCCTGCGCGATCATGCGCATTTCCTGGCCGCGCCAGACGAGGCTCGCCAGGAAGTAGAACAGCATGATCGGCGCGAAGAACATCGCGATCAGGCCGGCGATGACGAGCACGCCGCCGCTCTGGCCCATGGCGGCCTGGATCGAGGGCAGGAAGCCGACCGTCAGCGCGGCGCAGGCGGCGAGCCAGACGCCGGCGAAGATGGTGGCGAAGGTGTAGACGCTGCGGGCAGGGCGGCCCCTCTGAAGCGCCTGGAGCAGCTGGCCGATGGTCTCGCGGTCGTCATTGGCAGCGCGGCGTGTGGTGCGCGGCTCCTCGACCGGGTCGAACACGGTCGACCGTTCGTTGGCAGCGGGGCGCGGCTCGAAGCTCGGATCGTCGAAGACCGGGGGCGCCGGAGGCTCCACCGCAGGCGCCGTTTCGCTCCGCATCGAGGCGTTGCGGCTGGTGTCCGTAGCGGTGTCGCTGATGTTCAGGGCTTCCTGGATCGCAGAAAGCGCAACTTCTGTGGGGTCTTTGACCTTCTTGGGAGTGTTCGCCATGTTCAGTCCGAGCCCTCGTTACTTGTACACGCCCCCCGCGAGCCCTGCGCGCTACGCAAGCCCACAGACCGGATCATGCCGCTTATGCGGATCTCCGAGCCGTCCCCACCCGGACGGCTTGTCCGCCAATTTCCGCAACATCCTATTGGCAGAGCGTGGCGAATGAAATGCCCGCGATTAAGACAATCTTAATCATCGTTAACAGGATCGCGCCGTAACGCCTTAGCAATAAATGAAATTCTCCACGGAACTCGGCCAATTGCGGCGACTTTTCGTCAATAAACCGGCAGAATTACGTAAACCAGCCCAAACATTTCGTTAACCATTTTCGTGCTTGGCTGGGGCGAACCGTACCGCCGGACCGGCGGAACCATCGCGCGATGCCGGGGCCTTCGCCATGACGCCTGAACTGCAACGGATGGACTGGATGCCCTCGCCCCCGCTTGCGCCCATCGACAGCCCGCTCGATCTCGATCACCTCTCCCGGATGACGCTCGGCGACGCTGAACTGGAACAGGAAGTGCTCGCGATGTTCGCCGAGCAGGCTGTCCGCCTGCTCGCCGCGATGGCGGCCCTGCCGGCCGACACCGGCGCGCTCGCACACAAGCTCAAGGGCTCGGCCCGCGGGATCGGCGCCTTTGCGGTGGCCGACGCTGCCGCCAGCCTCGAGACGGCGGTCCGGACCGGCCACGACCGGCTCCATGCGCTTGCCGCGCTGAAAGAGGCGGTGGCCGAGGTCCGTGCCGCGATCGCGGCGATCCTGAAGCATTAGGCGGGCGCCCCACAAATATGGGGCCTGCGCACTAGCCGTTTGATTTGACGCGTTTTCTGCGCGCGAACCGGGATCCACGCCTCTCGAAAACGCTATGGCGCCGGGCTAACCGACCCGTTATAGGACAGCCCAGACCCTCCTTCATTCCCAACATCGCGGCAGCACGAGCACACATGGCCAAGATTCACTTTGTCGACCACAAGGGCGAAACCCGCACGGTGGAAATCGAGAACGGCGCGACCGTGATGGAAGCCGCCATCCGCAACAGCATTCCCGGCATCGAAGCCGAATGCGGCGGCGCCTGTGCCTGCGCGACCTGCCATGTCTATGTCGACGAAGCCTGGCGCGAGAAGGTCGGCAGCCCGACGCCGATGGAAGAGGACATGCTGGATTTCGGCTTCGACGTGCGCCCGAACTCGCGCCTGTCCTGCCAGATCAAGGTCTCCGACGACCTCGACGGGCTGGTCGTGGCGACGCCGGAACGCCAGGCCTGATCGTCCCTCGATATTACTAGGTGCTCGGCGGCGCGACCACGACGCCGCGCTTGTGCCAGGGTCTGAACTTCTCGATCACCTCTGCGGTCAGCGGTGTCGGCCGGCGCGTTGCCTCGTCGAGCAGGACGCCGACGGAGGTCGCTGACGCAATGCACGTCCCGTTCGAGAACACGACCTGCTCGAAGGTCACGGAGGTTCGTCCGAGCCTCACGACGCCGAGGCCGAGCTCGATCGTGTTCGGCCAGTGCAGCTCGGCGCGAAAATGCATGTCGAGCCGCACCATGATCCAGGCGAGGCCCGGCGGGGTCAGCCCGTATTCGGGAAGCTTCATCAGCGTGACACGGCCGGTCTCGAAATAGGTGGCGTAGACCGCGTTGTTGACGTGCTGGTTCGGATCAAGGTCGCCGAACCGGACATTGTCACTGAGGCGGAACGGAAAGTCCTCAAGGCGCGGCGTCGTGTCGAGGCGGGCTGGTGCGTTCACCGATTGATCTCCGTCATATCCGTCCTCGTTACAGCCCAGTTATTTTGGCCCGGCAAGTGGGTGCGGCTGCGGGGCGATCCCGCTTTTATGCCTTCCCTGTTCCATCCCCGTTGGCTAGACAGGCAGGGTCACCTCTGCCCAACGGGCGCCGTCCAACCGATAACGACCGATAAAGAGACGACATGAGCGACGTGATCAAAACCGATGTGCTGATTATTGGCGCCGGCCCCTGCGGTCTGTTCGCCGCCTTCGAGCTCGGCCTTCTCGACATGAAGGCGCATTTCGTCGACATCCTCGACAAGGTCGGCGGCCAGTGCGCCGAGCTCTATCCGGAAAAGCCGATCTACGACATTCCCGGCATCCCGCACGTTTCGGGGCAGGGGCTCACCGACGCGCTGATGGAGCAGATCAAGCCGTTCCACCCGACCTTCCATCTCGGCGAGATGATCGAGACCGTGGAGAAGATCGGCGATCCCGCGTTCCGCTGCACCACGGACGCCGGCAAGGTGTTCGAATGCAAGGTGGTGGTGATCGCCGCCGGCGGCGGCTCGTTCCAGCCCAAGCGCCCGCCGGTGCCGGGGATCGAGGCCTATGAAGGCACCTCGGTGCACTACGCCGTGCGCAAGATGGAGACATTCCGCGACAAGAACGTGCTGATCGTCGGCGGCGGCGATTCCGCGCTGGACTGGACGCTCAACCTGCATCCGCTCGCCAAGCGCATCACGCTGCTGCACCGGCGCGACGAGTTTCGCGCAGCCCCGCACAGCGTCGAGCAGATGCGCGCGCTGGTGGCCGGCGGCAAGATGGATCTGCGGCTCGGCCAGGTCACCGCGCTCTCCGGCGCCGACGGCAAGCTCACCGGTGCAACCGTGAAGGGCAACGACAACAGCATCACGGAGGTCGCCTGCGACACCATGCTGCCGTTCTTCGGGCTGACCATGAAGCTCGGCCCGGTCGCGAACTGGGGCATTGCGCTCGAGAACAACCTCGTGCCGGTCGAGACGTCGGCGTTCGAAACCAACGTGTCAGGCATCTTCGCCATCGGCGACATCAACACCTATCCCGGCAAGATCAAGCTGATCCTGTGCGGCTTCCACGAGGGCGCGCTGATGTCGCAAAAAGCCCATCGTTATGTCTATCCGGATAAGCGGCTCGTGTTCCAGTACACGACCTCGTCGTCCAGCCTGCAAAAGAAGCTCGGAGTCAACTGACGCCGAGGGGGCGGCAAGGCGATGCCCCATGTTTCTGGTGCTGGAACCGTTCGCGAAATCGCCGTAGTGTGCGGCCATTCCGGTCTTGGCTTAGGATAGTCTTGGCTTGACAAAGTCTTGGCACAGCAAGGCGATTGGCTCAGCAAGGTGATGATAATGCGGACTCTCATTTCCAGCTTTCGGCTGCTCCCCTTCCTCGCGCTTGCGCTGTTGCTCGGCGCATCGAACCCGTCCGCGGCGCAGACCGCGGAGCCGACGGCCGCGGGCCTCTGGCAGAAGGTCGAGGACGGCAAGACGGTGGGATGGTTCCTCTTCATCGATCGCAGCGGCATCTTCGAAGGCGTGATCGCAAAAACCTTCCCGCGGCCCGGCGACGATCCGAACGAGGTCTGCAGCAAGTGCACCGACGATCGCAAGAATGCGCCGGTGCTCGGCATCTCCTTCGTCCGCAACATGAAGCGCGAGGGATTGAAGTACGAAGGCGGCAACGTGCTCAATCCGCGCGACGGCCAGATCTGGAAGGCCAACATGAAGGTCAGTCCCGATGGACAGACGCTGACGCTGCGCGGCTATCTCGGCTTCTCGCTGCTCGGCAAGGACGAGACCTGGACGCGCCTGCCCGACACCAACATCGCCCAGGTCGATCCCGCCATCGTCGCGAAATATTTGCCGGCGCAGGCCGCCGCGACCAAGCCCGCACCCGCGCCTGCGGCCAAGAAGGGCGGCGCGATGATGGCGCCGGCGCCGAAGCAGTAGGGATTTTCGCGCGACCGTTGTCGTCGCAGCCGTCGCTCCACCCACCAGTGTCATTCCCCGCGAAAGCGGGGAATCCAGTACGCCGCGGCTTCTCCGTATCCTCGCACTGTCTCTGGAATACTGGATCGCCCGATCAAGTCGGGCGATGACAGCTGAGTGTGTGGCTCGCGCGTGCCTTGATCTCGCGGGCTACCAGACCGTCAATATGTCCGCGCCTTCTTGCACGGCGCGTAGAAGGTGCCGTTGCCGGCGACGACACGCTCGAGGCACTGCCGGGGATCGGTGATCTCGCCGTCGACCTGGAAATAATAGGCCTGCGATCCCAGGCTCAGGACGTAATGCCCCGGCGCCAGATCGAGCCCCGAATCTCCGGCGTGGAGTTCATGCATCTCGGCCTTCCCCGGAATCGGCGAGACCCGGAACGGATAGGAGAAGTTGCGGATCACCCCGACATCCTCTCCGCCACCGAGCGCCTTGCCGGCGGCGTCGCTGGAAAACTCCCTGGCGATCTTCGCCACCACCCGAACCTCGACGCGTTCGGGAATGGCGTTCGCGACATCGCGGCGGAAGACGATGAACTTGACGCGGCCGTTCGGCAGATGCGGCCGATCGGGCTTCCTGAACTCCGGTGAAATCGCAATCCGCATGTCCGGCGCCATCACGCCGGTCGCGGTCAACTCCGTCAGCGACTTGTCGTCGATCAGGGCGTAGATGCCGTAGTCGGTCGGAAGCACGCGCGTCGGGGCGGGGGCGGCGGGCGTCACCATCTCCGGCTTGGCGACCGCGATCGTCGTCTCCGGCTTGGGTGCGACCAGCGCGACCTCCGGGGGCTGGGAGGCGATCTGCCGGCGCAGCGCTGCGATATTGTCCCGCTGCGAAACGATCAGGATGACTGCGCTGACGGCAAGCAGGATGGCTGCCGTGCGCTTGATCACCGGCAGCAGCGGGCCCGAGATCGCAGGCAGCTTGCTGCGCGGCCTGCCGACGCCCGATGGCAAGACGGTCGCATCGCCGGACACGAGAAGACCGGCCGCCTCCTTTGACGAGGTGAGTTGCTGCGACGGCAGGCGCTCCAGCGGCGCCTCATCACGCGAGAATTTTTCGACCTCCTCGATGGCGATCTCGAGCGCCCGCTTCATCTGGTCGATGTTTCTGGCGTCGGCGTAGGTGAACTGCTCCTGGAGCTTGTAGCGGGCGAGGTCGTAGACCATCTGCCGCCTGGCGTCCGCGTCGTCCTTCACCGTCTCCAGCATGCGCGAAATCACCAGCGCAAACTGCACCTGGTTTGCGGGCAGATCGGTCGCGTCCTGTGGGCCAGGGAGCAACTCTCTCGAATTCATAGCGCTGCCGGTCCAATGCCAGTCACGCCGTCACCTGATTCTCTAATCGAAACAGCCGGTTAAACAAATGCGATAAGTTTCGCGGCCACGTTCGTACACGTTGAGGTGCAACAAGGAAAGCCTCGAAAATAGCCGCGTCAAATCGCCGGCGCGTCACGCCTGCAGGCATACGCAAGCGTGGGCAACTGTGTGCAGCAGTAGTTCTCCGGAATGCGCGCTGGCGCCGGATTTGCATAGCTTGTCGCAAAGCTGCTGGGGGAGCGAGTCGCCGTCTCACTGCCTGCCGCCAACGTGCGGGAGGCGGGCGGTGGCGCCTGTCCCTCGCGGCGCTGACTTCGATCCGCGGGAAGACGACATGACACTTGCAAGACCGTGTGCGGCCATGATGCTCGGCCTGACCGTGCTGCTGGCGACATCGGCGCTGGCGCGCGACGACGGGCGCTACGCCAATTCGCCGCTCAAACCCTGGTTCGAGAGCCTGCACAGCGCGTACGGGCAGTGCTGCTCGGATGCCGACGGCTATGTGGTCGCCGACGTCGACTGGGAATCCGACCAAGGGCGCTATCGCGTCCATCTCGACGGCGAATGGGTCGTGGTGCCGGAGGGAGCCGTGATCACCGAGCCCAACAAGATCGGCCGCACCATGGTGTGGAAGCACTATGTCGACGGCCACCCGCGCGTGCGCTGCTTCATGCCGGGCAGCATGACGTAGAGGTTGCAGCTAGAATCTGTAGGTCACGCTGCCGAGCACGGTGCGGCCGATACCGAGGAAGCAATCGCCGCGCGCCAGGCAGGTGGTGAGGTGGCGCTTGTCGAAGAGATTGCTGGCATTGACCTGCAGCCGCCAGGGACCGGTCTCGTAACGGACCAGGGCGTCGAACAGCGTGTAGTCGGGCGTGCGGATGGTGTCGGTGCCGTCCCAGGAGGCGCCGATATAGCGCACGCCGCCGCCGAGCGTGACGCCGGGCAGGCCGAGCTGGGACAGGCGGTACTTCGCCCAGAGCGAGGCCTGGTGATCCGGCACGGTCTCGACATGCTTGCCGGCATTGTCGCCGCTTTCCACGCGGGCATCGAGATAGGTGTAAGCGGCGATCAGGTCGAGGTCCGGCGTGATGCGCGCCAGCACCTCGAGCTCGGCACCGCGGATGCGCACCTTGCCGGTCTGGATCGAGAGCATCGGATTGTCGGGATCGCTGGCGAGCCGGTTTCGCTCGGTGGTGTCGAAAATCGCGCCGTTGATCGCATTGCCGGGCGCCGGATTGTACTTGAAGCCGAGCTCCACCATCTCGCCGCGCTGCGGCGCGCAGGCCCCCGTCGCGCAGACACCGCTGCCGAACACCGGATTGAACGACTGCGCATAGGTCACGTAAGGCGTGACGCCGAACGGCAGTTCGTACATCAGCGCGGCGCGGCCAGTGGTCGCCTGGTAATGCTCGACCGGAGAACCCTGCGTGTCGCTGGTGACGTAGTCGTGGCGCAGGCCCAGCACGGCCAGCCATGGTCCGAGCCGCAACTGGTCCTGAGCGTAGAGGCCGAGCTGGCTCTGGCGGAGATCGGGCTCGGCCGACATGTCCGGCGGCGTGACGCCGGTGTAGACCGGCGCGTAGAGATCGAACGGCGTCGCGTCGTAGCCTGCACCGGACGAAGCGCGCTCCTTGTAGCCGCGGTAGTCGACGCCGAACAGCGTCTTGTGCTGGACGGCGCCGGTTGCAAACTTCAACTCGGCATTGCTGTCCGAGGTGAAGTTGTCCTTGACGCTGTCACGAGCCCAGACATAGCGCGCCACCGTGCGCCGGCTCGCGTCGAGGAACGGATTGTCCGGCGTGGAGTACACGTCCGGATACAGGCCATGATAGATGCCCTCGACATGCGCATAGCGCATGTTCTGCCGGACCGTCAGCGCATCGCTGAAGCGATGCTCGAACAGGCTGGAGACCGCGCCGGTCTCGGTCTGGTAGCGATCCCAGCCCGGCTCGCTGGTGAAACGATTGACCGGAATGAAGCCGTTGGGACCGGGATAGAGCGTGCCTTCGTGGGGCAGAAAGGCCGTGGACGAGCCGGTGGTGTCCTTCTGGTAGGTGCCGAGCACCGTCCAGCTCGTGTTGTTGGTCGGCCGCCAGGTCAGCGACGGCGCCAGCACGATGCGGTCGTCCTTGACGTAGTCGGTCTGCATGTTGCTGTCGCGGAAGACTCCGACGAAACGGTAGAGCCACTCGTCGTCCTTGGTCAGCTTTCCCGTGGAGTCGAGCTGCACCTGCTTGCGGTTGAAGCTCCCGTACTGAACGCCGATTTCGCTGGCGGATTCGGCCTGCGGACGCTTCGAGATCAGGTTCAACAAGCCTGCAGTCGAGGTGTCGCCGTAAAGCACGGAGGAAGGACCGCGCAAGACCTCGATGCGCTCGAGCGTATAGGGCTCGGGCCGCCATTCGTTGAAGTTGAAGGTGTTCACCATACGGGTGCCGTCGAGATAGATGTTCGGGTCCTGGCCGCGAATGCGCGGATAGTCGCCGCGCGAATCCGCGCCGTAGGCGTCGGCGAATACGCCGGGGACGTAGCGCAGCGCCTCCTGCACGGTGGTCGCGCCCTGATCGGTGACGCGGTCCGCGGTCACCACGCTGATCGATTGCGGTGTCTCGCGCAGCGGGGTGTCGGTCTTGGTGCCGGTGCCGCTGCGGGTGGCGACGTAGCCGCGGACGGGCCCTGTCGCGGTCTCCGCGCCGGCGTTAATGCCGGCCGCCTGCGTATTGGCATTGGAGGGCGCCCGTTCGGCCTGACGACGCCGGCTCGCCGCCTGCGCGGCCTGACGGGAACGAGGCGAACGTGAACGCGCTGCCGGCCGCGACGACTGCTCGACCACGACGGCCGGCACCTCCTGCGGCGACGATTGCGCCTCGGCCGGCGCCGCGTCCATCAGGCTTGCCAGCAGCGGCAGCGCTCCTCCGATCAATCCCGCCGTCGTTCTCAGATATGTTGTCATTCGCGACCCCATCATTTGCGGGGCGGACGACTAGCAAGCGCACTCGCGGGCTTGAAGTGCAGGAGGGACGCAATGGTCCTTCAATCATCCGATTTGGAATTAGTATTCATATAAATCGAGCGCGCGCCGGTTGATGTCGGCGCGCGGATGCGTGAATGAGAGAATGGCACGGTGCGCCTGGATGCGACCGCTCAGCGCGCTTCGCTCTGCGCACTCGCGCTCGCAAGCTGCTTGACGCGCGGCGACAGCACCGACACCTGCGCGGGCGAGGCGGGCATGCCGGCGACGATCATCGCGGGCGCGGTCGACTGCTCTTCGACGCCGGCGCCGCCGAGCACCTGGACCTGTGTCGTCGAGATCGGAAACGATTTCACTTCGTAGGAGGGAAGCTCGCTGGCGAATGCAGCGGCCGAGCTGGCAATCATGGCACCGGCAATGGCAATCATCGAGAGAACGCGCATTGGAAAATCTCCGTGAAAGATGTCAATCGGAGGTTTGGTCGCGTTGATGCCGAGGCAGGTTCGCTCGCGTGCGAACATTCCTGTTGCCGTCGGCGCACATATTGGTTGCTTGGTGCGAAAGGATGAAACGAGGAAGAAGTTTTTCGCGCCAATGTTTCCGGACGGTTTCGCGCGCGAAGCCGATGCGCCTCGCTCAGCGCTCTTGCAGATCGAGCTGCGGAGATCTCGCTGCCGTGGTCGCCTCGGGAAAGCACAGGCGCATTGTCGTGCCGCAACCGGGTGCGGAAGAGATGACGAGCTCGCCGCCATGGGCGGCCATGATCTCGCGGACGATCGACAGGCCGAGACCGGCGCCGCCGCCTGCGCTGTTGCCGGTCTGAAACGGCTCCAGCAGCTTGTGCTCCGCGCCGTCGGGCAGGCCTGCGCCGTCATCTTCGACCGATATGCTGCCGCGGCCGAGCGTGGCGACAATGCGTCGCGCGCCACGGGCGTGGATGAGCGCGTTGCCGACGAGATTGGCGAGCGCGCTGCGGATGGCGGCGTCCACGCCCTGCACCAAGAACGGCCCTTCGTCGTCACGTTCCAGCGCAAGCTCGATGCCGGCGTCCAGCGCCGACGGCCCGAAATCGGCCAGCACGTCCAGCGTGATCTCGGCAAGATCGATCGGTCGTTTCTCGATCGCGTGATTTTGCAGGCGCGCGAGGTCGAGCATCGCGGATACCAGCGAGGTGAGGCGGCGAACGTCCCGCACCAGCTCGACCTTCAGGCCCGGATCGGGCACGTCGTCGATCTTCGCGCGCAGCAGCGTGAGCGGCGTGCGGAGCTGATGGGCGGCATTGCCGAGAAAACGGCGCTGCATCCGGATGTAGGCGTCGATCTCGCCGAAGGCGCGGTTGAGCGCCTCGACCAGCGGCTTCAGTTCGCGGGGGACCTCGGACAGCGATATCAGGCCTTGCGGTGCTGCAGGGTCGATCGCGAGCGCGCGATGCGCGACCCGTTCGATGCCGCGTGAGACGAAACGCGCGGCCAGCGCCGCGCCGACGGCAACGGTCGCGGCGAAGGCCAGCGCCAGCAGCATGATTGAGAAGACACTGCGGATGAGAAAATTTCTTGCGATCCGGCCGAACCGGACTTGAGGCTCGCCGACCATCATCGTGAGCTGCAACGAACCTCGTTGCACGACGGCGAGGCAGAAGGTGCTCTTCTGGTCGAGCGTGTTGAAGACCGAGGAGCCGATTGGTCCGTGATAGGGAAATGCGAAGGGGAGGGCGGGGCGGCGTTCGCTGCCGTACTCGCTGACCATGTCGCCTGCGGACACGACGTACCAGAGGTTCGGGCTGTCCGCCTTCAGCTCTTCGAGGGCGCGCGTCGGGCGCACCGTGAGGTTCTGCCCTCCGATATCGGTGGCGCGGTCGAGAACGGCAACCACGACCCGGCAAGCCCTGAACTCGCGCTCCTCCATCGGATAGCGCCACATGAAGAGGCCGAGCATGATCAGGAAAATCGTCGTCGCGGCGATGCCGAGCGACAGCGCAAAGGTCCGTGCGATCGAGGTCATCGCGGCGCTGCCAGCCGCAGGATATAACCGATGCCGCGCATGCTGCGGATCTCGACGTCGCCGCCGAAGGCCGCCAGCTTCTTCCTCAGGCGCGACACCTGCGCTTCGAGCGTGTTGGATTCGATCTCGTCGTCGAAACCGTAGATTTCCTCGATCAGGGCGGCGCGGGTGATGACGCGGTCGCGCCGCATCAGCAGCGCGCCCAGGATCAGCGCCTCGCGCCGCCGCAGCAGTATCTTCCTGTCGGCGACCACGACTTCATTGCTGCCGAGATGCAGCTCGACATTGCCGAGCGACAGCACGGCAGGCGCGAGCAGGCGGGGCCGCCGCAACACGGCGCGCACACGTGCAAGCAGCTCCTGTGGCTCGAACGGCTTGCCGAGATAGTCGTCGGCGCCGCCATTGAGGCCGTCGACGACGTCTTCTTTGGTGTCCTTGGACGTCAGCATGATGATCGCAGGGCGATCCGGTGACTGGCTCAGCGCGGTGACAACCTCGAGTGCATCGCCGTCGGGAAGCATCCGATCGACGATCGCGAGATCATATTTGAAATTGTCCAGCGCCTGACGGGCGTCGGCAACCGAGCCGACGAGATCGACGACGCCGTGCAATTGTCCGAGCAGGCGGCTGATATAGGCGCCGATCTGCGGTTCGTCTTCGATCACGAGCGAGCGCACGCGGGTCGTCCCTGACTCTCCTGGGGCCACAATGCCCCCAACGTTGACGCTCTCTGCCCGAAGTCCGGCGGTTCGGTTCGTGCGCGAGTTCCGTTTAAGGCAGCGAGCTTGGCGAATAAAAGGCAGGAACGAACGGGCTGAGCGGCAGGCGCGGTCAAAACTTGTGGGCGTGAACGCGTCCCGGGCAATGTTCGGGCAATGTTGATCCGGCGGCGCACCCCGCGCGCGGAATGTCGCGGGCACGGTTGCCCGTTGCAATCTTGGGGCAATTTTGCCGGACCACATGCTGGGCTCCTGATCACACAGTCGACTCGGCCTGGAAGGCCGGTCCGGGGCCCTGAAATGAAGCATATTGACGAAGCCGCTCTCCGCCTCACGGTGAAGGCGCGGCGGACGACCGCCTGTCTTGTCGCGCTCGCTGCGATCACGGCGACCGCGCAATCGGCATCGGCGCAGACCGCGTTCACGCTGCCGGCCCCGCCATTCGAGCTGCCGATGCTGCCGTCGCCGTCCGGAAACTGGACCGTCATGGTCGGTATCGGCGGCGAATACACACCTGACTTCGTCGGGTCGAAGAACAGCAAGTTTCTCCCGATTCCGATCTTCACCATTCGTCGCGCCGGATCGATCGACCAGTTTCGCGGTCCGCGCGACAGCGCCAGCATTGCGCTGCTCGACGTCGGCAATTTTCGCGCGGGCCCTGCGTTCAAATATGTCTCCTCGCGCAAGAGCGACAAATATGCCGAGCTGACCGGCCTCGGCGACGTCAAGGCCGCCTACGAGCTCGGCGGCTTCGTCGAATATTATCCGGTGGATTGGCTGCGCCTGCGCAGCGAGTTGCGCCAGGGTTTCGGCGGCCACACCGGCGCAGTGGCCGACGTCTCGGCCGACGTCATCGTGCCGCTAATTCAACGGCTGACGATCTCGGCCGGCCCGCGCTTCACCTGGAGGAGCACCAAGGCGACCGCGCCCTATTTCGGCGTCGACGCCGTGCAAGCGCTGGCATCGGGGTTGCCGATGTACAATGCCAGAGGCGGCGCGCACTCGGTCGGCTTCGGCAGCCAGATCTCCTATCGCATCAATCCGCAGTGGGAGGTCCATGCCTATGTCGAATACGAGAAGCTGCTGGGCGATGCCGCGGACAGCCCGCTGGTGAAGCAGCGGGGATCGTCGAACCAGACCACCGTCGGCCTGGGTGCGTCCTATTCGTTCGATTTCAGGATTCGATGAGCCGCCATGCGTCGCATTGCTGTTCTATGGATTGGCCTCGCGGTCGCGTCCGCCATCCTCGGTGCCGCCGCCGCGTTCGAGACGCGCGCGAGCCGGCTGCAGGCGATCAAGACCGTCGGTATCGTCTCGGCCATCGGCGAGGAGATGAGCCTGACGCGCGCCGGCCTGACCGGGCTCGGCAACACCGCGCAAAGCCTCTCGATCAGCGCATGGGGACTGGACGAGTTGATCGTCCAGCAGGCGACGAAGCTCTTGAGCGGACGCTTTCGCGTGCAGCCGGTGACTTACAGGCGCGCCGCGTTCGCAGCCATCAGGGATTCGGCGGTCGCGCCCGTCAATCTCCTGCGCAGCGATCCGTTCAAGGAATTGGTTCGCAGCGATGTCGCGCCGCAGGGGATGGATGCGTACATCGTCGTCACCCGGGCAAGATCGAAGCTTGGCAACGGCCGCAACGTCGAGGGCGTTGGGCTCGCCGAATACCGGACGCTGCTTGCGGATTACGGCCTCATCCACGCGCTCTACGAAGTCCGCGTCATCGACGGCAAGTCGTTCGACGTGATCGAGAAGCGGGTGGCTGCGCCGCTCGACAATACCGGGACCGTGCGGATTGCCGGCCCGAGCGGACCGGTCGACGAGACGTTTGGCGGTCCGGCTTCAGGGGAGCGGTTGCGTACCGCAATTGCCGATCTCATCACGCGCAGCCTGCCCGTCACGCTGGGCGATATGCACCTGATCGACAGCCAGTGACCCCTCAGGTCACCGGCGCCGGATTGAACAGCGTGAGATCATTGTGGATGCCCCAGCGGTCCGACCACGGCTTGGTGCGGCCGGAGGCGACGTCGAGGATCAGGCGGAACAGGTCCCAGCCGCACTCCTCGATGGTCTTCTCGCCGGTGGCGATGCTGCCGGAATCGAAATCGATCAGGTCCTTCCAGCGCCGTGCCAGCTCGCTGCGGGTCGCGACCTTGATCACGGGCGCGGCGGCAAGGCCGTAGGGCGTGCCGCGACCGGTGGTGAACACCTGCAACGTCATGCCGGAGGCGAGCTGCAGCGTGCCGCAGATGAAGTCGGACGCCGGCGTTGCCGCAAACAGCATGCCCTTCTGCGTCGCCTTCTCGCCGGGCGAGAGCACGCCGGTAATGGCTGATGATCCGGACTTCACGATCGAGCCGAGCGACTTCTCGACGATGTTGGCGAGGCCGCCCTTCTTGTTGCCGGGCGTGGTGTTCGCGCTGCGGTCGGCGCCGCCGCGGGCGAGATAGGAATCGTACCAGGCCATCTCCCGCACCAGCGCGCGGCCGACGTCTTCGTTGATGGCGCGGCGGGTGAGCAGCTGGATGGCGTCGCGCACTTCGGTCACTTCAGAGAACATCACGGTGGCGCCGGCGCGCACCAGGAGGTCCGCGGCAAAGCCGACGGCGGGGTTCGCGGTGACGCCGGAGAAGGCGTCGCTGCCGCCGCATTGCAGGCCGATGACGAGATCGGAAGCCGGGCAGGTCTCGCGCTTGCGCGTGTTGAGCACCTTCAGCCGCGCCTCGGCCTGGGTCATGATCGCATCGACGATGGCGCCAAAGCCGTCGAAGGCCTCGTCCTGCATGCGCACGATGGCATCGCTGACACCTTCCGGCACCAGGCGCTCGGGCGCGAGCTTCTCGCAGCCGAGGCCGACGACCAGAATCTCGCCGCCGAAATTCGGGTTGAGCGCGAGGTTCTGCAGGGTGCGGATCGGCACCACTGCGTCGGGCGCGGTGATGGCGACGCCGCAGCCATAGGCGTGCGTGAGCGGCACGACGTCGTCGACGTTCGGATATTTCGGCAGCAGCTCGGTGCGGATGCGCTTCACCGCATATTCCATCGTGCCCTTGACGCATTGCACGGAGGAGGAGATGCCGAGGATGTTCTTGGTGCCGACCGAGCCGTCAGGATTGCGGTAGCCCTCGAAGGTGAAACCTTCGAGCGGCGGCAGCGGAGCCGGGACGGCGGTGGAGATTTCCAGCTTGTCGAGGGCAGGAGCCTCCGGCATGCGGATGCGCGCCTCGTCCACCCATTCGCCGGCCAGGATCGGCGAGAGGGCGTAGCCGATGATCTCGCCATAGCGGATGATCGGCGCGTCTTGCGCGATGTCGACCAGCGCCGTCTTGTGTCCCTGCGGCACGAAGGCGCGCAGCGTCAGGCCGCTGGCGAAGCGGGAGCCGGCGGGAAGGCCGAAATCATTGACCACGATCGCGACGTTGTCGCGCTCGTTGAGCTTGATGTAGCGGGGCTGCTCTTTCGCTGCGACGTCCTGGTCCATCTGCTCTCGCCTCGAAAACTGAAGTCGTAGGGTGGGCAAAGGCGCAACGCGCCGTGCCCACCATTCTTCACGTCAGACGCAGGTGGTGGGCACGCTTCGCTTTGCCCACCCTACGATGTCTCAACCCGGATAGGTATAAGCCGTCTTCACCGTCGTATAGAACTCGCGGGCATAGGAGCCCTGCTCGCGGGCGCCGTAGCTCGAACCCTTCCGGCCGCCGAACGGCACGTGATAGTCGACGCCGGCGGTCGGCAAATTGACCATCACCATGCCGGACTCGCTGTTGCGCTTGTAGTGCGAGGCGTATTTCAGGCTGGTGGTGCAGATGCCGGAGGCGAGGCCGAACTCGGTGTCGTTGGAGATCGCCAGCGCCTCCTCGTAGTTCTTGGCGCGGATGACGGCGGCGACCGGGCCGAAGATTTCCTCACGCGCGATGCGCATGTTGTTGTTGGCCTCGGTGAACAGCGCCGGCGCGAGGTAGTGGCCGGGGTTCTCGCGCTTGAGCAGCTCGCCGCCGAAGGCGAGCTTGGCGCCTTCGTCCTGGCCGATCTTGATGTAGCGCAGGTCCTGGTCGAGCTGGCTCTGATCGACCACGGGGCCGATATGCACGCCGGCCTTGAGCGCGTCGTCCACCGACAGGCCCTTCAGGCGCTCGGCCACCGCCGCGACGAAGCGGTCATGGATGCCTTCGGTGACGATCAGGCGCGAGGACGCCGTGCAGCGCTGGCCGGTCGAGAAATAGGCGCCGTTGACGGCGACCTCGACGGCGGTCTTGAGGTCGGCGTCGTCAAGCACGACCAGTGGGTTCTTGCCGCCCATCTCGAGCTGGAACTTCTTCATCGGGTTCGAGAGCACGCAGGCCTGCGCGATCTTGCGACCGGTCTGCACCGAGCCGGTGAAGGAGATCGCGGCTACATCAGGATGATCGAGCAGGGTCTGGCCGACGACGGAGCCGGAGCCGACGACGAGGTTGAACACGCCGGCGGGAATGCCGGAGCGGGTGATGATCTCGGACAGCGCGTGCCCCGAGCCGGGCACCAGCTCGGCCGGCTTGAACACCACGGTGTTGCCGTAGCAGAGCGCCGGCGCGATCTTCCAGGCGGGGATCGCGATCGGGAAGTTCCAGGGCGTGATCATGCCGATGACGCCGACCGGCTCGCGGGTGAGCTCGACGTCGAGGCCGGGGCGGACCGAGGCGCCCTTCTCGCCGATCAGGCGCAGCGCTTCACCGGCGAAGAACGCAAAGATCTGGCCGGCGCGGGCGACCTCGCCGATGCCTTCCGGCAGCGTCTTGCCTTCCTCGCGGGCGAGCAGGCGGCCAAGCTCTTCCTTGCGGGCGAGGATTTCAGTCGAGATCTTGTTGAGCGCGTCGTAGCGCACCTGCGGGGTTGACTGCGCCCAGGCGGGGAAGGCGGCCTTGGCGGCTGCGATCGCCTTCTCGGTCTGCGCCTTGTCGGCCTTGGCGTATTCGCCGACGAGATCGTTGGTGTTGGAGGGGTTGATGTTCTTGGTGACGCCGGAGCCGTCGACCCATTCGCCGCCGATGAAGTTTTTAAGGATCGCAGTCATCTTTTTCCTCCAGGGGAACGCTTTTTAACGGACGAGGCAGGGACGCTTGTCGTCAAACGTCCAGCCGGGGATCAAGTCCTGCATGGCCATAGCGTCATCCCGGGCGCCAAGTCCATGCTTCTTGTAGAGCTCATGCGCGGCCTCGATGGCGGCACGGTCGATCTCGATGCCGAGCCCCGGGCGGTCCGGGACGGCGATCTTGCCGCCCTTGATCTGGAGCGGCTCTTTGGTCAGGGCCTGGCCGTCCTGCCAGATCCAGTGGGTGTCGATCGCGGTGACCTTGCCGGGGGCGGCGGCGCCGACATGGGTGAACATGGCGAGCGAAATGTCGAAATGGTTGTTGGAGTGCGAGCCCCAGGTCAGGCCGTTGTCACGGCAGGTCTGGGCCACGCGGACCGAGCCTTGCATTGTCCAGAAATGGGGGTCGGCCAGCGGAATGTCCACCGCGCCCAGGCGCAGCGCATGGGAGAGCTGCCGCCAGTCGGTGGCGATCATGTTGGTCGCGGTCGGCAGGCCCGTGGCGCGGCGGAACTCGGCCATGATCTCGCGGCCGGAGAAGCCGGCCTCGGCGCCGCAGGGGTCCTCGGCATAAGCGAGGATGCCGTGCATGTCCTTGCAGAGGTTGATCGCCTCATCCAGCGACCAGGCGCCGTTGGGGTCGAGCGTGACGCGCGCGTTCGGGAAGCGTTTCGCAATCGCGGTGACGGCCTCGATCTCCTGCTCGCCGCGCAGCACGCCACCCTTCAGCTTGAAGTCGGCGAAGCCGTAATGGTCGTGGGTGGCCTCGGCGAGCCGCACCACGGTCTCGGGCGTCATCGCCTCCTGGTGGCGGAGGTTGAACCATTCCGCCTTGCCGGTCTCGCCCGTGACGTAGTCGAGCTTGCTCTTGCTGATATCGCCGACGAAGAAGAGATAGCCGAGCGTCTCGACGCTCTTGCGCTGCTGGCCTTCGCCGAGCAGGGCGGCGACCGGCAGGTTGAGATGCTGGCCGAGCAGGTCGAGGAGGGCGGATTCGATCGCGGTGACCGCGTGGATCATCACCCGCAGGTCGAAGGTCTGCTTGCCGCGGCCGCCGGCGTCGCGGTCGGCGAAGGTGGTGCGGATGTCGGCGAGGATGTTGTTCATCGCGCCGACGGTCTTGCCGATCACGAGGTCGCGGGCGTCCTGCAGCGTCTGCCAGATCTTCTGCCCGCCCGGCACCTCGCCGACGCCGGTGTGGCCGGCATTGTCGGTGAGGATGACGATGTTGCGGGTGAAGAACGGCGCATGCGCGCCACTGAGGTTGAGGAGCATGCTGTCGCGCCCCGCAACCGGGATCACCTGCATCGCCGTGACGACCGGTGCGCCAGAAATCTTGGTCTCGGCCATCGCACGCTCCTCCCTGTTGTCGGCTGCTATTCTGCAGCCTGTTGTGACGATCGTGCGGCGGGCAGCTTCTTCACCAGCGCGGCCAATTCCGCGATCTCCTGCTCGGTGAGATCGGTCAGCGGCGGGCGGACCGGGCCGGAATCGCGGCCGATCACCTTCATGCCGGCCTTGATGATCGAGACCGCATAACCCTTCTTGCGGTTGCGGATCGCGATCAGCGGCAGGATGAAATCCTTCAGGCCGGCGTGGATCGCCGCATGGTCGCGCTTGCGCACGGCGGCATAGAAGTTGGTGGCGAATTCCGGCACGAAGTTGAACACGGCCGAGGAGTACGTCGTCACGCCCATGTCGAGATAGGGCAGCGCGAAGGTTTCCGCGGTCGGCAGGCCGCCGACATAGGTGAGGCGGTCGCCGAGCTTGGTGTAGACGCGGGTCATCAACTCGATGTCGCCGATGCCGTCCTTGTAGCCGACGAGGTTCGGGCAGCGCTCGGCGAGGCGCGCGAGCGTATCGGGCTGCAGGATGGCGTTGTCGCGGTTGTAGACGATGACGCCGATCTTCACGGAAGCGCAGACCGCCTCGACATGGGCGGCAAGGCCTTCCTGCTCGGAATGGGTGAGATAGGGCGGCAGCAGCAAGAGGCCGTCGGCACCGGCCTTTTCCGCTCCGATCGCGATCTCGCGGGCGATCGCGGTGCCATACCCGGTGCCGGCGAGCACGGGCACGCGGCCCTTGGTCTCGTCGACGGCGACCTTGACGACCTCAGGAACCTCGGTCGGGGTCAGTGAAAAGAACTCGCCGGTGCCGCCGGCGGCGAAGAGACCTGCGACATCATAGCCGCACAGCCAATCCATGTTGGCGCGGTAGGTGGCCTCGTCGAAGGAATAGTCAGCCTTGAACGGCGTGACGGGGAATGACAGGAGGCCCGATCCGATCTTCTGGGCCATTTCCTGCGGGGTCATCTTGCTCATGGGCGCGGCTCCCTTATTGCGTGTTGTGGAGGACGCAAGCAGAAGGCTGCGCGTCCATGCGCCGTGGTTTAGGCAACCGTTCGATGCGCGTCCAAGCCAAAGCCTATATCGATCGATGCGAATTCAGCATCAATCGTCCACGGCATCCGCGGAGGACAATTCACCGGCGATTTTGACCAGTGCCGACAGCAACGGGTTCTCGTCCTCGCGGCGCCAGACCATGAACAGCTCGACCGGGACGCGGGTGCGCAGCTTCAGGGGACGCAGCCGCACGTCGGAGATCTTCAGGCTCGCGGCCGCCGCCGGCACGATGGCAAGGCCGAGGCCGGCGCGGACCATGGCGAGGATGGAGTGGATCTGGCTGAGATGCTGCACGTAGCGCGGCAGCACGTCGGCGCGGGTGAAGAGGGCCACCAAGAGATCATGGAAGTAGCGGCTCTCATAGGGCGAATACATCACGAAGGGCTGGTCATCGAAGTCCTTGATGGTGATGCTCTCGGCATTGGCGAGCGGATGCTTCTTCGGGATCGCGGCGAGCAGGGGTTCGGCGACGACGCGGCGGCTGGTGAGCTCGGGGCGGGCGATCGGCGGCCGGAGCAGGCCGGCGTCGATCTGGCCTGATGTCAGCGCCTCGAACTGGTCGCCCGACACCATCTCCTTCAGCGAGAAGTCCACCTCGGGCAGCTTGGCGCGGCAGGCGGCGACGAGCTCGGGCAGGAAGCCGTAGGCGGCGGCCGCGGTGAAGCCGATCTTCAGCGAGCCGGTCTTGCCGAGCGCGATGCGCCGGGCGACCTGCGAGGCGCTTTCCGCCAGCTTGAGGATGCGCCGCGCCTCCGGCAGGAAGCTGCGCCCTGCCGGCGTCAGGCGCACCGAGCGGCTGGTGCGCTCCAGCAGCGGCGCATCGATGATGTGCTCGAGCACCTGGATCTGCCGGGACAGCGGCGGCTGGGTCATGTTGAGCCGTGCGGCGGCGCGGCCGAAATGCAATTCCTCCGCCACCGTGACGAAACAGCGGAGCTGGTTGAGGTCGAACATCGATACATGCCTTAGATGGATAAGGCGTTTCCCCGGCACTTCTAGCATCGATCATCCCCAAAACAAAGACGGCGGCCGTGAAGCCGCCGTTGAGTTGCCTGGTCAAGCTCCCATGGGAGCCCTCAGGAGGAACGTTTGAGCGTCACCCGCTCGATCTTGCCGACGATGACGAGATAGGCGAAGGCGGCCACCAGCGCGTTGGCCCCGACGAACACCAGCGCGCCGTTGAACGAGCCGGTCGCGGCCAGGATGTAGCCGATCACGATCGGGGTGGTGATCGAGGAGAGGTTGCCGAAGGTGTTGAACAGGCCGCCGGAGACGCCGCCGGCTTCCTTCGGCGAGGTATCGGAGACGACCGCCCAGCCGAGTGCGCCGATGCCCTTGCCGAAGAAGGCGAGCGCCATGAAGCCGACCACCATCGCCTGTCCGTCGACATAGTTGCAGGCGATGATCGACATCGACAGCAGCATGCCGCCGACGATCGGAATCTTGCGCGCCATGGTGAGCGAGCCGGTCCTGCGCAGGATGGCGTCGGAGATGATGCCGCCCAGCACGCCGCCGATGAAGCCGCACAGCGCGGGCAGGGTCGCCACGAAGCCGGCTTGCAGGATCGACAGGCCGCGCTCCTTGACGAGGTAGACCGGAAACCAGGTCAGGAAGAAATAGGTCAGCGTGTTGATGCAGTACTGGCCGAGATAGACGCCGAGCATCATGCGGTTGGAGAGCAGCTGGCGGATGTGATCCCAGCCGGAGCCGGCCTCGGGCGCGCGCTCGCGCAGCTGATCGTCCTTGGGCGCGTCGAGATCGACCAGCGCGCCGCCCTCCTTGATGTAGTCGAACTCCGCCTCGTTGATCGAGGGGTGCTCCTTCGGGCCGTAGATGGTCTTGAGCCAGACGAGGCCCATGACGACACCGAGCGCGCCCATCACGAAGAACACGAAGCGCCAGCCGTAAGAATGGGCGATCCAGCCCATCAGCGGCGCGAAGATCACGGTGGCGAAATACTGCCCGGAATTGAAGAAGGCCGACGCGGTGCCGCGCTCATTGCCCGGAAACCAGGCCGCGACGATGCGGGCATTGGCAGGGAAGGAGGGCGCTTCCGCGACGCCGACAAGGAGGCGGAGCGCGAACAGCACGATGATGGCAGCGCCGGCGCTGAGGAAACCGACCCAGCCCTGCATCAGCGTGAACAGCGACCAGATGATGATGCTGAAGGCATAAACGAGGCGCGAACCGTAGCGGTCGAGCAGCCAGCCGCCCGGCACCTGCGCCGCGACATAGGACCAGCCGAAAGCCGAAAAGATCCAGCCCATGGCGACGGGATCGAGATGCAGCTCCTTGGAGAGTGCGGGACCGGCGATCGACAGCGTGGCGCGGTCGGCATAATTCACGGTGGTGACCAGGAACAACATGGTCACGATGAACAGCCTGACGCGAGACCTCCTCACGTCCGCTGCGGACACCACTGCGCTCATTGCGCCTCCTTAGAACTCGAAATGTTTCCTCAAGGCGAGTCCTAGAGGCGCGTGCGGCAAGGTGTCCAAGTTCAAGGGAGTATCGATCGATGCCGTTTTTGGATTGATGGAACGGCAGGTTGGGGGGAACGATCGTGAAATCGTGAGAATGCGCAAGCGAGCTAGCGCCAACACTCAACTGTCATTCCCCGCGAAAGCGGGGAATCCAGTACGCCGCGGCGTCTCGATTCAATCACGTCTGCCGCGGAGTACTGGATCGCCCGCCTGCGCGGGCGATGACACCGAGGGTGTGGCGGGCTACGACGGCCGCGCGACCTACTGCTGCGCGCTCGGCAGCAATTGCGGCAGAAACCCGCGCGTCACGTTGGGCGGCACGGCATCGAGGCCGAGCACGGTGCTCGCGGCGGGCAGTGCCGCATCCGCCATTGCGGCGTGGCCTTCGGCGCTCGGATGCACGGCGCCGCCGTAGACGGCGGAGAGCACGCCCCAGGTGGCGTCGTGGATGTCGGTCGGCTGGCTCGCGGCCGGCAGGCCCTGCGGATAGGTCATCGCGGCGAAATAGCTGTCATTGGCGTCGCGGATCCAGCGCGCGCGCGGCAGGTAGGCGCGGTATTCCGAGGCGCCGCGCCCGCACATCATCGGCTGGCTCGCCGCGCTGACGATGTCGGGGTTGAAGCTCTGGCCGTTCTCGGCAAAGCAGCTGCGGTCGAATTCGGGATCGTTGCCGGAATGGGCGCAGAAGCCGTGGTCGGCGAAGGCGGCCTGATGCGTGTCGACGAAGGTCATGCGGTCGGATTCGGGATCGCGGCACAGCGCACCGCGGGTGCAGGTGGCGAGCCCCTTCAGCTGCGGCAGGAACTCGGTGTCGACGAAGGTCGAGACGCGCGCGAGGCGCTGCGGATCTGCGTTGAAGGAAGGATGGATGTCGAAGCCGGCGCGGCCGCCGCGGCAGGGCACGCCGCCGTCGGCGAGCGCGGGATTGGCGTAGGACACATAGACCACATGTGAGAGGTCGCCGCCGACCAGCGGCTTCAAGGCCTCGCGCAGCTTGACGAAATTCTGCGGCAGCTCGCGCGCCAGGGCGTCGCGGGAATCGTCGACGCTCGCCATCACGCCGGAGCGGCGGAACAGCGCGCCCTCGGTCGCGGTCTCGACGATGACGTCGGCGACGAGGCCGGAGAAATAAACGTCGTTGGCGCCGACCGACAGCAGCACGAGATCGAGCGTGCGGTCCGGCTGGCGTTTTTTGGCCGCGGTGAGCGCCTCGCGCAGCTCGGCGACCTGCGCGTTCACGCTGGTGTTGCAGACGCCGGTCTTGCCGGGTGGGCATTCGCGGGCGCGCTGCGAGCCCAGGAGACCGTCGCCGATGCTGGCGCCGGTGCAGGCGAGCGGCAGATAGGTCACGGCGATGTGAGTGTAGCGCACGGCGAGCGCCAGCGCGGTGCGGGCCTGATAGCTGTAGAGCGAGCGGTGGCAGGGTGCATTGAACCACAGCGCGCTGTAGTGCTGCCAGTTGGCGAGGGTGTCCGGCGCCTCGCAGGCGCGGCCGCCCTTGTAGCCGGCGCGGCTTGGCCGGTAGTACTGCGCACCGGCGGTGCCGAGATAGGAGCGGAAGCAGAAGCCTTCGTCCGACAGCGCCAGCGGCCGGTCCGGATTGCCTTCGCCGGAGGCGATGCTGTCGCCGAGTCCGGCGACGAAGATGTCTCGCACCTGGATCTCGGTCTGGACCCGCTGGGTCGGGTCGGAGCCGGCGGAGACGTCGACGGTCGCAACCGTCTGCTTGCCGTAGCGGACGCGCAAATTGACCGGCTCGGCGCAGTCGAAGGTCGAGGTCTGCGGTCCGTCGCCATCGTCGAACGACCAGGCGCAGGTGGCCCCGACCGGCACCGCGCCGACGAGGCGCACGGTCACCGGATGGTCGATCGGTGTGAGGTAGTTCTCTTTGACGTTGTCGCGGGTGCAGGGCTGGTTGACCCGGCCCTGCAGGTCGATGCAGAGCCGGTTGACCATGTTGCGGGCCCAGCCTCGCCCCTCGCTCTGGAGCTCCAGTGACTGCTCGGCGGCCAGAATGCTGCGGTTACGCGCGTTCTCGACATGGAGCAGGAAGTCGCGCTCCTCGCGGAACAGTCGGAAGCGGTTGCGCACCTCCCAGGAGATCTGCATGGCGCCGGCATCCTGCGCCGCTACGCGCGGAAGCGGCAAAGCGGTCAAAATTCCGGCAAGCAGCAGGAGGCTTGCGGAGAGGGTGCGAAGGGATACAGGGATCATGGCCCGCGTTTTCAACGGCAAAGTTGAGGCGGAAATAAGAGAGGATTGCATCCCTGCCGGCAACCCCTCCGGCCCCAGATCGCAGCCTACCGTTTATTCGCCTGCCGCAGCAGCCGTTCGCGCTCCATCGGCGTCACCTGCTTGGGCAGATTGGCCTGGGCGCAGGCTTCCGCCAGCCGCCGCCGCTCCTGCCAGGGCTCGACCACGTTCATCCAGAGCTCGCGCGCGCCCATGATGGAGATAGCGAGCCCGAACGGGATCACGAAATAGAGCAGGCGGAACACCAGCAGCGTTGCCAGAAGCTGCTCACGGCCGAATTCGGGCAGCGCCACCAGCATGGCGGCGTCGAACACGCCGATCGAGCCGGGCGCGTGGCTGGCGAAGCCGAGCAGGGTCGCCAGGATGAACACCACGGCGAGCGAGAGGAAATCGATCGGCGGATTGGCCGGCATCAAGAGGTACATCGCCGTGGCGCAGAAGCCGAGATCGACCACGCCGATCAGGATCTGCACGAGCGTCAGCGGCGCCGAGGGCAGCACCACCTTCCAGCCCTTCTGGCCGAGCTCGCGCCGTTTCTCGCCCATGCAGAGCCAGACCAGATAAGCGCCGATCGAGGCGAGGCCGCCCAGCGCGATCAACCGGTTGAGCGACGAGGGGAGCTGATCCATCGAGGAAGCAGCATCCGGATGGATGGCCATGCCGATCGAGAGCACGAAGATGTTACCGAGCCAGAAGGTCAGGCCCGACAGGAAACAGATTTTCGCGACGTCGATCGCGTTCAGCCCGTAGTCCGAATAGATCCGGAAGCGGATCGCACCGCCGGTAAACACCGTGGCGCCGATGTTGTGGCCGATCGAATAGGACGTGAAGCTGGAGAGCGCTGCGATGCGATAGGGAACATGCTTCTTGCCGATCGTTCGCAGTGCAAAAAAGTCATAGAACGTCAGCGTACAGAACGCGAAGAAGACGCAGATCGCCGCCAGCCCGATGCTGCCGCGGGGAATCTCGGTTAACGCGGTCAGGATGACGCCGGTATCGATGCCCTTGAGGGTCCGCACCAGCGTTGTGATCGCGAAGGCGATGATGAAGACGCTCGCGGCAATTCCGAGCCGTCGCCAGCCAATCCATCTCTTGAAGCCGCGTTTCAGCGCGGGCAGCAGTCCGTGCATTCATCCTCCCGGCGGGGGGCAAGACCGACCCGGCCGGGCATTGGCCAGTCGGGCGCGATCGTTGCCGAAGGCAAGTGTCGATCGCTAGATATGATCCAGCTCATTTAAGGCAAAAACGGTGACTTGTGCAGCCCTTGACAAGGATAGGTTCTGCGCCAGACCAGCTACTTTTGTCATATGCGGTTCACATCGGACCGCGCGTTAAGCATATGAGTCGGCAGATCGGCCCGGATCGTACGTTCACATACCGGCACGATTTCATATCGAGCTACCGCCTGCATTGTTCCAGCTCAAGCGATGCGGGCTTTTATGGAACGTCGATGCCGGGCGCTCGTTAGCGGCCCATCAGCAACCGAACATGGCGGAATAACGGGCTTTTCGTGCAAGCCGCCGCCTCCGTGTTCCCGAAACGCAAGAGGATTGGAACGATGGGACTGTTCACAAAGGACATCAAGACCATGAACGACCTGTTCGTGCACCAGCTCCAGGACATCTACTACGCCGAGCAGCAGCTCACCAAGGCGCTGCCGAAAATGGCCAGCAAGGCCACCGATCCGCAACTGAAACAGGGCTTTTTGACGCACCTCGAAGAAACCAAGCAACATGTCAAGCGGCTCGAGGAAGTGTTCAAGATGCACGGTGTCGCCGTGAAGGCAGTCGACTGCCCGGCGATCGACGGCATCATCGAGGAGGCTGATGAGACCGCCGGCGAAGTCGCCGACAAGGCGGTGCTCGACGCCGCGCTGATCAACGCGGCGCAGGCTGCAGAGCATTACGAGATCGTGCGTTACGGCAGCCTGATCGCCTGGGCCAAGCAGCTCGGCCGCAACGATTGTGCCACCGTGCTGGCCAAGACGCTGGAGGAAGAGAAGGCGACCGACAAGAAGCTGACGGCGCTTGCCGAGAGCAAGGTGAATCTGCGCGCGGCAAGTTAGGGCGAGGTCGCTTGCGGAGTGCGTCGCGGTGATCCGCGGCGCTGCCGCCACATAGACTCTGTCATCGCCCCCTTGTGCGCACTTGCGCGCTCGGGCGGGCAATCCAGTATTCCAGAGACAGCAGTGATTACGCAGAAGCCGCGGCGTACTGGATGCCCCGCCTTCGCGGGGCATGACAATGAATGTCAGGCAAGGGCGTTCGCCACACATCGATCCTTCGTCCATTGTCGAAACATGACAGCGGATCGGCGGCGTATGTTTCGCATGGGGCTGCAACCGAGGTGGCAGCATGCGCGTGAGCACCATCAAATATGAAGCCTTCGGCGACGAAGCCGGCGCACGGCGTGCCGGCTCGCGTCTTGCGACTTCGCTGACGCTTGCCGCAATGAGCCTCGGCTATGGCGTGGTGCAGCTCGACGTCACCATCGTCAACACCGCGCTCGATGCGATGGGCAAGACGCTCGGCGGCGGTGTCGCCGAGCTGCAATGGGTGGTCAGCGCCTACACCATCGCCTTTGCCGCGTTCATCCTGACGGCCGGCGCGCTCGGCGACCGGATCGGCGCCAAGCGCGTCTTCATGGCCGGATTCGCCATCTTCACGGCGGCCTCGCTCGCCTGCGCGCTGTCGCCCAATGCGATCGTGCTGATCGCGGCGCGACTGGTCCAGGGGCTGGCGGCGGCGATCCTGGTGCCGAATTCCCTGGCGCTGCTCAATCATGCCTATACGGACGATCGCGCGCGCGGCCGGGCCGTTGCAATCTGGGCTGCCGGCGCCAGCCTTGCGCTCACCGCGGGTCCCTTCGTCGGCGGCGCGCTGATCACGTTGGTCGGCTGGCGCGCGATCTTCCTCGTCAACCTCCCGATCGGCCTCATGGGCCTTTGGCTGACCTGGCGCCACGCAACCGAGACCACGCAAGCGCGCTCGCGCGAGATCGATCTGCCCGGCCAGCTCGCAGCGATCGGCGCGCTGGGGGCGCTCGCCGGCGCGATCATCGAGGGCGGCGCGCTTGGCTGGGATCATCCGGCCGTGCTCGCGGCCTTCGCTTCGGCCCTGGTCCTAGGCGTGCTGTTCGTCTGGCGGGAAAGCCGCGCGGCGCAGCCGATGCTGCCGCTGGCGCTGTTCGGTCACCGGCTGTTTACCCTGACCGCGCTGGTCGGACTGCTCGTCAACATCGCGATCTACGGACTGATCTTCGTGCTCAGCCTGTACTTCCAGCGGATCAACGGGCTGTCGGCGTGGTGGACCGGGCTCGCCTTCGTGCCGATGATGGCGGCGGTGCTTCCGGTCAATCTGCTGGCGCCGGTTCTCGCCGAGCGTATCGGCGCGTGCCCGACCATCGTGGTCGGCGCCTGCATCTCGGCGCTGGGCTGTCTCGGCCTGCTCTGGATCGCACCTGACACGCGCTATTGGATGATCTGCGCGCAGATGATCGCGATCAGCGGCGGACTCGGGCTGCTGGTGCCGCCGCTGACCTCGACCCTGCTGGGCAGCGTCGACAAGGCGCGCTCGGGCATCGCGGCGGGCGTCCTGAACGCGACGCGACAGACCGGCAGCGTGCTCGGCGTTGCGCTGTTCGGCTCGCTGGTGGCTTCGGAGGGGGGCTTCATGGCCGGGCTGCACGCATCACTGGCCGTATCGGCCTGCGTCCTGCTGCTCGCCGCCGCCGCGATCGGGATCGGCGCGCCCTCGCGAGGATGAACAATCCGAGCGAATGAACACCGTTCACCATCCGCGGAACCAGCACATAGCCGGTTACCGATCGTCCACCTCTGTCGGTTGAAGTGCGGGTCCATAGGGGCCGGCAATGTATCAAGTTCTTTACTGTCTCACCGACGAGCATGATTGGCGACTGGTCGCGCTGGGCGGAGCGGTGTGCCTGCTCGCGAGCGCCGCAGCCATCAGCCTGTTTCACCGGGCGCGCGCGACGCGGGGCCCGGGACGCCTCGCCTGGATCACCCTGGATGCCGCCGTCAGCGGATGCGGCGTCTGGGCGACGCATTTCATCGCGATGCTCGCCTATGGGCCGGGCGGCGCCGGCGCCTACAACATCCCGGTCACGATCCTTTCGCTGATCCTTGCGATCTCCGTGACCTTCGTGGGTCTGAGCATCGCGGTATCGTCCTCACGCGCGGCCTGGGTCGTCGTCGGCGGCGCCATCGTCGGCGGCGGTGTCGCGGCGATGCATTATACCGGCATGGCGGCGCTGGAGATGCCGGCCCGCGTGGACTGGGTCGGAAGCACTGTTGCCATTTCGGTGTTGCTCGGAATTGTCTTTGCTGCACTCGCGCTGTTCGTCGCCGCGCGACGCGACGATCTCTCCCATGCGCTGAGCGCGACCGCCTTGCTGACGCTCGCCATCGTTGCGCATCATTTCACCGCGATGGGCGCCGTGCTGCTGACGCCGGACCCGACGCTGGCGATCAGCGGGCTCGCGGTTCCGCCTGCCTCGATGTCCTTCCTCACCGCCACCGCCGCGGTTGCGATCATCGCGATTGCGCTCGCTTCCGCGCTGCTCGACCGCCGCGCCAAGGGCGAACTGGGACGCCAGCAGCTGGTGCTGGACTCCGCGCTCGAGAACATGTCGCAGGGGCTGTGCATGTTCGACGCGGACGGCAAGATCATCCTCTTCAACGAGCGATATGCGTCGATGCTCCGCCGTACCGACATCGCGCTCACCGGCCGCCTGCTGGTCGACGTGCTCAGGGAAGAGCAGGCCAAGGGCCAGTGGCTGGGCGATGCCGATGAATTCTTCGCGCGGCTCGTCGCCGATGCGCGCGAGGGCCGCACCACGACCGACGTCGTCAACCGGTTCGGCCGCTCCATCCGCGTCGTCAACCAGCCGATGCAGGGCGGCGGCTGGGTCGCGACCTTCGAGGACATCACCGAATGGCTGGAGGCCCAGGCCAAGATCACGCACATGGCACGCCATGACGCGCTGACCGGCCTGCCGAACCGCGTGCTGTTCCACGAGGAGCTCGAGCAGGGACTGCACCGGGCGAAATCGGACGATCAACTCGCGGTGCTCTGTCTCGATCTCGATCATTTCAAGGACATCAACGACTCGCTCGGCCATCCCATCGGCGATGCGCTGCTCAAGGAGGTCGGTCGTAGGCTGAAGGCCACGGTCGGCGAGCACGACACGGTGGCGCGGCTTGGCGGCGACGAATTCGCGGTGGTCCAGATCGGACGGTCGGAGGAAGCCGCTGCGCGGTCGCTCGCCGGCCGCCTCGTCGAGGTGATCTCGGCGCCTTACGAGATCGACGACCATCAGATCGTCATCGGTGTTTCGATCGGCATCTCGCTGTCGCCGCAGGACGGCGACAATCCGGACGAGCTGTTGAAGAACGCCGATCTCGCGCTGTACCGCGCCAAGGCGGACGGCCGCGGCACCTATCGCTTCTTCGAGACCGGCATGGATGCGCGCGCGCAGGCGCGGCGCCTGCTGGAAATGGATCTGCGCGCAGCGCTGCAGCGCGACGAGTTCCAGCCGTACTATCAGCCGATCCGCGACGTCGCCAGCGGCCGGGTCGTCGCCTTCGAGGCGCTGTTGCGCTGGAATCATCCGCAGCGCGGCCTGATCGCTCCCATCAGCTTCATTCCGCTCGCCGAGGAAACCGGACTCATCGTCCAGCTCGGCGAATTCGTGCTGCGCTCCGCCTGCACCGACGCGGCCACCTGGCCCGACGATATCGACGTTGCCGTCAACCTGTCGCCGGTGCAGTTCAAGAGCCCGAACCTGATCGCATCCGTGACCGCGGCACTGGCCGCCTCGGGACTTGAGGCGCACCGCCTCGAGCTCGAGATCACCGAGTCCGTGCTGCTGCAGAACAGCGAGGCGACGCTGACCACGCTGCACGAGCTGCGCGCCATGGGCGTGCGAATCTCGCTCGACGATTTCGGCACCGGCTATTCGTCGCTGAGCTATCTGCGCAGCTTCCCGTTCGACAAGATCAAGATCGACCGCTCCTTCGTGTCGGAGCTGGCGACGCGCGAGGATTCCATGGCGATCATCCGCGCCGTGACCGGCCTTGGCCGCAGTCTCGGGATCGTCACCACGGCGGAAGGCGTCGAGAACGATGCGCAGCTCGAGCTGCTTCGGCGCGAGGGCTGCACCCAGGCGCAGGGCTATCTGTTCAGCAAGCCGCGGCCTGCCTCGGAAGTGGCGATGATGCTGGATCGGCCGCGGCTGCGCGCCTCGGCCTGAAGGATCAGCCGCGGCGCAACGCGAAATGCGCGCCGCAGAACGCCATCACGGCGCCTAGGCACAATGCGGCAAGGCCAGCGAGCACGCCCGAGACGGTCGGGATCGGGCTCGGCGCCGAGGCGACCTGGCCGGCACCCGCAAGCAGGAGCACGCCGACCGCGATCAGGAACTGCCGCATCCGCTGCGGGATCTGGCCGGAGACGGCGCTCTGCATCAGGCTCGCGGTGAAATAGCCGCCGGAGAATCCGACCGTTGCGATCAGCCACCAGGCGATCGCCGCGCCGGCCGGAATGAACTCATGCGTGTCGGAGCGCCAGAGACCGCCGAGGTCGAGACCGTAGCGCGCGCCCAGCATGTGCACCGCGAGCGCGAGCAGCACGCCGGAGATCATTGCGGCGCCGAGAATCAGGCGACGCGGAAAAAAGGTCGTCTCAGCCATGCCTCGCTTGTAGGATGGGCGAGGGCGATCGCGCAAGCACATCGCGGACGGGATTGAATTCGAGATGCAGGTTTCGGGAGCCGAGGCGGCCACGAGCTACGCCTACAAGGCGTCACTGATCGGCTCGGCGCATCGTTTCGAGCTGACGGAGGAGGGATTGTCCTGGCACATCGCGGGACGTTCGGGCCTGTGGCGCTATGACGAGATCTCGGCGATCCGGCTGTCGTTCCGTCCGGTGTCGATGCAGCAGCATCGCTTTCGCGCCGATGTCCGCCGCGCCAAGGGCGGCCGCATCGCCATCCTGTCGACGAGCTGGCAGACCGCGGCCCTGATGGCGCCGCAGGACAACGGTTTTCGCGATTTTCT
Source organism: Bradyrhizobium sp. CCBAU 45389 (assembly GCF_028128625.1). Lineage (NCBI taxonomy): Bacteria > Pseudomonadati > Pseudomonadota > Alphaproteobacteria > Hyphomicrobiales > Nitrobacteraceae > Bradyrhizobium > Bradyrhizobium sp. CCBAU 45389. The sequence goes on along the minus strand of NZ_LBIY01000098.1, from coordinate 44,047 downwards.
GATCGAGCTCCACGCGCGGATGGCGAAAGCGGGCAGCCGCGCGGAATTGACCGCAGGTCTCGGCCGCAAGACCTATGCGGCCGTGCTGGCATTCCTGGCGGTGCTCGCCGTGGCGATGACGGGGCTCCTGATCCGCGCCCTCATGATCGGCGAATTCGCCGGCGTGCTGTTCATCCTCGGCTTCGCCGCGCTGTTCGCCTGGCAGGTCGGCGGCTTCGTGCGGCGCAACCAGCCGCAGCGCTACAGTTTCGATCGCGTGCCGAAGGCCCTGCTGCCTTAGTCCCCACGGTGCGCTACTCCGTCGAGTCGAAATCCTCTTCCTTGGTGCCGAGCAGCGAGACGATCGTGCGCAGGCCGGAATCGAGTTGCTCCGGGGTGGGCGGGGCGAGCGCGAGCCGCACCGCGTTCGGTGCATGGCCATGCGCAATCGCGAAGGTCGAGGACGGCGTCAGCGCGATGCCGCGCCTCGCTGCGGCCGCGACGAAGGTCTGCGAGCGCCAGTGCGGCGGCAACGTCAACCACAGATGATATGCGCGTGTGTCGGCCGCAATCTGGTAGCCGGCGAGCAGCCTTGCCGCGGTCTGCTGGCGGCGTGCGGCGTCGATGCGCTTCAGCCGCGTCAGCTCGGCGACGGTGCCGTCGGCCATCAGCCGCTGGCCGGACGCGAGCGCGTGGCCGGAAGCGATCCAGCCGCCGGTGCGGACCGCGCTCATCACGCTCTCGCGCAAGTGAGGCGGGGTGACGAGGATGCCGAGTGCAAGGCCCGGCGCGACCTTCTTGGACAGGCTGTCGATCACGATGCAGCGGTCCGGCCCGAGTGCGGCCAGCGGCGTGTCGTCGGCGAGGAAGCCGTAGACGGCGTCCTCGATGATGGTGAGATCGAGCTTCTCGGCGACGCGCATGATGTCGGCGCGCCGCGTCGCGTTCATGGTGACGCCGAGCGGGTTCTGAATGATCGGCTGGAGGTACAGCGCCGACAGATGCGCCTCGCGATGCGCTTTCTGAATCGCATCGGGACGCGCGCCGAATTCGTCCATCGGAATCGGCACCAGCGTGATGCCGAGCCGCGCGGCGATGCTCTTGACGTAAGGGTAGGTCAGCGCCTCGACGCCGCAGCGCCCGCCGGTGGGGACGAGCGCGGCGAGCGCGGCCGCGAGCGACTGCTTGCCGTTGGCGGTGAAGACGATCTGCTCGGCCTGCGGCGTGAAATCCTTGCGCGCGAGATAGGCCGCGGCCGCATTGCGCGCGCTCTTGGTGCCGGTGCTGGTCGAGACCCGCAGCGCGGATTCGAGCGCGTCGACGCGCTCGAGCCCCGCGAGGCTCTTGGCGATCATGGCCCATTGCTGCGGCAATAACGGATAATTGACCTCGAAATCGATCCGAGCGTCGCGCGGCTCACTCAGCGCCTCGACCTCGCGCCTGATGTCGCCGGAGATGAAGGTGCCGCGGCCGACCTCGCCGACCACGAGGCCGCGGCGGAGCAACTCCGTATAAACCCGGCTCGCGGTCGAGACCGCAATGCCGCGATCATAGGCAAAATTGCGCTGCGGCGGCAGCCGGTCGCCGGGCCTTAACGTGCCGTTAGAGATATCCGCGGCAATGGCATCGGCAAGCTTCACGTACTCGAACTTGGACATTATTGCACCGAGAGCAATGTTTTACTTGCTCCGAGAAGTGTACTGGAGCATTTAAGTTCCATCAAGTTCCGCGATTGAGCCGAGGAGAGCGAGAGCAATCCGACGGCAAATGAGGTGCAGGCGCTGAGTGCGTCCGTGCCAACGGCACCTGCTTCGCCGCGCGGGACGATAGGCCGGAGAAGAAACATGACCACGATCTCGCAAACTGCCGGGCGGAGTTTACGCCCATCCTCCTCGAGCGGATTTTTTGGCACGCTCGTCACCGCCGCCTATGCGCTGTTCGACCGCCTGGAGCGCCGCTCCGCCGTCAAGACCCTGAACGAGCTCGACGACCGCGCCCTGCGCGACATCGGCATCAATCGCAGCCAGATCGAGGACGCCGTCTACGGGCAGTTCAAGGCCGAGCTGTCGCGGTATCTGTGAGCGACTGCGGGGATCAGGCGATCGCGACCTGATCCCACGCTCCGCCAAATGCTCGATCGTCTTCAGTTCTAGCGGGCTTGCGGTGAGGCCTCGAGGCGCTGCGTTGGCGCCGATGCCGGACATCCAGGCGCTGCAAGCGGGAGGCGACGTTGCTCGCGAATGCGGCAATCCCGGCCGCCGCCTGTTTGACGGCGAACAGGATCGTCGCGGCGCGGCTCAGAACGCCGAGCAGGATCAGCACCGAGAAGATGTCGATATAGGCGAGGAAGTCGCCGACCAGGATCAGTTCCGGCGGAATCGGGATCCTGTGGTAGTAGGCGAGTACGATGATCGCGACGGGGATGAAGGCGATCACCTTCCGCACCGTCAGCCTGTCCAGCAGTGCAGCCAGTTGTACGACCAGCACCTCCCATAGCGCACCGCCGATCGCGAGCGGGACCTCGTAAGTCCATCTCCGCCACCATTGCTTCACGACATTGCTCCGAGTTCAGTGCCTGACCACCAGCACGGAGCACTTGGCATAGCGCACGACGTGCCCGGCATTGGAGCCGAGGAAGTAGGTGCGCATCGCAGGCCTGTGCGAGGTCATCACGATCAAATCGGCCTTCATGTGCACGGCTTCTTCCAGGATCTCGTGGTAGATGCCGCCCTGGCGCACCACGCTGGAGATGCGAGCAGGCTCGATGCCGGATTCGCGCGCGACGATGGCGAGGGCTTCCTCGGAGGTCTGGCGCTGCTGTTCGTCGAAATCGGCCGGGACGTATTCGGCGAGCATCACCGGCGTCATCGGCAGGACGTTGAGCAGGCGCACCGTGCCGCTCCAGGTCTGCGACAGCGTTGCCGCGGTCGCGATCGCCGGCTTGGCGAGATCGGTGTCGGCGAGGTCGATGGGCACGAGGATGGACTTGAACATCTGCGCCTCCCTATTGACCAAGCTGATCAACCGGGTCGAGACGGCGTCCGCGCGTCTCTAGCCCGATCGAAGCAGCTTGGGGCTGACGAACAGCACCAGCTTGCCGTGGCGATAGGCCACGTCCCCCCAATCCTTGACGTCAAAGTCGAAGATCGCAAGCCCCGCCGTGGGCAGGTTGTGGGCGAGCGCCTTGGCGCCGGTCTGATCGCCGCCGCCGATCAGCATCAGGGCGATCTCGTGCATGCCGGGATTGTGCCCGACCAGCAGCAACCGCTTCGGATCGGCGGGAATCGTTGCAGTGCGAATGGATTCCAGGAGCTGCGCGGGATCGGCGCCGTAGAGTTCTGGCAGGACCTCGACCTGCGGCGCCGGGACGCGGTCCTTCATCGTATGCCAGGCGATGTCCCAGGTCTGCCGGGCGCGGACGGCATGCGACACCAGCACGGCATTGGGGAAGGGCGGGTGGCTGGCGATCCAGTCGCCCATCTGGGCGGCATCCTTGTGGCCGCGGTCGTCGAGGCGGCGATCCTGGTCACGGCCGCTTGGCGCGTCAGTCTCTGTCTTGGCATGACGCAGCAGCATCAAACGGCGCATTGGCATTCTCGAATCGTTCCACGTCCTGGATAATCTACAGGCGCCGGTTGAGGACAAGGTGACAGGCGCCCGGTTGGTATTTTAAGAAAACGACATGAGCGAGACTTTCACAAGCGTGTCCCAGGAAGAAGCCGGCTTTTGCGAGCGCGCACGGCTGTCGTTCGAACTCGACGCCGACATCTGCGTGATCGGGGCCGGGCTTGCGGGGCTCTCCATTGCGCTGGAGGCGGCCCGACTCGGGGCCAGCGTCGCGGTGCTCGAGGGCCGCCATGTTGGCTGGAATGCCTCAGGCAACCAGCTCGGTACCGTGATGCCGGGTTTTGCGCTGCCGCTCACCGAGCTGATCGAGCGCATCGGTTTCGAGGACGCGCGCGAATTGTGGGCGCTGTCGAAGGAGGGGGCCGAATTCGTCCGCGCCAACGCCACCGAGGAGAACATGCCGGGAATCGCCCCCAGCGACGGCGTGCTGGAGGTCTCCAACGTCGATGCCGGCGACCGGCTGATCAGCCGGTTGCAGATGCTGAACGAGGATTTCGACACCGAGGTCGAGGGCTGGCAGGTCGATCGCGTCCGCGAGGTGCTGAAGACCGATCGTTACTTCCACGGCGTGTACTATCCCCGGGCGTTCCAGGTCGACGGCCGCAAATACGTGCACGGCCTTGCGGCGCTGGCGCGGCGGGCAGGCGCCCGCATCTTCGAGGACACGCCGGTCGTCAGCATCGATCATTCCGGCATCCGCAAGCGCATCGTCACGCCCTCGGCGCGGCTGCGCGCCACCCACATCGTGCTCGCCGGCAACATCCATCTCGGCGCGCCCTTGCGGCGCCTGTCGGAGACGCTGCTGCCGGTCTGGCGTTATGCCGGCATCACTGCGCCGCTCGGCGAGCGCGTGCATGAGATCATCGCCTTCAAGGGATCGGTGATGGATTCCGACGGCGTCGATCATTTCCGCATCGTCGATGGCGACCGCCTGCTGTGGGAAAGCCCGGAGACCACCTGGGCCGCGCGGCCGCAGCGCTTTGCAGGCAGCGTCAGGCGGCGGATCCGGTCGATCTTCCCCGAACTCGGCAATGCCGAGATCGCCGAGACATTCGGCGGCGCCACCGGCCACACCGTGCACGGCATGCCGCAGATCGGCCAGCTGCGCAAAGGCCTGTGGGTGGCGAGCGGGTTCGGCCGCCAGGGCATGAACACATCGGCCATGGCCGGACAGTTGATCGCGCGCAGCATCCTGTGGGGCGATGACCGCTGGAAGCTGTTCTCGCCGTTCGAGCTGGTCTGGGCAGGCGGGGCGACCGGCCGCGTTGCCGGCCAATTGGTCGGCATCTGGGGCAGGGCGAGTTCGGCCGCAGCGGGCTCGCTCGCCCGCTACCGCGAGCGTGCCCGGGCCAAGGACAGGGAGCGCGAGGCCCGTCTGGCCGAGGCCAACCGCGCCGCCGGCACCGGTCCGCGCCGTCTGCCGCCGGGTCTGCGGCCGCAGCCGGCGCTTGCGCCGGAACATGCGGCCCAAGGCGTGAAACAGGCTGCGGAACCGGCTGTCCAGGACCAGAGCGTCTCGCAATAAGTTGAGAAATCCTCCGCCCGGAAGTGTAACGTCGGCCGTTAGAGCCCGTATCTCAGGGCGTGGACGTCCCGCGCACGGAGAATGAGATGTTTGACCGCCGCATCCTGCTAACGACTGTCGCCGGCCTGTTCGGTCTTTCGGCCTTCCGCTGGCTGAGAGGATCACCTGCCGAGGCTGGCGAGAAGGCCGCGGAAAAGTTCGAGATCACGAAGACGGAGGCCGAATGGCGTGCCCAGCTCACGCCGCAGCAATATGAGATCCTGCGCAATCACGGCACCGAGCGGCCGGGCTCCAGCCCGCTGTTGAAGGAGCATCGCAAGGGCATCTTCGCCTGCGCCGGCTGCGACCTGCCGCTGTTCTCGTCCGAGACCAAGTTCGAGAGCGGCACGGGTTGGCCGAGCTTCTACCAGCCGATCGAGGGCAATGTCGGCAAGACCGAGGACCGCACCTACGGCATGGTGCGCACCGAGGTGCACTGCCGGCGCTGCGGCGGCCATCTCGGCCACGTCTTCGATGACGGTCCGAAGCCGACCGGACTGCGCTACTGCATCGACGGTTTCGGGCTGGTTTTCCACCCGGCGGCGGCGTCGGCGACGTAGGCTCTCGCTGGAGTCATTCCGGAGCGATGCGTGAGCATCGAATCCGGAATCTCGAGGTTCTCAGGTGCGCAATCGCGCACCGGAGTTCGGTCCTTTGGACCGCCCCGGAACGACGATATGTCCCGGCAATTGTTGCCGGTCCCGGCAATTGTGCCCTGGTCATCAGACCGGGGCTTTTTCATTAAGCCATTGATTTCTCGAAGATGCCCGCATTGGCATAGCCCTTGCGACTGTCTCCTCCGACTGCGGCCATGGTCGACCGGCCGCCGGGATCGGATTTGGAGACAAAGTTATGGGTATCTTCGATGCAATGAACACCTCGGTGGGTGGCCTGCAGGCGCAGTCCTACGCGCTGCAGAACATCTCCGGGAACATCGCGAACTCATCCACCACCGGTTACAAGGGCATCGGGACCAGCTTCGTCGATCTCATTCCGGACGCCTCGGTGCCGAGCAAGCAGGTCGCGGGCGGCGTGACGGCCAACGCCAAGGCCACCATCACCACGCAGGGCACGATCTCGTCCTCCACCGTCGCCACCAACATGGCGATCACCGGCGACGGCTTCTTCTCGATCCAGAAGGCGACCGGCGTCGTCGACAACGTCCCGGTGTTCAGCGGCGTCACCTATTACACGAGGCGCGGCGACTTCCAGCTCAACGCCAACGGCAACCTGGTCAACGGCGCCGGCTATTATCTGATGGGCACCACGGTCGACCCCAAGACCGGCAACCCGACCGGCAACGTGGCGACGGTCCTGAAATTCCAGAACAACTTCATCCCGGCGCAGGCGACCACCTCGATCCAGTACGCGGCGAACCTGCCGTCCCAGCCGAACACGGCGGCCAGCTCGACCGCGGCGAGCAAGACGCTGCTGGCGGCCGGCGGCCTGAACCCGTCGGACTTCCAGGCCAACCCGCTGCCGGTGGGCACGCCGCCTGCACCCTATACCAACGCGACGGTCTCCGGCGCGGCCGCCACCGGCAACATTCGCTCGGCCTATTCCTCGACGACCGGGACGGGCACGGTTGCGCTCCAGAACAATTCGTCCGCGGTGGCCTCGACCACCACGTCTCTCGACAACACCGTGGGCACGCATCTCGCCTCCAGCATTCTCACCGCGCTGAGCGGCCAGACGCTGACCATCAACGGCAACACGATCACCTTCAACGCCGGCACCACGGTGACGATCGGCACCAACTCCACGATTGGTCTCGGCGCAGGTACCACCGCAACGGTTGCCGACATCCTGAACGCGATTCAGTCGGCGGGCGGTGCCGGTGTCACGGCCTCTCTCTCTGCCAGCGGCAACATCCAGATCTCGAGCGGCACCGGCACCGACGTGGCGGTCAACAGCGGCACGGCAGCGACGGCCCTCGGCATCAGCAGCGTGACGCGCGGCGGCAACGTGCTGTCCTCGCCCGCCATCTCGGGCTCCACGGTGCTGAGCGGCACCGCGACCGCCGGCGGCGCCCAGGTGCTGTCGTCGGGCTTTTCGGCAGGTCCGCCCGCGGACACGATCACCGTTAACGGTCAGACGCTGACTTTCGTGGCTTCGGGCGCGTTGTCGACCGATAACACCCAGATCAACATCACTGACAACATCTCGATGCTGCTCCAAAAGATCGACGCTCTTGCCGGCGCGTCAGGCTCGTCGGTCAGCAGCAGCGGCGTGATCACGCTCAACACCGGCACCGCTTCCAACCTGCAGGTGTCCAGCTCCAACAGCGCAGCGTTCGCCGCGCTCGGCTTCACGTCGACCGTCACCAAGAACCGCGACGGTGGCGGCACTGCGGGCACCGGCGGAGTGATCGGCAACGACATCGCCACGTTCACCAAGGAATCGATCAGCGGCGGTGCGGTCACGGCCTACAACGCCGCCGGCACGCCGGTGAACCTGCAATTGCGCTGGGCCAAGACCGACAGTGCCTCTCTGGGCACGGGTCATAGCGATAGCTGGAACCTGTTCTACCAGACCGACCCGAATGCGACCGGCACGACGGTGGGCTGGGTCAACACCGGACAGACCTTCACCTTTGCTGCCGACGGCTCGCTGACCTCGCCGAGCGGCTCGGGCATCACCATCAACAATGTCAGCGTCAGCGGCCAGTCGCTCGGCTCGGTCGCCTTCAACATCTCCTCGGGCGGGCTGACGCAATATGCCAGCACCAGCGGCGCGGTGACCATCAACACCATCACCCAGAACGGCTACGCCGCCGGTCAGCTCCGCTCGGTCTCCGTCAACAACAACGGCCTCGTGATCGGCACCTTCTCCAACGGCCAGAACCTCGATCTCGCGCAGGTCTCGCTGTCGCACTTCAACGGCACCAACTACCTGAAGGCCCTCGACGGCGGCGCTTACGCCGCGACCGAACAGTCGGGACCTGCGATCGACGGCGCGTCGGGTACCATCAGCGGCTCGTCGCTCGAAGGCTCCAACACCGACATCGCCGACGAGTTCACCAAGCTGATCGTGACCCAGCAGGCCTATTCGGCCAACACCAAGGTGATCACGACGGCCAATTCGATGGTGCAGGACCTCCTGAACGTGTTGCGCTGATCGCGCGTGACGTAACCAAAGGCGGGTAAGTACACATGGGTTTGAGTTCAGCCCTCGCCAGTGCGATGAGCGGTCTGCGTGCCAACCAGGCCGCGCTCTCGATCGTCTCTTCGAACGTCGCCAATTCGCAGACGCCGGGTTACGTCGTCCAGACCCCGAACCAGATCGAGGTCACCACCGGCGATTTCGGCTCGACGGCGATGACGACCGGCGTCAGCCGGGAGCTCGACACTTTTGTGCAGAACCAACTGCGCACCGAGACCGGCGGCAGCGGTTACGCCGACCAGATGGCCAACATCCTGAAGCAGCTTCAGAATGTCTATGGCACGCCCGGCAATAACGGCACGCTCGAAACCGCGCTGAACAATTTCACCACGGCGCTCCAGGCGCTCTCGACGAGCTCGGGGTCGTCGTCGGCGCAGACCGTTGCGCTGGGCGCGGCTCAGGCTCTGGCGCAGCAGCTCAACGTCACCACCAAGGGCATCCAGTCGCTGCGCTCCAACGTCGAGCAGGACCTCGGCACCTCGGCGCAAGCCGCCAACGCGGCGATGCAGCAGATCGCCGACATCAACACCAAGCTCCAGGGCCTGTCAGCCAACGATCCCTCGGCCGCGACGCTGATGGACCAGCGCGACCAGGCCATCAACACGCTGTCGAAATTCGTCGACGTGCGCGTCACCACCGACGGTTCGAACCAGGCTAACATCTACACCACGACCGGCGTCCAGCTGGTCGGCGCCGGGCTCGCCTCGCAGTTCACCTTTGCCTCCGCCGGCGCACTGTCGGCGACCTCGCTCTACAACATCGACCCGGCCAAGTCCGGCGTCGGCGCGCTCAACATCAAGCTGCCGAACGGCTCGCAGCTCGACGTCGTCGCCAACAACGTGGTCTCGTCCGGCCAGATCGCGGCCGACCTGAAGCTGCGCGATCAGACGCTGGTGCAGGCGCAGAACCAGATCGATCAGCTCGCCGCGACGATGTCGAGCGCGCTGTCGGACAAGACCACGGCCGGCAGCACCGTCTCGGGCCCGCCGGCCGGTTTCGACCTGGAGCTCGCCGGCGCGCAGCCGGGCAACACGGTCAACATCACCTACACCGACACGACGACCAACACCCAGCGCCAGATCACGCTCGTCAACGTGACCGATCCGGCGGCGCTGCCGCTTCAGAACGCCACCAATGCCAATCCGATGCGGGTGGGCGTCAATTTCTCCGGCGGCATGAGCGCGATCGCCGCCGCGCTCAACACCGCGCTCTCGGGCTCGCATCTGTCGTTCTCCGCCGCGCCGTCGCCGGCCACCGCCACCACGCTGCGGGTGACCGATGACAACACCGGCCTCGCCAAGGTCAATTCGGCCTCGACCACCAAGACGATCTCGTCGCTGACCTCGGGCAGCCCGCAGCTGGCGGTGTTCACCGACGGCGGGCAGGCGCTCTACACCGGTGCGATCACGGCGTCGGGCTCGCAGATGACCGGCCTTGCCGGGCGGATCGCCGTGAATACGCAGCTCGTCAGCGATCCCACGCGGCTGTCGGTCTACAGCACTTCGCCGGTGACGCCTGCGGGCGACACCACGCGTTCCGACTATCTCTACTCGCAGCTCACCAATGCGGTGTTCTCCTATTCGCCGACGACGGGCCTCGGTTCGGCGAACCAGCCGTTCACAGGCAGCGTCTCGAACTACCTCCAGCAGTTCCTGAGCATTCAGGCCAACGCCTCGACCCAGGCCACCCAGCTCCAGCAGGGCCAGAGCGTCGTGGTCTCGACGCTCCAGGCCAAGTTCAACTCGACCTCCAGCGTCAATCTGGACTCGGAGATGTCGAACTTGATCCAGCTCCAGAATGCCTATGCCGCCAACGCCCACGTCATGTCGGTGGTGCAGGGCATGATGAACACGTTGCTCCAGGCTCAAGCGTAAAAAGTAACAGGGCTCTGAAACATGTCGATCAGCAGCATCAACTACTCATCGTCGGTCCTCGGCGCGCAGATCCGCAACATCAATCAGCAGCTGACCGACCTGTCGACGCAGCTCTCGACCGGCAAGCTGTCGCAGAACTATTCCGGCATGGGCACCAACGAGGGCTTCGCGATCGCCTCGCGCGCGCAGCTCTCCAACATCGCCGCCTATACCGACACGATCACCAACGTCAACGTCAACATCAACCTCGCCAACACCGCGCTGCAGTCGCTGACGACGATCCGCAACACGGTGCAGACCGGCTCCGCCAGCACCGCGCAGGATCTCAACGTCAACGGGCAGACGGTTGCGCAAAACACGGCCGCGGCGCAATTCGGCTCGATGGTCGGCGTGCTCAACACGCAATCGGGCAACCGCTATCTGTTCTCCGGGACGGCCGTCAACACGCAGTCGGTCACTGATGCCGGCGACATCATCAACGGCACGACGACGCAGGCGGGCTTCAAGACCGTGATGGCGGAGCGCCAGGCCGCCGACTTAGGGGCCAACGGCATGGGGCGGCTGGTGCAGACGCAGCCGACGCCGAGCTCGGTCCAGGTGTCGGAAGACGTCGCCGGTTCGCCGTTCGGGCTCAAGATCAAGGCGGTATCCTCGACGCTGACGGGCGCGACGCTGACGGGCCCGAGCGGCTCGCCGGTGTCCTTCTCGGTCGATCTCAACGGCGTCAATCCGAACAATGGCGACAAGCTGAGCGTCCAGTTCACGCTGCCAGATGGTACGACCGAGCAGATCGATCTGACCGCCTCGACCGCCACGCCGACGCCGGCCGGCAGCTTTGCGATCGATACGACCACTCCGGCCAACACCGCGACCAATCTCAACACCGCGCTGAACACCGCGATCCTGAAGCTCGCCAACACCTCGCTGGTCGCGGCGTCGGCCGTGACCGCCGGCGATAATTTCTTCAACACCGCAAGCTCCGCGATCGGCACGCCCGTCAACAACCAGGCGGCACCGCCGGCGCCGGTGACCGGGGCGACGGCGCTGTCCGGTGCGAGCCCCTCGGACTCGATCTCGCCGGGCTTCGTCGCCGGCGACACCATCACCGTCAACGGCACCACGCTCACCTTCGTCAGCTCGGGCGCGACCGGCAACCAGCTCAACGTCACCGACAGCATCCAGACCCTGCTGAGCAAGATCGACGCGATCACGGGGACTTCGAAGCCGTCGACGGTCCATGGCGGCGCGATCACGATCAACACCGACGATGCGGCGAGCCTGAACATCACGAGCTCGAATACGGGTGCGCTGGGCTCGCTCGGTTTCAGTGCGACGCCGGTCACAGCCACGCAGCCGCCGCTGCGCGTCGGCTCCTCGCCGGCGAGCTCGGCGACGACGCTGGTGAACGGCTCGGCCAACACCGTGAAATGGTACCTCGGCAATGACGGGCCCGGCTCGCCGCGCTCCACCGCGATGGCGCGGGTCGACGATTCCGTCACGGTGCAGTATGGCGCGCAGGCCAACGAGGACGCGATCCGCCGCCAGTTGCAGGCGATCGCGGTGTTCGGGACCTTCTCGACCTCGCCGACCGGGCAGTATTCGGGCGGGCAGGTCTCGGCGCTGAGCCTGCGGGTGACCCAGGCGCTGACCCAGCAGCCCGGCCAGCAGCGCATCGAGGACATCCAGACCGACATCGCGATGGCCCAGAACACGATGAAGGACGCGACCACGCGCCAGACCCAGGCCAAGGCGCAGCTCCAGAGCATCGTCGATCAGGCGGAATCGGCTTCGCCCGACCAGGTCGCGAGCGAGATCCTCGCGCTCCAGAACGCGCTCCAGGCGTCCTATCAGGTGACCTCGAACCTCGCGCAGCTCTCGCTCGTCAAGTTCCTGTAAGGTTGCGTTAAGACGCGGTTAACCATGCCTGTTTACCTCTTGGTGAGGATTGCAGCGGGGGCGGAGCGGTCGATGTCTGACAGGATGCAGCTGGTGGTGGCGACGCCGTGCTTCGGCGGGCAGGTGTCGAGCATCTATGCGAGCTCGATCTTCGCGCTGCAGCGCGCCGTCCACGGCATGTCCAATCTCGAGCTCAAGGTGCACTTGCGCGACGGCGATGCGCTGATCACGCGGGCGCGGGCCAACCTGGTCGCGATGTTCCTGGACGATCCCAACGCGACGCATTTCCTGTTCATCGATGCCGATATCGGCTTCAAGCCGGAGCAGGTGTTCCGGCTGATCGAATGCGGCGCGGACGTCGTTGCGGGCTGCTATCCGATCAAGCGGGTCAACTGGGACAAGGCCGCGCGTGCGATCCAGTCAGGTCGGGCCGACGTGCCGGCCGCCTCGCTCGACTACGTGCTCGAGATCGAGGATCCCGACCGCATCGTGGTGGTCAACGGCTTTACCCGCGTGCGCTATGCGGGCACGGGCTTCCTGATGATCCGCCGTCACGTGCTGGAGGCGATGTGCCGCCATCCGGACTACGCCAACCTTCAGTTCTTCCGCGAGCACTCGCATGACACGCTGGCGGCGAGCCAGAACCGGTTCGCGCTGTTCGAATGCATGATCGACCCCGCGACCGGCACCTATCTCTCCGAGGACTTCGCCTTCTGCAAGCGCTGGACCGATATCGGCGGCGAGATCTGGGCCGACGTCCAGAGCTCGCTCGATCACGTCGGGCCGTCGGTCTTCCACGGCGATATCGCCTCGCAATTCGCGCCGGCGCCCGCGGCGGCGGCCGACGCGGCCTGAGCGCTCCGGGATGAGCACCGGCGCATCCCGTCCGGCAGACATCGAGCGAGCGTCCGACGGCGGCTCGCGCTATCGCCTGCGCGATCTCTTCACCCCGCTCGACACGCTGCTGGTCTCCGGCGGCGATCCGCGCCTGACGCTCGATCCGAACGACCGCGTCAACGCCTATGGCTGTGCGTCATCGCCGGAGCCGGAGATCTGGAATTTCGCCTCCTCGACCGCATCCACGATATCGCAAGCAGCTTACGACCGCGCCGCGCTGGCGCGCGAAGAGCTGATGCACCGATGCCTGTTAGACGAGGTCGAGGTCGCCTTCGACGCACGTGGCGAGGGCATGCGCGAGGAGCTGCGCGGGCATCTCCAGCTTTCGCCGCGCGTCGACATCGTGTTCTCGCCGTCAGGCACCGACTCTCAGCTCCACGCCTTGTTCCTGGCGCGCGCGGTGCTCGGCGCACCGCCGGTGACGATTGTGGTCGGCGCCGATCAGACCGGAAGCGGGACGGCCCATACTGCGGGCGGGCGCCATTTCAGCACGCTGACGGCGAGCGGCCTTGCGGTGCGCAAGGACGGCGCGGTGGCCGGCCTTGCCGGCGACCGCATCGCGGTGCCGCTGCTCGACGCCGCCGCGTCCGACATCGCGATGCGCACCGATGCCGACGCTGCAGTAATGCGTGCAATCGAGAACAGCCTCGCGCAAGGCCGGTGCGTTCTTCTGCACATCATGGATTCGTCAAAACTCGGCTGGCGCGCGCCGAGTGCTGCCTGCCTCGATGAGATCGCGCGGCGCTGGCCGCGCAAGGTTCAGGTCGTCGTCGATGCCTGCCAGGCGCGACTCGGCCGCCGCCGGCTGCGTTCCTATCTCGACCGCGGTTACATGGTGCTGATGACCGGCTCGAAATTCTTCGGCGGCCCCGCCTTCAGCGGCGCGTTGCTGGTGCCGAAGGGCCTGTCGCGGTCGATCGACCGCATTGGCGCGATGGCGCCCGGCATCTTCGACTATGCCGGCCGCTGCGACTGGCCGATCGCCTGGACGGCGCTGCGCTCGCGGTTCGAGCGCCGGCCGAATTTCGGTCAATGGCTGCGCTGGGAGGCGGCGCTTGCGGAGATCGGTCGTTACTATGCCGTGCCCGGCGCATTCCGCGCCAGGGCGCTGGCTGAGCTCGCTTCCGGCATCGACAGCATGACCAAGCTGTCGCCGGCGCTTCGCCCCGTTCCGAACGCATCTGAGAACGGCGGCGTCGACGACGAGGAATTCGAACGAGGCACGATCTTTCCGCTCGCGTTGCTGCGCGGCGGAGAGCCGGTCTCCATCGCCGAAACCAGCGCGGTCTATCGCGCTCTGGCCCGCGACATGAGTAGTGAGATCGACGGCAGTGCCGCGGACCAGCAGGTGGCCGCACAGCGCTGTCTCGTCGGCCAGCCGGTGCGGCTGGAGCGGACGGACGGCAAGCCGCAGGGATTGCTGCGGCTGTGCGTCGGCGCGCGGCTCGTCACCGAAGCCTGGTCGGCTGACGCCGCCCAAGCGCAACGCAATTTGCAGCATATGCTCGATCGCATCGCCCACGTGCTGGCGAAGATCGAGCTGCTGCTCGACCGTGCGGCGACTGTGCCGGGAAAGTCTGTGCTCGAGACCTAAGATGCTGCCTCCTGTTTCTGCGCCGAACGGCATGACCACACCGAACTATTCCGACCGCATCGGCTTTGCGCAGTTGACGCGCCGGGCCTTCGAGGGCGGCGACCTGCATCCGTTGCGCGAGCATCTGCTGGCGCGGATCGCAGAGGGGACCGCGGAGGCGGGCGAGGGCCTCGATCTGTCGCTGGTCGCGCAGCTGCTCGGCGAGAAGGAGGCCGGCCTCGTGATCCAGACCGAGGTGCTCGCCTTCCATCAATTGTTCCGCACGCCTTGCGCGGCCACGAAACCGCGCATGCGCGTGCTGGCGCTCGCGGCCGATATCGACATGGGCGGCAACACCCCGATCGAGTTTCTGCTCGAAGGCTCCGACATCGAGCTGCTGACGCTCTACGTGGTCAAGGGCGTCGGTCTGCCCGAGACGTTGCCCGATCACGACGTGGCCATCGTGGTCGCCTCCGATTCGGAGGAATGCCGCGAGGCGCTCGCCGTGATCGAACAGGCTGCGCCGCGCTGGCCGCGGCCGCTGCTCAATCGCCCCGAGCTGATCGGCAATCTCGATCGCGACAAGCTGTATCGGTTGCTGGCTGATATCCCCGGTCTCGATATTCCCGTGACCGCCAACGCGACCCGTGCGCAATTGACGGCTCTCTCAGAAGACCGGATCGCCTGCGCGGAGATTACGAGCGAATTGCACTTTCCAATGATCGCACGGCCGCGCGGCACGCACGCCGGCGTCGGTCTTGCGAAGGTCGACGATGCTGCGGCGCTGAAGGCCTATCTGGTCGAGCGACAGGAGCAGGACTTTTTCGTCGCGCGTTTCGTCAACTACGCGAGCCCCGACGGGCTCTTTCGCAAGATCCGGCTCACCATGGTCGACGGCGAGCCTTATGCGTGTCACATGGCGATCGCCGATCGTTGGGACATCTGGTATCTCAACGCCTACATGGCGTTCAGCGAGGAGAAGCGCGCGGAAGAGGCCATCTTCATGCAAGACTTCGATCATGCCTTCGCTGCGCGCCACAAGAATGCGCTCGACGAGATGAGCCGGCGCGTCGGCCTCGACTATTTCATCGTCGATTGCGCCGAGAACCAGGATGGCGAGCTGCTGGTGTTCGAGGCCGACAACACCGCCGTCGTGCACAACATGGATCCGCCCACCGTGTTTCCGTACAAGCCGCCGCAGATGCGCAAGATATTTGCCGCGTTCACGGCGATGCTGTCGCGGCATGCAAAGGTGGGCGAGGCATGAACGAGATCATCCGCAACACGCAAGGCTCCGTCACGCACACCTCGCTCGATCCGCAGGACTGGAGCGAATTCCGCACGCTCGCCCATCGCATGCTCGACGAGGCGATCGACGGCATCGCCAATGTCCGCGCGCGCCCCGTCTGGCAGCCGATCCCCGATAATGTCCGTGCGGCCATCAAGTCCGACGTGCCGCGTGAGGCAACCGACCTCGCCGATGTCTATCGCGAATTCGCTGAACATGTCGCGCCTTACGCGATCGGCAACGTTCATCCCGGCTTCATGGGCTGGGTGCATGGCGGCGGCACGGCGGTCGGCATGGTCGCGGAGATGCTCGCTGCGGGTCTCAACGCCAATCTCGGCGGGCGCGACCACATGCCGATCGAGGTCGAACGCCAGATCGTCGACTGGATGCGCCGCCTGTTCGCGTTCCCGGAAGAAGCGAGCGGCATCTTCGTCACGGGCACGTCGATGGCCAATCTGATGGCGGTGCTGGTGGCGCGCAACGCTGCGCTCGGCACGCTGGCGCGGCAGCACGGCATCGGCAATGACGGTGCGCTGCTCGCGGCCTACACGTCGCGGGCCGCGCATGGCTGTGTGTCCAGGGCGATGGACATCGCCGGGCTCGGCACCGATGCGCTGCGCAAGATCGGCGTCGACGCCGATCATCGCATCGACGTCGACGCACTGCGAGCGCAGATCGCGGCCGACCGCGAGGTCGGCTTCAAGCCGTTCCTCGTCGTCGCTTCCGCCGGCACGGTCGATGTCGGTGCGATCGACGATCTCAGGGCCGTCGCGAAGCTGTGCCGCGAGGAAGGACTCTGGTTTCACGTCGATGGCGCTTTTGGCGCGCTCGCAATTCTCTCTCCCGAGCTCGCGCCATTGCTCGGCGGCATCGAGCTTGCCGATTCCATTGCGCTCGACTTCCACAAATGGGGGCAGGTGCCCTACGACGCCGGCTTCCTGCTGGTGCGAGACGGCGAACGGCACCGGCAGGCCTTTGCCCAGCCGGCGGCCTATCTGAGCCGCGAGGCGAGGGGGCTGGCGGCCGGTGCGGTCTGGCCCTGCGATCTCGGCCCCGATCTGTCGCGCGGCTTCCGGGCGCTGAAGACCTGGTTCACGCTGAAGACGTTCGGCACCGACCGGCTGGGTGCGGTGATCGCGCGAAGCTGCGCGCTCGCCAAATATCTGGAGGCACGCGTGCTGGCCGAACCGCGGCTGGAATTGCTGGCGCCGGTGAATCTCAACATCGTCTGCTTCCGCTACCGGTGCGGCGACGCTGTCAATCGCGAGATCGTCGCCGACATCCAGGAATCCGGCATCGCCGCGCCCTCGGGCACGACCCTGGACGGCAAGTTCGCGATCCGTGCGGCCATCGTCAATCACCGCACGAACGAGACTGATATCGATGCGCTGGTTGCGGCCGTGCTGGAGTTCGGCGGACGACGGAGCGGCGGAGTGATCGAAGTCGAGGCGCCGCCGCTCGTTGCGCAGTAGCGTCGCTGCATGGCTGAAACGACGACGGCCCCGGAGGCGATCCGGGGCCGTTGTCGTTCGTAAGGTGTGGTCGTCTGCGCGAACGCCTGTGGTCAGGCGGCGCTGCTGACGTCGTTCTTGCCCGCTGCCGCCTTGGGATGCGTGGCCTCGAACTGGCTCCGCAGCTTCTCCTCATAGGCGATCAGCTTGCGGGCATCCTTCAGCGCGCGATAGAGATCGCCGCTCATGATGTTGTTGTTGATGTCTTCGATGATCGGCCAGGCGCTCGGCACCGCGGTAACGATGTCGCGCACCAGGCTGAAATAGGTGCCGTGCTGGGTCTGCGGGTCCGGCGAGATGTACATGAGCTGGACCGCCAGATAGACGAGCTTGGCCGGCGTGTCGGCGGTCTCGGGCGTGAGGATGTCGCGCTCGCGCAGGATCGGCACGTTCTCGCCATCGATCAGGAGGCGGGCACGCTGGTCCGTGTTGGTGATCACGGAGTTACCGACGATGATGCGCTCGTGCGGTTTGAGCTCGACCTTGAGAGCCATGCCTGTTCTCCATCAATCCTTTTGCAGCAAGCGGTCGGTGCGCCCCTTCTATATGGCGACGATCGGCAGCGATTTGGGGCGATCGTCGCGCAACATGGTTAACGGAGAGTAAACGAACACGCTTGTGGCCGAAAACTCAGTGATTCGAGCGTTGTAGCGGTATTCTGGTCGCCTCCGCGGCTGCTCCCGGGAGAGGGCTCGCGTGCTGACGCAGAGAATGCGGGGGTTTCATTTCACGGATTGTTAGAGGCTTGGACGCAGGTTCCGGCGGTCGTCTGACCAATCATGGTCAGATGGGACGCGTAGCTACCAGAAAGGTACCAGTATGTCCGTTGTCCTCTCCGCATCGGTTCGTCAGAACCTGCTCTCTCTCCAGTCCACCGCCGACCTGCTCGCCACCACCCAGTCCCGTCTTTCGACTGGCCGCAAGGTGAACTCGGCTCTCGACAATCCCACTAACTTCTTCACCGCGCAGGGTCTCGACAACCGCGCCAGCGACATCGGCAACCTGCTCGATGGCATCGGCAACGGCGTTCAGGTGCTGCAGGCCGCCAACACTGGTATCACCTCGCTGCAGAAGCTGGTCGACAGCGCCAAGTCGATTGCAAACCAGGTGCTGCAGAGCCCGACGGGCTACTCCGCCAAGTCGAGCGTGACGTCGGCGGCGATCACCGGTGCGACTGCCGACAATCTGCTCGGTACGGGCTACACGAACGCCACGGTCACCGGCGGCACCGTCACCAACGACAACACCACGACTGCCGCCAACATCACGGCTGCCACCAAGCTGGTTGGCACGGCCGGCACTGGTTCCGACAACCTCGGCACCGCCATTACCAACGGTTCGGTTCTGACCGTCAACGGCAAGACCATCACCTTCTCGACTGCGCAGACCACCTCGACCACCGACGCTTCCGGCAATGTCACGATCGGCATCGGCTCGGGCAGCACCTTGGCGGTGAGCGATGTCCTCTCGGCCATCGACGGCATCACGGGAGCCGGCACGGCTTCGACCGTCACCAGTGGCCAGCTTGTGCTGAGCACCGGCACGGCCTCGGACCTGACGATCTCGGGAAGCGGTAACGTGCTCACCGCGCTCGGTTTGACGGCTGGCACCACCGCCCGTGTCCCGCCCGCCATCTCGGGCAAAACGTTGACGATCGGCGCAACCGCTGGCGGCACTGCGACCAACATCACGTTCGGCACCGGCGCCGGTCAGATCTCGACCTTGAACGGGCTGAATACGGCGCTCGCAGCCAACAACCTGCAGGCCTCGATCGACTCGAACGGCAAGATCACCATCACGACGACGAACGATGCGGCTTCCGCGACGATCGGCACGATCGGCGGCACTGCGGCTGGCTCCAGCCAGGCATTCAACGGCCTGACTGCGGCGGCTCCGGTTGCCGACCCGACCTCGCAGGCCCAGCGTGCGAGCTTGGTCGCGCAGTACAACAACGTGCTCGCGCAGATCAACACGACCGCGCAGGATGCCTCGTTCAACGGTGTCAACCTGCTGAACGGCGACACCCTGAAGCTGACGTTCAACGAAACCGGCAAGTCGACGCTGAGCATCACCGGTGTGACGTTCAACACCGCTGGTCTCGGCATCTCGTCCCTGACTTCGGGCACCGACTTCCTGGACAACGCTTCGGCCAACAAGGTTCTGACCACGCTCAACGCCGCCAGCAGCACGCTGCGGTCGGAAGCGTCGACGCTGGGTTCGAACCTCTCGGTCGTGCAGATCCGCCAGGACTTCAACAAGAACCTGATCAACGTTCTGCAGACCGGCTCGTCCAACCTGACGCTGGCCGACACCAACGAGGAAGCGGCCAACAGCCAGGCGCTGTCGACCCGCCAGTCGATCGCGGTCTCGGCGCTGTCGCTGGCCAACCAGTCGCAGCAGAGCGTGTTGCAGCTTCTGCGCTGATACGCGACGAAAATCGTCACTCAAGACATCGCGGCGGGGCTTTTGCCCCGCCGCTTTTTTGTTGCGCGCTCGCGCGAGGCCGGGGGAACCGGGCCGCGTTAACGCCTCGTTAACCTTGCTGCTTAAGCCGCCATTAACCTTAATTTAAAGGAGACCCCCTAAGACTGGACGAAAGTGCATTCCCCGATCGGCGAGCACCGATTCGTACAGCGTCGCGCAAGAGGAAGATCCGCCAATGTCCAACATCGTTCTCTCGGCATCAGTTCGCCAGAACCTGTTGTCGCTGCAGTCGACAGCCGACCTGCTCGCCACCACGCAGCAGCGTCTTGCGAGCGGCAAGAAGGTCAATACGGCGCTGGACAACCCGACCAACTTCTTTACCGCCCAGGGGCTCGACAATCGCGCCAACGATATCAGCAACCTCCTCGACGGCATCAGCAATGGCGTCCAGGTTCTGCAGGCCGCCAATACCGGCATCACCTCGTTGCAGAAGCTGGTCGACAGCGCAAAGTCGATCGCCAGCCAGGTGCTGCAAAGCCCGACGGGTTATTCGCCCAAGTCCAACGTGACGGCGGCCGCGATCACCGGTGCAACCGCCAACAACCTGCTGGGCACGGCCTACACCAACAACACCGTCACCGGCGGCACCGTTACCAACGACAATACCACCACTGCCGCCAACATCACCGCTGCGACCAAGTTGGTCGGCACGGCGGGCACGTCGTCCGACAACCTCGGCGCGACCATCACCAACGGTTCGGTTCTGACCGTCAACGGCAAGACGATTACGTTCTCGACCGCGCAAACCACCTCGACCACGGACTCATTCGGCAACGTCACGATCGGCATCGGCACCGGCAGCGCTCTCTCGGTGCAGACCGTGCTGGACGCGATCGACGGCATCACGGGCGCGGGTACGGCGTCGACCGTCAACGGTAGCGGTCAGCTCGTGCTCAGCACCGGCACGGCCCAGGATCTGGCGATCTCCGGTTCAGGCAACGTGCTCACGGCGCTCGGCCTCACCGCCGGCACCACAGCCCGCGTCCCGCCTCCGCTCAGCGGCGAGACTTTGACGATCGGCGCGACCGGCAGCGGCACCCCCGTCAGCATCACCTTCGGTACCGGCACCGGGCAGATTTCCACGCTCAATCAGCTCAATGCCGCGCTGGCGCCGAACAACCTGCAGGCAACGATCGACCCGACCGGGCACATCAACATCGTAACCAGCAACGATGCCGCTTCGTTGACGATCGGCGCAATCGGCGGCACGGCCGCGGCGAGCGGTCAGCCCTTCTACGGCCTGATCGCGCAGCCGCCCGTCGCGGACGCGAATTCGCAGTCTACGCGCGCCAACCTCGTCGCGCAGTACAACAACGTGCTCGCGCAGATCAACACCACCGCGCAAGACTCCTCCTTCAACGGCGTCAACCTGCTGAACGGCGATACGCTCAAGCTCGTGTTCAACGAGACTGGACGTTCGACGTTGACCATTCAGGGCGTGACTCTCAACGACGCCGGCCTCAGCCTTGCGCCCTTGAACCAGGGCGTCGACTTCCTCGACTCGAATTCGGCGAACGCCATTCTGACTTCGCTCAACGCGGCCAGCACCACGCTGCGCGCGGAAGCATCGACGCTCGGTTCGAACCTGTCGATCGTGCAGATCCGGCAGGACTTCAGCAAGAACCTGATCAATGTGCTGCAGACCGGCTCCTCGAGCCTGACTCTTGCCGACACCAACGAGGAAGCGGCCAACAGCCAGGCGCTCTCGACCCGCCAGTCGATCGCCGTGTCCGCGCTGTCGCTCGCCAACCAGTCGCAGCAGAGCGTGCTTCAGCTCCTCCGCTAAAGGCGGCGCCGACGAAGATGACAGATGATGCAACGGCGAAGCTGAAAGCTTCGCCGTTGTTTTGAGTGAGATCGCTAACGCTCGATTAGTCGAGATCGGCGCAGGCTCCGATGCATCGTTTACAGTGCGCGCTCTCGGATTTATTCTTGAAGCGACGATGAGATCCGGGCCCGTAATTGTCCGGAGACTGTCCGCACTCTCACGTAAGCAAATCTTAAACGGTGCTGCCTAGTGTCGGAATGAATCCTTAAGCCTGCATAACGGGCAAGGAAACTTCCAGGGTGATAAATGTCGAGTTCTGCTGCTTCGGCTTATGCGCGCGTCGCAACGACTACTGCGTCTCCCCGCGACATTGAGGCGCAAACGCTGCTGAAGGCCGCCAACAAGCTGCAAGACGCGATCAACAGCGACGACCCCTTCGGGGAGCAGACGATGCAGGCCCTGATGTTCAACCGCAAGCTCTGGACCATTTTCCTGAGCGAGGCGATGCGGGACACCAATCCGCAGCCGATCGACGTGCGGCAGAAGATCGCAAACATCAGCGTGTTCGTGCTGAGTCAGACCGCAGCGCTCCAGGCCAGCCCGCAGCTCGATCATTTCCGCCCGCTGATCGAGATCAACAGGAATATTGCCGCCGGTCTGTCCGGGCGGCCGTAGACGGAGACGGGTCGTGGCCGACGTCATGAGCATCCTGTCGAGCTCGTACAAGTCGGCCGGCATGTCGATTCCAAGCAAGACCAAATACGTTCCGGTCGATTCCTCGCTCTATCAGGGCACGTGGACGGGCAAGTATCCCGACGGAAAGACGTTCTCGCTCAGCATCTCGCAGATCGACGGCTTCCGCGCGCAGGTCCACTATCAAAGCGGCAGCACGTCTCAGTACCAGCAGGTGCTGATCAAGGACTCGGCGTTCCGGTTCGGCAACACCAAGTTCATACTGACGGGCAACGGCACTGCGCAGATCAAGAACGTCGTCACCGACCCCGCGACCGGGTCGACCTACATCGACACCGCCCAAGCGACGCGGAGCACTTGATCAGGCGCTGAGGTCCGTGTTGAGCGGACGCGTCGGTTCGGACTTCAAGTCCAGTGCATGGAAGTAAGCGCGCCGGCGCAGCATGGCTTCGTCGGGGAACTGGTTGACCACCGCGTCCGTCCTGTCATTGACGACCTGAAAGACGAAGGATGCCGCTGCCTGGTCGAACACGACCTGGCGCGAGACGTTGTCGTTGCTGTGCACATCATTGCGCACGATCGCGCTCGCATCGCTCGCGGCGACCGTCTGGCTCACCGGGAGATCAGTTTGCACGGCTTCATTCGCCGCCGCGTTCGACGTCGTTGTGATCTGCACGGGGGCCGGGATCCCCACCGGCCTGATGCTGAAATCTGTACTCATGGCAGCCTCCTGGTTGCCTTACTTGAGTCAAATCCCAACCCCTCTAATAACGCAACATTGGAACACCAGGACTGAAGACCCGGTAAGCAAACGTGCCTAACCACGCGACGATACCGTCGCGCGGTTTTTCGTAAAATTGTCGCTTGTCTTCGACTGCGCTCAGAGCGAGCGGCTGACCGCGAGCGGCGTGATGTGGCGCGGGCCGGGAGCAGCGCGACGCCCGGCGGCGGTATAGGTGTTCGGTACGTTGCGCTTCTGGATCTCGGCATTGACGCCGCGCACGACGCTCTCGGAGACCGCATGCGCGGTTGCGAGCACCGTGAGATTGACCTGGAGCATCGCGCGGAACGCATCGTGGTGGCGATGCAGCGTCGAGAGCAATTCGGGCGCGGATTTCGCGAGCTGGGCCTGGTTCGCCTTCAGCTGGCTGACGGCGCCGACATAGTTGCGCGACAGCTCCTGCTTCCTGCTCTCGAGAGTCATGGCCTCGCGGACTTTTCCGGCGCGCACCAGCTCGGTCTCGCGCTCGATCAGGCCGAGCAGGGCGCTCATGGCGTCCATCAGGTCTTCGGCGAGCTTGCGCGCCTCGGCGCTGCCGGGCGCGGTGTTCGGGCGCTGCGCTTGCATCGGCTGACGTGAGGCGTTGAACTGGTTCATCTCGTTGGACCTTATGCCGTACGAAGCGTGGTTTTCGCCTGCTGGATGATGAGGGTGCGATAGACGTCGCGGGCGACACCGACGCCGCCGGCATTGGCGAAGTTCTTGGAATATTGCTCGGTCAGCATCGAACGCCACACGCCGGTTCCGGGCGTGCTGCCGAACGGGCCATCGCCCTTCAGGCCCGAGGTCATCTGCGAGAACATGCTGTTGAGGAACATCGCCTCGAAATCGGTGGCGGTCTTCTGCGCCTTGGCCTGTTGCTGCGGCGCGACCTTCTGCAGGGCGGCCGCGAGCTCGAAATCGGGGCGGCCGTTGCGGCTCTCGACCGAGAACGCCGGGGCGTACGTCGTGGGGTGCGGGGTATTGATCGTGCTCGTCTGCATCACATCACCTCGATGTCGGCTTCGATCGCACCGGCGGCCTTGATCGCCTGGAGGATGCTGATCATGTCGCGGGGGCCGATGCCGAGGCCGTTGAGGCCGTCGACGAGCTGCTGGAGCGAGACGCCGTTCTTGACGAGGGCCAGCTTCCTGCCGTCCTCGGTGACGGTGACGCTGCTGCGCGGCGCGACCACGGTGCGGCCGCGCGACAGCGGGTTGGGCTGGCTCACCTGCGGGCTCTCGGAGATCGTGACGGTGAGGTTGCCCTGCGCCACCGCGACGGTGGCGACGCGGACGTCGCGGCCCATCACGATGATGCCGCTGCGTTCGTCGATGACGATCTTGGCGGCGAGATCGGGATCGACCTGGAGCTGCTCGATCTCGGTGAGAAAGGCGACGACGTTACCCTTGAACTCCGGCGGGACCGACAGCTGCACCGTCGAGGGATCGATCGGCTCGGCGGTCTTGACGCCGAGATAGTCGTTGACCGCCGCCGCGATGCGCTTGGCGGTGGTGAAGTCGGCGTTGCGCAGCGCCAGGCGGACGTTCGGCAGGCGGTTGAGCGCGAACTCGATCTCGCGCTCGATGATGGCACCGTTGGCGATGCGCCCCACCGTCGGGACGCCGCGCACGATCTTGGCCGCCTCGCCCTCGGCCTGGAAGCCCGAGATCGCGAGCGAGCCCTGCGCCACCGCATAGACATTGCCGTCGGCACCGAGCAGGGGAGTGACGAGCAGGGTGCCGCCCTGCAGGTTCTTGGCATCGCCGAGCGCGGAGACGGTGACGTCCATGCGCGTGCCCTGGGTGGCGAAGGCCGGCAGATTGCCGGTCACCATCACGGCGGCGACGTTGCCGGTGCGGATGGTGGCGCCGCGGATGTTGACGCCCATGCGCTCGAGCATCGCCTGCAGCGACTGCTTGGTGAAGGGGATGTTGTTGAGCGTGTCGCCGGTCCCGTTGAGGCCGACGACGAGGCCGTAGCCGATGAGCTGGTTCTGCCGCACGCCTTCGATATTGGCGAGGTCCTTGATGCGCGAGGTCGCAGCCGCTGACGTGACTGACAACGCCAGCGCCGACAGCGCGGCGCAGGCCACCCCAACAATCCTCACCCAACGAACGCCTGGCATCCTCTGCTCCCCGAGGCTCCTCAAATCGACAAGACCTGCACGACACTCCCATGACGAGCTGGTCCGGCGCTGTCCTTGCGAGCGCTGTGCCAACGTGGGGCAGAGGGGTTAGGCGATTGAATAGGTTGAATAAATCTGTTTCGACCGGTGTCGGCGGGCGTTCGCCTTCAGGAGCGAAACTGCCGCCTGTCGGCAGATTTTGCCGGGCCGTTTACGGGTCGTTAACCATAAAACGGCGAAGGTGAGGCATCGATCACCCGGATTGCTTCCGATGCGCATCTACGGACCGAACGGCACCACGCTTGGAACGCCGGCCAGCCAGGCCAGACGAACCGGCTCTGGCACCTTCGTGCTGCCCGACACCTCCTCGGCGCAGGAGACGCGGAGCGCCGCTGCACCGAAGGCCGCAGCCAACATCGACGCCCTGCTCGCGCTGCAAGGCGTCGAGGAGGATCCGGTCGAGCGCCGCAAGCGCTCGGTCGCCCGCGGCAGGACCGCGCTCGACGTGCTCGACGAGCTCAAGATGGGGCTCCTGTCCGGCAACCTCGACGCATCGACCGTGATGCGGCTGCGCGATGCTGCGGCGAACCTGAAATCGTCCTCGGGCGATCCCGGGCTGGACTCCGTGCTCTCGGAGATCGAGCTGCGTGTCGAGGTCGAACTGGCGAAGGCGGGACAGGCGTAGTCACGTTATCCGTCACCCTGAGGTGCGCGCCCTGCAAAGCAGGGCAAGCCTCGAAGGGCGACGGCCCCGCTGAAGCATCTCGGCCATGCATCCTTCGAGGCTCCCGGCGCGATGCTTTGCATCGCACCACTCGCACCTCAGGATGACGGGACTTCTGTAAGCGATCTTCGCACGCACCCTACGCCGCTTCCTCCTTCAACTGCGCGTCGTAGCGGCGCTGGGCGGCGAGTACGTCTTTCAGATTCTGCTCGGCCCAGTCGCGCAGGGGATCGACGGCGGCGGCGAGCGTCAGCCCGAGCTGCGTGATCGAATATTCCACCGTCACGGGCACGGTTGCGATGGCGCGGCGTCTGATCAGCCCGTCGCGTTCGAGCGATTTCAGAACCTGGCTCAGCATCTTCTGCGAAATGCCTTCAATCGTGCGGCGCAACTGATTGAAGCGCATCGGCTCTTCGCGCAGCAGCAAGAGGATCAGCACCGCCCATTTGTCGCCGACGCGGTCGAGGATCTGGCGCGTGGGGCAGTTGGCTGCATAGACGTCGGGCTTCATCGTCGGGTCCTCGATCGATTTCCGGCCGCCTGTGCGCGCCGGTGAGTTGTGCCGGTTACTCCGGCGTAATCAGGTAAGCACAAAGTGCTCTCTTAACACCAGCATTCTTTGCGATATCTAGTCACCGTTGGTTACTATAGAAGCAAAGGAGCCTTCCATGAAAATCGCAGTCGCCGGCGCCTCGGGCCGGGCCGGGTCGGAGATCACCAAGGAGCTGTCGCGCCGCGGCCACAGCGTTACCGCCATCGCCCGGAACCCGGAGAAGATTGCGGCCCTGCCGAATGTCACGCCGACCAAGGGGGACGTGCTCGACCAGACGGGCTTGACCAAGCTGTGGGCCGGGCACGACGTGGCCGTGAGTTCCGTCCACTTCCTGGCCAGCGACCCGCAGAAGCTGATCGGCGCGGCCAAGGGGTCGGGGGTGGGCCGTTACCTCGTTGTCGGCGGAGCCGGCAGCCTCGAAGTCGCCCCCGGCGTGAAGCTGGTCACAACTCCCGGTTTTCCGGCTCAGTACAAGGCCGAGGCGGAGGCGGGCTCCGCCTTTCTCGACCTGCTGCGGCAGGAAAAGGACCTGAACTGGACCTTCATCTCGCCGTCGGCGCTGTTCATCGAGGGGGAACGCACCGGCAAGTTCCGGCTCGGGACCGACCTGCTTCTCGCAGATGCGAACGGCAAGAGCTGGATCAGTTTCGCCGACTATGCCATCGCGCTCGCCGACGAGGTCGAGAAACCGGCCCATCTGAAGCAGCGTTTCACGGTCGGTTACTAGGCCTTCGGCCGCTCCCGGGCCCTTCAGGATAAACCTTCCTGTGCAAGGGCTTGGGAGCGGTAACCGGACGCTCAGGGAAATATTGTCTGTCACAGGAGGCCGCTATATAACGCCCCGCTCAACGGACCCCGTTCCGTTTGCGAGTCGTTGCTTAGACAGATAGGCCGCCCTTTGGAAAAGTTGAAAAACTACCGACCGACCGAAAAAGAGCCTTTCATGAACGACCGGCAGAAGGAGTACTTCCGTTTGAAGCTCCTCGCCTGGAAGGATGAGATTCTCAAAGAGTCCAAGCTCACCCTGCAAGCCCTGCAGGAGGAGAACGTGAACCACCCCGATCTTGCCGATCGGGCATCGTCCGAAACCGACCGCGCCATCGAACTCCGCGCCCGCGACCGCCAGCGCAAGTTGATCGCCAAGATCGACGCCGCGCTCCAGCGTATCGAGGACAACACCTACGGCTATTGCGAGGACACCGGCGAGCCAATTTCGTTGAAGCGGCTCGAGGCCCGGCCCATCGCGACGCTCTCGGTGGAAGCGCAGGAGCGCCACGAGAAACGCGAGAAGGTTTATCGCGACGAATAAGGTCCGAGCCGCAGCGATGCGGCTCTTTGTTTTTGGACGCAAGGCGCCATTTCGCGCCGTACTCGGCATTTTGCCTGTCGCTTGCCACCGCCCGCATCAACGTGTGAGCGCAATCGCGAAAAGTGAATCGCGATCAATGGGCTAGACTCGAGTCCTCCGAGCTCACGTGAGTTCGGATGAGAAACAGCCTTCACTTCAGGTGCGGGACGTTTTGCGAGTCGCATCAACGAGATCGGCTCGGATGCTCGGTGGCTGATCCAGCTGCATCAAGCAGCGCTGCAATCAGGCCTCGCGCGACGCCAGGAGGCGTGCGTCCCCATAAAGCCGCGACCAGCTCAATATTTCCTTAAACGCCGGGAGCAGGCCGTAGGCCGCATCCGTCAGCTCGTACTCGACCCTTAGGGGTTTCCCCGCAAAGGCCGTTCGGGACACCAGCCCGTCCTGCTCGAGTTCGCGCAGTTGCATGGTCAACATGTGCTGGGTGATGCCGCCGATCGACCGCCGCAAGGCGCCGAAGCGAACCGCGCCGTTCATCAGGGCGAACAGGATCTCCAGCTTCCACTTGCCGCCGAGGGCATGGATGGCCCGCTTGAAGTCGGCGAGCAAAGCGGGATCGGGGCTGCAATCGCAGTCGCCGTCGCAAGAGTTGGTCAGGTTTTCCATACCGGTCTCGAAATCCATTCTACTTGTCCGCAAGCACATAGTGACCAGATGCGGCCTTGAGCAGGGCGTTGGTGGAACCAATTTACCGGCCCGCAACGAGGGAATTTGGCAATGAGCATTGTTCTGGTCACCGGCGGGTCGGGCTTCGTCGGCATCCATGTCGTCCTGCAACTTCTGGCCGCCGGTCACGCGGTGCGGACGACGGTGCGCCGGCCGGAGCGTCAAGCCGACGTGCTGGCCATGTTGCGCGAGGGTGGGGCGGCTTCGCCGGAGAGCGTATCCTTTGTCACGGCCGACCTCGTCCGGGACGAGGGGTGGCGCGAGGCGGCTGCGGGTTGCGACTACGTGCTCCATGTCGCCTCGCCGCTGTCGACCAGTGTTCCCAAGGACGAGAACGAGATGATCATCCCGGCCCGCGACGGCACGCTGCGGGTGCTGCGCGCCGCGCGCGAGGCCGGCGTCAAACGCGTCGTCATCACCTCGTCGCTGGGTGCGGTCGGCTACGGCCATCCGCCGCGCGAGAAACCCTTCGACGAGACCGACTGGACCAATCTCGGCGGCGCCGACGTGCGGCCCTACATCAAGTCCAAGACGCTGGCCGAACGGGCGGCCTGGGATTTCATTGTGCAGGAGGGCGGTGGGCTGGAACTGTCGGTCGTCAATCCCGCCGGTATCTTCGGTCCCGTGCTGGGGCCGGATTTCTCCGGCTCGATCGAGATCGTCAAATCGCTGCTCGACGGCGCCATGCCGGCGGTGCCACGGGTCTATTTCGGCGTGGTCGACGTGCGCGACGTCGCCGATCTGCATCTGCGGGCAATGACGGCGCCGCAGGCCAAAAGCGAGCGCTTCATCGCCGTCTCCGGGGAGACGATGTCGATCCTCGACATCGGCAAGGTGCTGCGGCGGGAACTCGGGCCGGCCGCTCGCCGGGTTCCGCGACTCCAGGCCCCGGACTGGCTGGTGCGGCTGGCCGCGAACCGGATTCCGTTGCTGCGCGCGGTCGTGCCGATGCTCGGAAAGGTCAGGCATTCCACCAGCGCCAAGGCGCGGTCGCTGCTCGGCTGGCAGCCCCGCTCCAACGATGAGGCAATCCTTGCGACCGCCGAGAGCCTGATCCGGCTTGGCCTCATCAAGCCGTGAGACCGCCGCCCGCGCTTGTCAGGCCGGAGCGGGGATGCTGAACTGCCGTCCCTTGATTGGGTAACGTGGGAGGCGGCGCCGATGGACAAAATTCTCGAAGCCGCAAAGGCGATCGCGCTGGCGCGCCGCAACCATGCGCCGCTTGCGGTCCTCGAGGCTCCGCCGGCTGACGAGGACGAGGGCTACCAGGTCCAGCGCGCGCTGCACGATCTGCTGCTGCCGAATGTCGGCCCGCTCGTCGGCTACAAGATCGGCTGCACCAGCCAGGTGATGCAGGACTATATCGGCATCCCGCACCCCTGCGGCGGCGGCGTGTTCCAGAAGGGCGTGCATGAGAGCGGTGCGAAGCTCCAGGCCTCCAAATATGTTCGCGTCGGCGTCGAATGCGAGATCGCGGTGCGGCTCAAGCGTGACCTCGCCGCCGGCGAGGCGCCGTTCACGGCCGAATGGGTCGGCGAGGCGGTCGAGTCCTACCATCCCGCGATCGAGATCGTCGACGACCGCTACGTGAAATGGGAGACGATGGGCGCACCGACGCTGATCGCCGACGACTTCTTCGCCGCCGGTTGCGTGCTGGGTCCCTCGGTGCCGCGCTCGTCGGTGCCGGACCTGAATGCGGTCAAGGGCCGTGCCATCATCAACGGCGAGGAGGTCAGCCACGGCACCGGTGCCGACGTGCTCGGCCATCCCCACAACGCACTCGCCTGGCTCGCCAATCATCTCGCCGCGGAAGGCAAGGGGCTGCATGCGGGGCAGCTGGTTCTCACCGGCAGCCTGGTGAAGACGCTGTGGCTGAAGGCCGGCGACAAGGTGCGGATGGAGCTCGACGGGCTCGGCGTGGTGGAGGCGGAGTTCAAGTAGTGCTCCCTCCGCGTCATTGCGAAGAGCTCTTCGCGAGGAAGCAATCCAGAATCCCTCCGCGGAAAGATTCTGGATTGCTTCGCGGAGCCTGTCATCGGGCCGCGCTTCGCGCGGACCCGTTGGCTCGCAATGACGGAGTGTGAGGCAACAGCGTTGCTAAAATGTCGCGAGCCTCGCTCGCTATGTGTAGTTTTCTGAATTTCAGACGGAGCGCACCTTGCGCCCGCCGGCGATCGGGTATATGAGCCCCGTCCCATTCAACCTGCGCGTTCAACAATGAGGAGACCAGCTGTGAGTACTTTGTGGCGATCGACACATTCCGTGCCGACGCTCTCAGTGCGTCCGGCTGACAGTCATCCAATCATGTTGAACGACAATGGCACATTCATTGATTCAGCGCCGGCGGGAGGCCGAGCGCGCGCGGGTTGAAGCCTACGAGCTGTCGCTGCGGCATGTGTCGCAGCGGACGCGTCCTCCACCGGATTTCGAGACCGCGATCTACGAGGCCAAGCGTGGCTTCGAGGCCGACATCGTGCGCGATGCCGAAGCCTGGAAGCCGCGGATGAAGACTCGCGATGCCGCGCGTCTTCGTCTTGCCGCGGCCCGCTATCTCTTCGCGCGCTATCCCGTCGCAGAACATCTGGAGCAGATCTGGATCGACGGCGCGGGCCTGGGCGCGGACGAGATCCGTTTGCGCAAGCGCTGGTACATCGCGGCGGCCGGTGGCGGTTCGCTGTACGCTGCCGGTGCGGCCGACTGGCTGTCTCGCAAGGAGGTCCATGCGTTCCTCAATCCCTTGGGGAAGGTCGGCTTCGAGGCTGCGATCTGGCAGGCTATTGCGCGCTCCTATGCGGGCGATCCCGGCATTGTGCTGCGGATCGCGCGTACCAGGATCACGCAGACGCCCCGTGCCGAGCACGGCTTCTGGCGCGAGGTGGTGCGCTTCTTCTGCGCACATCCCACCACGGTCGAGGAGATGGACGATCTCTACGATTACCTCGCCGCTTGCTACCGGCGTAATCGTAAGTTCAGCCTCAAGGGACGCTCGCTGGTCTCGCTCGGTCGCCAGATGCGCGAATGGCATCGCGATCTCGATGCGATCGCTCGCATCGAGGCCGCGCGCCGTCGCGCCGAGGCTGCGCGGAACCGTGCGCGTGGGCTGGCGGCGGAGCCCGTCGACGAGGCCTGGCGAGGTGCGGCGATCGCGGACTGGTCCTGGACGAATTCGTCCAAGGATCGGAGCAAGCGCGAGGAGTATGTCGTGGTCCAGCTCCGGACCGCGGCCGATCTCGTTGCCGAAACGCGCGGCATGCGTCACTGCGTCGCCACTTACGCGACGAAGTGCATTGCCGGGCAGGCGTCGATCTGGTCGCTCCGCCGCCGTGCCTCGGGGAGTGTCCAGCGGCTGCTGACCATCGAACTGGATCCCCGTTCCCGGGCGGTTCAGGTTCGCGGGTTTGCAAACCGGCCGCCGCTCGCCGAGGAGAGCAAGATCCTCGAGCGGTGGGCGCAAGCACGCGGGATCATGCTCCTGTGAGAGTTGCCTGCGCCGCTACGGCGGCGCAGGCGAAATACATGCGGCCCTCGCCAGGGGAGCTAGCGAGGGCCGCGTAGTACACCGTCGTTCGCGCCTAGGTTCGCGAACACGATGTGGGAGCTCTTGAAGAGGCTTAGAAGGGCAGCAGCACGTCCATGACCTGCTGACCGTAGCGCGGCTGCTGCACGTCCATGATCTGGCCGCGGCCGCCATAGGCGATGCGGGCCTGGGCGATCTTGCTGGAGTCGATGGTGTTGTCGCTCTGGATGTCCTCGGGACGGACGATGCCGGCCACGATCAGCTCGCGGATCTCGTAGTTGACGCGGATCTCCTGCTTGCCTTCGACCACGAGGTTGCCGTTCGGCAGTACCTGGGTGACGACCGCGGCGACGTTGGTCTGCAGGGCTTCCGTGCGGTTGACCGAGCCCTTGCCGTCGGCAGAGGATGTCGAGTCGGTGGTGAGAAGGCGGCCGGGCAGGATCTTGAGCGGCTGCGTCACCGTCTGGCTGCCGATAAAATCGGTAATTCCCGAATCTTCCTTGGCGGTGCGGCTGCGCTGGGTCTCGTTGGCGATGTTGGCCTTGTCGGTGATGTTCACGGTCACGGTGAGGAGGTCGCCCACCTGGTGGGCGCGCTGGTCCTTGAAGAAGGCGCGGCTGCCGTTACGCCACAGCGAGTTCGGATTGTAGGAGGCGACTTCCGGCTTCGGCATCGGCATCTGCACCGGCTTGTAGCCGGGCTGCGTCGTCGGATTGTCGATCGCGGACAATTTCGGCTGCTCGCCGATCTGCGACAGGCGGTCGATCGAGGAGCAGCCGCCCAGCGCGCAAGAGGCCAGCAGCAGGGCAGAGATCGCGATGCGACGAAGACGGGAAGCCGAACTGAACGGGGACATGACTTACTCTGACTTGGCTGGAGCTTGCGAGACGCGGGCTTGCGGGATCTGGGCTTGTGCGATGTGAGCTTGAGCGGCTTGGGCCGGCGCCGCGGGGGCCTGGACCAGGCTCCGGACGAGGGCTGCAGTGTCGACGGGGGCGGGCGCTTCGTCGCGCTTGAGCGAGGAGGTCTGCTCGACCGCCGGCGCCATCGGCGCGGACTGGCTGGCGCCCTGCACGGTGACCTGGCCGCGGCCGGTGACGACACCAGTCAGCGTGCGCTTGGATTGCAGGTTGAGCACGGAGACGGTGTCGCCTTCGGCGCCGCTCTCGATCGCCTTGCCGCGCGTGGTGAGGTAGAGGCCCGGCACCTCGTAGATGATGGTGACGCTCTGGTCGCGCTGCACGAAGTCGGGCTTGACGATGTCGGCGACGCGGATCGGCGTGCCCGCCCGCATCGGCCGGCGCAGCTGCATGCCGATGGTGCGATCGCGCGAGGCGGGCTCGCCAGCGACCTCGGCCTTCGGCCGGCGCTCCAGCGAGATGTCCGAGGCTTTCAGCATGTCGGAGCGGTCGATGTCGCGGGTTAGCACGGCCACTTCCACGGTCTCGATCGCGGTGCCGGTGAAGCGCAGCTTGGTCGGCGTCGGGTTGTTGTCGTTGTTGATCTCGAAGGCGATGTCGAAACGGCCGCTGCGCGCATCGTAGCGGGTTGCGACCGGCTGCAGCGTGCCGGTGTTGGAGGCGTCGAGCCGCATGTCGGAGACGCCGCGGTCGAAGGTGACGGTGATGTTGGCGGCATCGCCGAGGCCGAAGCGGCGCTCGAGCGCGGACGCCACCGCGTTTTCGAGGTCCTTGTTGGCGAGGGTGCGGGCGAGGCGGGTGACCTGCACCTCCTTGATGTCGCCGGTCATCACGCCGATCACCTGCTTTGCGCGCAGCACGCCCAGGACCTGCGCGACCGGCAGCGCACCGGTGGTGCCGAGGTCGGGCGAGCGATAGACCGGGACCAGCGCGGCCGAGCCGGCGTTGTCGATGAGGTCGCCGACCCGAACCACGTCCGAGGTCACGGTGACGTTCGCGCGCAGCGTCGGCGCGGCGATGCCGTCGTCGGCGGCCTCTGCCGGCAGTGCCAGCAGCAGGAGAGCTGAGATCGTGGCGAGGGCGGTGCGGATCATCGTCATCACCTCAGCGGAACAGCGCCGTGGTCGACTGCATCATCTGGTCGGCGGCGCTGATGACCTTGGCGTTCATCTCGTAGGCGCGCTGGGCGGCGATCAGGTCGCTCATCTCCGAGACGACGTCGACATTGGCCTGCTCCAGGCTTCCTTGCGTGATCTTGCCGTAGCCTTCGGAGTTCGCCGTGCCGTCCTGCGGCGGGCCCGAGGACGGCGTCTCGGTGAACTGGTTGCTGCCGACCGGCTGCAGCCCCGCCTTGTTGATGAAGCGGGTCACGTTGATCGTGCCGACGATCGAGGAGGTCGACGATCCCGGCAGTGTCACCGAGACCTGGCCCTGTTCGCTCACCGTGATGCCCGAGGCATTGTTCGGGATGGTGATGGTCGGCTGCACCGGATTGCCCTGCGCGGTGACGACGCGGCCCTGATTGTCCATCTGGAAGGTGCCGTCGCGGGTGTACTGATAGGTGCCGTCGGGCATCAGGATCTTGAAGAAACCTTCGCCCGAGATCGCGAGGTCGAGGTCGTTGCCGGTCTGAGACAACGTGCCTTGCGTCATGCTGCGCGGCGTGCCGACGGTCTTGACGCCGCCGCCGATGTCGACGCCGACAGGCAGGATGGTGCCCTGGTCCGAGGCCTGCGCGCCGACGCGGCGCACGTGCTCGTAGATCAGGTCCTGGAACGCCGCGGTCTGTTTCTTGAAACCGGTGGTGCGGAGGTTGGCGATGTTGTTGGAGATCACCTGAACGTTGAGTTCCTGTGCCGCCATTCCGGTCGCCGCGGTGTGAAGCGCCTGCATGTCAGTTCTCCCCTAATCAGGCCGGAACGTCGGCGAGCTTCTCGATCGCCGATTTGTGGAGGTCGCTCTGCTGCTGCAGCAGATTGGCGATGGCGGTGTAGCTGCGCATGACTTCGACCATGCGGGTCATCTCGCCGACCGAGTTGACGTTCGACTTCTCGATGTAGCCCTGCCGCACGCTGGACTTGGTGTCGGCCTGCTGGGCGGCCGAGCCGGTGTCATAGAGGTTGGCGCCGAGCTTGGTCAGCTTGGTCGGATCGTCGAACGAGACCATGCGGATCTTGCCGCGGATCGAGTCGGTTCTGGCCGTGCCCTCGAGCACCGTGACGGTGCCGTCGGGGGCGATGTTGATGTCATGGTCGGTCGGCTGGAAGGTGATCGGGCCGCCGGTGCCGAGCACGAGGTTGCCGTCGGAGGTGACCAGCTGGCCGGTGCTGTTGAGCGAGAACTTGCCGTCGCGCGTGTAGCGCTCGCCGCCGTTGGCCTGCACCGCGAAGAACGCGTTGCCGTCGATCGCCATGTCGAGCGGGTTGTTGGTCGGCTCCATCGGCCCCTGGCCGACGTCGCGGAAGGTGCCGCGGTCCTGCACATAGGAGACCCGGCGGTCGGAGCCGATGAAATTGTCCTCACGCGCGTTCGAGTTGAGGTACTCCTCGAACAGCGAATGGTCGGCCTTGAAGCCGTTGGTGTTGGCATTGGCGACGTTGTTGGCGATGACATCCATCTGCCGTTCCAACGTCATCTGCCGTGACAAGCCGATCAGAAGCGCGTTCTGCATCGGAGGATCTCCCCTGAGTGAGATCTGCCTCCTCGCTCTCCCAAGCGCCTTGGCGGACCCCGTGAAGAGACCGCCTGGTTCTCCCAAACCGTTCGGTCTCGGTCCTCTCTCAGCGAAAGCCGTGCCAACCTGAAAAGCTATGAAACTTCAATGTGTTGTGGATTTTTCGAGGGCGTGGGAGGGCGGCAGAAAGGTTCTGTTAGCCATGTTTGCCCGGCAGATTTTTCCTAGCTGAGCCCCAATCGAAAGAAACCGTTAACCATTATTACCGTAGCGTTTGCGTGCAAGAGGAGCGCATTGCGCTGGGACATTCGTATCGCGTCACTGTCTGCCAGGGGGCTTCGCTCTTTCGATTCCTTTAAGAGATGAGCGAGCCCGGCGACCATGGCAGAGAATGAAGCGGAAGGCGGCGCAGCCGCCGAGGGCGCCGAAGCCGCTCCCCCCAAGAACAAGCTCAAGCTCATCATCATGGCCGTCGGCCTGCTCGCCATCCTCGGCGGCGGTGCTGCGACCTGGTTCTTCTTCTTCCGTCACGGGGACGACGAGCATCATGCCGAGGTGGCGCCCCCGCCGAAGCCGCCGGCCTTCGTCGACGTCCCTGACATCATGGTCAACCTCGCCGGCGCGCCGGGCGAGCGCGTGCAATATCTGAAGCTGAAGATCGTGCTGGAGCTGAAGGAAGAGAAGCAGATCGAGGCGATCAAGCCGACCATGCCGCGCGTCACCGACATCTTCCAGACCTATGTGCGCGAACTGCGCTCCTCCGACCTCAACGGCTCCGCCGGCATCTTCCGTCTCAAGGAGGAGCTGACCAAGCGCGTCAACGCGGCGGTCTCGCCGATCCAGGTCAGCGCGGTGCTGTTCAAGGAAGTCGTGATCCAGTGATGATGCTGCGGAAGGCAACGGGCTAGCGTCATGGCCGGCAACGAGCAAATGGACCAGGATGCGATTGCCGCCCAATGGGAGGCGTCGCTCGATTCCGAGGATCCCGCGGAGGCCGCGAAGGCCGCTGCCGAAAACGAGCTGTCGGAGACCATGGCCCTGCAATGGGCGGCCATGGTCGAGGACGGCAGCCGCGATCTCGGCAGCGGCAAGAATTCCGGCGAGCGGGTGCTGTCGCAGGAGGAGATCGACAATCTCCTCGGCTTCACCGTCGGCGACGTCACGCTCGACGACCACAGCGGCATTCGCGCGATCATCGATTCGGCGATGGTCTCCTACGAGCGCCTGCCGATGCTCGAAATCGTCTTCGACCGCCTGGTGCGGTTGCTGACGACCTCCTTGCGCAATTTCACCTCCGACAACGTCGAAGTCTCGCTCGACCGCATCACCTCGGTACGCTTCGGCGACTACATGAATTCGATCCCGCTGCCCGCCGTGCTCTCGGTGTTCAAGGCCGAGGAGTGGGACAATTTCGGCATGGCGACGGTCGATTCCAGCCTGATCTACTCGATGATCGACGTGCTGCTCGGCGGCCGCCGCGGCACCAGCCAGCTTCGCATCGAGGGCCGGCCCTACACCACGATCGAGACCGAGCTGGTCAAGCGCCTGGTCGAGGTGGTTTTGATCGACGCCGAGCAGGCGTTCCGGCCGCTGTCGCCGGTGACCTTCACAATCGACCGGCTCGAGACCAATCCGCGTTTCGCCGCGATCAGCCGTCCCGCCAACGCCGCGATCCTGGTGCGACTGCGCATCGACATGGAAGACCGCGGCGGCAACATCGAGCTGCTGCTGCCTTACGCGACCATCGAGCCCATCCGGGGCGTCCTGCTCCAGATGTTCATGGGCGAAAAGTTCGGCCGCGACCCGGTCTGGGAAGGCCATTTCGCTACCGAGATCAACCAGGCCGAGATCGCGGTCGATGCCGTGCTCTACGAGGCCGACATCCCTCTCAAGCAGCTGATGCGGCTCAAGGTCGGCGACACGCTGCCGCTCGACATGCGCGCCGATGCCAACGTCACCGTGCGCTGCGGCGACGTCACGCTGACCGAGGGGCGGATGGGCCGGGTCGGCGACCGCGTCGCGATCCGCGTGACGAAACCCCTGCGCAAGCCAAGTACGACACTTGCGATGTTCGAGAAGGTGGACGAGCAGAACAAGATGATGGAGGCCCCATGAACCACTCCCTGGGAATGGCGATCGAGACGTTGGTGGCTATCTTGCTGATGCTCACGATCGGCTACTGTATCCTACTGAACAAGCGGCTGACGCGGCTGAAGGCGGACGAGCATTCGCTGAAGGCGGTCATCGCCGAGCTGATCACCGCGACCGAGATCGCCGAGCGCGCGATCGGCGGGCTGAAGCTCGCCGTGCGCGACGTCAACGAGAACCTCGGCAGCCAGCTCGCGGCGGCGACCCAGATGTCGGACCAGCTCTACAAGCAGCTCGGCGAAGCCGACAACGTGGTGCGGCGTCTGTCCAAGATCGCGATCGCCGCGCGTCCCGTGACCAGTCCGGAAGCGGTTGCCGCGCCCGTGGCAAAACCCTCGTCGGCGAAGGCGGTGGCGGCCGCGGCCGAAGCCTTCTCCGAGCGCCGGCGATCCAACGGCATCGCCGCATAAAGCCATGGTATGAAGTCCTTCCGTAACATCCGCGTCATTCCGGTCGTCCTGGTCGCCGTCGCAGGTCTCGCGACGCTCAAGGTCGCGGGCCTCGTGGTCAATGGCGGCTATGTCTTCGACTACAAGCCGAACCAGGCGAAGAAGTCCTGGGCACAGGAGAATCTGAACTTCCCGACCGGCCGTGAGGATCCTGACATCACCGGCTCGACCCATGGCGCGCCGAAGGAGGCGCCGAAGCCCGCCGCGCCCGAGACCAAGCCCGAAGGCACCGTGGTGAAGGTGGAGGAAGGCCAGCCGCAGGTCTCGGCCTCCGAGCGCGCGATCCTCGAACGCCTGCAGGCGCGCCGCCAGGAGATAGAGGCGCGCCAGCGCGAGATCGACATCCGCGAGAGCCTGCTCAAATCCGCCGAGAAGCGCATCGAGAACAAGGTCGAGGAGATGAAGGCGGTGGAAACCCGCATCTCCGCGACCCAGGCCGAGCAGAAGGCCGCCGAAGCCCAGCGCATGAAGGGTCTCGTCACCATGTATGAAGGCATGAAGCCGAAGGACGCCGCGCGGGTGTTCGACCGGCTCGAGATGGGCGTGCTGATCGAGATCGCCTCGGCCATCGCGCCGCGAAAGATGTCGGACATCCTCGGATTGATGTCGCCGGAGGCCGCCGAGCGGCTCACGGTCGAAATGGCCCGCCGTGCCAATGGCGGCGGCGATCAATCCGCCTCGGCCGGCGACCTGCCCAAGATCGACGGCAAGCCGACGCAAAAGCCGAATTGAGGGCTCATACTTAAGAAGTCCTTAATTGGCAAAACCTACATTCGAGGGCATCGGCCGGCGCCAGTTGCCGGCGTGAACCGCCGAACCGGAAGACATGCCGCAAATGGCGCGAGAGGCTGCCGCTGGATTTGTGTCGCGAGCCCGCGCCTTGGCGCTGGGGCTGTGGCGGCATGCCCGCAAGGTGCCGGTGCTGGCAGCCTGCCTCGTGATCGGCCTCGCGGCGCCCGGCCTAGCGGCGGATGCCGTCAGGGGCGAGGCGACCTTCTCGGCCGGCGGCGGCTTTGCCCGTCTCGTCATCAAGCTCGGCGAGGATGTTCCGTCCGAGGTGACGACGGCCGGCTCCATTCTCATTATCCGCTTCGACCGTCCCGTCGAGGTTCCCGTCGACCGCGTCCCGGAAGGCGCGCCCGACTACGTCAACTCCGCCCGCCGCGATCCCGATGGCGGCGCCATCCGCCTGTCGCTGGCGCGGCGCGTCACCGTCAACACCATGAATGCCGGTGAGCGCACCTTCATCGATCTCCTGCCGGAGGGCTGGAAGGGGCCGCCGCCGAGCCTGCCGATGGACGTGGTCAAGGAACTCGCCGAGCGTGCGCGTATCGCGGAGCGGGCGCTGCGCGCCCAGCGCGCCGCGGCCGAGACCAAGAAGCGACCGCAGATCCGCGTCCGCGCCTCGATGCAGCCGACCTTCGTGCGCTTCGTGTTCGAGATGCCTGACGGCGTCGGCGTGTCCTCGGTGCTCAATGAGCAGAAGCTCACGCTGATGTTCAACGCCAATCTCAATTTCGATCTTGCGGACGCCGTCGTCGCCGCGCCGCCGAACGTCGCCTCGATCAAGCAGAAGGCCGACATCGACCAGACCAGTGTCGAGATCGCGCTGATCGGCGATTCCGACGTGCACTCCTTCCGCGACGACAAGAACTACGTCGTCGACGTCTCCTTCCAGCCCGACAAGGGCAAGACGGCCATGACGCCGGAGGCGGCGATCGCGCAGGCCAGGCCTGCTGGCCACGCACCGGCGCCTCCGCCGGAAAAGCCGGCGCCCGAGAAGCCGAAGGAGGTCCGCCGCGAGGTTACGCCGCCGACATCGGAGACGATCGCGCGCGAAGCCAAGATCGAAGTGAAGCCGGAAGCTCCCGCCGCGATGCCAGCCGCCGAAGCGCCGAAACCGGTACCGGCGCCTGTTGCCGAAGCTCCGGCTGCACCCGCCAAGCCCGCGACGGCCGAGGCGCCCAAAGAGGTCGTGACGGAAGCTGCGAAGGAGCCGGTCAAGGAAGCCGTCATGGCTCCGCCTGTCGAGGCGCCGGCAGTGCCGCAGCCCGCCGTTGCCGGCGTCGAAGCGCGCCGCGACAGCGACGGCCTGCGCGTCACGTTTCCGCTTCAGGTCTCAATCCCCGCGGCGGCGTTCCGCCGCGGCGACACCATCTGGCTGGTGTTCGATACACCGAAGCCGATCGACGTCGAGGCGATCCGCACCAAGGGCGGCGCGATGGTCGGAGAGGTCGGCCGCATCCCGCTCGACAAGGGACAGGCGGTGCGCATCCGTCTCACCCGGCCGCTGGTCTACTCGCTGACGACCGAGGAGGTCGGTAAGGAGACCAACTGGCTGCTGACCCTTGCCGACAAGATCCAGGCGACGCCGCTGCCGCTGATGATGTCGCGCAACATCACCGATCCTGCGCTCGCCAACATCGCGATCCCCTTTGCCAACCCGGGCCAGCTGCACAAGCTGACCGATCCCGATGCCGGCGACACGCTCTATGTCGTCACCGGGCAGCGGCCGGTCCGCGGCTTCATCAAGCGGCAGGATCTCGTCGATCTCTCGCTGCTGGAATCCGCGCACGGCATCGCGATCCGGCCGAACTCGGACGAGGTCGGCGTCGAGGTCGGGGCCGACAAGGTCATTCTCGGCAAGAAGGGCGGGCTGACGCTGTCGCCGGTCGACATCTCCGCCGAGCGGGCACCGACCGCGGTGCGCCCGATCTTCAGCCCGGAAGCCTGGCGCAAGGGGCAGTCGGAGAATTTCTGGACGCGGCAGAGCGATCTGGTCATGGCGATCTCCACCGTCGATCCGGCGCAGCGCTCGCTGCCGCGGCTCGACCTCGCGCAGTTCTACATGTCGCGCGCCATGTATCACGAAGCCAAGGCCGTGACCGAATTGATGCTGGCCGATCCGCTCAACAAGGAGGAGAGCGGCGCGCTGATCCTGCACGCGATCGCGAGCATCCTGATCGGCCGGCCGGCACAGGGCCTGAAGGACCTCGCCAATCCCGTGATCGGCAACAGCCACGATTCCCAGCTCTGGAAGGCGCTCGCCTATGCGCGCCAGGGCAAATGGACGGACGCGCGCGAGAAGTTCAAGAACGTCGAGTTCGCCATAGCCTCGCTGCCGCTCGACATCCAGCGCATCGTGACCATGGACGCGATGCGGGCTTCGCTCGAAGTGAAGGACTATGCCGGCGCCTCCAAGCGCCGCAGCGAGCTCGAGGTCGTCGGCGTCTCGCCCGAGGCCTCGCCCGGCTTTGCGGTGTTGCGCGGCCGGCTCGCCGAAGCGCTCGGCCACGACAAGGACGCGCTCGACGACTACAAGTTCGCGGTCGGCTCTAACGATCGCCTGGCTGCGGCAGAGGCCAAGCAGCTCGAGGTCGCGCTGCGCCAGAAGCGCGACGAGATCGGCAAGGAAGACGCGCTGCGCGAGCTCGAGACGCTGTCGATGACCTGGCGGGGCGATGCGATCGAGGTCAAGACGTTGCAGATGCTGTCGCAGCTGTATGCCGCGAATGGGCGCTACCGTGACGCGCTCACAGCGGCGCGCACCGCGACGAGGCTGCAGCCGAACGCCGAAGCCTCGCGCCAGGCGCAGGACCTCGCCTCCGAGCTGTTCACGCAGATCTTCTTAGGCCCGAAGGGCGACGAGCTGCCGGTGGTCGAAGCGCTCGGCATGTTCTACGAGTTTCGCGAGCTGACGCCGATCGGCCGCCGCGGCGACGAACTGATCCGGCGCCTTGCCGACCGTCTCGCCTCGATCGACCTGCTCGACCAGGCCGCCGAGCTCCTGCAATACCAGGTCGACCATCGCCTCGAAGGCGCCGCCCGCGCCCAGGTTGCCGCGCGCTTGTCCATGATCTATCTCGCCAACCGCAGGCCCGACAAGGCGATCTCGGCGCTGCGCGCGAGCCGCATCAGCGATCTCTCCGGCGAGCTCAGGCAGCAGCGCCTGTTGCTGGAAGCGCGTGCGCAGAGCGACGTCGGCCGTCACGATCTCGCGCTCGACATCGTCTCCAACGTGTCCGGACGCGAGGTGCTCCGCCTGCGCTCCGACA
The DNA here is from genome assembly GCF_028128625.1 of Bradyrhizobium sp. CCBAU 45389. Lineage (NCBI taxonomy): Bacteria > Pseudomonadati > Pseudomonadota > Alphaproteobacteria > Hyphomicrobiales > Nitrobacteraceae > Bradyrhizobium > Bradyrhizobium sp. CCBAU 45389. The sequence continues at coordinate 1,771 of NZ_LBIY01000098.1, read as the reverse complement.
TCTTCTGGGCGGCGCGGCGCTGGCGCGAGTCCGCCGAGCAGATCGAGCTGTACTACGGCGAGCGCTTCCGCGACTTCAAGCCGCTCAACGCGGTAGAGAAGAGCGACATTATCCGCGCCGCCGTTGGCTATGCGCTCGCCGACGACTCGATCGGCCTGTCGCGCTTCCGCGAGAAATACGCGCCGTTGATGAGCGAGAGCGCCGACCGTCTCGCCTTCGACATCGCCAGCAAGCCGGCCGCGGCCTCCAGCGCCGAATTCGCCGAGATCGCGAAGCTCGCCGCCAGTGTCGACACGCTCGACGGCTTCCTGCGCGAGATGAAGCAGCGCTTCCCCGACGCCACCGCCCGCGCGCCGGCCTCGCCGCAGGCCAAGGACGAGAGCGACCACACCGGCTCGCTGCCCACGATCCCCGTCGTGCGGCAGATCAAGATGACGCGCTAGGAACCCTGCTACCTCTGGCCCACTCGACAGGTGCTGCGCGAGACGGCAACCTGCAGTATCTTCATGCCGGAAGAGGAACGATATGAGCAAGCCTGCCAAGACCGAAGCCGAACTCATCGCCATGGCGCGGGCCGAATTGAAGGCCCATGTCGATGGCCCCGACGGCTTCGCCATCTCCATCGTTCGCGACGGCGACAGCTGGGAGTTCCGCGTCGATGCCGATCAGGCCACGCGGGACAAGCCGGGCTTCCCCGAAAGCGTCGCCATGCTGGTCCAGATCGGCGACCATCTCAGCAAGCAGTATGACGTGAAGGGGTAGGGGGCGCGCGAACCCAAGCGCCTCATCCCCCGTAGCTCTGCACCAAACTTCCCGCCACCAGCGACCAGCCGTCGACCAGCACGAAGAAGATCAGCTTGAACGGCAACGAGATCGTCGCCGGCGGCAGCATCATCATGCCCATCGACATCAGCACCGAGGCGACGACGAGGTCGATGATCAGGAATGGCAGGAACAGCAGGAAGCCGATCTCGAAGGCGCGCTTCAGCTCGGAGATCATGAAGGCGGGGACGAGGATACGTAGCGCGAGGTCGTCGGGGGTAGCGGGCGGCGGCTCGCCGGAGAGGTCGAGGAACAGCTTGAGGTCCTTCTCGCGCACGTTCTTCTGCATGAAGCCGCGCAAGGGGACGGAGGCGCGCTGCAGCGCGTCCTCGACGCTGATCTGGTTGGCGACGAGCGGACGGATGCCCTCGTCGTAGGACTTCTGCAGCACCGGCCCCATCACGAAGAAGGTGAGGAACATCGCCAGCGCGATGATCACCGAGTTCGGCGGCGCGGTCGCCGTGCCCATCGCGGTGCGCAGCAGCGACAGCACGACCACGATGCGCGTGAACGAGGTCATCATGATCAGGATCGACGGCGCGATCGACAGCACCGTGAGCAGCGCGATCAGCTGGATCGCGCGCTCGGTGACGCCGCCGCCCTGGCCGCCGAGATTGATGCTGATGTCCTGCGCGTGCGCGGGCATCGCGAGCGAAGCCGCGCCGACCAGGACAGAAAGGAAAAGAACTCTACGCGGGAGGGCCGGCAGCCTCACGAAGACGGCTTCGGACGGCCGAGCAACGAGGCCATCTCGTCTTCGAGATTTTCAAAGCTGGTCTTCTCCGCGGCGGGTTTTGCGGGCGGGGCCGGGGGCGCCGGCGACTCGCTGCGTGCGACGCGCGGCGGACCGGCGGGCGGCTCCGGTGCAACCGGGGGCGCGACCGGTTCGCCGGCCGGGCGCCGCAGGGCGGCCTCTAACCGCTGCGCCATTTCGGCAAGATTCTGCTCG